>JBASEY010000023.1:0-341391 GCA_049652745.1 bacterium | reverse complement strand
GATAGCGATTTGTAATCTGTAACTCATTGATTTTACAGTGTTTCATTTTGTAGTGCCAAGAGTTTTTTGTGCCTTGTTATCTAATTGATTCTAAATACTTTTTATAAAATCACTGTAAAAGATGAGTATAAATCTATTTCTGATTACTATTTTTGCGACCGACAAATTGTCGGTCGCTTTTTTTTGCTTCATCCGAAAATATCTGGAATGATCTAAATTCAATTATATTTCCTATAAATAGTCCCAACGGGATTCGAACCCGTGTTACCGGCGTGAGAGGCCGGCGTCCTAGGCCTCTAGACGATGGGACCAAGAGATGGAAAAGCTGAGGCGGTAGGAATCGAACCTACAGTTGCCTGATCCAGAGTCAGGAGCCTTACCAATTTGGCCACGCCTCAGTGCCAAACGCATTTTTAACAGAGCATAAAACGGAAATCAAGAAATAATTATGAAGACAGAAGATGATATCCAGTCTGTTCCGATCCTGCCAACTTGGCCGATCTCGTCAGCAATCTCAAAGTATTCATGATCACATCGTATCCCAGCACAGGCATAGGATCTGGAAACACGTGAATGGTTACGGTCTCCCCGCAGTGCGGACACATACCCGTATCCCAAGTGATCTTGCTGTCCGGAATGATGTAATTCAGATTGAGCTTTGTCGGAGAATCCGGATCGAAAACATAGCGAATATTCAGGTCATGTTGCACCTGGTTCAGCCTGCTGAGTTCGTCTCGACCGATAACGCCGTCTTTGACAATTTTATCCAGGACGCAGATAACTGCTTCCCGGCAGGCTGTCAATGCGGTCAGCATCCGATCTGCACTCCATTTCGCCATCCCTAATACGAACTCACGTTTGTCTGCATCATATACAACTCGATTCGGAGGCTCACGTTCAGCGATGGCCTTGATGACTGAATCGATATCCGTGAGATCCAAACTGAGAAAACGAAGAATTTCATCAAGGTAATTCTGCATTTTATCTCGACCCATTCTACTCTCCCATGGTTTAATCAATGTAAGCGCTTAACGCACATCCATCCGCAGGCCAAACCTGTCGAACCATCATCGAAGGCCACTATATTTGACAGATCGAGAATTGCAAGTTTTTTTATCACGGAAAAAACTTTTGCTCATATAAAATGCTGAAACCATCATCATTTTTATGACTTATTTTTTTATTCATTAATCTGATCAAACTCAGTATACTGAAAATCCGTCTTTATTGCGGAAAATTGCGCCTGCTAAATATATAATAGGATTGCCAACAAGGAGATTTTTGAATGAGATATACCGATACAATTCCGATTTCATCTTTTCATGATGATGAAAAGCTGCTCAAAATGCTTCGCAGCATGAATATTGGAATGACGCCTGATGAGGCACGAAAGGTTGCCGGCATTTTGGGGCGTGATCCAACTCGAGTTGAAATATTTATTTTTGATATAGAATGGAGTGAGCATTGTTCATATAAATCCAGTAGAACGGTTCTTCGAAAATATTTGCCGACTGAAGCGAGCAACGTCATTCTTGGCCCGTCGGAAGATGCCGGGATTATTCGTTTTACTAAAGCGAACGGGCGTGAATATGCAATAGTATTTGCTCATGAATCACATAATCATCCGTCACAGATTCTTCCTGTGGAAGGCGCTGCGACAGGCATCGGAGGAATCGTTCGAGATGTTGACTGCATGGGCGCACATGTCATAGCTGTAGCCGATGCGCTTCGTTTCGGCAACCCAAACGGTAAAAATGCTGCAAGATCACGCTGGATCACCAATGGCGTTATCGACGGCATCTGGCAGTACGGAAATGCATTGGGAGTACCAAATCTCGCAGGCGATGTTTATTTCGACGACTCTTTCGACGATAACTGCTTGGTCAATGTCATCAGTGTCGGTATCGTTCAAGCGGACAAGATTATTCGCTCACGCGTTCCAGAAGATGCCAAAAATCGTGATTATGATCTGATCCTGGTCGGAAAACCGACGGATGCAAGCGGTTTCGGCGGCGTCACTTTTGCCTCTGAAATCATCGATGATGACAAATCGGAACGACAGCTCGGCGCGGTTCAAGTGCATGATCCGTTTCTAAAAAATATATTGATTATGCGTAAAGCCAATCGAATGGTCACGGAACTGGCATTTGAGAAGAGAATACCGATTGGCATGAAGGATCTTGGAGGCGGTGGATTGGCGTGTGCCAGTTCGGAAATTTGTTCAGCCGGTGGATTCGGTGCGGTTGTATATCTGGATAAAGTGCACGTTTCAATTCCCGATCTGCCTCCTGAGGTCATCGCTTGCAGCGAAACCCAGGAGCGCTTTATCTTTGCCGTGCCTCCTGAATTTACCCCGGAAGTTCTGGATATTTACAATCGAATATGGGAGCTCCCTAGTGAAGCGAATGGAGCGTGTGCAAGTGTCATAGGGCATACTCTGAAAAATCCTGATTTCAAAATGATTTACCAAGGCGAGGTCGTATGTGATGCACCGATTCATGAAGTCACGTCGGGAATCAGATATGATCGGCAGTCTGAACCTATCCATTTTAAAGGGAAAAACCCTGACACGACACAAAGGGTCGGTCTTGAGCAAGCTTTTACAACAGTCCTAAGATCACTCAATATTTGCAGCCGATATCCAGTGTATCGTCATTACGATACGGAAGTTCAGGGTATGGCAGTATTGCGGCCGGGTGAAGCGGATGCCGGTGTCATTGCGCCGTTGGAATTGACGGAAAACTGCCCGGCTGGAATTGCCCTTTCCGTTGATGGCAATCCGTTTATCGGCGAGCTCGATCCCTATTGGGGAGGTGCTTGTGCGGTAGCTGAATCCATGCGAAATGTCATTGCATCCGGCGCTGTTCCGAGAGCATTGACAGATTGCCTGTGTTACGGAAATCCGGAAAAACCTACCGCTTTTTGGCAATTTGTTCGAGGCGTCCAAGGAATTGCTGATGCTGCAAATAAACTATGGCAGATCGATACAGATAAAGAGCCGGTGCCGATTATTTCAGGAAATGTCAGTTTTTATAATGAATCTGCATTGCATATGGCTATCAAACCTTCTCCGATTGTCGCCTGCGTGGGGACTATGGAAGATTTTTCATTAGCGACCGGACAGTTTGTGACTGCAACCGGCAATCACATAATCCTGGTTGGAAAGCGGCGGAATGAAATGGGCGGTAGCGCTTATTTCAGAGAAGTCTTCGGTGTGACGGGAACCCAATCGATAACGATTGATTGGGAACAAGAACGGGCTGATATGCACGCTGTGGCGGAAATTGTTAGACGGCGGCTGGCAACTGCATGCCATGATATTGCCGATGGCGGTTGTATTATAGCTCTGGCGGAAATGCTGCTCAGTCATCGCAAGGAACCAGCAATGGGTATAACGATAGATCTGGATAGAATTGGAATCGATATTCCAATAGATCACTTTCTTTTTACGGAATCAGGCGGATTTCTGATAGAAACAGAGCCTGAAAATACGATGGCAGTGCTGGATGTTTTAAAACAATTTGGCGCGATTGGACAGAAAATTGGTGAAGTGACTTCATCGGCGAAACTGGTAATAAATTATAATAAACACATGGTGTTAAATGCTGATATTAAAGCTTTGCTTTATGATTGGCTTCACGGTTTGAAGGAGGTATCGTTATGAACAGGAAAACGATCCGTATTGCTGTGCTTCAATTTCCAGGGACCAATTGTGAATATGAAACTGCTGCTGCTGTGTCAGCGGCCGGTATGGAGCCTGAAGTCTTTAGATGGAATCGCTCAGCGGTCGAACTGGCAGAGTTCGAAGGCTTTGTAATACCGGGCGGATTCAGTTATCAGGATCGTATCCGAGCCGGCGCAGTAGCTGCAAAAAAATCTATATGTGCCGCTCTTGTTGATGAAGCCGATAAAGGGAAGCCAATCCTTGGGATTTGCAATGGCGCTCAGATTCTTGTGGAAACAGGGCTTGTTCCAGGTCCGGATTCGGCGGTCCAGATGGCACTGGCTGATAATAAAGGTGAAGGAAAGGAAGGATATCTTTGCGATTGGGTTTTCATTCGAAATGAGCCCAATCCCAATCCAGGCGCTTTCAGCAGACTTTTTAAACCAAGCGAAATCATCCCTATACCGATCGGGAATGCGGAGGGCAGATTTGTCACCCAAGATACCAACCTGCTGGATAAGCTGGAATCAAACGGCCAGTTGGGATTCAGGTACTGCACATATTCCGGTGAGATTTTAGATAGATTTCCGATCAATCCAAACGGTACGGAAAGAAATCTCGCAGGCGTTTATAATCAACAAGGGAACGTGCTAGCTTTGATGCCCCATCCGGAAAGAGGAGCTTGGTTGCGCCAGATTCCGCCTGATTTGGAAAAAAACAGAATTTTAAATAGAAGCCTGAATAATTTACGAACGCCGGCCCCAGGGTTGATGTTTTTTCTGTCAATGAAGGATTTCCTTGTTAGGGGGAGAGCATGACAATGAAATATACCGGTATTCTAACGACCACTTTGAAAACTCGTGATGCAGTGGCTGAAACAGCTTTTCATTCCTTGACGCACGATATGGAATACAAAGATATTCTGATAGAGTTGAAACGCAAAGATTATTGGAAAATTCAGTTGATATCAGATTTGGACGATAAAGATCCGAAAAAAATCATGGTGGAATTGGCGGAAAAAACCAGAGTATTTGTCAATATCAACAAACATATTTATACCATCCTGGATGAAGGTTCCCTAAAAACTGTTCAAAATCGATCCAACGAGAACAAGGAATATATTGTTTTCGCTTTGGTCACTTACAAAGACAATCGCGTTGCTGAACAAGCCTTGAAAACCTTACAAGCTCTATACCCCATCGGCAAATATGTAAATTATCTGGAGAGCGGTGTTCTTTGGATTTTAACGCTTCGAGTGGATTCGGAAAAGATTGCGCAAGATATTGCGAAAGAAATTGCCGTGACAAAGAGCAGAGAACGGGGCTTGCTGGCAAATCCTCATTATCAGAATGCGTTAATATTATAAGTTAATCAAACAAATTTCCTATCCGGAAGAGCGCTAAATCAGCTTTTATGTAGGTGTTGAAACTGCGTCGATAACACCATCTTGAGATGCTGGATTTCAGCGCTACAATTCCAAGATTTAAAGCTATGGTTTACGGAAAAATCTTAAGAATAAATGGTTTTGATAAGGGAAGAGGGGTTATCAACATTAAAAAAAAGAAAAAACCTTTCAACTCAAGGGCATGTTTTATAACACATTGAATAATAAGAAAAAAATCAGCTCGTTTTTCAAAAAATTTGTCCACAAAAAATGTTCACAACCTGTCGAAAACCGAAAGAAATAAGAGCTTTGGCTTTCAAACTGAAGCTTTTTAACACCTTGAGTAAAAATTACTCAGAATCGACTTCAAGTAATACTTTAAAAAAAAGAGTAAAATGAACTGTAATATCATTGTTGCATGCTAAAAATTGTTCAAAAAGACTAAAAACGGTCATGTGCGATAACGAAAGAATGATGTTACAAGGGTGAAATATTTTAAACGGCAGGGAATTATAAACCTAAAAGCTCCGGTTTCCCGTCAGCAAGGATCTTGATAAGCGCTTCGCGATAATAGTTCGTTTCTTTGACGATGTCAGCCGGTACTCGTTTTATGTATAGAAGCCGGCCACGTTCTACTTCCTTACCTAAAGTATTCATGATGTTTTTATTTCGAATACCGAGCGCAAGATTTTCAGGATTGTAAATCTTTATATCATTGACAATAACTCGAGCAATTCGTCGTGCCTTTTCATGACGCTTTTGATTTTCCTCATCAAGCGCTGTGTCCGATTTAGAATCCGTTGCTACGATTTCTTCCGCTTCCTTCTGTTTCTCGACAACTGTTTCAACAGGAGGCGGTTGTGGGGGATCGATAGCAGGTATGGGCGAAGGCTCGACAACGGGTTCGGCATGCGTCTGAGAAATGCTCCTCGGCATGACGTCCATATCCGGCAAAGGAGGTTTTTTAGCAGAGAAGACTTTTTCTTCTACCTCAGAACTGACTTCGAAAAGCGCATCGAGCTCACTCATTTCATCGTGGTTCTGATCTTGAGCTTGACTTTCTTGTGGTCGAAGTGTTGGTTCGGGCAATGAGTCGTCAAATTCTTTTACGTGAATATTGTGATCAAATGCGGGTTCTCCATCCAGAATCTCATCATCCATATCCAGAACAAGTTCATTTTGATTGCCCATCATCTCAAAAAGACTTTCAGCAGGACTCTCAATGAAATCCTCTTGTTGTTTGGAGTCGAGCTTCGGAGCTTCCGGTTCAACTTTAATTTCGAAGATTTCTATATCGGATTCGTCAAACTCTTTTTTGGATGAATCATACTCAAAATCAGAGACACCCCCTATATGCAATTCTTCTTCATAATTTGTAACAGCCGACCCTGATTGAATCTTAAAGTCGTCTTTGACAGATGAAGGATGATCGGAAAGGGGAGTAGTATCTTTTTGTGTAATTGCTTCCGGATGGGGTTTCAAGTTTACAGCTTCTGTTGGAACATGCTGTGTCGTCAAGGGTTCTTCAACTGATGGCCCATCGTCAAATGATGAGTCTATCGATTCATCTACAGCAGATTCAAGTTCACCTGCTTCTTCCATATCGATCGCATCCAGGTCTAAATCTTCTGAAGCGGATCTAATATCGATCGTCAGGTTATCAAGGATTTTTCGGTTGGTTTCCAAGTCCATTTTGTCTTGTTTTTTTTGACTTATAATGAAAAAAACAAGCACCAGTAAAAAGAGAGCTCCCACGGATCCCAGTATTATAAAAGCTAAATTTTCCATGGTGGATCCTTTCTCATTAAAAACCGGCTTACGCTGAGCGGAAAATCCGAACAGCAGATTAAAGTAATTATCTATAAATGCCTTTCTGAAGTCAAGAATTCACGTATTTCCTTATGATCTTTGGAGAATTAAACAATAGTATTGAGAATTTGACTGCACTCAAACCATTTTCAAAAAGAGAAATATGGCTTTAAAACATTGAGGTGATCCTATGTTTTTTCGGTTCAAAGCTGGTTTGAAAATTGAATTAGAAGGCTTGATTATGCCGCGTCGTTCAGCAAGGGATCACCGGTTACAAAGATTCAAATCGGAAATCGAGATTTTTAAAATAATACTAAGAGGCTTGCTTTCTAAGTTATCCGCGCTTCCAATGCCTTGCCGACCGACGCTGTTTGAAGAAATGGTGAATTTGATGCTGCTGAATTAAAATTATGCTGGATTAAATTGATTTTCTAACATATTTTTAAGCTCGGAAAGGTGTTGCATCATAGGGATGATTCATGAGTAATAAAAAAAGTAGGATAGATCATGAAATAGGCATTATCGGCATGGGACGTGTAGGTTCTGTTCTAGCGTACCAGGGACAAAAAGTCGGATTGCGAATAGCGGTGATTCAGGATAGTAACCCCAAAGTACTGGACCAAATCGGTCAACTTTTATCAGTAATGCCCTCCACAAATGAAACTGACCTGCAAAAGTGTTCTGTCGTGATTGTGGCTGTTCCAGATAGAGAAATCGATGCTGTAACTCAAAGGCTTCTCTCAAAGAAACTGATTACCGCCGGAACTCTTTTGGCACATACCAATGGCTTTCATGTTTGGGACACCGCTACTATGGAGCGTGAGTATGGGGTGATAGCAGGCTCGATTCACCCACTGATGGCTTTTCCTCAAAACCCACTCGATGCTCGTAGCCTGAACGGCATAGGCTTTTCTTTAGATGGTGTTGACGAAGCACGGAAAGAATTGGCTGTTTTGGTTGAGCGGTTCCATGGAATTCCTCTAAAAATCCCTGCGGATGGAAAAATACTATATCATATTGCAGCCGTCTTTGCTTCCAATTTTCCCGTGGCGCTCCAAGGTATTGCATTGGAAATTTTTCAGTCCATCGGTATGGGAAAAGATACGGCGCGCACCATGCTGAACGCACTTTTAGATAGTGTCAGGCAGAATTTGTCAGTGAATGAACCTTGCAAGGCAATTTCCGGGCCGGCTGCCAGGGGCGACTGGAAAACTATTGAAACTCATATAGTTGAACTTAAAGTGCGATACCCTGATTTAGTTGAGTTGTATCAAGTTCTGACTGACGCCGTCGTCAAAATGCTTAAGGTAAAAGAACGTTGATAAAAATTCCTTTATCGGTTAGCTTCAAAACGGTGTGATTATTTCGGAGGAATAATAAATGACGAAAAAAGCTACAGTTGCAGTCATTAAAACCAAGCCGGAAAGCGTGGTGGAAGATACGAAAAAGATGATGATCGATGCCGGCATTCTGGAACATTTACCCCAAGATAAGGGAGTGATTCTAAAAGATAATATCTCCTGGCATTTTCCTTTCTTGTCAGCGAATACAACCCCATGGCAATTGGAAGCGACTATTCAATGTCTTCAGGAAAATAACTACGAGGAAATCTCGGCGGTTCAAAATGAAACGGTTGTCACGAACGCGTACAAAGGTGAAAAATTAAATAGATATGTACCCATTTTTAAAAAATACAACATACCTGTTTTATATAATTTTAAAGAGGAAGACATTAAGTGGTCGGTGTACAAACCAAAAGGCGAAACCTTGGTTTTACACAAGATTTTCCCCAATGGAATAATGATTCCCGACTACTTTCACGGCCGATCGATAATTCATCTTCCTACCGTCAAGTGCCATATTTACACCAATATGACGGGGGCTATGAAGAACGCATTTGGGGGGCTTTTAAACACTCGAAGACATTATACTCATAGTGTTATCCATGAAACTTTGGTTGACCTGTTGATGATTCAAAAGGAAATACATGCCGGTATTTTTACAGTCATGGACGGCACGATGTGTGGTAACGGCCCCGGACCCAGAACCATGATTCCAGTCGAAAAAGATTATATGCTGGCGTCTGAAGATTCGGTGGCAATAGATGCTGTCTCTGCCAAATTGATGGGATTTGACCCACTTAAAGATATTAAATGCATTAGACTGGCTCATGAAAAAGGCCTGGGTGTCGGTGATCCGGCCCACATCAACATCATTGGCGAAGATATTTCAAATGTGAATTTTAAATTTACCGTCGGCGATAACATGGCCAGCAAAGTCGGCGATTTTATGTGGTTCGGCCCCTTGCGCTCAATACAAAAACTGTTCTTTCACACACCATTGGTTTATCTATTTGTTTTCGGTTCTTTCTTCTACCATGACAAGATATGGTGGCCATTGAAAGGTAGACCCTTGATGAATAAAATCTTTCGTGAGAACAAGTGGGGACGCCTTTTTACAAGCTATCCGGAATAGAAACGCCTGTTTATAAACCTAAATAATTGAATAAAAGCGCTCACCAGTTTCAAACCGAAACTGGTGAGGTCTAAAGGAGGATAGGGTTTATTTCTTTCGGTCGCTTTGCCGAAGAATTAGTTACTGTTTAAGACTCCTTGATTTTTTCCCTGAGCATTGGCATCCAAAGGATCGTCTTGAGTCGGTTCAACCTTTTTCTTCTTCTGCTGTTTTGGGGGATCGACGGGCTGTTTTTTCTGTTTTCCCGATGGTTCGATTTGCTTGCCAGGTTGGTTTTGTCCGGTGGTGTTTGACGGCGGCTTCAGGTTTTGACCGGGTGGTGTTTGGTGTTTGGGCGGTGTTTTCGGCTGCGGCGGTTGATTAAGCTGTGGCGGCGCTTTCGGTTGCGTTGGAATAGGTGGATGTGGTTGCTGCATGCGGGGAGGTTGTGAGGTGGGAGGACGTGAGAAGGGTTGCTGAATGCTGGAATTAGGCTGATTGGGCCGATAAGGTGTGGGCTGAGTATACGGATTGGGGGCTGATGGCTGTTGCGGCTGCTCCGACCAGTGATTTAAGCTGTCTTTTTGTGGATCGGATGGAGTCTGAACATATGGATCTGGGCGACCAGTCACAGGAATTTGCTGCCTTGAGCGAGTTTGCTGAATCGCATCAGGGGTAAAACTTTGGTAGACGTTACCTATTTTTCTAGACCTTTCTGCATCCATTTTCTGAGGACGCACCACTTTGATCTTATTACCGTCGACGGTTTTGGATACTTCATCGACTTGAGTAAATGCAATTGATCGCCGCGTGTCTCGTTCGATGACTGATTTGGTGGGAGCTTCACCATGTAACTTGAAGGATCTATTCGAAAAGACGTACATATTATCATCGGGTTTGACTGCTACTTCAGAGATATTGTCGCTCATGAATTGAGCACTCGAAACAATCACCCAGGCTTCATTGGGAATCCATTCATATTGATCAAATGATCCTGTATTTTGCTCTCCGCCGGCAGCATGGTACCCTTGTCTTGAAGAAGAACGTGAATACCAGTGATACCCTCGGTTCCGCCGATAGCCGTCACGATGATGATAACTGCTGTAGTATGCGCTGTAGCGAGGCGGCATAGGCGCCCAACCATAATAGCCGTTGAAGAAGCCCCAGGTGACATGCGCCGGAGCCCAGGTATAGCCTGGAATCCAAATCCATCCAAATCCAGGATAAAACAGCCAGTTGCCGTAATGGTGAGGAATCCAGCCCCAAGGTTCATAAGCTGTCCATGTCCAACCATATGACGTATAACACCACGCACCATAAGAATAGGGCCGCCATCCCACCGGAACAAAGGGAATCCAAACCATTCCATTGAATTCAGACATATACTGCCATGAACCATAGGGTGCCAAAGCAGCATAGAAATCCAAATTTCCAGAATCGTAAAACCCAGGCGAATAACGATTGTAATATTCATAATTCCCAAAGTTCATGTTAAAACGCCAGGCGCCATTGCCGAAATAAAGATTGAATGAATCGGCAGATGCCGTCGGCCCAGCCATTATCCCGACCACAACACTCAAAACCGTAATAATTAATATCTTTTTCATAGTGCACCTCCATCGCCGGATTATCCCGGATCGTTAACCTCGATCATACAAGGAAGCAAACAGCATGCCAAAGATTTGAAAAAAATAAAAGAATCATTAAATCAAATAGTTGGGCATTTATAAGTGATGATAAAAAAAGAGTTCAATACAAAATGTCATCTCATGAGGACATCTTGTGATCATGAGATGGTCACCCCTGGGCCTAATCTTACGTCCCAAACTCGATACCCTTGCTCTGTCAACTTTCTTTTTAATTCAAGCGCGTGACCAGGCGCATAAATCAAAAGGCAACCACCGCCGCCTGATCCAATCACTTTCCCTGCTAGAGCGCCGTTTCTTCGGCACCATTCTATGCATTTGTCGATGGCACTTGAGGATGATTGAATCAGTTCGGATAAATATTGATGGTGGGCATTAATCAATGGGGCTAAAAACTGAGGTAGATGGTCAGGATTTGACGGCCAATTATGATATGCAAAACGTGTGATGTCTCGGTTGAGAAGTGTCCCGTATAATTCTTTAAATAACAGAGATTTTTTTCCAGTCGAGAACACTCGGTCGATGGTTGTTTCTGATAAGCTTGGACAGCAGTCTTTGCAAAGTCTCTTAAATTGTTTTTCGACTGATGATCTTATCCGCGAAATCATACCGATTGTATCTTTGAGCTGGCCTGAATCAACCAGTAATAGGCCATCCGGCAGAGGTTTAAGGCGTGTGACCGATGGCGGTTCGTTGCTTCTGCCATTGAAATCCAAGTGAAGCAGTCCTCCTAGGGCGGACGCAAAGTGATCCTGCATTCCTCCCGGTTCATTGAAACGAGTCACCTCGGTTTCAAATGCCCATAACGCAGCCTGTTCAGCGGTTAGGTCACAGGGGTTTTCTGCAATGGCTGCCAATAGCCTAATCCAGCCGACACAGAGCGCTGATGAGCTTGAAACGCCTTTGCCGATCGGTAAGTCTCCATCTACTGTAATAGTATAGCCGCGTTTGAAATGGAAGCCTTTTGACAACATACAATTCAAACCGCTTCGTAGATAATCTCGGGGTTGTGGGGTCCCAGCTCCTGAGGTATCGATGCAATGGATTTGATTCGTGAGTATTAAATTTACTTTTAAAATAGCGTTGTTCCCGGCGGGGCGGGCAATCAATCTTACCTTTAGATTCATTGCTCCGGAAATTACCTCCAACCCCAGATAATCCTGATGTTCACCAAGAAGACAGATTCGGCCCGGAGCCTCGATAACTATGACTTTATTTTTACCTTTGTTCATAATGGTTGTCTTTTATTCCTATATTCTTTATGATGAAGATCATGACAAGTAGATGTTAGCTTGAAACTCGCTTCAAGAGAACATTAACAGAATATGGCAGGAAACACGATATGCATTGGCGAATTCTAATTGTTGATGATGAAAAAGAAGTTAGGAGAGCATTTTTCGATATTTTAAATCCATGGGATGAAGATTATCATATAGACCTTGCAGCCAGTGGGGAACAGGCGATTTCATTGATGGAACAAAACCCGTCCCTATACGATATTGTTTTGACGGATGAAAGAATGGGGGCGATATCCGGCATCGATTTGTTGAAATGGATAAAAAAGCATCAGCCCGAAACAGATGTCGTTGTCATTACAGCTCATAATGAGCGTGAAAAAGCTTTGATAGCGAAGCAATATGGCGCCGCGAATTTTATAATTAAACCGGTAGATGCACATCGGTTACGCCAAATCGTTGCAGATCTGTGTCAGAAACGCCAGTTGATAATTGAAAACAGGATTCTGAAAAGGCAGGTTCGTGAATATGATCATTCCATCGTCGTCGGAACCAGCCCACAGATTCAAGCGGTTTATGAAAAAATAAACAAAGTGGCGAATACGGATGCCGTAGTCTTGATTTTAGGTGAAAGTGGAACGGGAAAAGAAGTGGTGGCTCGCGCTCTTCACGATCGATCCGACAGAAGAGATAAACAGTTCGTTGTGGTTAATTGTGCGGCTCTACCACCAACTCTGTTGGAAAACGAATTGTTCGGTCACGAACGTGAGGCTTTTACTGGGGCACGATCAACCCGTAAAGGAAGGTTTGAACAGGCGGATAAAGGGACCATTTTTCTGGATGAAGTCACTGAAATGACATTGGATAACCAATCCCGTTTTCTCAGAGTGCTGGAAGACGGCGGTTTTTATAGAATCGGTGGATCATCTTTTCTTTCAGTCGATGTCAGAGTTTTGGCCGCGTCGAATAAGGATATCAAATCGTTGACGGAGCAGGGCAAGTTCAGGGAAGACCTGTTTTATCGATTGAATGTCGTCCCTATCGTCATTCCTCCACTTCGTGAAAGACCAGGAGATATCCCGATACTGGCTCAGGCTTTTTTGCGTGAGTTCGCTATGCGTTATAATAAAGATAAAATCAAAATGGTTTCTGAGACGATGCATTTTCTTATGAAACTTGAGTGGCCCGGAAATGTCCGTGAGCTTCGAAACGCGGTGGAAAGAGCAGTGATTCTTGCCGATTCGGATACGTTGTCGCCGAGTTCGTTTCAGGAGCTTGGCCGCCGCAAAGAAGATGAGCGCGAATCAAACAACGTGATGGTCCCAAACCCTATAGCGCATCCTGAGATATCGAAAGATACAGCACGAGGAGATAATGGGATCGAAGCCGGCATGACGATAATGGAAATCGAGCGAAAATTGATCGAAAAGACTTTAAAATCAGTTGGCGGACACCGAAAAAAAGCGGCTGAATTACTGGGTATCAGTGTCAGGGCACTGCAATATAAAATCAAGGATTATAATTTAGCTTGAATCATTTAGTGGGGGAAATAGATATCCAAATAAGTATTTTAGAGGTTTTGGCATCTTACCCACGACATCCGGAGAACCGTTTGGCAATGATTCGCCTTCTGTGGCAGACAACCGCAGGGCCCATTATTGCTAGGCATACCGAGATTAAAACATGCACATCTGATGGCAAACTTATCTTGAATGTTGATGATCACAGATGGATCAAAGAAATCCAAAGAGTATCAGAAATCATCCTTGAACGTATAAATCGAAAACTGCTGGATTTGAACCGCCCTGAGTATTTAATCCATACGCTGATCACAACTCTCTCATATCAGAAAAAAAATGAAATTCAGAAAGTGAAAAATCGCAATTCAACCGCTGTTCCGAATGCAATACTGGAAAGCGCTTCAGAGATGAAAGACGATCTGAAAAAAGCTTTTCTGGAATGGTACAAGACGCTCAACAGCAAAGATTAATCAGGAAACTGAAGATCATGTAGTTTGCGATAGGTACCGTTTAATGCCAGCAATTCCTCGTGAGAGCCGATTTCTACAATTCTCCCATCTTCCATTGCAAAAATTCTGCTCGCTTTTCGGATTGTCGACAATCGATGGGC
This sequence comes from bacterium, assembly GCA_049652745.1. GTDB lineage: Bacteria > CSSED10-310 > CSSED10-310 > CSSED10-310 > CSSED10-310 > JBASEY01. The sequence goes on along the minus strand of JBASEY010000023.1, from coordinate 327,069 downwards.
AATCACAATTGTTGTTCGATTTCTGATCAGTTCATCCAAAGCTTTCTGGATCAATTGCTCAGATTCTGAATCCAAAGATGATGTGGCTTCATCCAAAATCAATATCGGCGGATTTTTCAGCAGTGCTCGAGCAATAGATATACGTTGGCGCTGGCCGCCGGATAATGAGATACCTCGTTCGCCGACTACTGTATCATAACCGTTAGGCAACTCATGGATAAAATCGTGAATAAATGCAGATGTTGCCGCAGAAACGATATTTTCTTCCGGAATATCTTTTTGCCCACAAGTAATATTGGATCGAATCGAATCATTGAACAAAATGGTCTCTTGAGTCACCACCCCGATATAACTTCTTAACTCTTTTATTGATAAATCTCGTAAATCAACGTCGTCAATATGGATACTGCCTTCCGTTGGGTCATAAAATCTTGGAAGTAGATTGACCAACGTACTTTTGCCAACGCCGGAAGCTCCAACAATTGCTATTGTTTCCCCTGGATGTATCTTAAAATTGATATTTTGCAAAACAGGCTGATCCGGCTCATAAGAAAACGAAACATTGTTGAAGGATATTTTTCCAGTGATAGTGCTTAGGGTGTGAGGGGATTCTGTTTCGATCAGATCAGAAGGAGTATCAAGCAATTCAAATATACGCTCAGCTCCTGCGACTGCTCGATTTATATCATAACTCAAGCGCGAAATTTTCTTGATTGGGTCATACATCAGAAAAAGCGATGTCAGGAAAGCGAACAGATCACCGCTGGTCAATGTCCCGTCAATCACCTGTTTCAGTCCTGTGGCAAAGATAATGGCTGCAGCGATAGCTCCAATAAGTTCCATCAAAGTTGGCGATAAAGCGGATACTCGAGCAGCGCGCATCATTTCGTTATAATAGGCTTTATTGGATTTTCGAAATCGCCCAAATTCATATTCTTCCATGTTAAAAGCTTTGACAATCTGGATACCATAAAAGGTTTCATGCATAACTGATGATAATTTGGCGATTTCGCCTTGACCTATCGAGGAGATAGATTTGAGTTTTTGTGCGAATTTCATGATGGGATAAAGACTGATCGGCAAGATAAACAGTGAAACGAAAGCCATTTGCCATGAAAAATAAAAAACAGCTATTAAAGGTGGAAAAAACGAAAAAATACTTAGGACCAAGCGACCCGTAGCTTGCGAAACTGCCATCTCCATCAATGAGATGTCATTCAGAATTCGTGACATCAACTCGCCACTCTTTTTGCCTTTAAAATAACGTAAAGGAAGATTGCTGATGTATTCGAAGGCTAAATTCCTGACATCCTTGATTACGCGTTGACCGACAAATGCCAATAGATACTGTTGCGCGTAAGTGATAACTCCTTTGATGATATAAACTAGAATGATGACAATACAGAAACAATAGACATCGGAAAGCGAAATATTAGCTTTATTTTCAATAAACTTATCAAACAGCCATTTCAACATCAGGACTGGACTGAAATCAAAGATTCCTGACAAAGCACTCAGCAAAACACCCAATATCAGTCTGCCTTTATACGGATAGACAAAGGTCAGAATCCGTTTGAATATTTTATATTGGGTTTTCATGTCATATCTAAGGGTGCTCATAACGGACGGATCATAACAAGGCAGTGGTTCTTTTTCAATCTTGCGGCGGAATAAGCTTTCAGTTACATTGAAAAGTTGTGTGGAGGTCTGGAATATGTTTGAGATAACTGTCGAAAAAGAATTTGCCGCCGCTCACCGGCTGGTCGAATATGACGGTAACTGCGAAAAATTGCACGGTCATAATTGGCGGGTTGAATTGACCTTGAAAACAAAAATTCTCAACTCTCTCGGCTTGGCGATCGATTTCCGAGAAGCCCGACAGATGCTTCAGCAAGCTCTGAAACCTTTCGATCACACTTGTTTGAATGATATGGAAATATTTCAAGATCAAAATCCATCGTGTGAATTGATCGCGCAAAATATCTTCAGCGCCATCAATCAATTGATTGTCGACGATCCAACTAAAGCCCATGTGTCCGTCAGTAGGGTGAAGGTCTGGGAATCAACCGGGTCATCGGTGACTTATTGGGAAGCGGATTGAAAAGATGATAGATATTCAATCACAGGTTATTGAAAATGGAAAAATCATTGATAGAGTTGGGGTGACCAACCTGTCCTATCCAATTGTCGTGATGGATAAAAAATTCGGCAAGCAGCATACGATTGCCAATATCAAAATGTTTGTTCAACTTCCGGGTCACTTTCGTGGAACTCATATGAGCCGGTTTTTGGAAGTGTTGAACAGAGTTGGAAGAACAAAGATTACACCCAGCAAAATCAATGACATCCTGATATCCATCAAGCAGGCATTGAAAGCAAAAACAGCCCATATAACCCTTTGTTTTCCATATTTTATCGACAAAGATGCCCCGGTTAGCAAGGCGGAAGGCTTACGAGAATATCAGTGTTGCTTTGAAGGAACTCATGATGAATTTGACTGTGCCCATTTTTACCTGCAAGTCAAAGTTACCGTCATGAATCTCTGCCCCTGTTCAAAGGAATTGTCACCTGGAAAAAGTGCACATAATCAAAGAAGCGAGGTTTCGGTCAGGATAAAATGCAATAGGCTCATTTGGATCGAAGATATTGTTGAAATGGTCGAATCGTCTGCATCCTCACCGGTTTACACGATATTGAAAAGATCCGACGAGAAGGCAGTGATGGATAAAGCCCATGATAATCCAAAGTTTGTTGAAGATATCGTCAGAGAAATAGCTCACAAACTGGATGCAACCGATGGAGTTTTTTCTTATCGGGTCGAATCGGAAAATTTTGAATCCATCCATCACCATAATGTATATGCATGTATCGAAAAAGATTGTATAAAATAATATCACTCGTTCTTTCACTGCAGCCAAAAATTATAGTGCTTGTCGTGATGCTGTTGTCTCATGATAAAACCGTGAGAAATGCTTTTGCAACACGGATTCAACTGGATGGATTTGCAGCCATTGTCAATGGCAAAGTGATTTTGGAGAGTGATATAAGTTTTGAGATCTCCTTGATGGATATTGAGAATAAGCCTGAAAAAAAAGAATTATTTGATCGAAAAGAGGTATTGGAAAAACTGATCGATCGAGATCTTCTCCTTGACCAAGCCAGACGGTTTACCCTTAAAACCATCTCAGTAAAAGAGCTGAACGAACGAATCAATCGAATGGACAATGTTTTCGGTGGAGCAGAAGGGCGAGAGAGGTTTTTAAAGCAAAATGGAATAGACGAACTGTTTTGGAGGATTTATATCCATAATCGAATGATTCTTGAAAACTATATCGAACAGCGATTTCGCACTTTTGCAAGGGTTACCCGGGAACAAGAAGATCAATTCATTTTGAATCATATTGAAGAGTTGGAGTTGGCGCCCGAAATGGAACCTGGCAAGGCTGTTCCTGAAGATCACCACTTGCGGAAGATTATTCGGGTTTTGCTGTCCGAAAGAATTGTCCAGGAGCGGATAAATGAGTTTTTAAAAGAATTACGAAGTTCGGCGATAATCGTTTATTCACAAGATGAGCATGGATTATTGGCTGATGAAACATTGATGGTCGATGACTGAAAAGTCAACATTTGAAGAAAAGCTGGCGCATGCCTTAACCGGATCACCTGATAAATTGGGCGAACTGATGTTTGAGCACAACCCCGCAATCATCAGCAATATGCTGTTGAATCCAAACATGACGGCAGATATGGTGATTCAATTAATAAGACGTAAAAGAGTAAATGAAAACCATCTTATTGCTATCAGCGCCAATCAAAAATGGCGAAAAAACTATAATCTCAAACTTGAGTTGATACTACACCCAACAACTCCCAGAAATATCTCACTCAAATACCTTCAAGACATGTTTCCTCGGGATTTGGCGCTTATTTCACGTCGGGTGACTCTGCATCCGATACTTCGGGAAGCTGCAGTCAATTATTTGAAGCTAAGACTTGAATCGATGAGAGTCGGCGAAAAAATCATGCTGGCCAGATCCGGCCCGGTCGCGTTTCTTCATACTCTTATGCAGGATGATGATTTGAGGATACTGGAGGCTGCATTATCGAATTATCGGTTGATGGAAGATGATGTAATACAGTACGCAATATCGTCAAAACAATCGGCAGAAAAATTGGATATCATTCTTCATCACAAAAAATGGGGTAATAACCAACAAATAATCCGTATTCTGGCTTCTCACAAAAACCTTGGATATGCCTCAAGGCGACGAGTGTTTGAAAAACTGAACTTGCCGCATTTAATAGATTTAACTGAGTCGACTGTCTTTAGTCCCGAACACTGCCGGCTTGCCAGATTTGTGGTAAAAGAGAGAATTCGTTCGCTGAATTTTTGTGATCTGATTCAGTTGTGCAGCGCGCATTCTAGGAAATTATTATATTATGTTGGGATTGCACTGGACGATCCTCGCGTTGCTGTTGCCTGGGTAAAAAATCCTTTGGTGAACGAGAAAATGATGAGGGAAGTTTTGGGGAAACTAGGAGATCCGGATACTCGATCAATAGTAGAAGAGGCGATCAATTCTTGTTCAGGAAAGGCTGAAACGGAAAATGAACTGTTATGAGCTGACAGGCTTTAACAATCATCTTGATTTACAGATTGAGAGAGAAATCAGGGGAATCAGTCTGGAGGAGATTTCTAGGGATAGTAGATTTTCGATAAATCAGTTAAAAGATTTTGAAGCAAAACATTTTGACAGGCTTCCGAATGAAATCGTGCTTCGTAGTATGATCAATCTTTATATCCGGAAGCTGGGCCTTGATCCGGATATGGTTCGATTGGAATATTCGTCGTTTATGAATCAGCCGGGTCACACCAATGTCAAAAAACGAGCTCTGAAAAAATTGGTGCAAGATATCCAAATTGGGCCTTTAATCGGATTTTTTTTGATAACCCTCGCATTGCTGATTTTCCTTTGGCCATTAAAATTGGAAAAGATATTCCAAGAACCGGTTGCCAATCCCGCGGATTTAGTCGATGACAGTGTCAGTCGATCGGAAGCCATGCACTTTTTCGATATATGTTTTAGAAACAAAATATCTTTTTATCCTGATTTGGCAATCAATGATGAAGTTGTTGTTGTTGCCGTTCAACCGGGCGATTTGCTGCTGTCGGTGATTCGCCCGACCTGGATACGGATTGATGATGTCGTGCATGGAATCAATTCACTACATTCCCTGTTTCCAGGCGAAAAACAAATAATCAATATCCAAGATGAAACCATTGTGCGTTTTGAAAACCCGGATAGTGTTTCTATCACCCAATTGGGACAGGGCGTTTTTGGGGGAGATGGCCAAGCCAGGGCAATACAGTTTGTTCCTGACAAAATTCCGGATATAATGAGCGATGATACCAGGTAAACATCATTCCACCTGGTGTTTAGGTTGATAATTGTCGATCTTGTTATCAATTAAAGGCTTTCGATGAGGAGGTTCATGAAATGGCGGAAAGCCGGATAAAACAGTTGGAAAATGGTACAGCTCCATTGGCTGTTCGAATGGCGATTGCCGAAGGCCTAATTCCTCTGGAGGCAGATGAACTTGTCAAGGCTTTTAGTATTCTGGCCCGTGATCCCTATCCTGAGGTTAGAACGGCTCTCCAGGATAATTTAGCTCATATGCCAAGGGGCTTCCTGCTCAGCACAGTTGGAAAGCCTGATATTTCTAACGATCTTTTATTTCTGATTGCTGTTGAAATGATTCAGGATGATCAGATTATCCAAAGTGTGATTCTCAATCGTTCGGTCGATGACCGAACTCTGATTTTAGTAGCCGAAAAAGGTTCACCGGCTGTTCTGGAAATTCTGGCGCAAAACAGAAATCGAATGCTTGAAAATCCTCTCATTTTGAAAAAGCTCGTTGAAAATAATCAATTGAGTCGAGTTTCAAGATTTGCTCTTGAAGAGTTTAAAGAACGATTCGAAATTGATTACGACTACATCGATGATACAGATTTGGATGCCGGGGATACCGAAAGCGAATCTGATGTCGTTGTCGAAAATGCTGCTTTGGAAAGCGCTTTGCCTGAAATATCCGAAGTTACTGAGGAGTTGGATCTTGCTGAAAGGATTTCGGCGAAGGCGGAGACGGATTTGTCGAAGGAAGCCGCGATGGCCATCGATGAATCTATCGATTTCGGTCTTTCAATGGATGATGATGAAAGTGAACTGATTACGACAATAGACACACAGGAAGTCGCTGCTGATGAATGGGATATAGAAAACTTTGTCAAATCGGTAAAGACTGACGACCTTGAAAAGACGGAAGATACTGTTGGCAGTTTCGATGATTTATTGAATATAACATTGGAAGAAGAAGTCGAAGAAATGTCTGAGGGTCAGGAATGGTTGGGTGAGAGCTTTACTGACTTGGGTAAACGGTATGGTGTCGAACTGGAAGATGATCTTGAGGAAGATGAAGAAGAGGCAAAGGAAGAGGATATCCGTGATACCCGGGTTAGGCTGATGCGTATGCAGGCAGCGGATAAACTGATTCTGGCTCAGCTTGGAACCAAGCAGGAACGCGCCATACTTGTGACTGATCCGAATAAACAGATTGCAATAGCTGTTGTCGAAGGGCCCAAAATGAGCGAGTTTGAAATCCAGATGGTAGCTGCAAATCGGCAAGTTTATGAAGAGGTGTTGCGCGCCATAGCGAAGCATAGAAAATGGGGCAAATCGCCCATTGTGCGCCGAGAGTTGGTTTTGAATCCAAAAACTCCTTTGGATATATCCATCAGACTTTTAAATAGTTTAAACGATTTTACTTTGAAAGACGTCATGAAATCTAAAGAAATACCATCAGCTCTTGCTGGTCACGCCAAGCGCATCGTTGAGATGCGTGAAAAAAGACGTGGCGCCTGAGAACTCATTGACCCATCGGGTATTGCCGACTTAAATGGTGTTGTAATCGTGTTTTCGCAAGATGTATAGGAGAACATAGAATGTTTGATAATTTAAGCGACCGACTCCAATCCGTATTCAAGAAGCTGAGAGGTCATGCCAAACTCACCGAGGAAAATATTTCAGAAGCTTTACGGGAAGTTCGTATCGCTCTGCTCGAGGCCGATGTTAATTTCAGAGTTGTCAAACGCTTTATCAACAAAGTTCAAGAGCGTGCAGTCGGCGCAGATGTGCTGAAAAGCCTGACTCCGGGCCAGCAAGTTATCAAGATCGTTCATCAGGAACTGATTGATTTGATGGGCAGGGAGGCCGAACCCTTGGTTCGTTCAGCCATTCCGCCGACAATCTATATGCTTGCCGGATTGCAGGGATCGGGCAAAACAACATCCTGCGGTAAACTTGCAAACATGATGAAAAACGACAAGCGCAGAACATTACTTGTGGCGGCAGATATATATCGGCCTGCAGCTATCGATCAGCTAAAAACACTGGGCAGGCAAATCGGTGTCGATGTCTATGCTCCAGGAGCGGAATATGATCCAGTGGATATTTGCAACGATGCCGTTGAGAAAGCTAAAAAAGAACTATATGACACCGTCATTTTGGATACTGCAGGTCGTTTACATATCGATACCGCGTTGATCGATGAACTGAAAAGAATCAAAGCCAGGGTCCATCCACATGAAATATTGTTGGTAGCCGATGCGATGACAGGCCAAGATGCCGTAAACATCGCTATGAATTTCAATAATGAATTGGATTTAACGGGGGTTATACTGACGAAACTCGATGGCGATGCTCGTGGCGGGGCGGCTTTGTCGATCAAATCTGCAACAGGCAAACCCATAAAATTGGTGGGTATGGGCGAAAAACTAACGCCGTTGGAAGCTTTCCATCCGGATAGAATGGCTTCTCGTATACTTGGAATGGGTGATATACTGTCATTGATAGAAAAAGCTGAAAAACAAATTTCAGAAGAAGAGCGAATTAACATGCAGCAAAAGCTGCTTGACAGCAGTTTTAATCTGGAAGATTTTAAAAAACAGATTACCCAAGTGCGAAAAATGGGCTCGTTGGAGCAAATTATCTCAATGATTCCAGGAATGGGAAAAATGGCCAAAATGCAAGGTGTCATGCCGTCGGAAAAGGATATTGTCCAGGTTGTTGCGATTATCGACTCCATGACAGTAGAAGAACGACAACATCCTAAAATTATCACTACAAGTCGAAGACGACGAATTGCTCAGGGCAGTGGCACCACCCTTGTTGATGTCAACCGATTGTTGAAACAGTTCGAACAGACCAGAAAGATGATGAAGAATTTCAAGAAAATGGGAACGAAAAAACAGTTCAATTTCGGAAAAGGGATGTTTTTACAGTAGACAAACTGTTTTTTCTAGTCTATAAAATATCCCTTTGCCGAAAGTCGGACATTTTTATAAGGAGGAATGAACGAGTGGCAACAAGAATCAGACTTCAGAGAATAGGCGCAAAAAAACATGCTTTTTATCGAATTGTCGTTGCAGATCAACTGACAGCGCCTGGTAGCAAAGTAATAGATCATTTAGGCATATATAATCCTCATCAGGACCCACCGGAAATCAAGCTCGATATTGAACGTCTGGATAAATGGATCGGCAGTGGTGCGACGCCTACGGAAAAAGTTGCCGTGATTATCCAAAAAGCCAGAAAAACTGCCCCCTTATCAACAGATTCGAAATAAATTCGTCGGCTTATTCCTGGTTAAAACGTGAAATCACTGATCCTGTACATTGCCCAGGGCTTGTTAGAAGAGCCCGATCATGTCGAGGTAAATGAAATAGAGGGCGATCAGACGACGGTATTGGAGCTTAAAGTAGCCTCGGCAGACCTGGGTAAAATTATCGGGCGGCAGGGAAGAACAGCAAAGGCTTTGCGAACCATTGTGAATGCAGCAGCTCTGAAATCCGGAAAGCGTATGGTCCTTGAAATTATCGAAAAAACTTAATACCCGCTGCTATCAGTTTCTCAATGAATCCAAATAAGTCTTTTCAGTTCGTCAGTATAGGGCAGGTCATCAAAACGCATGGGACAAAAGGTCGAATAGTTGTGCGTTTGGAAAATCCAAAAAGTATAATGCTCAAACCATTTGGACCTATCTATTTTGGAGACGAGATATCTGAGCTTCATCGTTATACCATTCGGTTTATCCATATTTCAGGCTCAAATGCGAGGATGGAACTTGCAGAAATAGATAACTGCGATAAAGCAGCGCTTTTGGTTCATAAAACGGTCTGGTGTTCTGAGAAGGATATGGCTCCTCCTGCCCCGGACACATATTATTATTATCAATTAAGAGGATTGAAGGTCGTGACCTCTGATGGTCGGCTGGTTGGAACACTCGTTGAAATCATGGAAACAGGCGCAAACGATGTTTATATTGTCCGGTCAGGAGATCATGAGTATTTGATTCCGGCGATTAGATCGGTTATTCAATCGATAGATTTGAAATCCGGCTTTATGGTGATAGAAAATATTGAAAACATGTTGGAATCGAAATAGAGAATGAAATTCGAAATCATCACTGTTTTTCCAGAGGTATTTCCCGGAGTGCTTTCTGCCGGGCTGATCGGGCATGCGATTCAGGATGAAACCATCGTTATCGAATGTCACAACCCACGTGATATGACGACGGATAAACACCGCACTGTCGATGACACGCCCTTTGGAGGAGGACCTGGAATGGTGATGAAACCCGAGCCGCTTTTCGCTTGTGTTGAAAGCCTAGGGGAACCTCGTCCGTTTGTGATTTTATTGAGTCCCCAAGGAATTCGTTTCGATCAAAAGATTGCGCGTTGGTTGATGACTCAGCATAAACGAGTTGCTTTAATTTGCGGCCGCTATGAAGGTGTCGATGAACGGGTGAGAACTCATCTGGCGGATATGGATCTATCGATCGGGGATTTCGTTTTATCGGGTGGTGAGCTGGCGGCAATGGTTGTTATTGAAAGTGTAGGGAGATTGATCCCGGGGGTTGTGGGCAACAGTGAGTCTGTGGCAGGAGATTCGTTGGAAGATAACTTGTTGAAGTATCCCCAATATACGCGCCCGCGTGATTTCAGAGGGCTGACGGTGCCTGAGGTTTTATTGTCTGGAAATCATGCTAAAATTGAAGAATGGAGGCGGCATCAGGCGATGTTGAGCACCAAAACGAGGCGACCGGATTTATTTACTTGCAATACAACGATAAAAAATGATAAAAGACCGATCACGTCCAGTGGTGATGGAATAAACGAAGAAAGCGAGTAACCTGGTTATGAATTCATTGGTAAACATGCACACAAAAAAACTAATGCGTAAAGACGTTCCCAGATTGGATCCAGGGGACCGAGTCAGGATAGAAACCATCATTCGTGAAGGTGACAAGGAGCGGAAGCAGCCTTTTGAAGGGGATGTAATTGCCATTCGAAACAAAGGAATAGCTTCAACCTTCACCGTAAGGAAATATTCATATGGTGTCGGTGTTGAAAGGATTTTTCCGTTTCATTCACCATTTGTAGCTTCGATACAGGTGATGCGCAAAGGCCGTGTGCGGCGGGCAAAACTGTATTATCTCCGTCGATTGTCGGGTAAAAGCGCACGAATTAAAGAAAAACGTATCGTTTGATCATTTCTGGTTCGCATCGAAACCAATCTGCATCGATAATGGATGTCTTGGCGTTTGAACGTCGAGCCCGTGAAATGGGCTACCGCATAATTGCCGGCGTGGACGAAGCCGGTCGAGGCCCATTGGCCGGCCCCGTCGTTGCAGCGGCAGTTGTTCTTGCTACCGATATGATGATACCAGGGGTAGACGACTCGAAACGGGTTTCCCCCAAACAAAGAGACAATCTGTATCCGATAATAAAAAAATCTGCCTCCGCTTTTGGAATAGGCCTCGCCGGAGTTTCAGAAATAGACGCGCTGAATATCCTCGAAGCAACACGTCTTGCCATGATGAGAGCTGTCGCGAAATTGTCGAAACCTCCGGATTATTTGCTTTTGGATGCGATTGTTTTGCCTGCTTTGCCGGTTAAACAGGAATCGATTGTCAAAGGTGATAGGCTTTCTCATTCAATAGCTGCCGCAAGTATTGTCGCAAAAGTTACGCGAGACAAAATTATGAACTATTGGGACAAACGATATCCCCAGTATGGATGGAGTCAAAACAAGGGATATGCCACCAAAGACCATTTGAAGGCAATAAAAATTTTCGGCCCATGTCCTTTGCATAGGAAAACTTTTAGAGGGGTTTGTGATTCGCTCGAGTTATTTGAATGAGTCAGGGAAGGAGAGTATAGTATCGGGCAAGGATATTATTGATGTTATGGCATATATAGGAACGCGTTCAACCAGATCAGAAGGGTCGCTGGGCGAAGATTTTGCTCAGAAATATCTACTTGAACAAGGTTGGAAAATTGTGGAAGCGCCGTATCAGTGTGGATTCGGCGAAATCGATATTATTGCTTTGGATGGAAATGATTTGGTTTTTGTAGAAGTTAAATCCCGTTCATCGTGCGCGTACGGCGACCCTGTTCTTGCGGTGACTCGTAACAAGCAAAAGCGCATCATCAAAACAGCAAGGTGTTACCTGGCTAGTGCAAAATTACCGGCTTTTACAACCTGTAGATTCGATGTCATTGGATTAATTCCAGAAGCAAAATCAAACGCTTACATTGTAAATCATATCCGTGATGCGTTCCGTTTGTCTCAGGAAGATATGGCATTTTTTTATTGACATGAGATTTTACTATTGGTATTTTAATGTTGCTCAAGCGGGAGTAGCTCAGTTGGTAGAGCCTCACGTTGCCAACGTGATTGTCGCGAGTTCGAGCCTCGTCTCCCGCTCGTTTTTTTGGCGGCGTAGCCAAGTGGTAAGGCAGAGGTCTGCAAAACCTCCACTCATCGGTTCAAGTCCGATCGCCGCCTTTTCTCATCTGAATGCCGGAATGGCGGAAATGGCAGACGCAAGGGACTTAAAATCCCTCGGCCTTTTAGGCTGTCCGGGTTCGATTCCCGGTTCCGGCATAAACAGCTATCGTTACCACCTGTTTATACACTTCATTTTTTCACAGTAAAATGACGTTTTCTTGATAGTGACGGGTTGCATATGGTTGAGCTGTACTATATGGCGCTAATTTTAGCTTTTCAGTGAAAGGAAAGGTGTTTTATGAGTAAAATTGTTGAATGTGTGCCCAATTTCAGCGAAGGGCGTGACAAGTCTGTTATCGACCGAATTGCCCAAGCGGTTCAATCTGTAAGTGGAGCTGAGTTGTTGGATGTCGACCCCGGCGCTGATACCAATCGAACGGTTTTTACGATTGTCGGTACGCCTGAAAGTGTCGTTGAAGCGGCTTTTCAAGCTATCGCTACAGCGGCTGCGTTGATCGATATGAGAAAGCACAGCGGAGCTCATCCACGGATGGGTGCAACCGATGTCTGCCCGTTTGTCCCGGTCAGAAATATGACGATGGAAGAATGTGTTCAACTGGCAAAAGCACTCGGCAAAAGGGTGGGGGAAGAGATGGGTATTCCGGTTTATCTGTATGAATACGCGGCAACATCGGCAAAACGAAGAAATTTAGCGAATATCCGTGCGGGTGAATATGAAGGGTTGTCCGAAAAAATTCGTAAGCCTGAATGGAAACCGGATTACGGCCCGGCGGAATTCAATCCGCAAAGTGGGGCAACAGTCATAGGAGCCAGAAAATTTTTAATCGCTTATAACGTCAATATAAACTCAAGAAGCCAGCGCTTGGCTCACAATATCGCATTGGATGTCAGGGAACGTGGTCGTTGGTTGCGAGATGCCGATCATCAATTTGTCAAAGATGAAAATGGTGAACGGGTGAGAATTCCGGGCCTTCTAAAAGAATGCAAGGCCGTTGGTTGGTATATAAAGGAATATGGATGTGCTCAGATTTCAATGAATCTGACTGATTTTGAAGTGACACCGGTTCATTCTGCTTTCGATGCATGCAGGGAATCAGCGTCCAAATACGGTTTGAGAGTCACCGGCAGTGAATTGGTCGGTTTGATACCTTTGAATGCAATGCTTGAAGCAGGCAGATATTATCTAACCCAGCAAGGTCAATCGACCGGTGTGCCTGAACCTTTGCTGATCCAAACAGCGATTCAATCATTGGGTTTGAATGAAATAACTCCTTTCGACCCGGAAGAAAAAATCATCGAATATAGACTATCCGGCGGCAGTCGGTTCGGAAAATTAGTTCGGATGCCTTGTGGCGAATTTGTGGATGAACTTTCTACCGATAGTCCAGCTCCCGGCGGTGGTTCAGTCGCGGCATTATGTGGCGCTATGGCGGCGGGCTTGACTGCAATGGTCGGCAACCTGACGATTGATAAGCGAGAATTTGCAGCCGTTAAAAAAGAAATGCTCTCAGCGACCGATGAGGCTCAGAAACTCAAAGATGAATTTCTGAGAGATGTGGATAAAGACACAGATGCTTTCAATGAATTGATGGCGTGTTTTGCCATGCCCAAAGAAGATGATATTCAAGCGTTGAAACGCCGGGAAGCGATTGAAAATGCTACACGTAATGCGACATTGGTCCCGCTGGAAGTGCTTTATCGAACAAAAAGAATCGTTGAAATAGCGGAAGTAATGGCTATTCATGGAAATCAAAAATCTGTTTCGGATGCAGGGGTTGGAGCTCATTCAGCTTTGTGTGCAGCCGAAAGCGCTTTTTTAAATGTGATGATAAATCTGGATGGTTGTGGTGATAAAGAATGGATTGCAAATGTGAAGTCCCAGGCACGGGAATCACTTGAAGAAACTCGAAAATCAGCCGAAAAGGTAATTGATATTGTCAATGGCAAGTTAAAGATATCTTAGTGTCCTTTATGGCGTCCTTTCTTGGAGACAAATCATGTAATAAATAAAACGTCCATAAATAGGTAAAACGCTCGAAATAAACGTGATATTTATTGCCTATCAGTTTGGCATTTATTTTGCTTAATAATACAATAGGCGACTGGAACAAACAGAGAAAAGAGGTTTTTCAGTTTGAAATAAAATATGTGATTTCGAGAATTGTCTCTTAAGTGGAAGAAAGGAGAATAAGATGAAGGTAAAACGTATGGTGATTATTGGATTGGTTGTACTGGGTTTTATAGGATCGACTTCCACATCGGCGCAGTATCAGGATGGGCGATATTATCAGTCAAGCTTTGAGCATTTGGCATATGGTCCAGGCGTGATACAGATCAGTCCGTTTGGTGGATTCATGATGGGTGACGAGTACGAAGCCTACAGTAATTATCCTTCTACTTATGGCAGAATCAGGCAGGATGACAGTGCGGTCTGGGGCGTCAGAGCCGGCTTTGGATTGCTGCCTTTAATGGGGCTTGAATTTCAATATTCACAAGCAAATACAACTTTTTATACGGTAAAAGGCGGCTCTTTTTCGGGATCGAGAAAAAAACTGTCTGATGTGAATGTGCGTATTTTTCTAGCCAATTTAAATTTTGATTTTTATGAAGGAAATATTGTTCCCTATTTTGCCCTCGGGATGGGAACAACCGTATATGACATCAAATCGGGGCATTCGGAATCGGAATTCACCGGCACGGCGGCCGGGGGCGTCAAGGCGCGGATTTCTCCAAATATTGCCTTGCGTTTTGAGGTGCGCAGTTACTTGACCCAGGTGAGGGATACGATGTACTCCTCGTATTGGGATGGTTATAATTATCATTGGGAGAGTTATGAAGATACTTATCTGTATACATGGGACAGCACTCTGGGATTGAGCTTCATTCTATAAAAACGACAAGGACAAACGTGTCTATTTTTGTGAATTCCAACCAAAATTCAAAGGCATCCGGTTTAACACCTCTGGCTGATAGAATGAGACCTCGGTCTATTTCAGAGATCATTGGTCAAGATCATTTGCTGGGTGACGGGCGGGCCTTGAAGCAAGTGATAACCAAAGGTATTGGTATATCTTTGGTGTTTTGGGGCCCTCCTGGTACAGGAAAGACAACGTTAGCCCGATTGGCGGCTTCGGAGATGAATGCAGAACTCATTGAATATTCGGCAGTTTTATCAGGTGTAAAACAAATACGTGAGGTTGTCGAGTATGCTGAGCACATCAAAAAAACAGACGGTCGACAGACAATGCTGTTTATCGATGAAATTCATCGGTTCAATAAAGCTCAACAGGACGCGTTTTTACCACATGTCGAAACGGGCGCTATCATCTTGATTGGCGCAACCACTGAGAACCCTTCGTTTGAAGTGATCCCCGCCCTACTGTCGCGTTGTAAGATTTTTACCCTAAAACCATTGTCTCATCAATCTTTGAAAAAAATCATTATAAGAGCTCTGACAGATGAGGAGCGCGGATTGGGATTGACGGAAGATAATTTGGATGCTGAAGCGGTGGAAATGATCGCCGATTATTCCGGTGGAGATGCCAGGGCGGCGTTGAATACGCTTGAATTTGCCGCTCGCCTTTGCATGGAGGATGAAAAATCGGGAGGGATCATTGATAAAAAGCATGTAGAAGAAGCGCTTCAAACGCGACCTGCAGCTTATGACAAGTCTGGTGAGCAGCATTTCAATCTGATATCGGCTTTTCATAAAAGCATACGAGGATCGGACCCTGATGCTGCATTATATTGGATGTGCAGGATGATTGATGGGGGAGAAGACCCTTTGTACATTGCCCGAAGGATGATACGGATCGCCAGTGAAGATGTCGGTTTGGCAGACCCTGATGCGCTGCAAATAGCACTTGCCGCAAGGGAAGCCTATCAGGTTATGGGATCGCCGGAAGGTGAATTAGCGTTGGTTGAAGCAGCGATTTATTTAGCGACAGCTCCCAAATCCAATTCTCTCGAAGCCGCCTGGAAAGAGGCTTGGCAGACGGCACAGAAAACGAATGCTCTCCCGGTACCCTTGCACTTGAGGAATGCTCCGACAGCTTTGATGAAGCGCGAAGGGTACGGTAAAAATTACCAATACGATCATGATTTTCCTGGCGCCTATGCCGGCCAGGATTTTCTACCGGATGAAATATCGGAAAAACGATTTTATCATCCCAAAGAATTCGGATTTGAAAAAGAAATACGGAAACGATTGAACTGGTGGCAGAATCGTAAGCGGGATATTAATAAAAACGGTTGATAATCAAAGAGTAAAACGATAGCATCGTTTTTCGTGCTTGTTTGATTTCTTTTTGATGAGGCTCCTGGTGATTCACTTTTTTAAAGCGCTGGCAGATGAAACACGGCTCAAGATTACGGCAATTTTGAGTATGGGCGAATTTTCAGTACAGGAAATCATGCGGATTCTCGATATGGGTCAAAGCCGAATTTCCAGACATTTGAAGATTCTCAGTGATGCTCATATTGCTGATTTCAGGCGTGACGGCGCCAAAGTCTATTATACGTTATCCAATGAAATGAAAAGTCATAGAAGTACGTTGATAAATTTAACGATTGACTGGTGCAAAGAGTATCCCGAATGGCGCACCTTGGCAATGTCGGTCGAAGAAATATTAGAATGGCGGCGTTCTCAATCAAGGTCTTTTTTTGCAAATGTCGGCCAGGACTGGTCAACGCTTTTAGGACATTTTATAGATCAAAAAGAGTTCATCGAAGCATTGAAAGCTCAAGTGAAAGGCGTCGATGTCTTGGCTGATCTTGGCTGTGGGCCAGGGTTCATTTTACGCGAACTGAGTACGGTAGTTGAGAAACTCATAGGCATCGATTACTCAGATAAAATGCTGCAGCACGCTCGGGATAATCTACGTGATTTACGAGCGGACGGTAGGGTGGAATTAAGGCTTGGTGCTATCGAGCACTTACCGATGAAAGATGGAGAGGTCGATCTGATTTTAATCAACCTCGTGTTACACCACATTGCCGAACCCCATGGGATTTTCCAAGAAGTCAACAGGACGCTGAAACCGGAAGGTAAAGTAATTATTATAGATTTCAATAAACATCAAAAAGAAGATTTTCGTGAAGAAATGGCGGATATTTGGCTGGGTTTTGATGCTAAAGACCTTAAGACCTGGCTGAAAGTAGCCGGCTTTACCGATATTCAAGTCGAAGTCTTTCCTGGAGGCAGGAATTCTGTCGAACTGATAGCTGCGCAAGGTACTAAAAGTGATTAATACTATATTTAATGATTTAAAATGAATGAAGGGAGAAAATAGACCATGAGTTCACGTAGTAAAGTTGCGAATCTTGATTTGGCGCCACAAGGTAGAATGAAGCTGAACTGGGCGGAATCTAGAATGCCGGTTTTAATGCATTTGCGTAAGGTATTCAGCGAAACGAAACCATTGGCAGGCCAGAGAATTGCCGGCTGTTTACATGTCACCAAGGAAACCGGAGTGTTGGTGGAAACTCTGCGAGAGGCCGGCGCAGAAGTCTCTTGGTCCGGATGCAATCCATTGTCAACTCAGGACGATGTTGCAGCGGCCCTGGCAGCAAACGACATTTCAATTTATGCCTGGCATGGAATGAGTGTGGCTGAATTTTATTGGGCTATAGAGCGGACTTTGGATTTCAAACCATCAATGACTTTGGATGATGGCGCCGATCTAATTTTTACCATTCATAACAAATACCCGGATCTGGCAGCCAATGTGATCGGCGGAACGGAGGAGACCACAACAGGGGTTCATCGGATTCGAGCCATGGCTGCCGATGGTAAACTTCTGTATCCCATTTATGCTGTAAACGATGCAGAAACAAAATGGGATTTCGATAATGTTTATGGGACCGGGCAAAGCTCACTTGATGGACTTCTAAGAGCTACATCAGTTTTGGTGGCTGGTAAAAATTTAGTTGTCGGCGGGTTTGGCCATTGCGGCAAAGGTTGTGCCATGCGGGCGAAGGGATTAGGTGCGAATGTAATCTGTACCGAGGTCAAACCGACGGCGGCATTGAAAGCTTTACTTGAAGGTTACCAGGTAATGCAGATGGATGAGGCTGCGGAAATAGGAGATATCTTTATCACTGCGACTGGTATGAAAGATGTTTTGGTAGGCAGGCATTTTGCCAAAATGAAGGATGGGGCGATTGTCTGCAATACGGGACATTATGATTGTGAAATCAATATCCCTGATTTGGAAGCGCTAGCCGTTAAATGTGTCGATATCCGGCCGAATTGTCAGGAGTATCATATGAAAGACGGCCGAAGGATTTATCTGCTCGCTAAAGGTCGACTTGTGAATTTGGCTGCGGCGGAAGGTCATCCAAGTGAGGTCATGGATATGAGTTTTTCAAACCAGTTGATGGCCTTGGTGGAACTGGCAAAGAGCGGAAAAACACTTGAGAAACAGGTTTATAAGTTGCCGGAAGAGTTGGATCAGGAAATTGCGAGGATCAAATTAGGAACGGTGGGAATCGAGATAGATGCTTTGACGGAAGATCAAATCGCTTATTTAACGGATTACTCGGCCGGGACTTAAGCTTATTTTTGAGCATCGGTAAAAAGGATAACACTGAGCAGCCGACATTTTTTTAATGTCGGCTGTTTTTTTCGACTTTTTGGAGGATAAGGGGAATTTATTTATTTTGTTTATTCATAGGAAACGAAGGATTTACAAAGGTCTCCAAATCTTAAACGTAACATAATATATCTTATCAGACGTTATATTGCCAACGCTGAACACGGTAACTATTTATTAAATAATGTTAATTTTAACCTCTGTCGAAATTATATCCGCCAGAAAATACTGTCATAATCTGGCGAAGGACGAAATATTTCTATCTCACCTGTTTCAGGTACGCGACCACTGACCTTTCCATTCCCCCGAATCTCAACCATAAAAATTAACTTCTGATCGTAATCAGGACCAAAAACTGAAAATGGTATTGAAATCTCGATGACCCGGCTAAAAGCTGCCCGTATTCCTTCAACAGCTTGCGAAGAAGAAAAATCAGAAGAAATTGGATTGAATACAAAATGACCATCGATCCAAGAAAAATCTAAACCAAAACCAAAGGTTCGGTTTAAAGAAGATTTGAATGTAAAAGACAAACTGATCCCTTTTTGTGGTTGAACAAAATAATTCTTGTTCGGAATCAGCTGCAGATAGAGATTTTCTAAATCAAAACCAAATTTGAGTTCCTTAAAACCCGAATCTAAATCGAATCCACGATGCATTGAAGAATATCTCTGTTCTATTGGAACACTTCCAGAGCCAAACCATTCAAAATAGCTTCCAATTTCACCGTCTATTACGGGAGAAATTAAATTTTTTGGCTGAGATATAAGAGGGTTTTCTTCTATAACGGAAGATATTGGAATGCCGAGTTTTAATGGAGGAATCAATTCCGCAGATTCGTATCCCTTAATGAGCCAGGACCGAAAAATCGTGTCAAACTCACCTTTTTCTTGAGTATAATGAATATCACCGTACCACCAAAACGAATCGCTTCCCTGAGCTTTTCGGAGGAACGTTCGAGCTTTATTGCGTGCAAAACTCGATAATCCCTTATCTGTCAAAGCGTTATCTAGATCACGTAAATAATCCCAAGCAGTATTTTCCTCCTTTTGACCGATCCATATGCCAAAATCCCCGCTAATCCAGGAACCGGAGCTTAGATTGGAAATTGTACAGAAGGAGTTGTTCATATGGCGGTTCAAATAATCTGTAAAGGTATCCAGTTGTAATCCTGGTTCCTTTTCGATCGCCTGAAAGAGGCTCTCTAGAAAAGGAAAGCCTCCGTCAGGATAATGTTCCCACGCGTTTTCGCCGTCGAGAATAATTGAGACACATGGTTCAACATTCATTGCCGATGTTGTTTCTTTGATATGGTTTAAACGAGCGATAAAATCTTGGATAGCTGTTTCTCTGGGCAATGATTGATAATCGAATCCCAGGAGGTCGGATAAATAATGATCTCGAAAAAAAATAGTTATTGGACCGTTTTCCGTTTCCAATAAGAAGGGCTGATAAATCAGCTCAGGGTTTTGGACGCAACCCTCATCATTTCTAACCACTGACTCTTTCAGAGATTTTTGTATGATTCCTTCATCGGTAGCTATCCAACGAACTCCATTTTCCGCGAAAAGTGCAGCAGTTTGCTGCGAGACGGAACCTTCCGCCGGCCACATACCGGAAGGTATTTTTCCAAATAGAGCACGATGTTTTTGAATACCGGCTTTCACATGCCATTTTGCATCTTCAATGTATGAAAAAGGAGTTGGAAAAACACCGTTCATCCCGGCGGATTTTATTGCCGTATCAGAGTCGATTATCAGAGGTAAAATCGGGTGGTAATAGGGTGATGTAATCATATCGATTTGATTTGATCGGCATAAGTCTCGATAGATTTCATAAACTGATTTAATAATCTCCAGACTTTTTTCAGCCAGGACATGAACATCGTCAGAGGTGAAATATCCGCCTTTTTTTTCTAGAGCAGCGATTTTAAAATCCGATTTTCGAATTACCGGATTGATCCAAGCCAGCATTCTCCAAGCAGCCAAATCGATCAATTCTTGTGTGCTGATACGATATGCCGCCTCTTCCCCACCATGCCCATATCTATCGTATAATTCAGCATATCGAGAAAAGGGGTTGATAATAGAAATCCTGTTCCCGGTAAACATCTTGGTCAACATGAAGCGTCGGTCTTCCATCGAAAGAGATTCTGGTGATTTCAGTGAAACTGCGAGTTCTTTGTCCGTGCCTCCGTTTTTATACAACTCAAGCTGATCCCAGAGGACTGGGGTAACGTTGAAGGTCATCCGCAATCGAGGAGAATTTTTCGCCAGGCTCGGCATTCCAACATAGTCTTTAGTTGCATGCAAGCGAACCCAGGGCATTCGGAGAGGTTCATTGTCGACTTGATACAAAGGTTGATGCATATGCCAAAGAAATAGAACATTCAGCTTTTTCATGTATTCTCCCGAAACAAAAAAGGAAGTGAATTCTAAAAATTCACTTCCTCGAGTTTACTGTATCAGATGGTGAAAAGGCTACAGGCTTTAAATTTTCAGGGTAGCTTTAATTTCTTTTACCTTATCGATTTTTTCCCATGAGAAATCCACATCGGTTCGTCCAAAATGGCCGTATGCAGCCGTTGCTTTAAATATGGGTTTTCTCAAATCGAGATGTTGGATGATTTCTTTTGGCGTCAGTGGGAAAACTGTTCGAACGGCATCGTTCAGTTCCTTTCTGGAGAAATTTTTATTTCCATGGGTATCGATGAAAATGGAGACCGGTTCAGCGACACCGATGGCATAGGCCAACTGAACAGTAATTTCATCGGCAACGCCTGCTGCGACCAGGTTTTTGGCGATATATCTGGCCATATATGTTGCTGATCGGTCGACTTTGGTAGGATCTTTTCCGGAAAATGCACCGCCGCCGTGAGGCGCCCAACCTCCATAAGTATCGACGATAATTTTACGACCTGTCAGACCCGAATCACCTTGAGGACCACCAACTACAAATTTTCCTGTGGCATTGATATGTAGTTTGGTGTTTTTATCCAGCATGTGTCCAGGTATAACATGTTTTATGACCAATTCGGTCAGATCTTCCCGTAGCTTTTTAATTGGGACGACATCACTGTGCTGCGATGCCAGAACAACTGCTTCCACACGCTCTGGTTTGCCATTGATATATTGAATGGAAACCTGTGATTTTCCGTCTGGTCTTAGATAGTCCACCATATTCTTTTTGCGGATTTCGGTCATGCGCAGCACCAACTTATGGGCGAGCGCAATCGGGGTCGGCATGTATTCCGGGGTTTCATTACAGGCAAATCCAAACATCATACCCTGATCGCCGGCTCCTCCAATATCGACGCCTTGAGCAATATCGGGCGATTGTTTGTCGATGGAACTGATAACGGCACAGGTATAACAGTCAAAACCATACTTGGCTCTGTCATATCCAATTTGCAGGATGGTATCTCTGACAACAGATGGAATATCGACATAAGTCTTCGTGGTTATTTCTCCGGCAACGAATGCCATCCCTGTCGTAACCATTGTTTCACACGCAACTCGGCCATAAGGATCATCGCGCATTATTTCATCCAGTATAGCATCGGAAATTTGATCGGCGATCTTGTCTGGATGTCCTTCGGTTACCGATTCGGAAGAAAATAAAAAATCTCCCTGTTTATTCATGGTCGTTTCTCCTTTGTCTAGGTGTAAGATGTTTAACAGTTGCAGATTTTCAATCTAACAACATATCTCGATATGTTGTTTACAAGATAAAAATCTGTCTGTCAATAAGAAAATGCGATTTTTCTCAAAATGCTCAAATCGTCCGAATCAAGCCGATTTTTCCGTCATGACGCCTGTAGATAACGTTGACCGCCCCATTATTCTGGGTGTTTTTAAAAACATAAAAATCCGGTTCTAAAAACTTGAATTGCAATAACGCTTCTTCCTGCGTCATTGCCTTCGTTTCATAAACCTCACTCTCAACAATCTCATCTATCACTTCTTCCCAAACAATTGTCGATGCATCAACGGTTTCAGATTCAGTCTCAGTAAGATTCTCCGATAATATATTGTTAAAATCCGACCGTGATTTGGCTCGCTGTAAATTGATCCTGCGGTCTTTGCGCCGACGCAATTGTTTTTCCAGTTTGTCAAAAACACGATCGATTGATTGGTACATATCATTTGAGACCTCTGTTCCTGTTACATGACCACTATGGCTTTTCATTTTAACTTCGACTTTATGGCGATATTTTTCAATGCAAAACGTAACGTCTGCATCAACGATGTTCTCCATATATTTCTGAAGCTTATCCATTTTCTCAAGCGTATACTGCTTTAATGAATCAGAAATATCCATGTGACGTGCTGTAAAAGAAACCTGCATAACTATCCCCTTTCTCAATAATGTTAAATAAGAGGTTATAACCAGCCGGATGTAAAATGGCCAAAGCCGTCCTAAACACTCCGGCGACGATTTGAAGGTGGAATATTAAGTTCTTCACGATATTTGGCTATCGTCCTTCTTGCTATCGTAATTCCTTGATTTTGAATCAGTTCCATGATCTGGCGATCCGACAACGGTGAAGCAGGATTTTCATTCAAAACATAATTTTTGATGATTTCTTTTACTCTGATCGAAGAAATATCTTCTCCTGCCAATGTACTCAGACCACTGTGGAAAAAATACTTGATTTCAAATATTCCCTGTGGCGTCTGCATATATTTATTAGTCGATACCCTGCTGACAGTGGATTCATGCATGCCAATGTCATCAGCAACATCACGCAGAACCAGAGGACGCAATTCATGGATACCATGATCAAAAAAATTCTTCTGAAATTTCAATATACTTTGCGCAACCTTATAAATAGTTCGTTGCCGTTGCTCAACGCTTTTGATAAGCCAAAGAGCATTCCGAAATTTCTGCTCGACATATTGACGAGTTTCAAGATCGGTATTCTGATTTCTATAATGCTGATACAGCTTGTTGATTCTAAGTTTAGGCAGTCCTTGGTCATTCAGAATAATACGGTATTCGTCATCGACCTTTTGGATATAAACATCGGGCTGAATATATTGAGTGATCGAGGTGCTGAAAGCTCTACCCGGCTTGGGTTCAAGCGTTCGAATAAAGTCGACCGCATCCAAAACCTCCTGCACATCTACATTTAAAAGTTTGGCTATCTCTTTGTAAGCGTTGCGCTCAAGTAAATGTAAATGATGCTGTATGATTTTTTCCGCTAAATGGTTCCGCTCAAATTCAGCCTGCCGCACCTGAATTAATAAACATTCCGCCAGGTTTCTGGCACCAACTCCTACCGGATCAAATTCTTGGATAATTTTTAAAACGCCCTCCAATTTTTCCAAAGACGTGTTATATCTCTCAGCCATCTCATCGAGCGATGACGATAAATAGCCATCATCATTGAGATTTCCAATGATTCTGACAGCAAGATGCTGTTCTTCCTTCGTCACTTTTGTCAGACTCAACTGCCATAACAAATGCTCAGCTAACGAAGGAGAACGATGAAGAATATTTTCGAAAGCCACCGGTTCTTTCTTTTCAGAAAAGTATGATCCCGTATCAGCGCCATTGTCGAAATAACTGTCCCAGTCCACTTCCCCCATCGTCACTTTATCATAACCGGACATCCCCTCGGTCTCGATACCCTGACCCTTGTCCATCTCTCCCATTTCTGACGACGATGTCAATGGATCAGACCCCACAGACTCCAAATCAAACGCTGGATTCTCCTGCAACTCCTTGTTAACCGCCTCGATCAACTCCATTTTGTTCAACTGCAGCAATTTTATAGCAAGCTGTAAATTTGGAGTCATGACCAATTTCATGGCCATTTTGAGCTGCAACCGCTGTTCCATTCCAATCATGATCGGGTTTCCTCTCCGGCAGCCGTCTTTGTATGCAAGCGCTTGCCCGATAATTCAAAATGTTCCCCCAAATAACTGCGTCGGACATCCGGATTGGACGTTATTTCTTCCGGCGTCCCACTGGCAAATATCCGCCCTTCACTGATAATATAAGCGCGGTCGGTAATATCTAAAATATCTCTGACATTGTGATCCGTGATCAATACACCGATATTCCTGTCTTTTAAATGCCGAACAATCGTTTTAATGTCTTCGACTGCAAGAGGGTCAATACCTGCAAAAGGCTCATCCAATAGAATAAACAACGGTGAACAGACCAAGGTTCGGGCAATTTCCACGCGCCGACGCTCACCACCCGATAACGAGTAGGCTTTCTGTCGAGCGACTCGATCTATTCCAAGTTCCACAAGAATGTTTTTTAAAATAGTATCGAAATTCGAAGGTGATATCGGCAATGTCTCAAGTATCGCTTTAATATTGTCCTCGACCGTCAATTTCCTGAAAATCGATGGCTCTTGAGTCAAATACCCTATTCCATGACGAGCTCTAACATACATCGGAAAATTGGTGATATCCTTTCCTCGTAAAATCACTCTGCCGCCATCTGGTTGTATTTGCCCTATCACCATATAAAAAGTGGTGGTCTTCCCCGCTCCGTTGGGGCCAAGCAGCCCAACAACTTCTCCTCGGCTGACAAACAAGGAAACATCATCGACAACTCGTTTTTTTCGGTAAACCTTTACCAAAGATTCTACTCTCAAAGTATCCGTCACTGAGCTGTCTCCACAATTTCAGACGGTAAAATCACGCTTGTACCCTTCTCGATTGCAATCCGGTTCTCATCAATAAAAAACCTAACTATTTCGGCTTCCGTTCCTCGATCCCCTTGGATAACTCGACATTTTTGCTTGTCGTTTCCTCTCAATACAAGTATAGAAGTTTCAGGTGAGTAGGTCAATGAATGACCTGTCGCTTCGAAAATGGAATGCTTGATTTGTATGTTGCCCAATGAGTCCATTTGCATGAGTTCGCCTGATTCTTCGTCAAAATATAACTGGGTCGATTGTGACCGTACCACCAAATCCTCTTTACGCATGGTGACATTATCTTGAAATTCAAGTTTTCCTGTCGCTTCATTATAGGAACCATTCCCTGCTGTAAGATAGATAAATCGATCTTTTGTATCAGCCGCCTCCCTTGGTGTCGTTTTAAACTCCAGCGAATCGCCAATCATTGTCACAGCCTCGACGTGCCCTGACATATCAAAGATTTTTTCAGTTTGATTATAATCAAATCTATCTGCACGTATCTGTGTTTCTCCGTGCCATAATACTGGATTTTCAAGAACCTCGGTATGGGTTGTCTTTGCGTTGTAGTTTAGAAAATTGCCGGTCAACAACCGGTCCTGATCAGTTAAAACAACTGAATTTCGAGCCGTCATATCAACCATTTGGTGCGTGTCAGGATCGAATCGGATATCCAGTATTTCCATCGAAAATGAAGCTGTTCCTTTGGTACCATGAACATTGTCCCTAAAACTCATGAGGCCTAAGCGTTCATCGACATCGAGTTGGTCGGCATTTAGAACCGTCTCCTCCGCTTTTTCGGAACCGTTTGAAGTAAATCCTCCCATTAAAAAAGAGGGTAGCGGCATTTCAGACGATCCATCTTTTTCGCCGATAAATCGGACTTTTACATGTCCCTCTGCGGAATAAAAAGCTTTTCCTATCTGAAGCTGTATGTGGTCAGCGGTAAGGTGCGTGTCGTTTCTGCTCACTATTTCAGCATTTCCCTGTAGAATTGCAATTTCATTTAAGGCATCCCATAGCAGAGAATCCGTACTTCCAGAAATGTCGGCATCTTGAAAACGGACATTTCCGGAAGCTTGAATACTGAGTAAAACTTCCGATTCCGGATCCAGCATTACAAGTAATTGATCAGACGCTGTTAATGAGCGATTTTCATGCTCGACAGAAATCGATTTTTCCAGAATCAGCGAACTGGCGCTTTGATCGAAAGTGATTTCATTTGCCTCTATAATGGCCGGGATATCATTGTCAGGAAGGTAAATGGTGAACGAGCATCCTTTACTCCATAGAATCCTCATGTTATTGGTTTCTAAGTGCAGAGTGATTTTTTCAGCGGCCATCGTGCTTTTCTTTGTTTTTATAACCGGATCATAATCAAATTGAAGAACCTGACTCTTGTGTGCGTATTGCAGCAAACCACTATCAATCGTCACTAATTCATCGAAAAATTTGTGGTTTTTTAAAGCTTCCGGTTCAATCTCAACATGCACGGAACCTTCTAATTCAATATGATCGATGCGCTGTCTGAGCCTCAGATGTTTTCCTGTAGCAGAATAAGGACCATGCCCTATCGTTATCCGGTCTCCTCCCAGAAGCATCGCCTGTTCGCTATCATATTCGAGCCATTGAGCGGTCACTTTGACTGGTTCTCGATCAGGCGTTTCAATCAAAGCTTGGATATTATCTTGAAGATGAACAATGTTTCTTTGTTGATTCCACGTTCCCACATCGGATTTAACAGTGATCTTTTCGTTGTCTACTCCCCAAAACACAATCTCATCGATTTCTTCCAGGTTGAAAAGACGCGCTTTCTGATCAATAGTCGCTCGAGCGGCTTTGATTTCCAACTCACGTTTTCCTTCGCTGGTCACCGTTCTTTGAAATGGTTGAATGACAATCATCGGCCCGGCCTCATCTTCGGGTGAATTTGTTCGGTCCGGGATTATGGGAGTCGATACGATGTCACTATCGGTTGTTATAGTTTTGTTTTCAGCCGATCTCAGCAAAAACATCGGAATGATATAGGTCAACCCGATTAAAAAAGCAGCTCCTGCAGTTGCCAGAGCAATCGTCATCAATATTTTATAACGGGGCATCAGGAAGCCTGTCTTTCGCCGACCGGTACAAATCTGCCAAGCGATGCCATGTAGATTCATGAGTTTCAGGTATAACTCGAGTATCGGCGACCGTCGTCATAAAGTTGGTATCTCCGCTCCATCTGGGAAGAACATGTATATGTAGATGGGATTCCAAACCTGCTCCGGCAGCGGCGCCTATATTTATACCGACATTGAATCCTTGCGGCCGATAGGTTTTTCCTAAAATGGATTCGGAAATCTGAGTCCAAAGGACAAGCTCCAAAAGTGTCGGCTGATCCAGCGATAACAAGCTTGAAACATGTTGTATCGGCACAATCATCACGTGACCATTGTTGTAAGGATATCGATTCAACATGACGGCTGAGAGAGCAGTTTTAACAAGCACAAGTGTATCCGGAGATGGTTCGTGCTTGAGAGCCTCACAGACAAAACAGCCTTGCAGAATAGTATCCTGCTCTAAATATGTCCGCCTCCACGGCGCCATTTTAACATCTCGTCTTTTCATTGCCGGCTTACTCCGTTTCTCCATTCAAATCATATCATTCATCTGCTGAACATACAAAATAAGACCTCATTGTGTTTATTTATTTTCTGCATTTGATCTTCCCAGCAGTGCGGAGATTAGACTGATTTTAAAAAAATGAGCACTTTTACTTCTCGAAAAAAGGTAATCGCGTTAATGAACATTTTAAAGCAAGAAATATCGGTTAGAAAAGCAAATGAAGTTTATCTGTCTAAAAATTCGAGCTTTTACATTGCAAAGGTCGGATCTGATTTTGTTGAAATGTTTTTATTTCTTGGTGTATCTCCCCATCATTACATCCAAGTTAAGCTTCAACTCCTCTGGCTTGGCAGAGCCAAACAGAATACGTTTACCATTGGTCAATTTCATACGGAGTCCGCGATTTCCGCTGATATTATAAGCTCTCCCATGGATTCCGTAGCGCATGCCCCAACCGCCATACTCCAGAATAGGGCGATATGTCACTGCTTCGTATGACTGTATTTCTTCGAAGCGAATTACTTTCATTTTGAGCTGGAAAGGCCTGAAACGATAATAAAATCCGTCTCTTCGCACCTGAAGCTGAAGATTACAGGATAAAAAGATAAGCGGTAACAAAATGCCGACTGACAGCCAGATGACGATCATTGCTTCATTCGAAGCGGGTTTATTGCCAAAAGGACGGTCGAAAAATATTTGTTGAACAAACCAAAACCATACACAAGCAACCGCGGCGCCAAGTAAAAACCGGATCCACCATTGGGTAAAACGCTGTGTCTCTTCATATACGATGCCTTCGTATTCATCTTTAGCGTTCATCTCAAATACCCCCCCTCTCCATTATTTCACTATTCCGGATTTTCATCATCTTACAACCATTCATTAAAGAATTTTAAACCTATTCTTTTTGCGTATAACTCTGGATTGAAGTAGCAAAAACAATGCTGGTTATTGAATGTCCGGTTTCAGGAGGAGAAATTCGTTCAATCGAATTACCTGATAGCGTTACAAGCGATAATTTGGCCTTTGCGTGCATAATCGATCGCCTCACCTAGAAGGCGTGCCGCTTCCTGGGGAGCATGAAAGCCCATCGAGTTTTCCGCAGTGATAAAATCGATTCGCCATTGCGCTTTACGCTGTAATTCCAATGCTTCTTTGAGGTCATCCGAGGTGGCACCGTTGTTTTTAGCCCGAACAATGGCATCGATCAGGTCCATAAGCGCTTCACCCGACCTGTTCAATAAAGCATAATTCTTGTCTTGTATGGTGTAAACACTGTCCTCGAGCTCTTTTTCCGATACGTAATGGCAGACCTGGCATGATCTGGTAATATTGAGCAGAGGGCTACGCACCCAATGGTCTGAAATCTTTGTTGCGCCGTCTCGCATATAGGGCATATGGCAATCCGCACATGACACGCCGTTTCTGGAATGGATGCCTTGGCTCCACAACTCGAATTCAGGATGCTGGGCTTTCAATATTTCGGCTCCGGATTCGGCATGTTTGTAATCAGAAAACCTTCTCCCATCGGGAAATGTGCGGCCATTCCAGTGTTCTTCAAGATTATCGGCACTCAATCCACGGCTCCAGGGAAATTCCAGCGGCATTTCCTTTCCACAATAATACTCGACATGGCATTGAGCGCAGACAAAAGAGCGCATTTCGCTACGCAGGGCATCTGTATTGGGGTCATAGGGTTTTTCACGAGATGTCTTTCGCCATTGCGTAATTGACTGCAGATGCGGCGTCTCGGCTTCGGATGCCGCCAGTTTTTGTATTCCTTCGATGAATGCCGGTCGGGTCACGCGGAGTTCCATGGAATCAGGATCATGGCAGTCCACACATGAAATCGGCTGGGCATGTCCCATATCGCTTAGCATCTGAAAAGCCTCTTTATAAGGAATTTTGTAGGATTCCCGCAAACCTTTCAACGTGTCTCCGTCGCCCAAACGGCGATACAATGGCATTATCGACGCATGACAATGAAGGCAGGATGCGGACTGCGGAACAGTCAAACGCTCGGTTTTTTCCTGATCTTCCAGCATATAGGCATGGCCGCGTCTATCACGATAATCCAAGGAAAAAGCGTAACCGGCAAACATGCGTTTGATCCATGGATTACGGTCGCTTTTCTGCTCCGGCATCGTTTCACTTCCGCCATGACCGCCATAACGCGTCGATGTGCGAATCGAGGTGCGCTGGTACGAGTCATATTGACGAGGCCAATTCATGCCCCATTTGGCCGGATCGGTTGTCTCCTCATCAACCTCCACAACTCTTACATAAGGAGACAGCGCTTCAGCTTTACGCCAAAAAATGTTGACCAGCAATGTGGTGACCAATACCGTCCCTATGATAGTAACCGATAAAATACTTCCAAAAAGAAGGGGGGTCATTTTAAAACGCTGGAAAATTGACTTCATAAAGACTCCTTCCGGTCCGCTTTGAAACGGTCAGGACCTCCTAATCCCATCTTTTCACCATGGCCGACCCTGATATGGCAGTGCACACAGGTGATCGAATCAGGATCGGTTGTGGCTCCTGCCAGCAATTCATGGACGAAATCGCCGTGGCACGATATGCATCGTTCCTGCAAAATCCGACTATTCTTTGGGGTAATCATGATCGGCTCATGAAAATTCTGTAGCGTAAACCCTCTCGCGTGGCGATAGCCATTATCCGCCTTGGCATAATATTTTGCAAAAAAACTTGTCGGTAAATGGCAATCAACACACCTGGCAGCACCATGGTGGCCGGATTTCAACCAGGAATCGTACTGCGGATGCATAATGTGGCAATTAGCGCAAACCTCCGGTTCAGATCGTAGATAAGAAAAACCCTCGGCATAAAAAAGAGTGAAACCACCCACTCCCGCCAATACGCCAATGAAAACCGCCAATATTACATATCGGCGGGGACTGATTCCTTGAAGCTGTCGCATCAGCAACTTCATGAGACAAAATTCTAAATCATTTTTTTAGCTCATGCAATAGCTGTATTCCGCGAAGTGTTATGTACGCAATCGATCAGCGTGGCGACTCCGGCGATATCAGGCAGGATTAGATCAAGCTTCCCACTCAATCAAACCTTCCAATAAATTAAAATTCAGATATATTTCGTCCCTGTTTCGCACAAAAATTGCATCTTCAGCCGATGTCTGTTAAATCACAGACAGCAAATTTTCCGTGTTTTTTGAGGAGGAATCACACGAAATGAAGCGAACGGTGGTCATGTTTTTAAACTTTATTTTCATAACTTCAATACTAGCCGCGGCAGAGCCGTCGAAAATTGTCGAAATGCGAATGACAGAAAATTGGCGGGATTTGCCTGATACGGAAGAAATCGCCGTTCTTTGGTTTACCGATGCAATAGCTCTTTTAGCCGTGACAGACAACGGTATGAATTTTTTGGCGCAACACGGTATCCGATATGAGGTTCTAAATGATTTTGAACCCGAAAAAGAGTACTATATCTTTGAATCGAAAGAGTCTTTTTTGGCTGAAAATTTGAGCGGGGTCGCGTTGGTGACCGGTCAGCATCTTGTTGCAATGCAAGCGGGCGATATTCTGCCGCCGCGACGAAATTTTCATATGCAAAGGATCACACCCTCTTCTTTGCCGGTCAGCGCTCTGAATCCTCCTGAGTACAAGGGCTATGCTTCAAAAATATACAGCTCCGCCATCCAATCATTCGTGGATCAGGTCAGTGAAGGACGTTTATATAGCCTGTTGGAGCAAATGGTCGGCTTTCAAACGCGCTTTTCCTCATCTCAGGGTTGCTTGAATGCCGTCAACTGGGCAGCTTCGGAATTTGAAAGCTGGGGCTATGACGTCGATCTTCATCCACATACCTCAGGAATGGCTCCGAATGTCATCGCCTGGAAAATGGGTTTCGTCAATCCTGAAAAGATTTGGGTTGTCGGAGGGCATTTGGATTCAATTTCCCGCCAACCCGAAACGTTGGCGCCGGGTGCGGATGATAACGGAACGGGTTCCGCGCTGACGATGCTTTGTGCAGAAATTCTCAAAGATGAACTGTTCGCCGACACAGTCATCTATGCTCTATGGACAGGTGAAGAACAAGGGTTGTTCGGAAGTGGTCATTGGGCGGCCTGGGCCGCATCACAGGATTTGGATATTCAAGGCTACTTCAATTTTGACATGATTGGGTGGGAAAATCCTATACCTGAGGACTTGGATATCGTTGTCAACAATGCTTCCAAAGAATTTGGACAGGATTTTGCCGATGTCGCCGATCTATACACGGATTTAATACATGTTTTAGTGGTCTCCAATATGTCGGCTTCCGACCACGCTTCATTTTGGCGAAACGGTTACATTGCATTTTGTGGTATAGAAGATAACGATATTTCGTACCCTTACTATCATTCGATCGAAGACACAATCGATAAGATATCGTTTCCTTTTGTCGCCGATGTCACACGTGCAATGGTCGCCAATATATGCACTGCGGCACAATTGGTCGATACTATCACATTCAAGCAATCAATAGTCTCCTGTAATGCAGAGCTAGGAATATTTCTTATCGATTACTCGGCTACCGGACAAATTGAAATAACCATCCAATCAGATACTGAGCCGACGCCCGAGACGATCGTGTTAACGGAAATCACGGATCATAGATTTGAAGGGTCGATTACTGTTACGGATCAAGCTCCCGTTCAAGGTGACAAGAAAATTTCGGTCAAACACGGTGACGCCGTCAGAGCACACTATTCAGCTTATCCGGATGACGCCGTAATCCAAGTTGATTGCGAGTCTCCTGAAATTTATGATGTCGACGTGACTAACATGAGCGCGTCATCCTTCACTGTCACCTGGCAGACAAACGAACCGGCGAACTCTATAGTTCTTTGGGGCCCTGCATCCCCCCCATCAAACACCGTTTCTAACTCGCAGTTTGGACTGTCGCATCAAGTAATGATATCGAATCTTGAAAGTAATACCCGGTATTATTTCATGGTAAAAAGTCAGGATAAAGCCGGCAATCTATCGGTAGACCCCGACGATGGGACTTACTATCAGGCGACCACTTTGAATGCGTTATGGTCGCAACCGGTCAGCGCTTCACTGCCCGGCAGAGTCGCCGACCAGGTTTTCCCCGATGCTGCAACCCATTCGTCTTATGTCGTTGATGATTTCTGTAATGACAAAATTTGGATAATTGAGCAGATAATTGTGCCGGGTGAACTATATAATGGTGGAGCATCACTGAACAAAGCGAATTCGCTGCACTGGTGCATATACGCCGATTCATCGGGTCTTCCTTCAGGCTATCCTGGAGACAACGGCCGGGAGCCTTTTTGGAGTCTTGAACTTCAACCAACGAGCTCTGAAGTCAATTTGATTCATGGGATACAGGGCAGCAGAGTCGATGCGCATCTCGTGCTTGACTCCCCGATATATTTGCCGCCTGGGACATGGTGGCTGTATTTTTACCCTGTCATGAGGTTTCAACCTCATGGTCAATATGGGCGTTTGTCATCGGATACATCGAATTTATCGGCTGCGAAATTTATCAACCCCGATGGGGGATTTGGCAAAGGCACAGGGTGGAATGATTGGTCGGTAATGGGTCCTAGTCAACACGATGCAGCCTTTGAAATTGTCGGCAGGGTCTCCACGGATCCAACGCCGACGCCAACGCCGGGGATTACCGCTGTAACCATCACGATGCCATCGGCTCATTATTTACCGGGTGATCCATGCTTTTGCACTGTGACCGTCACCAATGCAGGTTCAGAGCCTTTGATTGAGCATCCATTGTTTCTGATACTGGATGCCTATGGAGAACTATTTTTCGGTCCGAATTTTACTGGTGATGTTGCCTGGTATTCCAACCTTTGGCCCGTCGGTATCACTCAAATTGAAGCGATACCTGAATTCATTTGGCCTGATACCGGAACTTCGGCCTCAGGGATTATCTGGTATGCAGCCTTGACCGATCCGGCCATGACGCGAATATTC
The DNA here is from genome assembly GCA_049652745.1 of bacterium. GTDB lineage: Bacteria > CSSED10-310 > CSSED10-310 > CSSED10-310 > CSSED10-310 > JBASEY01. The sequence goes on along the minus strand of JBASEY010000023.1, from coordinate 293,357 downwards.
GGTGAATGGGATAGCTTTAGGTTTGGCTGGGAATGAGAATTATTATCATTAATCATTGTCTCATGAAATTATTTATATATAATGCTTCAAGGATTACCATCCGATAGAGGTGTTCAGTCTATCAAACATAAGGAGGCCAAATGAAACGGATCATTTTTATTACCCTATGTATTCTTCTGTTGTTTCCGGTCGCTCGAGCGGAGTGGGTGTCGTTGACCGGAGGTTCTGAAGGAGCATCACCGGCAGTGACTCTTGAGCGCACTGATGCTCATGGCGTTACTGTCACGGTGGAAGTTCCAGGCTTTTACGTTTCCGATGTGGAAATGGATGGCGATATTTTTCAATCCATTCAGATTCCGGAAGCGGGCAGATCATTAGAGATAGGCGCTCCGGAAGTGCCAAAAATCTCTGTTCTTATTGCTGTCCCCGACAAGGGTTCCGTCATTATGAAAGAGGTTTCTAGAACGCCTGTTCGTCTTGATGGATATCGAATTGCTCCAATGCAGGTTCCGACGACGGATATCGATCCGGATCCGGGATTTGTGATGAATGAAAAATTTTACCAAATGTCCTATCCCCGTGAAGGAAGTGTTTTGCTTCCCCCTGCTATTCGCCGTGATGTTCGATTTGTCATTGTTGACATCTATCCGGTAATAGCGCATTCCGTCGATGAAACGATTGAAGCGGCAAAACAGATTACTTTTAATTTGGAATTTACGGATTCTTCAGGGATTAACGAAAAAGTGCGGCGCACGTCCACGGTATCCTATGAACTGGATAATCTGTATCGTAAGACGTTTTTAAATTACGATGCACTGGGTTTATCGACTGGCCATAGTCGTGATGATGATCTGGTTCGCTACCTGGTCATCACGAAAGAGAGCTTTGCTGCATCTGTTGCGCCGTTGGCTGATTGGTGGAATCGAGCAGGATTGAAATCAGAGGTAATTTTTACCAGTCAAACCGGCTCGACTCCGGCAGGTATCAAGGCGGCAATCCAGAATTATTATGATAACCATGGCACAGAGTACGTTCTTTTTGTTGGAGCACTTGCCGATATCCCCCTGGGAAATCCCTCTTCATGGGAGCCGGGAGATTACAATTACCAGCTTCTTGAAGGTGCAGACGATTTTGCAGATATCGCGCTGGGACGTATTTTGACCAGCAGCACCGGCGTCATCGATCACGTCGTCGCTCGAACACTGAATTTTATATTGAATCCCCCAAATGACGAGTGGTTGAACAAGTCAATGTTATGCGCTCATGAAGAACAATACCCGGGTAAATATACCGAGTGCAAAGAATATATCCGGAATTTTGCATATGAAATCGAAAATTTCCAATATGATACATACTATCCGCCTGAGGGAGCTACCGGCGCTGGCGTAAAAGCCGCCATCGAAGAAGGGCGGGTAGTTGTCAATTACCGTGGTCACGGGGACAACCAGGAGTGGTCGTGGAGCGTCAACTGGAAATATAACTCGGATGTTTATGCTCTTCAAAACGGACCTTATACACCCATCGTTTGGAATATGGCTTGTTATTGCGGAAACGTAAGATATTCCGGAGAGTGTCTGGCACTGGCATTCCAGAATTCCGGTTCAAATGGTGAAGGCGGGGCGGTTGCCAACATCGGTGCGATCGAACCGTCTTACACAATTGCCAATCATGCTTTCGACAAGATGGTGTACCGAGCTCCGCTGGGCTATGGCATCACCAGAGTGGGTTATACGGTCGATCGAGGCAAACAGCAGATGATTGTCGAAGAAGGCAGCTATGGGCTGTCAAATTCGCAGATGTATCTGTTATTCGGTGATCCGGCGATCGATATCCACGCCAGAGTATTGTTTACAGGAGATATCGATCATCTGCCGACCGTAACCATGGGCGGCGGTCAGTTTGCAGTGATTGTTGCCGAGAACGGGTCTCCGATTGAAGGCGCAATGGTCTGCATCATGAAAGAAGATGACGGGCTATATGAAGTTGGGTACACTGACGCGATGGGTTCGGCGGTACTTCCGACGCTGTTGACCTCGGGAGGAACCATGCAGTTGACGGTGACATCACACAACATGAAACCGTATTTAACCGATATTCTTGTACAAGCAGCCGGATGTGGAGCGGTTTTAATGGATAAAAACACCTATAATTGCAACCAGACGGCAACCATCAACGTATGGGATTCGGATTTGAATACAAATCCTGGAGTCATCGAAACAGCAATCGTTAAAGTCAGTTCTGAAAGCAACCCGATTCCAGTGGTCGTCACACTATCTGAAACCGGTCCTGATACAGGTCAATTTTCAGGCTCCATCATGACTTCGGCGACGCAGTCCGGCGGCGGTTACGTGAAAGTTTCTCATGATGACACCTTGCTGGTGACATATGAAGACGAGGATTGTGAAGGTTCACCTCAAACCGTGACGTCGCAGGCTGCAGTCGATTGCCAAGGTCCTGTGATCTTCGATGTGGCAATTACCGACATTTCGACGAATTGTTTCACGGTGACATGGAAAACGGATGAGCTGTCGCAGACGTCGTTGACGTGGGGAGACTCTGTTCCTCCGCAAAACGAAGCCGGAAAAGCCGGGCTTAGAACTGACCATATGGTCAAAATTGAGAACGTCGATGACTGCACGTTGTATTTCTTCAAAATCAATGCAACCGATATTGCCGGGAATCAATCCGAAGATGACAATCTAGGTTCGTTTTACCATGTGCTTACGTATGAGCTGGTGGTTATGCTCGAAGCCAACATGGATACTGATCCAGGCTGGACGTATGAAGGGGAATGGGCTTGGGGTCAGCCGACCGGGCAGGGAGGCCAGTACGGATCGCCCGATCCGACCAGTGGTTATACCGGAAACAATGTTGTGGGATATAACCTCAACGGTGACTACGCCAACAGTATGTCCACTACTTACTGGACAACCACCCAGGCGTTTGACTGCTCGGAAGCCGCAGAAGTCTATTTGGATTTTTATGCATGGTTGGGCGTTGAAACCTATTATTATGACCATGCCTATATTGCGATCAGTAACAATAACGGCAGTTCCTGGAGTACCATTTGGGAAAACCCGGGAAGGATGGATGGAGGCTCATGGGTTCCAATGAATTTTGATATCACCGATAAAGCGGCAGGTTATTCTCAAGTCAAACTGCGCTGGGGCATGGGGCCGACGGATTCCAGTTGGCGTTTCTGTGGATGGAATATCGATGATGTTATGGTGAGTTTCGTTCGTGAATGCACTTCTGTGCCGACTCCGACTCCTGCGCCGACAAATACACCGACGCCTTCATGCATCAATGACGGAGATGTCAATCAGGACGGGTTGATAAGTTCCAGCGATGCTCAATTGGCATTTTTGATTGCGCTTGGATCTTATATTCCTACTTATGAAGAAGAATGTGCCGCTGATTGTGATGGTAACGGACAGATCAGTTCGGCTGATGCTCAAAGAATTTTCTTGGCGGCAATAGGTAGTACGACTTGCGTGGATCCAATATAGAGAAATAAATCAGTATTTCCAGGAAATGTTTGTGAAGGGCGGTCTCATGATCGCCCTTTTTTTGCAGTTTTTTTTAAACTGCCTTGTCCCGTCCACGATAACTTTTTAACGGCGACCGTTTTTTCGAGTTCTTTGATTTAATCCCTTTTGGTATATTTTTTGCTTAATAAAAAAACGGCTTTAGATGAGCTTCTACGGGAGGTAATATGCGTCGTTGTTTATTTTTCGTATTAACAGCTTTGATTTCAACTGTCGCTCATGGGAACTGGATTCCTTTTGAATCCGGTGCGACTTATAGTTCGCCGGTCATCGATTCGGTTAAAATGGTGAATCATGATACAATTTTCACCCTTAAAACGCCGGGTATGCTGGCAGAGCCTGAGGTTAATGAACACGGTCACTTTTTTAGACTGGAAATTCCAGATAATGGTTGGTTGATGGAAACCGGTTCACCCCAGGTTCCGGTAGTTAGAAAAAATGTTATTGTGCCTGAAGGCGCTTTCATTGAATTGAAAATAGATGTTGATAACGTGGCCACTTATTCCGGCTTTGATATATGGCCTGCGCAGCCCTCATTCAAGCGCTCTGAACCGGAGCCGCCGTTTACATTGAATGAAAGGGTTTATGAAAACAACGCGTTTTATCCGGCCGAATGGGCGACAATCAGTAATGATGCCTATTTGCGGGATTTTAGATTTGTGACGATCGATCTTCATCCAGTCCGAGTCAACCCTGTTACGGGCGAAATGCTTGCCGCTAATGTGATGACGGTTAGAGTTATTGTCGAAGATGGTGAATGGTCTTATCCTGAAGCTGTATTTCCTTCGTTTTACCAAATTTACCAAAATCAATTTGTAAATTTTGGTTCTTTGGGGATAGATATTCTTACGCCTCCTGAGCCGATGTTGATCATCTGTCATGATCCGTTTATTGGCAATATGGCTCCGTTTGTTGAATGGAAAACCAATCGTGGAATCGATGTCACCTTGATCAGTTCAACAGTGACGGGAACGACTTCATCTGCAATTTATTCCTATATTCAAAATGTTTGGAATACCTGGAATCCAAAACCGGTATATATTGTTTTAGTTGGTGATGCCCCACAATTAAAGCCTTTGACCGGTATCGGCAATTGTGCTTCCGATTCAAAATTCACGCTTTTACAGGGAAATGACAAGATCCCGGATGCATTTATTTCGCGTTTGAGCGCCGGAACGGTTTCTGAACTGACCGCACAATTGGACAAGATTTTGACATATGAAAAGACTCCTCCATCGGGGTTGAATGGATGGCTCGACAAGTTCAGCGGCCTGGCTTCGAATGAAGGGTATAGTCCTTCTGATGAGCAATATTCGCAGGAAATCGAAGCTCGTTTTAAAAGTCATAATCCCAATGCAACGGCTGATAGAATCTATCAAAGGCTGGGACACGGGGCCACACAGATAAAAAATGCCGTCAATGAAGGCCGTTTCTGGTTGTCATATTTTGGCCATGGCAGCGGTACAAGCTGGGTTTCTCCCTCGTTTACGAACACCAATGTCAACGCTCTGGCCAACGGTTCTTTCACGCCGTTTATCATGGATGTATCCTGCTCAAACGGATATTTTAACGGGTCATCTGATTGCTTTGCCGAACGATGGATGAAAAACAGCGGCAAAGGCGCCGTCAGCATGTACAGCGCTTCCACATCAACTGCGTGGGATCAACCGGCCAGAATGGCCTGGGGCGTGACATACGCAGTAACAGGAAATAGTAGCGGCGCGATTCCTGGTGGAAATTATATTCTCGGCCAAATGACGCTTGACGGCATTCTGTATATGTACAATTACTTTGGAATTAATTCCGGAACAGAAGAAGTCATGAACCAATATGTGTTGTTCGGTGATTGTTCACTGATGTTCCGTTCAGATGCTGCGATCGCACCGAATGCCGTACATCCAATCAGTGTTTCAACAGGTCCGGTTACTATTCCGATAACTGTTACCTTCAATAGCTCACCCATTAAAAATGCTGTTGTATGCTTATATAAAAACGGAGATCTGCATGTCGTCGACAGGACAAATGCCTCTGGTATGGTTAGTTTCGATATCGCTCCAGTGTCGACGGGAGAAATTACTGTCACAGTCTCCGGCCAGAATCTGGAACCGCGCCAATCGCGAATATCAGTCACATACGCGCCCCCCGGTACACCGACTCCTCAGCCGACACAGACGCCTGAATGCGAAAATACCGGCGATGTAAACGGCGATGAAAAATTAACGGCGATAGATGCTCAGTTGGCATTTCTCATCGCGCTTGGAGCCAGAACTCCGACCGAAAAAGAAGCCTGTGCCGCCGATTGTAATGGCGACAATCAGGTAACGGCTATAGATGCTCAAGATATATTCCTGGCTGCGATTGGTGCGAAAACCTGTGCCGACCCTCTATAGCCATGTTATTTATAAAGGATTTCATCAGTAACTAAATTAGTTCGTTTATTATTCTAAACACTAAAAGCAGCTTAAATTTCCATGTAATATCGCTCGGATCTGCCTGAATATCATAGCTCTGAACGTCTTTTGCGCAAAAATCGGATTCATTAAGATGATATCAAACCATAAGTGTCATCGATGGATTCAAATCGATCGATAACGAATGACCATTTCTAAACAAGAATATTTGCGGCGTACCTGAAAAATAGCTTATGATAGATTTTGTGATGGACTTTCAAACAATGATTTTCAACAGTTTAATCGTCTTTTACCATTCTCCGTTGCGAATAAGTAGACTGCGCTTGGCTTTTGCTTTCTCGGCAATGCTAACAGCGATAGTATTTATCTGCTCCCCTGCTCTATCTTCGGAGTTGCTTGTTCCATCAGAATACCCAACTCTTCAACAGGCTATCGATGCCGCGAACGACGGTGATCGGATTCTTATTGCTCCGGGCATTTATTCAGGCATGGGGTTCATGCGCGTTTCATTTGAAGGAAAAGAAATCACTGTGCAAGGAGCTTCATCGGAAACGTGTATTATCGATTGTCAATTCATGGATCGAGCATTCGACTTTCATTGTCGAGAAAATGAATTTTCGGTTCTGAGCAGCATCAGAATCATAAATGGTGTCGATGTCTGCAGTACGTGAGGTGATGAGTCACGCGGAGGCGGGATCCTCTGCCGAAACAAATCTTCTCCGACAATTGAAAATGTCGTATTGGCCGGTAATTTTTCCGCTACCGATGGAGGCGCTGTCGCCTGCACGGAAGGCTCATCGCCAAGACTTTATACCTGCAGATTTCAAAGCAATGAAGCAGTGAATCAAGGTGGCGGACTGTATTGTCAGGACAATTCAAATCCACTCATCCAGCAATGTATATTCGACGGCAATATCAGCAGGTCCGGCAATGGCGGCGCTGTGAGTGTTCGTGACTCCAAAGCGGATATCGTTCAATGTGAATTTATCGGTAATGTCTCACACTATTCCGGCGGGGCCGTATATTTGCGTAACGGTGCGGCGTCAGTTATACAGCCGGCTAATATTTTCAACGGAAACCGCGGCTGCGGCGGAAATGATCTAGCCTCTTGGGGACGCCATACCCAGCCGGTCAATGCACGCGACAATCTGTTTCTCGACGGCTCGGCTTTGACCGAGGCTTGGGTTCTACCGACGGGGACCTTTGATGTATCCGGGCATGCAAGCGCCTTTGATCCGGTGGAATCAAATCTATTCGTATCCCTTGACGGGGATGATGTCGCCAATGACGGCCTGTCACCCCAAAGCCCTTTCCGCACGATTCGATTTGCTCTGTCAAGGATTCAGACGGGAGGCTCCTCTCCCCTTTCTGTGATTCTCGCACCGGGCGTTTATTCCTCTGAAACAAATGGTGAACTGTTTCCGCTCCCATTACTATCGAATGTCTCCCTGATAGGACCGGAATCAATTAAGCCTATCGGAGACTGCTTTTCAGACAGCCGTCTTTTAAAATATTTTACCTGTTCGGACCATATGAATAACAGCGCAGCAATTCTGCAGTCTTCCTCAGTCAATAATGGCTGCATCAGGGCCGAGTCGATATCCGGCGGTTCGTTGCAACATCTCGTTTTAACCGGTGAAACCGGTCCTGGCCTGTTTGTTCGGGATGCCGCTGCAGATTGTCGGTTCGTAACCATAAGCGGTTTTCATGATGTAAAATTCGGGGCTGGAGTTCACCTGGCAGCAGGGGCAAATGTAAATTTTTCTGATACAACGGTTTGTGACAATTCGGCAACAGTTTCCGGCGGCGGATTGTATTTCATGTCTGCTTCTTCAACTTTCACACGATGCCGTTTCATTGGTAATCAAGCTGTGTTTTCTGGAGGCGGCGTTCATCAACAGAGCGGATCCAGTCGGTTTGAAGGCTGTGCCTTCACGGAAAACATAGCCGCTGTCGGTGGAGCGGTGAGGATAGAAACCGGGAATTTTGATATTTCATCCGGACCATCGGGCGCCACAATATTCGATTCGAACTGTGGGGCTCGAGGAGCCAATTTGTCTGCCGCCTGGGTTCCGGCTATCCCTTACGCCGCTGAAAACAACATATTCGATGTTTCACCGGATTCCGCTTGGTCAGTCGCACCGGCTGCCGCTTTTACTACAGAAGGGTTCATTATTACAGGACAGGAGCCTTTGATCGGAGCTACAGTTTATGTCGCACCCGGTGGAGACGATTCGCATGATGGCCTTACGCCGCAGTCCGCTTTTCGCACGATTTCCCATTCCCTGAAACGAGTGATAGGTCTTCCCTATCAACCGGCGACGGTAATGATCGATGAAGGTCTCTACGCTGATTCAACCGGTGAATGGTTCCCATTGTGTATACCGCCGTATGTGCAATTAAAAGGCGCTGATAGTGAAACAAGTATCATAGCCGCCGAAATCGGGAGTGTCATCGATTTCTACTATAGTTTTGATTCGAGTCTGGAAAATTGCAATATATCGTCAGGAACAGGGCCGGGGGTCACTGTCGCTGATTGCGCACCTGAGATAAACAATGTCAAAATACATGGCTGCACGGCTGATGTTATCGGCGCCGGCATGGCGCTTATCGCGGCGTCGCCGATGATTCGAGAATGTGTCTTTTTTCAAAATGCTTCGACCAAACATGGTGGAGCGATTCACTGTGGTCCTGGGTCCAATCCGTCGATAATCGATTGCCTGTTTGAAAATAATTCGTCCGAACAAATGGGTGGTGCGATTTTAAGCGGTTATAATGCTCATGCTTTTATTTCTTTCTGTGAGTTCAAAAATAACTTCGCTGTCCGAAATGGTGGCGCGATAGCGGCGTATTTTGGCCATGTTACTGTTGGCGGATGTGTGTTTTCCGACAATCGTGCCTCACGAACCGGCGGCGCGATTCATATCAGCCAACCGGGGAGCGATTTGGCAATGGCTCCCAACGTTTTCAAGGGTAACAGTGCTGCTGTCGGCTGTGATCTGGCTGCTGACGTGCCCTTTACGCCACCTGTATCAGCAACGGGAAACCATTTCGACGGGATTCCGATATCGGATTTCTATGTATCTCCAGTCGCAGCCTTTGATATTTCCGGCTGCACGGGAGCGGAACCTATCCAGAGTGATGTATACGTGGCGCCTTGGGGGGACGATCACAACTCCGGTCTGTCACCTTCAGAGCCTTTCCGTTCCATCCGAACAACATTGGGTCGATTGTATTCCGAACCTGCCCGGCCCAGCGTGACTGTTCATTTATTGGAAGGTGAATATTTTCTGCGTGACGAGCCCTGGCCGGGCACGCTTCCCCTTTTGTCGAATGTGACGATTGAAGGAATTACATTGACGGAAAAAGTCACTATCGACGCTGAATCGATCGGCAACCGAACCGGAGCCTGGTATGGAGCATGGATTGACCGCTCAAAACTCAGTCGTATGACGATCAAAAACAGCGGCGCTTCAGCCATCGATCTAACGTTCTGTGATTTGACGGTTGACTCATGCCGATTGGAATCCAATTCGAGTTCGGCACATGGCGGGGCAATAGTGGCCTCTGGCGGTCTGCTTACACTTACAGATTGTGTTTTCACAAAAAATTTTGCAGCAGGGAATGGCGGCGCCGTAGATGTTCGGCAATACGGCAATTTTCTGGCTACAAATTGTATCTTTTTCGACAATGATGCCGGTAATTCCGGTGGTGCGGTTTCGAGCTGGATGGCCGCAGGCAGGGTTCATGGTTGCGCGTTTAAGAATAATTGGGCTACAAAGGGTGGAGGGTGGAGTTCCCGTTATGATCACGATTTTGTTGTCACCGGCAGCATATTCGAAGAAAATATGGCTGAAACCGGCGGCGGAATCCATGTTTCCGAAGGTCGATTCTCGATAATCGACACACTGTTTGCTCAAAACACCGCCTGGCCTTTTAGACTGATTTCCGGTTTCGGAGGGGGCGGCTATTTTGAATCTTGTAAAGTATCGTTGATCAACTGCACCGTTGCCGACAATAGCGCCTTGGGATTCAGTCGAATCGCCGGAGGTGGGATTGCCGTAGTTGAGGGCGCTGAAATGGTTTGTCGTGACAGCATTCTGTGGGGCAACCATGCGGAACAAGGTGACGATATTGCAGTCTTATGGCGCTGGAAACCTTCATCTGCCAGGATTTCGTGGTCGATTGCCGGTGATGGATCTCCTGAATCGTTACACATTTCGCCTTTTTCAACACTTCTGTTAGGCGAAGGAACTCTATACAGCGATCCCTTATTTGTTTCACAAAGCGAAAAAACTTTTGGATTCTCCAATTCGATAGAAGGTGATTTTAGACAAAATCCAACTATCAAATATCACTCCGATTCTCGATATCGGCTTTCATCGCTGCGGTCCGGGCAATCCGTTACGAGCCCGTGTATCGACAGCGGTTCAAAACAGTCATTTTGGATATCGTATATGACTCCGGACTCGATTCAGTTGATGAATCAGCGTAGCTCTGAAAGTGGAAGCTGGCCCGACGATGGTTTAATCGACATGGGGTGGCATCCGCAAATTCCCAAGTGCCATCATAACGGCGATGTCGATGATGACGGCCTTGTCACTTGGCGGGACGTTGAGAGGATATTTCAGTTCGTCTTGGGTGAAGAAGTCACCGAATATGGTGTTTTCTGCGCAGCAGACTTGGATTTAGATGGGGCCATCACCTCTGATGATGCGCGTTTGGCCGCTTTGAACGTGATTGAAACTCATTGATTCGCTGTATCAAATCGGAACTCTTTTCAGGCGCAACGAATTATAAACGATATTCAACGAACTCATGGACATAGCAGCCATGCCGATCATTGGATGCAACAAGCCCAAAGCTGCGATAGGTAATGCAACAACATTATAAAACCAGGCCCAGAAATAATTTTGGCGTATCTTTCTGAATATTGCTCTGGACAAGCGAATGGCCGAAACGACGGCCATCAGCTCGGTGCGTACGATGGTGACATCAGCAGCTTCGATGGCGATGTCTGTTCCACTTCCCAGTGCGATGCCGACATTGGCCTGTTTCAGAGCCGGTGCGTCGTTGATGCCATCGCCGACCATCGTGACCATTGCGCCCTGTTCTTGAAGTTTTTTCACTGCATCGACCTTGCCTTCCGGTAATACGCCTGCTATGACATCCAAAACATTCGCTTTTTTAGCGATTGCAGCGGCACTCTGCGGGTTGTCGCCGGTAATCATGACGGTGCGAATTCCCATTTGATTTAGCTGGGCGATAGCATCGGCTGCATCGACCTTGAGTGTGTCGGCAACTGCCATCAAGCCGGCTGCCTTACCATTGACAGCCACGTAGATACAAGATTTGGCATCTTTTTCAAACAGCTCCATTTGCGATGAATACGGCTTCCATTCAATACCTGACTCATCCATCATCCTATTGTTTCCGATCGCGATTGGGATGCCGTCAACTGTTCCTTTTATCCCTTTTCCAGTGATGGTTTCCACATCATTGACTTGCCTTAGAGCAAGATCACGTTCAGTTGCAGCTTGAACGATCGCCCGGGCCAGCGGGTGTTCCGACGCGTTTTCCAATGAAGCGGCATATTGGAGCATGTCGTTTTCCGATAGATCCCCCACAACAACGATATCCGTCATTACCGGTTTACCCTGGGTCAAGGTACCGGTTTTATCAAATGCGATAACAGTCGTTTCCCGCAATGTCTGAACCGCTTCACCATTTCGGATCAATATACCATGTTGGGCGCCCAGGCCGCTGCCGACCATGAGGGCTGTAGGCGTGCCAAGTCCTAAAGCGCATGGACAAGCAATGACTAAAACCGTTGTTGCGGTGATAAAAGCCAGCGTCCAGATAGAGGGATACATTTTGACCCATGGTAGAAATGCGGCGCCCCATTCGATAACAGCGCGGTGAAAATCCGGAAACAAAAGAAATGAAAAATATACGAATACCGCGAATAAAAGGATTGCAGGCACAAAATATCCTGTCACTCTGTCGGCGAATTCCTGGATCGGAACTTTTGTTCCCTGACATTGCTCGACTAATTTGATCACTTGAGCTAGAAATGTCTCATGACCGACTTTTTGTACCTTCACTTTCAACAGCCCCGGCCCGTTGATAGTCGCCCCTAATACTTCATCACCTGCTTTGCGTCGGACCGGCATCGGCTCACCCGTCGCCATAGACTCATCTATCGTCGATTCCCCTTCGATTATTGTGCCGTCCGTCGGTATTTTTTCTCCAGGTCGAACCAACATGATATCACCCAAAACAAGCCCGGATACATCGATCTCGAGTTCCTTTCCATCGACCAAAATGCGAGCTGTTTTTGCGCTCATATCGATCAGTTTTCGAATTGCATCGGACGCCCGGCCTTTAGCCCGGGTTTCCAAGTATTTGCCGATCAAGTGGAATGACATGATCGAAGAGGCCATTTCAAAAAAGTTTTGAATATCGAAAAAGAAGGCCCCCAAACTGATCAGGAAAGGCAGCCCGGAGCCCATGGAAACCAGCACATCCATGTTGGGTCGGCCGGAAAGAGCGCTGCGAATTGCAGTTTTATGCACATTTCTACCCAGAATAAAAATATTGGGGAAAGCTAGAAGGGCCACCCAGAATAGATAACCTGGTACCGGTGCGACAAACATATCTATCAGCATGGCAATCATAATAGCGATTGAAAGTGTCGAAGATAATATCACTCGGTTCCAGGCCTGCCGGGTTAGCTTGGTTTCATCCGATTCTGCCGATTTAATCAGGCTCTCCTCTATTACTTGATAGCCGGTTTGAGCGATGATGTTTTTCAGATCTGTCAGTGTCAGAAATTCCGGATTGTACTGAATCGAGACGGTTCCAGCCGCAAAATTGACAACCGCTTGATCGACGCCTTCTTTCGCAGCAAACGCTTTTTCTATATTCACGGCACAAGAGGCACAACTCATACCTGCAACCTTTAAGGTCACTTTCTTCGAAGCACTACTTTCTTGTTCAAATTGCGCTTTATAGCCGGCTTTTTCAACTCGATCGATAAGTTCATCGGTGTTTACGATGGCCTGGTCCGCTTCGATATAGGCTTTGCCGGTCACGGGGTTGACTGAGGCTGCCAAAACACCAGGCGCCTGCAACAGAGTGGTTTCTACGCTTTTTGCGCAGGAAGCACAACTCATGCCTGTGACCTTTAACGTCATGTTTTGATGTGCTTTTTTTCCTTTTTCAATTTGCGCTTTATAGCCGGCTTTTTCAACTCGATCGATAAGTTCATCGGTATTGACGATGGCCTGGTCCGCTTCGATATAGGCTTTGCCGGTCACAGCATTGACTGACGCCGTCAGTACCCCCGGCGCTTGCAGCAGTGTTGTTTCAACGCTCTTAGCACAAGATGCACACGACATTCCTTGTATATCTAAAATGATGTTGAATTGTGTTTGTGTTTTCATAAATCCTCCATTCAGGCTTATGACGAAAACTTGAAGATAACATCGAGCATTTCATCGATGCTGTCATCTTTTCCCTTTTTAACGGCCTGGAGAACGCAACTGTTGGCGTGGCTTTTCATGATTTTCTTGCTGACACTGGTCACGGCGGATCGAACGGAAGCCAGTTGAGTGAGCACATCGACGCAATAGGTATCCCTATCGACCATTTTTTGAAGGCCGCGAATTTGGCCTTCAATTTTTTTCAATCTCAGCATCACATCTTTCTTTTCGTGAGCATTCAGCATTTTTGATATCTCCTTGAAACAGGCCGTCAAATACTATACCCCCCCTGGGTATCATCCGTTGTTATAATTGGCTTCAAGAAGAAAAGCAAGGGATTTTTTCAAGGCTTACCGAAGTGAGATTAATTTTTTTACGTCGAAGCTACCGCTTCTCAATCTTGTTCAAGAGGTTTCGTCACTTCTAAAAGCGCGCCGCTCGATTCCGTTTCGATGGAAAAATCTCGGTTCCTGAAAAGTGTGATCATCCTTTCATTGTCCGGTGTTGTTTGAGCGACAATCGATTTGAGATTCCATTTGTTGGCTATTTCGACGCAAAAATCGGTCAGAATGCCGCCCAGTCCTTTATTTTGCCATTTATCGGCAACCAGGACTGCATATTCACCAACCTCGTTTCCCGGCTCGCAAACCAAACGTCCCACTCCGAGCAGTTTTCTACCGTTCTGATCGGCATGTTCGGCGATAATGGCGATTTCACGATCATAATCGATGTAACAATACCGCGTGGCGACATCATGACTCTCCCAATGGAACATATATCTAAACCGCATATAAATGGTTTCGCGTGAACAGCTTCCTAGCAGTTCTTTCCAAATAGGTTCATCTTCCGGTCTGATGGGTCGCAACAGTATTTTGGTGCCGTCGTTCAATACAGCGTCGCGAACAAATTCTTCGGGATAGGGCCGCAATGCCAAATGAGCAAATGGTCGGGTGCTTTCAACATCGCTGGAAGGTGACAGAAGAATTCTGGCATCCAGCGCGACCATATCCATTTCCATGGCAAGCAATGGATTGATATCCAATTCCAGGATTTCCGGAAAATCGGCGACCAGATATGAGAGTCTCATCATGATTTCGATAAGTTTATCCAGATCGACCGGTGGTTTTCCTCTATAACCACGGAGCAGCGGCCAGGCCTTCAAGGTTTCGAGCATACGTCTTGCAAGACGCTCATTCAGCGGCGGAAATCCCAGGCTTCGATCCGCGAATAGTTCAGCGCCTACGCCGCCAAGGCCGACCATGACAACCGTACCGAAGACGGGGTCTTTTTTTGCACCCAAAATCAATTCGACACCTTGCTGCTCGACCATTTTTTGTAGAGTTACCCCATCGATCCGAGCATTCGGAAGCGCCGAAGATACGGTTTTCATCATTTTATCGAAGGCGGTTGTAATGTCATCCGGTGTTCGGATGTTCAAAATAACACCTCCGGCATCGGTTTTATGGCTGATATCCGGGGATTCGATTTTCATGACCAAAGGGAAGCCTATCTCTTTACCCACTTCTACAGCTCGGTGAACAGAATCAGCAAATTTGGGTTCAGTGACAGGTATTCCATACGCTGACAAGATCCGTTTTGAGTCGTTTTCCGACAGAATCCGGTTATCGTTGTCCGGAATAAATTTTCTCAACTGCTTTCTCAATGTTTGGCGATCCAAAGTAAAGGCGACGGGAATGTCTCTTGGTGTTTCGTACAAAATCTCCAGGTTGCGGCTGTAGGCTGTCAACAGCATAAACGCCCGTACTGCTTGTTCCGGGGTTCGATAGCTCGCGATACCGTTTTGCATCAATATTTCAATGCCTTCGCGCATGCTGCCTCCTCCAAGCCACGCCGCCAGGATGGGTTTGGTAGTTTTTTCAGCCAGTTGAACGATAGCTTTTGCCGCTGAGGTTGGATTTGTCATCGACTGTGGGGTCAATATAGCCAGCAGGGCGTCGACTCCTGGGTCATCCAGGACGAAGCCGGCGGCTTTCCCCAGCCTTTTAGACGGTGCATCCCCCAGAATATCCACTGGGTTACGGTGGGACCAAAAGGGTGGAAGGTTTTCATTCAACAACGCCATGGTCTTATCAGTAAGTTCCGCCAATTCACCCGATTCCGCTATCAAGGCATCAGTTGCCATAACTCCAGGACCGCCGGCGTTGGTAACGATACCCAGCCGTGGGCCATGCGGTAATTTCTGCCGCCCGACCAATTCCGCACAATCGAAAATTTCACCGAAATCAAATACCCGCACAATGCCGGCCCGCTGAAATGCTGCGTCATAAACAGCATCCTCCGCTGCCATGGCGCCGGTATGTGAAGCTGCAACCTCGGCTGATTCAGGAAACCTGCCAGCTTTGTATGCAACAATCGGTTTGCTCCGCGCAAATGCTCGCGACGCCGTCATAAATTTTCGCGCATCTTTGATGGATTCAATATACAAAATGATCGAGGTGGTTTCTTCATCTTCACCGAAATAATCGATTAAATCAGCAAAGTCGACATCCAGACTGTTGCCGATGGAAACAAAATAAGAAAACCCGATTTTACCCTCCAGCGCCCAGTCTAAAACAGATGTGCAAAGCGCGCCGGATTGAGAAATAAAAGCGACATGTCCGGATTTCGGCATAGCCCCGGCGAAACTGGCATTCAAACCTGTTCCCGGCACTATGACTCCAAGGCAATTGGGGCCCAGAATGCGCATCCTGGGATATGGCTTGGCATTTTGTTGAATCCGGCACTCAAGTTCTCGACCTGTTTCTCCGATTTCCCTGAAACCGGCCGACATGATGATGATACCCTTAAGGCCTTTGGCGCCGCATTGTGCAACGATGTCCGGAACTTGCTCCGCCGGAGAACAGATTATCGCCAAATCGGGCGTTCTTGGAACGGAATCAAGATCCGGGTAGCATTGAATACCCAAAACAGATTCGCTTGTTGGATTTACAGGGTAAACAACACCGCGAAATCCGCCGCTGACAAGATTTTTCAATACCGATCCGCCAACACTTTTCGGGTTTGGTGTGACCCCGATCAAAGCTATGCGTTGGGGTTTAAAGATACCATCCAGGTTATGCACCGCCATTCATATGATCTCCTATTATGTTGGAGAGTATTCCTCTCTTTTAATAAACCATTCAATCGTAAACATTGGGGATTTCGTCACTCGACCGCATGGTAAAATGTATACAATTTCAACAAGATTCTCAAGGAATTACACCTTTAAACAGATCATTCATTTTTATTGCAGCCAGAAAAAAGAATGTGAGAGTAGGTAAAGGTCGTATTTCACAAATTCATCACTCGCTAAACCGCGCTGCCAGCCGTAACACTTGTTCGATTTCAAACATCAGGGATTTGTGGCCGGCTTTTCTGTCAACCGTTTCGTTCCGAATATTTTTAAGCGCATGTTCTTTTGCGTTCTTGAATATCTTTTTACGTGCTCGTACAGTCATCCATTGCAAAAGCCAAGAAGGTAACAGCCAAAGAATCATCAACAAAACCACAGCGTGCAGCAGAAAGCTTCCCGGCAAAAAAGCATGATGAATGAATCCTCGAACCAACTGGTAAAAAATGACACCGATACCGGCTAAGGTCCAAATGTTCAGCAATACTTGCAACCATTGGCGGCTCAGCTTATCAGCAGCTTTTTCAACTTCGTGGTTCAACGCTTCCCGCCAGGAATTCTGCGAAAAATTCAACAAAGGCGGCAAATCAAATACTTTTTCGATATCTCTGACTTCAGGATTAAAACCAGCTTCAATCAGTTGGTCTGCAATGTCCGGCCAAGTTTTACCGATTAAAAGTTCTGCGCCCAAAGTTTCGGCTCGATTCATTTCACCTGCATAAGCATCCATAAGTTCATGCTCAAATTTTTCAGGATTGATCGCAGCACGGATCGCACGAACGACATTTGAGAATATCTTCGTAGGGTTCAAGGAATGTATAAAAGCAAACGGTGAACGAAAATCCAGGGTTTTGCGCCATAAACCAACATAAATGCCGACTGGTCCCCACCATCGCTGCGCCAGCGCACTGCATAGCAGGACGCCTATCCCGGTCGTATCGATTCCTTTGCGCTGGGACAGAACTGTAAGAGCTGTTTCAACAATGTCCTGTTCCAGATCATTGATAGCTTTTCGGACGCTATTTAATTCCGAGCCGTGTTTATGAGCCTGGCCTGAAGTCAACGATATCAGTGCTTGGCGGATATGGCGCGCCCGCTCAACTCTTTTCTCTACAATCATGGAACCCTCTCCAATCGATTGCAGAAATGTTCGAAGCTCTGCCAGCTCGTTGAAACCGTGCAAAGGCTTCTCCCCTTCCGGCCAATTGGGGGCAATCAAGCCATCTCTGGCGGATACACAAAAAACTCTGTCGCAATGCCGTATCCAACTTTTCGATATATGGCTTAAAAAATCGGGTATAACCGATTTTTTCAGTTCCTCTTCAGGAATCCTGTCGCATCGATTTAGAACCAATATAACTTGGTCTCCGGGAAACGATGCGACCCAATCCGCTAAAACCACTATATTGTCACGTCGTTTAGGATTTGCGGCGTCAAAAACACACAAAAGAATATCGGATATCTGAAGAGTTTTTTCCAATAGCGGTCTGTGTATTTCCGACTCGCCGCTATCCGTATCCGGTGTGTCGACGAGTGTTATATCCCGTAATGACTGTGTTTTTAGGTGAGCGATGGCGATATCGCGATTTCCGATGCGTTCAATCAATTGGCGGGCATCGTTATATGAGCGGCTGATAATGGATATTGAGCGGGTTGTCGGGCGTCGGTTTCCCATTTCCACAAGCGTATCCGATCCGGCAAGAGCATTGATTAATGTAGATTTTCCTGAGCCTGTCGGGCCGGTGACCGTGATTATGGGTTTCAAGTCAAAGCGTTCCTTTGTATCAGCCAGTATTTGTTTTTTTCTAGCAAACAATTCCAGTAAACCTTTTGCCGGCAGCCAAAGCGGCATTTGCTTCAAGCTGGATTCCAGAGCTTCGATACGAGCTCGTTCTTCTTCAAATTCAATGATCTTGATATCGTAAATTTTCATATTCATATTTGATCTTCTTTTTTCAGATTATCCAGCGCGGAGGACAGCTCATCGACAGGTTTTGTCGTTTGATTTAGAATGGCATCGATTGAATCGATAATCCTGCCTGAAACGTGATGCAACATATTCGATTCAATCGCATCTTCTTTTTCTTTGAACCAAGCTTGATAGACCTTGGCAAGCAAGCTTTCCAGGTTTTTTCTGTCCAGTTCATTCAAGCCCAAAGCGGCAGGGATGCTGACAGTGGCTATCAAATCATTCAAACCAAACAGGCCGCTCAACGCTGCGAAAATATTCGGCGCCCCGACAACTGGATCTCCTGTCAAAAAAATATACGTTACTGCGCTCACGGCAGGAAAAGTCGTCAAACTCGCTGTGGCCAATTCCCTGAAAACCTGACCATAAGTCATATTCGATCTGAAATCGCGAGCTATTCTTTTGAGTTGATCGGTAAACTCTTCCGACAAGCCTGTTGAGCTCAGTATCGTATCAGTCATATTTTGCAGGATATCTTCCCAGAGTTCCTTTTTTTCTCTAGCCTTTTCTAACAATAAATAAGGTTCCGGCCTTGGTACAAAAAAGGTGAACAATTTTTTATCAGTCTTTTCATAATGCGGAAGGTTTATATTCTTTACGCTCGACATACTCTGTAAAAGGTCAATTTTTCTGATCAAGTCAGTCGTTACATCATCTGAAGTCGTTGTTTGGACAGTGATTTCTTTTGATGAAAGCCGATTCAGCAAAGTGTTGGCGGCGGAAATCAGGCTGTTTCTATACTGCATGTCCGAACTATCATCAGTGATTTCAATCGTGTCCGCTGTCTTTGATTTGTTTTTTCGAATTATTTGCAGAACCTTTTCTGCCGGCCAGGCTGTCACCTTACCCGCGAATTTAAGGACTTTGATATATCCAGGCTGCTGTTTATTCCATATTTTTAGAAATAGTTCCAAAAGCATTCTTTGGGGAAATGCCTTTAACGCATCAGCTACGGCCCAACTGGTCGCTATTCTGACAACATCTCGATAAATTTCGATTCGAATACGTTCTATCTTCGCAGCTCGAAGCGTCTCTTCAGCATCGCGGTAAATATCCAGTAATGCAGAACTCATAAATTCATGCCGAGTCTGAACTCGATCCAGCGATTTTAAAACCTTTTGAATATCTGAGTAGCTTCCAACCGGACGAATATTCATAAATTCTTCGCCGAGAGCGACACGGTCTTCTTCATCAGCTCGATAGACCCCTAAAAGCCATTGTTGATAATTATCATCATAAATATTGCGGGCTACGACCGTAGCATGTTCAATAACTTCATCCTCCGAAAAGGCGCGTGAACACCTGTAGACCAGCAGCAGCTTTCTGCGCCCGATATCTCTGGTCACATTTCGGATAAAAACTGTGTTTTGACGATTGTTGTAATTGGCATTGGTGAAGATATAAATCAAAACGTCACTGGCTTCCAGGACCGGCTTGGCAT
Source organism: bacterium (assembly GCA_049652745.1). Lineage (GTDB taxonomy): Bacteria > CSSED10-310 > CSSED10-310 > CSSED10-310 > CSSED10-310 > JBASEY01. The sequence goes on along the minus strand of JBASEY010000023.1, from coordinate 273,374 downwards.
AGTTTCTATTAGCGAAATCATATTGATCTCCTGTATCGAAATCCGGCGTGTCCAGCAATACAAGATGTGGTGGCACATCGTCATTGGCAACATATTTCGGTTCCCCTGGTTTGGTCAGTTCATTTTGGGATCCCAATGGTTGTGGAGCGGCGCCGAAAGCCTCAAACAAATTTTCCAGTATATCTTTCCTCTTTAAAATATTTGGATGAATACCGACCAAAACACGCCGACTCAGGCCTGCCTTTGCTTTAACGACGCTGATATTGCTGGATAAAAGTGCATTGAACAAAGAAGATTTACCTGAACTTCCGCTTCCGGTGATAGCAACCATCAACGGATAATCCGGGTCCAGCGGTAAGAGGAATTTTGTATCTAAAACACGTGAAAAAGTATCGATTTCGATATCTGTCTGTAAAACAAGGCGCTCATGCAAAACCGAGACGGCCAGGCGAATCGCAGTTAAATTTTCCCGAAGATGATCAGTGTTCAACGCATACTACCTATAACAAGTCATCAACATATCAGCTTTTTCAAGTATTTTCTGCAAGCGTATCGCTTGATCCGGACCGGAAATCGAAGGCTTTCCATCGAGTATCATCGAAGCAAAATGATCGATAGAATTATATAAAGCATCCTGGATGGGAAATTCGGCTATACAGCATCCCCCTAATCGCTCAGCAACACGATAATTGTTTTGACCTGGATGGTCTCCTGAAACGACCTCGATACCTGTGTCATGAATGACAAGGTTTTCAGAAGGTTTGGTCTCGTCAAAGACCGCCATTTTTCGTGTGCCTGCAATTATAAGCTTTCGCTCTTTCACCGGCGAAATCCAACTTGATCTGATATGGGCAATAAAATCATCGAATTTCAGTGTCAAAAAAGTAATAGACTCAGTATTGCTGTACTTTCTATCACCGACTGCATAAATATCTTTTGGTTCTCGACCGTTAACCAGGTAATCGATAACCGATAAATCATGAATGCCCAAATCCCATAAAACGCTGACATCATTTCTTATTCTGCCAAGATTCATACGCATTGCTTCAATATAGAGCAATTCTCCTAATTCACCGGAATCCAATAATTCTTTTATTTTCTTTATTCCTGGATGAAAAATCATGATGTGGTTGACATGTATCACCAGACGAAGCTCACGCGCTTGTCTGGCCAATGCAACAGCGCTTGCTACGGAGGATGTGAACGGCTTTTCGATGTAAACGTGCTTTTTCGCATCAAGAGCCTCTTTCACGACGGCATCATGTTTTTCCGTTTCTACAGCGATAGCTACGGCTTGAATACGGGGGTTTTGTAGAACTGTGCGGTAATCCGTTTCGAACTGCACCCTATCGGTATAAACTGCTTGAGCTGCAGCAAGCCTGTCCGGTCTGTTGTCACAAATGCTTTCCAATGTCATACGCTTGTTTTTATCGATATGCCTGGCAATATTGGGTCCCCAATGCCCGTATCCGATCAATGCCGTAGAAAGTGTACCGTTCATTCCGTAATCCTCTTATCATTTTTCAAGAATTATTGAGCCTAACAAGTGAATCTGTAGATAAAAAAGCATGTGCAACCATGTCGACCCTGTCAAGTCCGAAGGCCGGACCAACCGGTTGTCAATATAGCACTGTCACCTCGATTAGTCGATCGTGAGCAGACATTTGTTTTGCAATTTGACCGAGAAAAGCGCAGTTATGCTCATCATCGATTGTTTAACGAGCTCTTTAGCAGTGTTAATTCATGATCAAGAGGCTAAAAGCCATGACCACCATTCCGGCAATAAGGCCGATCAGGCTGTCATGCCCTTTTCCAAAAGCTCGGCTGGTCGGCAGCAACTCATCAAGGCTGATAAAGACCATAATTCCCGCTACTCCCCCAAATAGAATACCCATGTAATGCGGAGATATGACTCCGGTAGAGTCACCCACCGCCAGGCGCAGCGCTACATAGGCAATAAGTGCCCCCACCGGCTCGGCAAGGCCGCTCAGAAATGACCATACCAATGCTTTTTTTCTGTCTCCAGTAGCATAAAAAATCGGGACTGATACACTGATGCCCTCAGGAATATTGTGCAGTGCAACTGCAATAGCTATCGCCACACCAAGTTTGGGATCATGTAATGCTGCCAGAAAGGTGACCAAGCCTTCCGGAAAATTGTGTATCCCGATTGCCAGAGCAGTGAAGAGACCGGTACGCATCAACCGATCTTGACAATCTTTATTCTTCGATGACGATGTCGGCGATGTATTGTCCCCAATTTCGTGACAATGCAGTTCGGCGGTCTGGGATTCGCTTCGCACATGATGAGGATTTTCTGTAGACGGTATCAAAGCGTCAATCGCGGCAATCAGAGCTATACCGGCAAAAAAGGACCCGGCATTGATCCACTGCGCATGTGAATGGCTATATGTAGAGACCAAAGCCTGATAGCCTTTGTTAAAAATTTCTACAAACGAAACATACAGCATGACCCCGGCGGAAAAACCTGTGGATATGGATAGAAAACGGTAGTTGGTTCGGTCGGCAAAGAACGCGATCAAACTGCCTACTCCTGTCGCCATGCCGGCCAATAACGTCATACTGAAAGCAAAAACCATCGTGTTCAACCTATTCGACCTCCTTTCTACGCGAAAAGAACGACATGACAGTATAAAAAAGTTGATGTTTCAAGTCTAACAATTCATCGGTTAGTCGCATTCACGCTTTTAAAGCATTTGAACAAATCAAGGGTTTACGCTATAAAGTGTCGATATTGTCGGCCGATCGGCCGCCCAAGCGGAGGTTTAATCAATGGAAATTCTGCAACATATTGCTGCGTTTGACAAGCACGAACAGCATGTCTTTTTTAGTGAGTTGTTTGACCGTGATCTTATGCCCGATCTGATAATTTGTATTGCCGGCGCTGATCAAGAACAAGCGGACGCATTTCTGGCGATTTTCACCCGACATGATCGTGATAAAATTATACCCGACGTCGAGGCGGCTCGACCTGTCAAGAAGGATCTACTGAATGTCTCGATCAGCCGAATTCAAGGCATCCTGGACAGCATGCCTTGTCTTATGGAAAAACACAGAAAAATTCGAGAAGATGCTGTTCAACAGACAGCGATCAACCGTGATATTTTGAAAGAATGGCTGACACGGGAAAAACCCATGAGCGATCAGTCACTGGAAAAACCTTGGCCTCCAGTTCAGAAGTCAACGGCAGAAAACGCCGCCATTATCAAATTACCGGAAGCCGAAGCAAAAACACTACAGAAAAACGATCTTTTTACCATCATTCGTGACAGAGAGAGTCGGCGTAAATATACTGACGAACCTTTGACTCTTGAGGAATTGGCTTTCCTCTTATGGAGTACTCAAGGGCTTAAAAAAGTATTGGCCGACGGGCGGGTGACGATACGTACCGTTCCTTCCGCAGGCGCTCGCCATCCTTTTGAAACTTATATCGCTGTCAACAATGTCGTTGGTTTACGACCGGGAGTATATCGTTATCTGTTCCTTGAACACGCGCTGGAACTCTGTTTTGAGTCTTCGGATCTGAAACGTCAATTGATCATTTGCGGGGTCGGCCAACGATTTGTCGGGGAGTGTGCTGTGTGCTTTTTCTGGAGCTGTATTCCCTATCGTACTGAATGGCGCTACTCGATAGCCTCACATAAAATTATACTTTTAGATGCAGGCCATGTTTGTCAGAACCTCTATTTAGCCTGTGAGGCGATAGGGTGTGGAACCTGTGCGGTCGGTTCCTATCATCAGGAAAAGACGGATGCGTTTTTGGGTCTAGATGGTAAAGAAGAATTTGTGATTTATCTCGCGCCGGTAGGTAAGGTTCCCCGATAAATTTTTAGGGGATCATATTTTTTTCGGTTCTATAAAAATTAATCGGCAGAGCCGGGCTTAATGGCCGGGTTGTTCAGAGCGACACGGAATCCAACGATTTCGCCTGAAGCTGTCGGTAAAGCGCTGAAGCGCGCCGCCGACCTGCAATTACCTGCATCGCTGTTCCAACAACCACCACGGAATACTCGATTTTCCCCTTCGATCGGACCTGTTGGATTTCGGCTGGAAGCGTCAGTGCTATATTCTTTTGCATACCAGTCCAAACACCACTCCCAGACATTGCCATGCATGTCGTATAATCCCCATGCATTAGGTTTTCCTGAGCCGACATCCCATGTTTGCATCAAATAATCCCCTTTCGGGCAAGTTCGAAGCGGATAAGTGCCATCAAAATTGGCATCGGATGCTTCAAGGCAATCGCCAAACGCAAACACAGTAGTGCTGCCTGCTCTACAGGCATATTCCCACTGAGCCTCCGTTGGAAGCGTGAAAGAAAGCTCCGTTTTTTCCGACAGCAACTTACAAAATTCTACGGCATCATTCCAGGTCACTTTTTCGACCGGCAGGTTTTTTCCTTTGTATTTACTGGGATTTTTACCGGTAATCGCTTCATATTGCGCTTGAGTAATCTCAAACTTGCCCATCCAGAATCCGTCCAGTTCAACGGCATGGACCAGCTTTTCATCATCTCTTCTGATACGATCTGTTTTAGGTGAACCCATCTGGAATGTGCCGCTGGGGACAAATACCATTTCCAGTGAAATTGTGTCATCAATTTTAATTTTTACTTCTTTGCCCGGTTGAGGATTTTCCCAGTTTTTGGCGATCGTTCTATGGGCTTGCATGCCGCCGGCGCATCCAACGATTGTCGACAGCACAGTCAACGGCAAACAAAACATTATCCATTTGGTGATAGTTGCACTCGGTTTCATTGTCATCTCCCTATAGTGATTCCGGCAAAAATATCTCTTGACCTTGTATAATAGAATTCTGTCTCGATCTCAAGAGCCTAAATTCAAATGATAGTTGATTCGTTGCTCTTTTGCCTTTGTTTTGGATGACTGGATTAAACTATTCCTTCAATTCGTAATAAGATATTTAAAATAAATCTTTCAAAATTTAATAGCTGGTTTCCTTTTCTGTTTGGGTGAGCGGACTGCTATGTACTGGCTGATTCTATGGAAGGGCTGCCTTAGGCAATTTTTTGAGAGGTTTCGCAAAAACCTCTTTATCCAGCCTATTCTGGCTGCCCTTTATCCTACAAGCATACTATCTATTGTAATAACTATTTATCTGAGCGCCTAAGTGGATTACGCTGACAACTATGTCGGCTTATGCGTTTTCAGGTGATGTATCCTCGGAATCATCTCCCGTGGTTTCAGCTTTCTTTTCCTCGACCTTATTCTCTGAAGATTCAGGCAAAGGCTTGGTTTCAAAACCAATCGTCCGAAGCAAAGCCTCTTGATTGATGATATCTGCCATTGTCGATCGACCGATTTTTATTTCGTGACTGGCAATCCCATCATCGGCTTCCAAACGCTCCATTTCCTCTTCATATGCACGAACTGAAAGGCTGATGCGTCTTTCTTCAACATCGACTTTGATGATCTTCATGATCAGTTCATCACCGACTTTATACGCTGATTCGATGGATTCTTCCTTATCTTTTCCCAGTTCGGAAATGTGAACCAATCCCTCAATTCCACCGCCCTCCAATTCGACAAATACTCCGAAATCAGTGATTCGAACAATTTTTCCCTTGACATTATTGCCGATAAACAAACGGTTTTCCGCCTCTTTCCAGGGATTTTCCGACAATTGTTTCAGACCCAAAGAAAGACGCTCGTTTTCTACATCGATGTCCAGCACGACGGCTTCAAGCTCATCACCTTTTTTAACCAGCTCATTCGGATGATTGATACGCCTTGTCCAAGACATATCACTGATGTGAATCAGCCCATCGATCCCTTCTTCCAGTTCAATAAAAGCGCCGAAATTCGTCAGATTTCGAATTTTACCCACTACTCGACTTCCGATAGGATATTTAATCTTGACAAGATCCCAAGGATTGGTTTCACACTGTTTGATGCCCAAGCTTATGCGTTTGTTTTCTTGGTCAAGATCAAGAACAACCGCTTCGATGGTGTCATCGATATTCAGAATTTTGGAAGGATGGCGAACACGTTTTGTCCAGGACATTTCAGACACATGCACCAAGCCTTCAACGCCTTCTTCCAGTTCAATAAACGCACCATAATCCGTCAAGCTGATAACCTTTCCCTCAACCCTGGTTCCAATTTGATATCGTTCGCTCACTTTTACCCATGGATCTTCAGTGGTCTGTTTCAGTCCGAGAGAAACTCTTTCTGTTTCCGGATCGAACTTCAAAATTTTGACCTTTATTTTCTGTCCAACCGATATCAGTTCGTTCGGATGATTGATTCTGCCCCAGGACATGTCTGTTATATGAAGCAACCCATCAATACCGCCTAGATCGATAAAAGCTCCATATTCAGTGATATTTTTGACCTGTCCTTCTACAATGGCGTTTTCTTCAAGAGAATTCAATGTTTTCTCTTTCAAATTCCGTCGTTCGTCTTCCAAAATTACACGTCTCGACAGAACAATGTTACCTCGCCTTTTATTCAGCTTGATCACTCGCATTCTCAAAGTTTGGCCGATCAGTCTTTCCGGATCTCGCACCGGACGAATATCGATTTGTGATCCAGGCAGGAATGCTCTGACCCCAATGTCAACTGTCAGGCCGCCCTTGATTCTGTCTATTACGCGACCTTCAATGACTTCCTTATTTTCAAAATGATCGCTGATTTCATCCCAGATTTTAATTTTGTCGGCTTTCTCTTTCGATAAAACAACCTGACCTTCAAAGTCTTCGGTCTTGTCAAGATAGACATCGACAAATCCTCCGACTTTCAGTGTGCCGGCATCGATGTTATTTCTGAATTCTTCTATCGGGATTGCTCCTTCGGATTTGTATCCAACATCGATAAGCACTTCTTTTTCATTGATTTGAAGCACTTTTCCCTGCACAACCTGACCTTCTGTAGTATTTCGCAATGATTCATCAACCATTTTGGTCATTTCTGCTTCACTAAAATCTGTCCACCAAGGTGTATCCAGATTACTGCTGTGAATTTTTTTTGTATTTTCAGCTTCTGCTGCTGAGGGGTTATTTGTTGTTTGTTTTTGTTTGTTTGCCATGAATTATCGAGACCTCCTAATTTCAAGGTGTTCCCGGTGTCTCTTATCCGCGAACCCTGATGATTAACTGGAATCCAACGCTTCCAGTTTGAACGTGGGCATTAATATAACAACCCGTATAAATTATGCAACAACGATTATGATTTTTTCTCGATTGACTCAAATACAACCTCAACGATTTTTTCGACAACGCCGTCAATTTGCATTTCCGTCGTGTCAATTATATGCGCATCGTCTGCCGGCTTTAAAGGAGCCAGCGCACGGTTTGAATCCTGTAAGTCCCTTAGCATCAAAGAGTTTTTGATTTCTTCCAAGGAAATGTTCTCCCCTTTTGTCTTCAATTCTCTCCAACGTCTAATCGCTCGCTCTTCCAGCGAGGCCGTCAAAAAAAATTTCCATCGAGCTCCAGGAAAAACGACAGTGCCCATATCTCTTCCTTCACAAACAAGCTTTCCTGATTGACCTAGTCGCCGCTGTAAATCTGTACAGAAAACACGTACCGAATGCAGTTTCGAATAATCTGAGGCATGTTGACCCATATCTTTGTGTCGAATCAACTGCGTAATATCTCTACCATTCAAGACTAAATGCATGACTTTGTTTTGATAATGAATTTCCAGATCGGCATCCTCTAAATAAGCATGCAATCCGCCGCTCTCTTCAGCAGGAATTCCGTTTTCAAGCGCTCCAAATGCAATTGCCCTATACATAGCTCCGGTATCGAGAAATGCATAACCCAATTTTTCTGCAACAAGTCCGGCTACCGTGCTTTTACCGGAAGCAGCCGGTCCATCGATCGTGACAATATTCAGCATTTCTAATCCCATCGTTGTCCCCTCTCATCATGCCGGTGCCTGAAAACCAGACGAATCGGCCACCCATCGAACGAAAAAGCTTCCCGAATTTGGTTGCTGAGAAACCGTCGATATGAAAAATGAATTTCATGTCTTGTGTTGGTAAAACATAAAAATGTCGGAGGCCTAAGCCCTATTTGCGTTGCATAATATAATTTAACAGGGTGTTTTGACTGCTTTACAGCAGGCGGGTGGATTCGTTGAGCGTCCTGAATCGCTTTATTCAAGCGACTTGTCGATACTGGAGCTTGAGTTGATTTCATCATGGAATTCACAATCGTAAAAACTTTTCGGGTATTGTGCTGTTCCATCGCCGACATGGCCATGAAGGGCGCCCACGGCATGGCAACAAAATGCTCGCGAATCGATTGCTGTATGAGTTTGAAACGCTCTGTAGTCCTGTCGGTCAAATCCCATTTGTTGGCGATGATAATACAGCCTTTCCCTTCGTCAACCACATACCTCGCAATTTTCAAATCCTGAGCCGTCACGCCGTCAACCGCATCCAACAATAAAAGAGCTATATGGCACCGTTCGATGCTTCTTCGTGCCTTCATCGCCGACAGTTTATCCAACTTCTCCGTGGTCTTGCCGATTCGTCGCAAGCCTGCTGTATCGATCAACCTGTAATGAACTCCATAATATTTAAACACGGAATCAACGGAATCCCGTGTGGTTCCAGGTATATCCGTAACGATATGACGATATTCCCCTAAAATTGCATTTACAAAAGATGATTTACCGACATTCGGCCTTCCAACAACAGCTATACGGGTTTCAGTTTCGGTACTTTTCAAGTCGGATTGGCCATCATAAGTCCCTAAATTCAATGATTCAGAAAGGTTTTCCAGTAGCAGATCGATGTTGATATTATGCTCAGCACTGATAAATATCGGCTCCCCTAATCCAAGACGGTAAATATCAAGCGTCTCAGTCAAAGAGTCTATATTCCCTTCCATTTTATTTACGACTAAAATAACCGGCTTATTACTTTTTCTTATTTTTTGAGCGATTTCAAAATCACCCGGCAATAATTCCGAACGACCGTCGACAACAAAAAGAAGAAGATCGGAATCATTCAAAGCCAGCAAAGACTGTTTTTGTGCTTCATCAGCCGCTTTGTCGCCGGTCGTAGAGCCGGCTTCGATACCACCCGTATCAACCAGGACAATCGTATGTCCGAACAACAGAAAATGACTCTCTTTCCTGTCTCGAGTAACCCCGGGCAGGTTCAAAACCAAAGCGTCTCTCGAACGGGTCAAACGATTAAACAAGGTGGATTTACCGACATTGACTCTTCCAATTATGGAAACCCGGTATTCACGCATCAATTTCCCTTTTCCAAGCTAAAAGATCGAATAGTCGATATGATTTGTTCAGAAAAAACAAGCATTGTATCATGAAGAAATGCATCGGCGGTTTTCACTGTTTTGGGAAAAGGTTTTCTATACAACCCAAAGACTCTCATTCGAGGAATATGAGTCTTTGCCGTGTGTCTGTCTTTCCATATTTCCTGCTTCCGATGGCAATCATATAAATATACACTTATTACAGCCTTAATCGGTATACCGGATATTCCCAGGAAACGAGATCCTTTGCATTCAGCATCCGTATCAATTGATATTTTTTCAATATGACCCACGACTAACCAGTCGATTGCCTCGGCAGCACAAAATCCATTGATCTGTTCCTGCGAATTCCAAACCAGCGGTATTCCCTTAAGTTTGAGCTCAGAAAAATCAGGCAAAACAAACCGACCGGCTCTAAGTAATCGGCGTAAAATAAAAGCTGCCTGGTCTGATACCAGTTCCGCACTCGGTGATTGATCGTGCGTAAACGGAAGCACCTGAAGCACTGTCTGGCGCTCTCCATTTGTTTCCTTTCCCGGAAAGATGGAACCCTGGCCTGTTCCTGTAAACAAGAAAATACAAGCTATAGCGATGAATAGTTTCAATTTCATTTGCGAGATACCCTGATAAATGGCACCATGCAAAAATCACTTTCCATAGCGCTTCAAATAACGCTTCAAAGCATCTATGGAATCCAGAATTTCTTTACCACTCATTATTCTGCCAGGGTGATAAAGATTGTCGGTATCTATTGTCACGATGCCGGTAAACAAACAACCGGCAATTTGCTTCCAGGCGTTGTGAGAAGGTGTGATGTCGTATGGCAGCAGGGATGTGTCCAGCAGCGATTGATCCGGTAATGCTCCCGCCAACTCTAGGACCCGCCATACAGCCAGTGTTATATCCTGTTTGCGAACTCTGGATCCCGGCAGAATTCGGTGATCCCTACCGACAGGTATCAGCCCTGCTGCTGCAGAAGACAGAACAGCCTCATGATTTGAACTTTGATCAAGATCGACAATGACCGGTGGTTTTCGATCAGGCGGAAAAACATGTTTGAAATGGTGATTTAAAATATCTGCCAGCATATCCCTCGTCAACCAAGGCGCTTCCATATACTTTTCTTCAGAAAATGTATCTTTGTTCTTCTCTTCTAATTCCAATTTTTCTTCTAATTCAGTAATTTCAGTTGTATCGGTTTCAAGCGATTCAGTATCGCTTAGATTCGATCTGTCCAATGCTCGCGGCGCTTCACGGTAATGACATCCAATCAATCCGATGGCCAGCACACAACTCCAAAAATATTTTTCCAGATTTCGCATCAATAAATTCCTCGTTCGCTCTCTTTTTTAGAAATCCCGATCGATGAATTCCTTATACTTATTCAATAATGCATGTTTTCCAACAATTTGCAATCGAACACCTTCCGGCTCGAAAATCTCGGAAAGAATACGGCTTTTATCACGAATAACGGCAATTATCGAGCCTTGTGAATACGGAATGAGCATCTCTACCTTTTTTTCCTGAGACATTAGAAAATCCATCAGTTTTCGAAGCAGCAGATCGATACCGAGTTTTTTTTGAGCGCTTATGGCGACCGAGTCCTGCAACCTGGTGATATCACCCACTTCCCACTCATCGAGTAGATCGATCTTGTTATAAACTCGGATTATGGGTGTTTGCTCTACGCCAAGTTGTTTCAACACTGTCTCTACATCACGGATTTGCTCATCCCTTTGTGGGGAAGCGGAGTTGATGACATGAAGCAAAAGATCAGCCTGAACGACTTCTTCGAGAGTCGCATGAAATGCTGCGATAAGTTGGTGAGGAAGCCGAGATATGAAGCCGACAGTGTCGACCAGATACAGCGGTTGGTTATCCGGTAGGATCAACTGACGAATCGTTGAATCCAGGGTTTCGAAAAGCTGATCTTTAACACTGACATCCGCCAATGTCAGCAGGTTCAACAACGTGGATTTACCGGCATTGGTATAACCTACCAGCGCTACCGTATTTACACCGGTTCGGCGTCGGTTTTCCCTTTGTAATTCTCGACGTTTTTCAATTTGTTTTAGCTCTTCTTTCAGTTTCAATATCCGAGTTCTGATTCGTCTGCGGTCGACTTCCAATTGTGTTTCACCAGGCCCCCGCGTTCCTATACCGGCTCCCAACCGGCTGAGATGCGTCCACATTCGTGTCAATCTGGGTAAGCGATATTCAAGCAGCGCAAGTTCAACTTGCAACCGACCTTCACGTGAAGCCGCCCTTTTTGCGAAAATATCCAGAATGATTCCTGTTCGATCGATTACCTGGATGTTCCAGTAGTTTTCCAGGTTTCTTTGCTGAGAAGGTGTAAGAGAGACATCTAAAACAGCGATCGAGACTCTCGATTCCTCGAGCCTTTCTTTTATCTCTTCAACTTTCCCCGTTCCGATATACGTTTTGGGATGAATAATTGAAGTATTGCAGAATATCTCGTCGACAACCTCGGCGCCAGCCGCTTCAACCAGCGCTTTCAACTCCTCTGCCGATAATCTGGCTTGTTCCTGTAACCGGCGTTCCGATCGAATTCCGATAACACATGCTTTAGTGCCCGTTTGCCGCTCTTCTTCACCTGCGTTCATAAAATCTCCGTATTTTCTTCTCTAATTCATTCAAAGTTGTCTCAGGATCATCCGGATCATGTTTAACCATAACAAGTTCCGGTTCTTTCTGAAACCAGGTTATCTGGCGTTTTGCGTAATGCCTTGTGTCGCGTTTTATGATTCGAGCCGCTTCTTCTATTGTTATTTCGCCGTCAAGATATCGACTGATCTGTCCGTAACCTATTCCGGATAAAGCGGGAGCTTCAGGTCCATATCTTTTTCGCAATCGATCGACTTCTTGAATCAATCCTTTATCGATCATTGCATCGACACGTGCGTTTATTCTGTTATAAAGCTTTTCTCGATCGACATCGAGAAATATTTTTAAAGATTGAAAAGAACGTTGTTCAAAACCGTGTGTTTCCAAAGCGCTGGAGATATCCAATGTGCCGGTATCCATGATCTCGAGAGCTCGAATAATTCGAAATGAGTCCGATGATGAGAGTTTTTCCGCTCGCTTTTCATCCCGCTCGTACAACAAATTGTATAAAGCGTCCGGCCCGTTATCCTTCAGATACTGTTCATATTTTTGACGGATATGATGCACAGGGCCGCTCAATTGTGCCAAGCCGCATGTCAATACTCGAATATATAAGCCGGTACCCCCGACAACGAGCGGAAGGGCGTTTCGATTGATGATGTTTTCGATGCATTCAGAAGCGACAGATGCAAAATCCGCTGCCGAAAACCGCGTATCCGGCTCTACGATATCCAACAGGTGATGAGGTATCCCGCTTTGCTCTTCAATCCCTGTTTTGTCAGTACCGATGTCCATACCGCGATAAATTTGACGGGAATCGGCACAGATAATTTCAATCGGCGGCATCCCGGGAAGATGAGCCAGTTTAATTGCCAAGCTACTCTTCCCTGCTGCTGTCGCTCCGGCCAAAACCACTATGCCCGGTTTGTCAGTCTCCGGTTTCAAATTCATCTTTTAAATTTTCCAGCTATTTCCGATCTGTCAAAAGCTACTATTATCGGGCGGCCATGTGGACAAGAATTAGGTATTCGGCAACGGATCAAATCCTTGACAAGAGATTCCATTTCAGCTCTTGTCATGAAATCTCCGGCTTTGACTGCTTTTCGACATGCCAGGCTGACCAGCATTTTTCGTTCAGCGATCCGCAACCTCTCGGAAGAGCCGACATCCAATAGCTCATCAGCAAGATTTTTAAGCAATAGATCAGGAGCTTCTTGGGCCAAATGATCCGGCAATGCCGTCACAGCGAAGGTGTTTCGACCAAATGACTCCAGAAAAACTCCCATTGCCCTCAACAAGTTTGAAAATTCTTCGATAGCTTGGAATTGAGGCAGCTCGAGTTCTACAGGAACAGGAAACAAAAGTGACTGAGAAGGAATATTTTGTGATTGGTAACGTTCTTTGAACAATTCAAACAGAATTCGCTCATGAGCCGTATGCTGATCGATAACGAAAAGTCGATCTCCGTATTCAATCAAAATGAAAGTCTTAAATGCTTGCCCAATCAAATTCCATTCAGTATCCGCAGTAAGCGGCAATTGCATCCTTGTTTCTAAGTTGGTATCCGAAAAAGTGAGAATATTGCTTGAGATATCATGTTTTTCAGGAGTTATGACGCCAACGGATTTGCCCGGGGCTTTTTCATAGATCGTCGCGCGACCTGTTGACGGTCTCTCTTGATCTTTTTCTGGTTGAAGATTGGCTTTAAACTGTGTTTTTATCGATCCGGACAGTGTATTGTTGACCTGCGAAACAACCATGTTGAAGACGGCATTCGAATTTTGAAAACGCACTTCGGATTTAGCGGGGTGCACATTTACATCCAACTGGTCTGGAGGTATATCTATTCTCACAATACACGAAGGGTGGCCGCCACTGGTGATAAACTGAGCATAACCAGTGTAAAGCGCTTGGGTTACTATTCTGTCGCGAACCCGCCTGCCGTTGACATAGATACGCTGAGATCTGCCTGTTGATCGAAGATGCTCAGGATGACATAGGACACCTTGGATATGCATGTCCCCATGCGATTCTTGAAAAGGTATGTGCTGAGCCATGAATTTTTTACCGAATATTGAGACGATGCGTGCCGACCAGAAATCGACGATCGGCGTCTCTAGGAGCACTCTTCCGGAGTCTCGTAATAAAAAGTGAATTTCCGGATGTGTCAGGGCGTGATCGATAACGGTATCATGGATTAGCGAATATTCTGTTTTAAAGGTTTTTAAAAATTTTCGTCTGGCAGGCGTATTATAAAAAAGCTGGCGAACAGTAATTTTCGTGCCGACAGGGCAGATAGCTTGTTCCACATGATCAATTTTACCGCCATTGATTGTCAGCCTGCTCCCAATTGGGGCTCCCTGGGTTTGAGATTCTATGCTGATGCGAGACACCGAAGCTATACTTGGCAGCGCTTCTCCTCGAAACCCGAGAGTTTTGATACCTTCCAAATCCTCCAAACTTTTTATCTTACTGGTGGCGTGTCGCTCGAAAGCCATAAGCAGGCCATCCGGCTCAAAACCCAGCCCGTTATCCGTTACTCGAATCAAGGCAATACCACCTTGTTCTATGTCTATCTCTATGCGGTCAGCTTCTGCATCGATCGCGTTATCCAAGAGTTCCCGGACAACAGAGGAAGGCCGCTCGATGATTTCCCCGGCAGCAATTCTATTTGATATATATTCAGGAAGGATTGTGATTTTTGGAATCATTTTGTTCTTTCATTCAAACCATAGCTGCCGATTTTTACAATACAATGATGGTGTTTATGTTCACTGGCGCGAATAGCATCTTGTGTGAAAAAGACTTCTCGCCCATCAATTTTGATGGTTAGAGAGTAGTGTCCGGGGGAAACCGGAATAAACGAAAAAGCACCATGTGACGGTATGGGCATAGAATGAACACCGCCGGGCGTTTCCAATACTATGTGCCCTTGAAGCCCAGTTGGTGTGATATCTCCTGTTACTGCTGTTTCCAGACGCAAATTATCCATTTTACGGCGAAAAACCTGATTCACAGCTCCTTCTGGTGTCGGGCGGCAATCTATCACAAATAAAGAACGATTTTCGTTTATCACTGAAATACTGAAATCGTCATCGTCGACCCAAGTAGCTGAAGGATCGATTTTTTTTGATGGAAGTAGAACGAGATGATCGGCTGAGACAAAATCCTGTGTCGACCCAGGAGTTGTAGGAAGGGATCCAATCCCATCATAATCGAGCTCTATCCATCGATGAAAAACAAGCTTGCCATTTTGGAAGAGGCAACCCTGGACAGGTCGCGACTGAAGCCCCAATTCATTTAATAGTTTTTGCAGCACGGCAGTCCGCCCTACGCAATTGCCGGATTTGCGTGCCAGCGTAGCATCGATGTCCTGATCGGAATCAAGAGAGTCATCGTAAATAACAGCCATATCCAACCATGACAGACAGGCTCTTAATGCGTCCGATGTGTTTTTGGCTTCAGTTAAAGCTTTGAGTAGATGAGCATCTTTAAATCGCGGATCAAGGTTGTCTGCATCAAACTTAAAAAAGGGTGCGTTTGGAATGGGTTGAACCGTGCTGGTGACGGTGACAAAATATCCTCGATGAATACGTTGAACCTGTTGAGAATAGCCTATAGTGTTTACAGTAACAGGAATAAGAAGGTTTTCGGGATCCCGGATAAAATATTCAACAGTATGGGTACCACTGACGAATTTATCGTGAATTTCCGCAGAAAATACCACTGATTGAATGCACAATATCACGGAAAATATGAAGACGAATTTTTTTGCCATAAACGCATCATCTTCCTATTTCAAGGCGCTCGATGAGATAATCGGGAAGCCCATGCTGCTTCATTTTTTCCTGTGTTTTTCTAAGGTTATATGGAACGCGGAATATCTCTATAGACCTTTCGACATCATCATAGACCACATACGTCGCATCCGGATTTCCATCCCGCGGCTGACCGGCGCTGCCGACATTTACAATCAATCGTTGATCCTCGTGTACAGCGATAACTGAATGAGGATGCACCCAGCAGTCTCCCGATAAAGCCTGTGCAATGATGATAGGGGAATGTGAGTGACCGATCATGCAGAGTTGAGTATCGAAACATTTAAAGTTGTTGTGGGCATCGAATAGTGTGAACAAATAATTCCACGCTGATGGATCACATGGAGTGGCATGAACCAAGGTCATATTTGCAATTGTCAACGATATTGGTAAAGACTTCAAAAACTGAATATCGGCATCTTTCAATATGCTACGGGTCCATAAGACCGCTTCTTTAGCATATGGGTTGAAATAAGATATGTCGACTTGTTCAATCGCCGCACGGTCGTGATTTCCAACGACGCAACGAATACCTCTTTGCCTGACGGCATCGATACATTCTTGAGGATTTGGACCGTAACCAACGATATCTCCAAGGCATATAGGCATACAATCCTTGAAATTATCCAACGCCTCCATCACGACTTCAAGAGCTTCCAGATTTCCATGAATATCAGAAAAAATAAAGTACTTCACGATCGCATCGTCTCAATAAATCAAATTTCTTCAACCAGTCCATGGCTTTTCAATATACGATAGATTCGGTCTAGAATACCATTGATAAATTTGGGTGAATTTTCAGAGCTGAATTGCTTTGCGATTTCAATGGCCTCATTCAAAGCCACTCGTGGCGGAACGGATTTAACGAAAAGCATTTCATAAACAGCAATGCGCAAAATATTTCTATCTATAATGGAGAGACGTTTCAAAATCCAGTTATCGGAGGCTTTTTCAATCAGCGGATCAATCGTCGAAACATTATGGTATACCCCCTTGATCAGCAGAAATGCCTGCTCTTGAGTCTGCTTGGAAGCAGCTTCAGGCATCAGCATGAGATTCTTCAAGGCTTGTTCTTCAAAAATCTTGAGTTCCATGGTATCCATAGCGCTATCGACGTCGAGGGCATAGAGAATTTGCAGCGCTTTTTCACGGGAAGCGCGGCTCTTTTTGCGCATGTATCAACCTTTCTGTAATTTTTGGTACAAGTCAGCCATCTCAATCGCTGTTATAGCCGCATCCCAGCCCTTGTTGCCTGATTTGGCGCCGGCTCTCTCGAAAGCTTGTTCCAGAGTATCTGTTGTCAAGACACCAAACGTGACAGGGAGATTTGATTGCATGGCCATCGATGCAATACCTTTCGCTGTTTCAGCCGCAACATAGTCAAAATGAGGTGTATCACCACGTATAACCGCTCCCAGACAGATAACTGCGTCGTAACTGTTTTTTTTCACAATTTTGCCGGCAACAATCGGTAATTCAAAAGCTCCAGGAACCCAGATCACTGTAATGTTATCCTTCGAAGCGCCATGCCGGATAAGGGCGTCTAAAGCGCCGTCCAGAAGTTTCCGCGTTATCATTTCATTGAAGCGACTGACAACTATTGCAAATGAGAAAGATTCTGCTGCTAAAAAACCTTCAAAAGTTCTCATATATTACTTCCTTTCCGTTTTATTTTCAGACGACTCATGGTACTGTAACAAGTGTCCCAATTTCTTTCTTTTAGTTTCCAAATAAAAACGATTTTCTTCGTTTGGTATGACTTCCAAAGGAATGCGTTCTATAATCGAAATGCCATATCCTGAAAGCCCGACGAATTTTCTGGGATTGTTCGTCATAAGTTTGAGTTTCGTAATATTCAAGTCGCGTAATATTTGAGCTCCCAAACCGTAATTTCGCTGGTCAGCCTGAAAGCCCAAACAGAGATTGGCTTCGACGGTATCCATCCCCTGATCCTGCAATGCGTATGCCTTCAGTTTGTTTCCCAGCCCTATGCCGCGGCCTTCTTGCCTCATATAGACCAGAACTCCCGAACCGTTTCGGCCGATTTGAGCCAGCGCGGCCTCCAGTTGCTGGCCGCAATCACACCGTAGAGAATGAAAAACGTCACCCGTCAAACATTCAGAATGAACGCGCACCAGGACAGGTTCATCTACAGGCAATTCTCCCATCACAAGAGCAATGTGCTCCTCATCTAATATTGTATCGCGATATACAATGCCTCGAAACAATCCAAAACGAGTCGGCAAACGTGTCTCGGCAACAACTTCTACGAGCTTATCGCGATACCTGCGGTATTCTATAAGATCAGCAACAGTGATCATCTTCAAGTTATGCTTGAGCTTGAACTCATATAGCTTGGGGACCCGCATCATTTGACCGTCGTCGTCCATGATTTCACAAATCACACCAGCTTCTTTCAGGTTTGCCAAACGAGCCAAGTCCACGGCAGCCTCCGTCTGTCCGGCACGCTTTAAAACACCGCCGGGTTTTGCTCGTAAAGGAAAAATATGACCGGGTCGTGCAAGATCGTCAGGGGTTGCATTGTCAGATAAAGCAATACGTATAGTCTGAGCCCGATCATATGCTGAAATCCCGGTTGTGATACCGTACCGAGCATCTATAGAGACTGTGAAGGCCGTGCTGAATGCCGCAGTATTGTTGTGAACCATATCCGTCAAATTCAATTGCGTCAGCCTGCTGTCCGTCATCGGAAGACAAATCAAACCTCTTCCATGCGTAGCCATGAAATTGATTGCCTCCGGAGTGACTTTTTCAGCAGCCATGACCAAGTCGCCTTCATTTTCACGATCCTCATCATCCACAACGATGACCATTTTACCTTCGGCAATCGCCTGGATCCCCTCTTCAATCGAGTCAAAAAAATGACTTTGATGCTTGTGCCCGGCGCTTCTATAAACGGATTCCGGAATGTTTTCCATAATTATTATTCATCCTCGCATAAACATACTTGCCTAATATATCATATTCTAAATTTACAACATCACCTGCAACTAAAAACTGCAAATCTGTTTCAGCTAGTGTCAACGGAATAACGCTGACGGAAAATTCATTTCCAGCAAAAACTTCCGCAATCGTCAAACTGATGCCATTGATCGCAATCGATGCTTTTTCAATGATAGGCCAATCACTTGGAGCATCAGGCCGAAAACGAAAAACTTTCTGCGTTCTTCCTTGTATCTTGACAATTTTTGCCGTTCCATCGACATGCCCTTGAACAATATGGCCATCGAGAGCTGTCTGCAGTGTTATTGCGGGTTCGAGGTTCACCTTTTTACCTGTTCGCATCGTCACGAAATTCGTCCTTTTTATCGTTTCATTCGAAATTTCCACTTCAAAATGTGACTCCGACGATCCAACTGCAGTCAGACATGCCCCGGAAACAGAAATTGAATCGCCACGGGCGATTTTAGAACTCAGCCCAGGCGCTTCAATGGTCAAACGCCATGGATTTCCTCGTCTGATAGACGCTATCTTTCCTACTTCTCTGATAATTCCTGTAAACATGGGCGATCTCCTAAATAGCCCACTATTAACATATCTTCCGCAACTTTACGAGTAGATACATATGATAATTTAGGCGTATCTTTCAACGATTTAAAACCTTTACCTCCAAGAACAGCCGGAGCCGATGCTCCTCCGATCAACCTCGGAGATATAAAAATCATAACTTTATGAACCAGATTCTGCTCGATCATTGAAAAAGCTAGGGTAGGTCCACCCTCGAGCAATACGGATTCTAAAGATGCTTCTCGGCCAAGATACCTCATCACATATTCCAGGTCCAACCCGGTTTTTAATTCAGGGCAAGGAATAATTGAATATGCATCGGATGGTGGAGAACAAGATTTTGCGAACGAAGATTCACCAACCATCCATAACGTTTTTCCCGGCATATGCGAACTGAAAATTTGCGCATTCAAAGGCGCTTTTGCCTTCCGGTCAATAATCACGCGCACAGGAGCATAAACCACTCGACCGCCTTTTCGCGCTGTCAATTGAGGATCGTCATGTATTACCGTTCCAGCCCCGACCATAATCCCCATGGTCTTTTTTCGTAGATCATGCACCATTCTACGCGACTTTTCATTAGAGATCCATTTTGATTGACCTGTTACTGTGGCAATACGTCCATCCAAACTCATCGCCATTTTCAATGTCACATAAGGTTTTCCGGTTGTTTTCCAGACCAACCAAGGTTCCAAGACTTCCAGAGCTGTTTCTGCTTGAACGCCCATGTGAACATTGAGGCCGGCCGCCCGAAGTCTTTCGCTTCCACCGCCTGCAACCTCAGGGTTCAAATCCGGAAGAGCGATGATGACTCGTTTAATTCCTGAAGCAATGATTGCATCCGTGCATGGCGGGGTCAGACCATGGTGGTTACAGGGTTCCAAAGTCACGTAACACGTCGCTTGATCGAGCTGTTCACGTGAACAGTACTGAATAGCCTCAATTTCTGCATGAGGTGTTCCCGGGCCGCGATGGACGCCCGTGGAGAACAAGGTCTCATCTTTAGCCATGACACAACCGACAGATGGATTCGGGTGTGTTTTACCTATCCAATCACGTGAAAGCCATATGGCTTTACGCATCCATTTTTTGTCGGTTTGCGTGATCATGTTTGGATGTCATCGGCAGCCAGCAAGCTGTCGTTGTCTTCAAATAAAGCTTTCGCAAAAAGCGGCGGATCAAAATTACGTAGATCATCCATCCGCTCACCAATTCCAATTAACTTGATGGGTATGTCCAGATCCTGAACGATGCTGACGATGATGCCTCCCTTGGCGGTGCCGTCCAATTTGGTGAGCACTATTCCTGTTATGTTGACTGTTTGAGCGAATTGGCGTGCTTGAACGACGGCATTTTGCCCTGTTGTTGCATCCAATACCAGCAGGATTTCATGAGGAGCTCCCGGCATGTTTTTATCGATGACTCTTTGAACTTTTTTCAATTCTTCCATGAGATTGCTTTTAGTGTGCAATCTACCTGCCGTGTCTATTATCAAAATGTCACATTTCCTGCTCCTGGCTGCTGCAACGGCATCCCAGGCCACCGCCGATGGATCGGCGCCTTCACCATGAGCGACGACATCTATTTCAAGACGTCTTCCCCATTCTTTCAATTGCTCGATTGCGCCGGCACGAAAAGTGTCGCCCGCTGCCAACAGAACAGATCGCCCTTGTTCCTGAAACCGTCGTGCGATCTTTGCAATTGTAGTCGTTTTACCCACGCCGTTGACACCGACAACCATGATGATAAAAGGTTTGATGTCTTCAGGCGGCTCCAGTTGTGAAGCATGTCCAGATAAAAAACCCTCGATTTCTGTACGAATCGTGTTGCGTACAACCTCTGCATCATTTAATTCTTTTTTGAGCAGCTTTTCCCTGAGACTCTTAATAATCGATCCAGTGGTTTCTACGCCTAAATCAGATAAAATCATCAACTCTTCAATCTCATCCAAAACCGATTCATCGATGGTCGATCGCCCGACCAATATTTTTTCAATTCCTGCAATCAAACTCGAACGGGTCTTTTTTAACCCTGAGCGCAGCCGAGCAAGAAAGTCTTCTTCATCTGGAATTCGGCCAAGCAAGGATTCAATAGTCTTTTTATCCGTTCCATCCAACTTGAATTTTTTCATTCCTTCTGGTCGAAGCAGTTCCTTTTTCAACGAGGCTAGCTGTTTTCTGGTTTCCTGAAATGTCGCACTGTCAGGTTTCGCTTGTTGAAGAATCTGAATGAAGGTTTCAAGAGCTCTAATGATTTTTTGCTGTCCAAGATAGGCTCTGCCGGTTTCCAGCATGATCGAGTCATTGCTGATCTCAGCATTCAAATCCGGAGTCTGGGCGATCTGCTTCAACAGTTTCAGTGTCTTATGGTGCGATCCTTCCAGGTTGTGTAACCGGGCGAGTTGGAACAGCAGTCGGGCGGAAGATTCCGTTTCTTGTTCCAGAGCTTTTTCAACAGATTGAATAGCTTCTGAAAACGACCCTGTCGCTTCCAGGAGTTCAGCTTGTTTTTGAAGTAATTTTGCGTGGAGTTCGCCTTTTTGTGTTATTTCCAAAGCTTGCTTCAATATTTGTAAAGCTTCCGTTGTTCGGCCGGAAGCATGTTTGATGTCGGCGATCCACATCAAAATCTCCGTTTTTTTATCCTTCGGCAGTTCGGGGGTATCAACGGCTTGAGCAGCCTCCTTTTCAGCTTGGGCTGCCCGACCCAGTGAATAATTGACCTGAGCCAATTGGAAACGGATGTTCGCTATGAAAGCATCTCGCCTGCTTCCAGCAAAACGCAATGCGGTTTCATAGCGTTCCATAGCGCCCAAAAAATCATCTTCCCGGCGGTTGATATCGGCGATGCCTGTCAACGCTCTAATCGATTCAGCATCCGAAAGGTCATCCGTTTCAAGTGCATTGACGAGCCATTTTTTGGTTTTTGCGGTATCCAACCCCGTTTTCATATTTATTTCCGCAGCTTGAAGATACAATTTTCCGATACCGTCGATACGATGTCGAGCGGCAGTGTCCAAAGCTGTTTCAAGATGCTTTGCCGCGGAAATATACCGCGCATCAGATACTTCTATATCTGCCGAGATCAGCATGAGTTCTATCGATCGAGGATGGTTTGGCGCCAGCTCGAGAATTGATTCAAATGCAGGGAGAGCTGTTTTAAGCTCCTGTGAACCTTGATTGAGCTTCTTCATGTGTGCTGTAGCTGCAAGGGCGGCTTCCAATCTTAGTTCAGGCTGAAGAGAAGCGTTTTTATACACGTCGGAAACCAGATGAAAAACGCCGTCGTCATAGTGATTGAGCTTTTGCTGGATAATCTCGAGCTGTATGATGAGCCATGCGTTTTCAGCATTATTCCAATTTCTTTCCCGTGCACGATCGATGGATTTTTTTGCTTCATCCAAATTATTATTTGTCTGGTGATATTGAATAAGTTCCTGGTAATGTTTAAAAACATCAGGTTGATTTTCAATAGCCCTGGTGAGTTTCCGGGCTTTTAATCCAGAAAATATTTTCATGGTGTTTCCTGAAAAACAAGCGGGTTATCTGAGTCGTTCCAGCCAGTCATGTGCTTGATCGATCAATGCCGGAGGCACGTTTTTCAATTCAAGGATTTTCCGAAAGTCCGCTTCAGCCTTCGAGATATATCCTCTTTGCCAGAATGCCTGCCCTCGCAACAAATAAGCTTCAGGATTGTTGGAGTTGACATTGATAGCTGACGACAGCACTTGGATAGCTTCATCAAATTTGTTTTTACGGATAAATAATCTTCCCAATTCGATCTTGGGCATATCGTACATTGGTTCATGCTTGACGGCCGATTTGAAATCCGCTTCTCCTCCATCGATGTCTCCTTTGCGGATTTTGCATATACCCCGATTGAAATAGGCCGCTGCCGGAGTGCGGTAATCCGGGTTATCGATGGCTTTTGTAGAATGAAAAATTCCCTTGTCGAATTGCCCGAGAAGAATATATACGCTGGCCAGATTATTGTGTATTTCCGGGTCTTCAGGGAGATATGAAGAAGCTTTTTGTATCCATTCCAAGGCTTTTTCAGGCATTCCCATCTGCAAATATGCCAAGCCCAATGCATGTATGATTTGCGGGTCCTTTTTATTTTTATCGTGAGCAATCTTCAATTGCTCAATAGCTTTTTGAGGATTACCCTGGTTGATATAACCCAATCCCGCCTCATAATATAAATCAGCCTCTTCGCGGCGCGTCAGTTTTTTTCTGTTGGCACAACCACTCCCCAAAACCGCCAAGATCAAAACCAACGCCATCATTCGATAACTATTTCGACTCATTGTTTATTCTCCAAGATTTATTGTCACCGTATCACCGGGTTTAACATTCAAATTTTCCCTGGCATTGGATTCCCGCATTCCGATTTCCAAAAGATTCATTCCACCGAAATAAGCAACCAGATCACCAGGATTTTGAACATCGGAATAACAATTGCTCAAAGTAGGAATAGTGTGACTTCCCAGCATCAACTTGACACTATTGCCTGGATATTTTTCTCGTGCATGAACCAGAAAATCTTTTTCGAAATTTGTGACAAGATTGCCAAATCTATCAGTGAACAAAACCGTGGCTTCGAAAGTTCTGTCTGCAGTGATCCGGACTTTTGGGGGTTCCATAACCAGATAGTCATCTATAGGGTCACCGAAATTATCTGCATTGAAGGTTTTAGACAGCCATGCAGCACATGGCGCAAAAACATCACGACCTTCAAAAGTATGACTTCGATCCGGCAACATATAATGCTCTTCTTCAATATGGATGACCCTCGATATCGAATCTGATTTCAACACTCTACTGAGAATACCATTGTCCGGACAGATATAATATGCCTTTTCGCCCGTTGCCAGTAAAGGCCTCCTGCTGGATCCAACCCCTGGGTCCACAACCACAAGGAAGATTGTCGGTGCTGGAAAATATGAGAAAACCGAATCCAGAACATACATGGCTTCTATAATGTTAAAAGGTGCAATATCATGGGTGACATCGATGACCACTGCATCCGGGTGAATGCTGTTTATCACCCCT
The DNA here is from genome assembly GCA_049652745.1 of bacterium. GTDB lineage: Bacteria > CSSED10-310 > CSSED10-310 > CSSED10-310 > CSSED10-310 > JBASEY01. The sequence continues at coordinate 249,081 of JBASEY010000023.1, read as the reverse complement.
TTCATGGCGCCAACGTGGTAACTTCCGGGACCAAAATCCGTTATTAAAGCTATCGGAGGTTTAAGCATAATATATCTCCTGGTTATAATTAACGTTTATAAGCAACCGATTTGCCGGAATAATCTCCGTAATCGTGCATCAGCTTATCACAAAAAGCGCTTTTTTCATATCATCGACCCAATGATTTTTATGTGCATAAAAGCCTTTGTAAAAGACAATGACATTTGGTTTTCTTTCTTTTAAAATAGATGTTCTATGAAGACGCATTCTTCGTTGATAATAAATCGTCTTTTTACTGGAGCGCTTGCTTTTATCACTCTGTTTTGTGTGGTTTCAAGTGTCGGGTCAGTAGGGTTGGATGACCAATTACGGCTGATTCGAGGCGCTTTTCAAGATGGTCTTTACGATTTGGTGTACCCCGAAGCGACAAGCTTTCTGGAAAAAGCGGGTAATCACAGAGCTCGAGGTGAGGTGTTTCTGATTCTGGGCTTTATTGAAAAACACAACCGAAATCTGAAAAAGGCGCAAGACTATTTCACTAAAGCCACCATCTCCGATGACCCTGAAATCCGCCTTCAAGGCTACTATCAGGCTGCTTCGATTGCGTGGTCCCAGTCGGATTATTTAAAAGCGATCGATGGCTTTCAGGCCATAATCGATGAAAACCAAGGAGGCCGAATCACGGAACAATCCTATTACTGGCTCGTTCTGTGCTTGTTTCGATCACAACAATATGAGGCCGTGATTCAAAAAGTGACGGATATTATCGAGCATGACATCGGTTTGGACGGTGAAAAATTAATCCAAATAATCTTCTACCGAGCACAGTCATATTTTCGTAAAAACTTGTGGAACGAGGCTAAAGCTGATTTAGAAATGGTTTATCAGGCTGATACCGGTTCACTCAAAGACGACGCAGCTCTTACCCTGGCAAGGATATATCTGAGTTTGAAAAACCTGAAAATGGCCGATGCATGGGCAACTAAACGCTTGAAAACAGGATACAATCGGGATGCACATCTTATAAAAATTTCATATGCGCTCGATAGCAAAGATTATTCATGCGCTCGACATCATTTGAAAGCGATCGCTGAAGATAATCTGACGGATTCATATGGCAGGGAGTGGGTTCAATGGAAAATCGCTGAATGTGAACTCGATATAGCTTTACAAACCACGCGGACATGGTGGCTTCCTATGATCGATTTCTGTCGCAACAACCCGGAATCAACGTTTGTTGACAATGTGTTAACCGAATTTTTGCGAATCAGCGACATATCATCCGCTCCAGATGGAATGACAGAACTTTTGGTAACCAGTAGAAAATGGGATGCAGCTCGTTATGGCTTGCAGATCGCTCAATTATATTTGATGGAAAATGATAGCGAGGCAGCTTTGTATTGGATGCTTCGCTTTTTTATTCAGAATGAAAACATGATCCCGGATACCAATACCCGCCTTCTGATGGCCAGGCTACTAGCGGCTTCAGGAGATTCTAAAATCGGTGCTGATGAGATTTTGCGTTTGAACATCACCGGCGATATCTTTTCTCAGGATGTGGAAGCAATCATGCAACAAGCGGAGCTGTTCGATCAATCAGGCATGTATCAACAAGCAGCTTCGCTGTTTCAGCATCTGATCGTAGCGCCCGAGAGCAGCGACAAAATCAGAGCCACCTCGCTGTTCAGACTCGGGAACGCCTATTTTCAAATGGAACAATGGGTGTTTGCTAGTGATATATATAAACGCTTTTTAGAGCTGCACCCTGATGCAAACAGTGTTCAAAGGGAACAAAGCATGCGGCGCATAGCTCTGAGTTGCATATATGCGCAGGACTGGAAACAGGCGGAAACGGCAGTACAAGACTATCTATCGATTTTTGAGGAAACAGAATACAAGGGGGAAATGTATTACTTGAGAGGTTTAGCGGAAGCGAATCAAGGAAAAATAGAGGAAGCGTTATTGTCCATGGGGTTCGCTCTCGATCATTTAGCCGATACCGAAACCGTCGAAAGTGTCAAAATCAGTATTCGACAACTAAAGGATTTTCTCAACGGAACGGATGAAGTAGAACATTGAAAAAGAAATTATTTCAACAGTTGTGGTGTCTGATTTCAATTACTTTGATTTTACTGACGACACTGGACTTGAAAGCTTCAGGTAAACCTCGGCTTGATATCGAAGAAGTCGTCATAGAGGCCTCTGTTCCCGCTTTGACCGGTGCGCACAAAGACATGTTCTCAATCCTGGAGACACAAAGCGCCGTCACTTTGATCACTGAAACGCTTCACCGGATGGACATCGATGCCCCCCACTTCCTTCCAGCCCCGGGCGAGCCTTTCATGGAAGCGCAGCACGGATGCCTTGCGCCCTTTTTGCGTTTAGGTCGAGGAACCGGGCGCTGCATGGCCAAAGCCGCTCGAGCTTGGGAAGCGATGTTATGGCAGGATGTCATCGATAACCTCGCTCCCATCGTGAATCATAGGGAAAACCTCGCCGAAAAACCTGCTGCTTTGTTTTTTACTGCTCGAAGCCAGCATTATCTTCAAAATGTTACTGCTGCAATTGAATCATACACTCAATTAATTGAAGACTATCCGGAAAATTCCTATTGTGAATTCGCCCTGTACAGTCTGGGATGGCTTTACTTCGAAAACAATGAACTCGAAAAAGCGTTGAAAGTGATAGAGTCACTCTCACAAAGGTTTCCAGCCAGCCCGTTGGCTCCTTATATACGCTATTTTCAGTCCGCCGTATATAACAAACAACAAAATTACAAAGAAGCTCTCCGCGACCTTGAAGCTATCATAGTCGGCTATCCCCTTTTCGATAAAATGGATGACGTGCTGTTTTGGACAGCGGAAAACAATTATTTTCTTCACCGATTTGATGCTGCAATAAATAATTATAGTTTTTATTTGAGTAACTATCCAAATGGCGATAAACGTGCCGAGGCGTATTACGGTCGAGCGTTTTCGTATCTTGAACAACACCAATATATTGAATCTCTTGAAGATTTTTCAGCACTCATTGAAAATTATCCTGAGCATCCATTGGCAGGTAATGGAGGGTTTCATGCCGGCAAACTGGCTATATTTTTAAATGACACCGACCGAGCAACCGCTTTTTTTCAAAAAGCCGCTTTGTCTTATCGAATAGATTCACCCGAAAAAATTGAAGCTGAAGCCTGGATTGACTATGCAGGTAAACGATTTGAAGCATCGGCCAGAGGGTTTTTAAAAGCAGCTTCGGCGTTTCCTGAAAAAGATACGTTTAGCGGGACTATCGATTCCAATCGCGCTGAAATGCTTTATTTTGAAGCGGTTTCTTATATGAGAAACAAAAACTACTCTGTAGCGGCCGAAAAATTTGATTCGCTTGCTTCCAGCGATTCAACGCTATGGAAAGTTCCTGCCCTGGCTAATGCCGGGATTGCATGGATGAAACTTGACCGTTTTGAGATAGCGCTGCAACGAATGCAGGGGGCTTTTTCAGAACCGGAAAAATTGCTGGGAAGAGGATTGTATTCGCTTTATTATGCTGAAATTCTTTTTCGTATGAATCGCTATAACGAATCCATCGAATTGTTTCAGAGCTTACTGCAAAAAGAAGAAATGACGTCTTATGGGGATGAAATTTTACGCGGGATAGCTTGGAATTACTATGCTCAGCACAATTGGGAAAACGCAGCCGACTGGTTTTATCGATTGGTTCGTGATTTTCCGGAATCGGCTTTCCACCCTGAAGCTTTGCTGCGTCGAGCTGAATGTCTGTTCAATAGCGGCGGCTACGAACAGTCTAAATTGGTGTTCAAGGAATTGATCAATGAATATCCGCTTCATCCGGAAGCATTTGAAGCACGCCTTTTAAATGCCCGTGCCGACTGGATTCGAGGCAAACACGAGGAAGGGATGATAGAAATGCGGGAAACGTTGAGATTTGCGCCCGATGCTGCGCATCGTCAACGTGTCCGGATGATAATGGGTGATTTTTTGCAGAATCAAGAAAAATATGCCGAAGCGATAGAAGAATTTCGACAAGCGTACCTTGAAGATATTCATGGGGCTGGAGCGCCTGCAGCTCTTATCAGACAGGCAGACAATCTCTATAATTTGCAAAAGGATGACGAAGCTGAAGAATTATATCGACGGATTATTCGTGAATTCCCCGACTCAGATTTCGCAAATCTTGCCCAATACTCAATAGGACTGATTTTTTTCCGACAGAACCGGCTGGATCAGTATCTGAAAGAGTGCTTTTCACTGTCCCAAACTCATCCTGGAACCCGCCAGAGCGCTCTCGCACTCAATGGAGCTGCCTCGATACTGATTGAGCAAAGCCGATTCGAAGAAGCGACAGATGTTTTAATGGAGTTAAAAAACCACTATCGAAAACATATAGATGTCGAACTCGTTCGCTTTCGTCTTGGGCAAACTCTGAAACGATCTGGAAAAATTAATGAAGCTGAACAAGAGTTCCAGGGGCTGGTTGAATTTTCACCAACGGGGCGCTATGCAGCAGATGCCATGATTGAAATTGCCGAAATTGCCGAAAAACAAAATAAACATTTAAAAGCATTGGAATTATACAGAATAATTATGCAGAAATTTACGTTTCATCCCAGACGGCTGGAAGTCATCAGCAGAGCCGCTTCGCTCTGTTTCGAATTGAAAAGATGGGATGAAGCGGAAAGGATGTGGAGACAATATATCGAGGAGCTAGGTGAATCGCCGGATGTTTATGCAGGGTATTTGGAACTTGGCCGGGCGCTGTTGAGTTCCGGCGATTTGGAAGAGGCACGTATCAATGTTGAGCGGGCTATGGGCTCCACTCAAAGAGAAATCATAGCTGAATCAAACTATTTGCTTTGTAAAATAATTGAAAATCAAGGCGATAAAGAAGAGGCTTTAAAGGGTTACCTTAAGATAAGTTATGTGTATCTGGATCAGCGGAAAACGGTTTTTGAAGCTCAATTACGAGCGGTATTGCTTATGCATGAAATGGGTAGAACGGTTCAGGCGCAGAATCTGCTCGATAAGATTAGCGCACTTGCAGACACGGATGAGCAGCGGAAACGATTGTCGGACTTGCGTCATCAAGTGGGATCAACGGGAGGAGCAAAATGAGTATGTTTGAGAGTTTGGCAAAGGGCGGTCCGATGATGATATTCATCGGGCTTTGTTCAGTGATCACGGTTGCTATAACCATCGAAAGACTGGTGCGGTTGAAAAATGATAGAATTTTACCGGTTGGTTTTCGGGATTCGATTCTTTCGTTGTTGAAGCAGGGTCAGTTTTCCAAGGCCTATAACGTATCGCAGGGTCAGACGGAAATAGGTGTAGAAGTTATTCGATCGGGTTTGCAGCATGCGGGTTCTTCAAGAGAAATCATCAAAGAAAGTTTTGAACATGCGGGCCGCCAATTGAATTTGGAATTGAATCGACGACTGGGAACGCTTGCAACCGTCGCCAGCGTTTCTCCTCTGTTGGGTTTGATGGGGACTGTTCTGGGCATGATACGTGTATTTCGTGTGATTTCCGTTCAAGGTGTCGGTGATCCCGGTGCGCTTTCGGGTGGTATATCTGAGGCCTTGTTGACGACTGCCGCCGGATTGGCGGTAGGTATACCGAGCTTGATAATTCATAATCATTTTGTTCAAAAAGTTGAGAAGATCAATTATTTTTTAGAAGGTTTTGCTGCAGAAATTCTAGATTTGATCAGTTGTGAAGCCGCTGTTGGCAGTGAGACGCAGGAGAATTGAGCGATGCGTTTCAGCCGAGCAAAATCACTAAGACCCGACTTGAACATTACGCCATTGATAGACGTGGTGCTGATGCTGGTGATCTTTTTTATGATTTCAACCAGTTTTATTTTTCAGCCAGGCATCATGATACAATTACCCCGTGCCGATCACAGCGACACAACGACTGCACGTGGGGCAAGCGTGATTATAACTGCTGAAGGCGATATTTACCTGGACCAGATTCGTACGACGTTCGATGAGTTGGAAACGAAATTTCTGCACTATCCGGATAAAAGCGTGTTGTTGATCAAAGCAGACCAAAATGTCGCTCATGGGACCGTTGTCCAAACGATGAACCAGGCTAAGAACGCGGGATTTCAACGGATTGCCATCGCCACTCGTCCGACTGGAGATTGACGGGAATGGATAGAAAAATTTTGCTGGAAGACAGGTTGTTTGTTTATGCATTCTTTCTGTCTCTGGCATTTCATGGGCTATTGTTGTCGATACTACCTGGTTTTAAGCTGATAGAGAAAATTGAGTTTTCTGAATGGTTAGACGTCGATTTGTTGGTTTTGCCGGAATTTCAGACAGCAGTTTTTCCTGAAGCGGCATCGGCGGAATCGGTCGAGAGTGATGCTAAAACAGAGCATACCGGCGACTCTTTAGTGTTTCCCAGTCCACCTTTATGGCTGCCGGAGAGAATGAACCCGATTGTCTCCGATGCGATACCCATGCGTCTGACAATTCCTTCCGATCGTTTGCCGGATATAGCCGGAATGGGATTCGACACTTCTACAGGCATGGGCATCGATCTGGAGCCGATCGATGCCGCGATTCAGACTTTAAAACCATCGGGTGATTCGCCGCCTGAAATTCCCTGGAAGCCGGCTCAGTCTACACTGTCCGTCGACACGGATATTGAAAATATCGATATGCAGATCAGTGGTGAGGTTGCCAACAGAAAAGTGATTTTTCGTCCACCTGTTCCCCGTCCTGTCATACCCGTCAGTGGCGTGATCAACTTGAAGTTTTGGGTTGAGCCGGATGGAACCATCGGCAAAATTGTGCCTATAACCAGAACGGATCCCGAACTTGAACGTATAGCTATGGAATATATCGAAAAATGGCGGTTTGAAACGGTTTCTGACAACATTGGCGTTCAGACCGGCACAATACCTATACGCATTCGACTGCATTGATCGCTGTTTATTCTTCGAAAAAATGACCCAAACGCCGATTCAATCCTGAAGAATCCAGACGCGCAAGTATCCTGGCTGCATGCTCCTTATGACCCAGTCTAAACAACAGCAAAATATAATGCTGATATAAGATTTCCCGATCTTTATGCGATAGAAAGATTTTTCGCATTTGCGGGTCAAGCGATAATGCGGTTTGATAGACAACTTTTTCAGCTCGTTCATATCCATCTTTCGCCGGTTGATAGCGTTGCTGCAAATCCAATACACGCGCCAGATTGTAATGCGTTGACCATAAATATCGGGGAATACGCGTTTTCTCGGCTAAAGAAACCGCCTGCTCCTGGATCATACACGCACCATCTAAATTCCCCAGGCCCACTAGAATTCGACCGGTGATAACCAAACGCTCAATTTCAACAAAAATACTGCAAGTCTTGATGTTTTTCCTATTGATACTCTCGACGATATCATAAGCTGCAGAAAAATTGTTCTTGTCGACTTGCATCAAGGCCAGTTGAATTTTGGCCCGAATATAGCCATCCGTAGCGGCAAGACTTTCAGATAAAACAAGAACCCTGTCGATTATCGAGCTTATATTATCTTTCATACCACGAGAATAATAGATTTCACATTGAAGAAGATCCAAATTTATTCGTGTTAAAGAAGGGTGGTTAATTGAAAGCAGATCTTGAACCGTTTTAACGATTTGGCGAGCTTCATCCAGACACCCGATATGATGTTTCAGGGTTGCCATACACGTTAAAGATTCGGCATGTAAAACCGTGTCTTTTAACTTTTGAGAGCCCAATACAGCATCAGAATAACAGTTTAAAGCTTGATTGTATTCACCAATATCCTCATATAAGGCAGCAAGACCAAGTATGTTCAGAACCATTAAATCAAGAATACCAAGAGATTCAGCCAGCTTTAGACCAGTATCTAAATATTTGAAGGCATCGATATAACGGTGAGTTTGTCTTAGGGTGATCCCAAGCCGCGCCAGGGTATAAGACTCCCATTCTTTCAGGTTATGCTCCTGAGCTGTCGCAAGGGCTTCGTTGAAGCATGTAGAAGCATTGTCAAACTCATACATTTCGACCCAAACGCTTCCCAAGTTGTGAAGGCTGAGCAATACCCCTTCACCAGGATTGAACTCACGATCTAGAATTAAGGATTTTTTATAAAACCGAGCCGCTTCAGATAAGTTTGCAAGACGACGATAAGTATTGGCAATTTTTGTGTAAAGCTCCGCCATTGCGACACGATTGTTTTTATCTTGATGAATTTTAAGAGCGTCTTTCCAATACGCTTGAGCTACCTCAAACTGATTATTTTGAAAAGATAAAATACCAAGCTCATCTAAAATACGAGCCTCACCCGTAAAATCTTCTTTTCTATGATGGTCTCGACGATTTTTTTCAAGAATTTTAATTCGTTTAGCAAAATCACGGTCACTCGACTGAAAATGAGTCGAGTCTGATTTTGAAAACAAGGACCATAAAGACATAAGCTTATGTATTAAAGCGAATGGCTAGAAAGGAATATCATCATCTTGTACCGGCAGATCGGCATCGGCAAAATCAGATGAAAAATCTTGCTCATCCGTTTCATTGTCATCGAAATGAGCAATGGATTTAGGTTTGCCTTTAGCGGAATATGGAGCTGAAGATTCGTTATAAGACCCCATTTCTTGAGCAGACTTACTCCTGTTTCCGGCAGAAGTCGAGGTTTCTTTAGGGTTCAACATAACCATTTCTCGAACACGAACCTCAAGTCGTGAACGTTTAACTCCATCTTGTCCGGTCCATTCTCTGTATTCCAACGATCCTCTGATCGCGACTCTTTGACCGCGGGTCAGGAATTTTTCGGCATTTACTGCCAAACGGTCCCAAGCATTCAAGTCAATCCAATGAGTGCGTTTTTCTTTTTCACCAGTCGCACGGTTTGTCCAGTAATCGTTAACGGCCAGGCGCATTTTAGCTACTTTCGTACCAGTAGGAGTCGTTCGGATTTCCGGATCGGCGGCAAGATTTCCAATCAGTACAACTAAATTTAACATATAAACCTCCAAAGTGATGTTGCTATAAGATAATTTAACTCAATTGAAAGCAGTTTTCTAGGTAAAATTCTTATTTCGATTCCTGTTTGAGCTTAGGACTCGAATTGGCGATCATCAAAGCGATAGATTCGACGATGATTAAAATGGTGTTGATTTCTTCATCGGAAAGGTGATGGGTAATCGCTTGAAATCGAGCTAAAGGTTTTTCCGGTTCAAGAAGAGCTTTAAATTTTTTTAGATTTTGCAATTCAGCGACAAGAATATCTGGAATGTTACGGCTTTCCAGAGATTTTAGGTATAACTCCAGCGGATCGAGGTCAAGAATTTTGGCGACTTTTTCAAGAAATCCCGGTGCTGGTTTTGACTGGCCTTTCTCGACACGATTGATGTATGCACTCGATAGTCCAACGGCTTCAGCGAGGTCTTTTTGTTTTATATTCAATGATTCTCTTCGATTTCGAAGGAATTGACCAATTGACTCCACCATGTATCCGCCTTTCGTACGACAAGCAATTAACCGGACGCTTAAAGTATTAACCAATCAGTCTATCAAGTCAAGGCACAAGTTAATTAATCAGTTGATTTAAACAGTGAGTGGGATTAACTATTTTGTAAATTATAGAAATATTTTAACATTCGAATAAATAAGGCTTTTTAAGTGAGGCCGATAGGAATTATTAATAATTTTTCTATTGACATTATATATAAAAAATAACTATATTAAGAATTGAAGCGGTTGACGTTTTTAATTTCAGATTAATTTCAAGGGTTTCGGAGGGTTTGAGAATGACTGGAGATCAAGAGCATCTTTTTTCATCCAGCCAGGGGACTTACCAACAAAATATTTTTATCATCGGCGATATGATGAGCGCCATTTTTCTCGATCGCGGCTTTTCTTACTGGGATGCCTCGAGCGGAATCGGTGTATTCACTTTGAATACCGGATCGCTGGAGGAATCCGGATTGTCGATATTGAATGAAAATCATATAGAAATCCGTCTATCGACTGGTTCTGAAGAAGATGGTAGTCGCGATTTAATATCTATCAAAAACGCTTTGAAAAGATATCACGAGAGCCTGCTTGAGATGACTTATCATTCTCGAGTAAACATCATAATAGCTGCACTTGGCGAGTCTTTGTCAGCCGGAATTACCCCGGAAATCGCAGTTATTTCCGGTCAAAGTAGAGCGATCACAATCGGTATTTTGGTTCTTCCCCATCCTGATGATGGAAACCGCGCTATACAGTTTTCACGTTTTGCTCTTGAAAATATAAGACCTCATCTCGATGCAATGATTTTACTGCCGATGGAAAATCTTTTCAGTATTTTGGCTTCATCGACGACGACCAGCCACATCGGAGAAAAAATTTCCACGATGATTTCCAGAATAACGCGGGGTGTTGTCGATGGTATGAACTCAAGTGGATTTCATGACGTCCAAAGATATGAAGATCTATTGTCTTTTTTCAATGGTGCAGGTGAATTATTGATTTCATATCGGGAAATTGAGCGGACGCCGAATGGGACTTTTGATGCTATCGACAGGTGCATCCATGAACCATTTCATGAATTGAGGCGTTTCGAAGGTGCTCAGAAAGTTTTTATATCGGTCTGTAATGGCGAGGCCGGCCTTCCAATGGAAGATTACTTGCGTATTGGGCAGTTTTGTCGGAATAATTTAGGTAACACGACAAATACAATTATAAAGCCATTTCACTCGACTATTCGTGGTGAAGCTCCATTTTTAGTGGTTTTTGGACGCGATATTACCGAGCGGCGATCAGATGGTTTTGATTTTCCCTATGCCGAGATTCCTGAGCAGAAAGCACCGTCCAGGCTCCCGGCATATTATCGAAAATATTACGGTGCAAAAAGGAGGGCAATCAGTCATGACGTATCGAATTTCTAGTGGTTCAGACCGTTGGCTAAAACTTGCTGTTCCAGTTTTCATTGTACTTTCGATTTTTCTTCTATTGGCTTTTAAAGGCTCAATCGCAACTGCTCAAAACGAAGAAACAAATCAACAACTTGAATATACCAGCATGGAATTGACCTATTACGGGTACAACCCATAATCCAATGCCGATGATTGGTCGTAATAAAGGGGATCGCGATGGTGCGTGAAGTGCATGGAAACACCATTTTTCAAAAATGCATTTTGATTCTCATGACTTTTTTCGGCGCGGTGACGATTCTTCGTGTTGCTCAATTCAGCTTGTTGGAATCAACCGAATGGCAAAAACGTAGTGACCAACGCATTGAAAGAACATTGGACCTGGAACCTTTACGAGGTAAAATATTGGGCTCGGATGAAAGCGCCGTATTGGCACAAAGCCGTATTTCCATTTCCCTGGCAACAGATAATTTGGCTATTAGAAGCACTGATCACGAATGTATCATTGCAAAAAAAATGGCTGAAATTACCAATAAGCCAGTCGAAAACATAATCTCCCGAATCTATTCACGTCACAATGCAGAATGGTTGGCAAGAGATATCGATCGCTCTGTTTTCAAAGGTTTTCTCAAAGCCCAGAGCGATGGTTCCGTGCCTGGCGTTCATATAAAGCGGGAAATTATTCGGGAATATCCTTATCATCCACATGCTGCCAGCCTTATCGGTTTTGTCAGCCGACAAAGAGAACCGGGTTTTGATACTCTCGGACCTTTCCAATTTTTATCAGGAACAGAAGGGTTGGAACGAGTTTATAACGACGCGTTAAGCGGAGTTTTCGGAAAGGCCCGATATCGAATCAATCGATTTCAGGCTTCTGAACAAGACTCGTTCTCAACTGAAATTCCTATCCAAGATGGTCATGATCTCGTCACAACCATAGACGTGGACATTCAGCGAATTTTAAGGGAAGAGCTGCTCAAAGCGCTTGAACAAAACCGGGCCGAGTCAGTTCTTGCATTAGTGATGGATCCATGGACAGGGGGAATTTTTGCTGCAGAATCCGTTGAAAATATCGAAGAACACAAGGACTTTGAATTTCGTCAACTGACGCCTGTCAATAATTGGCCGCCGGATGCCCGACGAAATATGGCCATGCTCAGCGCTTTCGAACCGGGAAGCATCTGGAAACCGGTTATGGTGGCTATCGCTCTGGAGAATTCGCTCGTCAAACACAAAGAGGTTATTCCCTGGAGAAAAATCAATGTTTTAGGTAACCATAAATTCCTTGACTGGAAAAATTTTAACTCCGACCTGGCTTTGAAAGATATCATAAAGTTTTCATCGAATTCAGGGATGATAGAAATTTCAAAACGAATCTTTGGCTCCCTTTCGCATGATGAAATTTTTGAACAGATACAAGGTATGGGATTTAACAGACCGCTTCCAATCGATTTTTCGAATCAGCCCAGAGGAACATTGAATCCTGATTATTGGGGCCCGATAACCATCGGTGCCATTGCGGAAGGTTATGAGACGGGCATTACTCTATCGCAGATCGGCGCGTTCTACTGTGCAATTGCAAATGGCGGCCATATAGTTTACCCGCATTTTGGAAAGAAACTGCTTGATCCACAAACAGGGGAAACCGTAAAAAGTCTTGAAGCGCCGATGGGGTATCCCATCATGTCGGAAGAGACGTCAGATTTCATTCGCAATGCTTTATATGAATGCGTGGAATGTGGCGGAACAGGATCGAAAGCCTCGTTGAAGAATTACAGATTACAGGCTGCCGGGAAAACGGGGACAGCCATGATGATGGAAAATGGATCGTATGCCTCCCAAAAGCGCCGAGCCTCTTTTGTTGGTTTTTTCCCTGTTCAAAACCCAAGATTCGTCATTGCGCTCAGTATCGTGAACCCCAAAGCCGGCCACTACATGGGCGGCCAAGTCGCTGCTCCTCTGTTCCAACAAATTGCCGGGCGAATATGCAGCGATGTTTACGGGATTTTGCCCATGCCTTTTCCAAAGGAGATTTAATTCTGATGGATACATTAATGCATTGGATCAATCCGATTAATTTCGTTCAACAAATCGTGACCGTTTTCAAACGCAGCAATCCATTTATCTCTTTATGTGTCATGGCGTTGACAGGCTTTGGTCTTCTCGGTGTTTTCAGCTCAGGAAGACATCTGCATCCAAACCCTTATTATTACTTTCAACGACAGCTTCTTTATGTTGCCATCGGCGTATGCTTGATGATGATCCTCACGTTGATCGATTTTTCGAAATTCAGATTTAAAACCCATTTACCCTATAGTATAACTGCATCACTATTACTGGCTGTTCTGATCATGGGACAACAAGCATGGCTCCGTCTGGGCCTATTCAATTTTCAGCCGTCAGAGCTTGGCAAACTGGTGATCATTTTGTACATCTCATACGTAATGGCTTTCGATCGCCTTGAATCTATGCGCTTCTGGAGTGAATCAGTACCGATAATGGTTATAGCATTCTCACTGGTCGGATTCACCATTTTGCAACCCGATTTCGGCACCGCTTTGGTTATGATGATCATTACCGTTTATATGCTCCTGTCCACGGGATTTCCCTTTAAACATATCTTTCTGCCGGTTGTTCCCTTCGTGCCTTTCAGCATAGTGATAGCCTTCAAATATCCATATATTATGACTCGCTTTACGAACTATCTAAAAAATATCAGCCCTTGGAGTCCCCCGTCCCATTTGAGCTTTCACGACTATCACATGCGTATGGCTATGGGAAACGGTGGATTATTCGGCCAAGGCTTCGGCGGCGGCTTGGTCAAACGGTCCTTTTTGCCCGCCAGCCATACAGACTCAATATTTGCCGTCATGGTTGAAGATGGCGGTTTTATCACTGGCGTCATCATCATTATGCTCTTTATCGCTTTGGCTTGGTTGGGAGAATATACAGCACGCTCGGCTAAAAATCGATTCGGAGCGTTCCTCGCACGAGGTATTTCTTTTTACTTGTCTATGCAGGCTGTCTTGAATATAGGGATTAGCCTGGGTTTACTTCCCAATACCGGTATCACACTCCCTTTTCTGTCTTATGGAGGCTCATCACTGGTCACCTCGTTAGCTGCTATAGGGATTTTAATTAATGTGTCGTCACAAAGACAAATTATTATTTAAAAGAGGTTATCGATGAATCTTAAAGGAAAACTTTTACTTATTGACCCTGGATCCCGATTTATTAGAATGGGTGTTCTCGACTTTCATAGCGATGGCGCTCCCGATCTGGTCTTTGTAAAAGCCTATGAATCCAAAGGGATAAATAATGGATCGATTAGCTCCAGAGGAGAGTTTGCTGCCGCATTGCGTAATGCCTATGAAAATTGCCGGCATGATTCAGGAATTGGTTCTTTCAAAGAAATATGGGTTGGGCATTCAGGCCAATCTACTCGAAGTGACAACATTACTGAAGAGGCCAAACTGCGCCACAATGTACCGATAACTCTCAGGCTTGAAAAACAGATGATGAAAAATGCAGAATCACGTATTCCCGGCGATTCCCAATTACTTCATTCTTTCAGACAGTTCTTATTCTTGGACGGCGTCAAAATCGAATCCGACAGCCGACTTTTGGGTATGAACCTGCTTGCCCGATATCACGTCATTTTTTCAAAAAAAGATGTTATCAACAATTTTAGAGCAGCTTTCAGGGATGCAGGATTGAAACTCTCACGTTTCCTCTTCAATGGCTACACTGCATCCCTCGCTGTCGGCCATGCCGAAGAATTCAATCTTGGCTGCATGGTCATCCATCTTGGGCACTCAACTGTAGACTATATCGTTTATCAAGAAGGCCAGCCATATATAACCGGCTCACTTAATGACGGCTGGCGAAGAGTAATCAGGGAAGTGGCTATGGGCGAGTCTTTGTCGGATGAAAATGCGGAAAAAGCCATCAGAGATTATGGTGTCGCTCATGATATCGATCCCAGCCAAGATACGACGCTGGATGTTATCAATCTGTTCGGTGAAACCTCCCAAGTTACACGCAGGCATTTGGCAATCATTATGAGCGCAACTATCGAAGAAATTTTTACAATCATTAGAGATCGATTAAAAGACACGATTTGCAGAGGGCATTTGCCTGGAGGCATCTTATTGACCGGCGGCGGTGCACTCACCAGAGGAATTGCCTATTCAGCCGTCAGCGTTTTTGGGGTCCATACCCGCGTTGAATACCCTTCTCTGCCTTGGATCAAACAGGAATATGAACCGGAATGGGCTCCATTACTAGGCATGGCCAAAGAAGCATCGGAAAATATTTTTTATGTTCCAATACCCGAAAAAACCAGTGAGCGTATCGGGTTTTTTGGTTCACGCCTGTTCAAACGAATGTTCCCAAAATCAGCTCAGGACATCGATCCGGAAGGGGAACCCGAGAAATAATATTTTTAGCTAACCACCGAAAGCCTCGAGATCATTTTCTTTGGAATCCTTGTATCGAATCCCAATCGTTTGCGTTCCAACGGCTTTGCAGTCTCTATACTTTCCTTCCGGCTTGGAATCCCTCGCCTCCACCCTGACTGATGGATCTAATGAAAGATAAAAGACTATTATAAACCTCAACTCGGAAAATGTAGTAAATGTAAAAGAGCTTTTAGCTCTGTTTCGAATGAACTCATGAATTTTTCTTTTCTAAAAAAGCATTTAGATATCTGCCGGTATAAGACCGAGGATCAGCAGCTATTTGTTCCGGCGTGCCGGTCGAGACCACCCATCCGCCCTCATCGCCGCCTTCAGGCCCGAGATCGATGATATAGTCTGCGTTTTTGATGATATCCATATTGTGTTCGATAACGACAAGGGTGTTTTTCAAGTCCACCAATCGCTGCATGACATCCAACAGTTTGTAAATATCGTGTGGATGCAGTCCGGTAGTCGGTTCATCCAAGATATACAGAGTTTTACCGGTGTCGGTTTTGGCCAGTTCTCTGGACAACTTAACCCGCTGCGCTTCGCCGCCTGACAGCGTCGGCGCCGGTTGTCCCAGCTTGATATAGTCCAGCCCGACATCCGATAAAGTCTGTAGAATTTTCATGATCATCGGATGGTTTTTAAAAATTTCCATCGCCTCCCGCACTTCCAAGTCCAGCACATCTGCGATATTCAACCCTTTATAGCGCACTTCCAGCGTTTCAAGGTTAAAGCGTTTGGCTTTGCAAACCTCACAAGGAACAAAGACATCTGCAAGGAAATGCATTTCAATTCGTTTCAAGCCATCACCCATGCAGGCTTCACATCGGCCGCCCTTGACATTGAAACTGAATCGCCCCGGTTTATATCCCCGCATCTTGGATTCCGGCAACATCGCAAAAAGAGATCGAATATGGGTAAAGACGCCGGTATACGTAGCGGGATTTGAACGAGGTGTCCGGCCGATTGGTTTTTGGTTGATTTCTATAAGGCGGTCGATTTTTTCCGACCCACGAATCGCATCATGCGCGCCGACATAACGATGGGATCGATTCAGGGCATTGCTGAGAGCCGGATAGAGAATTTGATTGACCAAAGTGCTTTTCCCGGAGCCGGATACGCCTGTGACACAGATAAAACGTGATAAAGGGAATTGGACAGAAATACTTTTTAGGTTGTTTTCACGAGCTCCGGTGACTTCGATTACTCCATTTCTTATGGTTCGGCGCGTATTCGGGTAATCGATTTTTTTTCGTTTACTCAGATAAGCGCCTGTAAGTGAGTTCGGGTTTTCCGCTACTTCATGCGGAGTTCCGGTCGCTATGACCTCTC
This sequence comes from bacterium, assembly GCA_049652745.1. Classification (GTDB taxonomy): domain Bacteria; phylum CSSED10-310; class CSSED10-310; order CSSED10-310; family CSSED10-310; genus JBASEY01. The sequence continues at coordinate 232,383 of JBASEY010000023.1, read as the reverse complement.
CCCCTTGGTGGCCCGCTCCCGGACCCATATCCACAATGAAGTCCGATGCTTGTATCGTTTCCAAATCATGCTCGACAACAATCACGGTGTTTCCTAAATCACGCAGGCGCTTCAACGTGTCGAGCAAACGCGATGTGTCACGTGAATGTAGACCAATGGACGGCTCGTCAAGAATGTATAAGACGCCGACAAGTCCGCTCCCGATCTGAGACGCCAAACGGATGCGCTGTGTTTCTCCGCCTGACAGACTTGGAGCAGGTCGATCCAAAGTGAGGTAATGAAGACCGACATCCCTCAGAAAATACAGTCGTGCGGTGATTTCTTTTAACAGTTCCGTAGCGATCGCTTTTTGCGTTGGAGATAAATCGAGAGCTGCGATCCAGTCGATGATATTTTGTACCGACATCTTCGAAACATCCGTGATCGATCGCGAATCGAAAAAAACCGCCCGAGCGGCCTCATTCAGTCGAGTTCCCTTGCACTCAGGGCACGGTATATGGCTGAAAAACTGGCTGTACCAACGCCGCATGCCCTCACTTTTGGTCGTTAAAAATAGACGACGAATATCATTCAATACTCCTATCCACCCTCGTGCATTCAAAAAATCAGACTTTTCTTCCATCCTTCGGGGAGGCTGGCCGTAAAGCAAGGCTTCCTGAGCGGCAGGCGACAATTTATTCCAGGGTGTATCCAACGTGAAGCCGAAAACCGATCCCAGACGCAACACTCTTCGAGCCGTCCAGCCATTGGGATTGTCATCCAAAACTCCTAGAAACTTTAAAACACCCTGGCCAAGAGTCAGATTCCGATCCCGAATGACAAGATCCGGATCCGTATCCATTATCGTGCCCAGCCCACTGCATTTGGGACACATTCCGAGCGGCGAATTGAAAGAAAAGCGCTGTGGCGACAGCGGCGGAAAACTCCGGCCGCATTTCAGACAGGCGGCGTGTTCGCTGAATAATGTTTCCACCTCGTCGCCAGTCACCAGCTTCATGAGTCCATCAGATATTTTAAGCGCCGTTTCAACGGAATCGGTCAATCGGCTCCGAATATCAGGTTCTATCTCCAATCGATCAACAATGATATCGATCGAGTGCTTTTTGCGTTTGTCCAAAGCCGGTACATCATCGATATCCCATATCTTTCCATCGATCCGAATCCGAACAAAGCCTTCACTCCGAGCTCTTTCGATGATGTCTTTATGCTCACCTTTTCTCTGCTGCACCATCGGTGCACCGATCATAAAACGAGTTCCCAGCGGCATTTGAAGGATCTGCTCGACCATCTGTTGAGCCGATTGAGATGTTATGGGTTCCTCACATTCCGTACAGTGTTGCACTCCTGCCCGCGCAAACAACACCCGCAAATAATCATAAATCTCCGTAACCGTGCCAACAGTCGATCTGGGGTTATGCGACGCTGATTTCTGTTCGATCGATATGGCCGGAGACAATCCCCCGATATAATCGACACGGGGCTTCTCCATCTGACCTAAAAATTGACGTGCATAAGATGAAAGGGATTCGACATATCGCCTTTGACCTTCAGCATATAACGTGTCAAACGCCAATGACGACTTGCCTGATCCAGATACTCCGGTTATGACGACGAATTTATTTCTGGGAATTGTCAGATTGATATGCCGTAAATTGTGTTCACTCGCGCCTTGAATCAATATCGTATTTTCCATCAAACTATCTCCGAATAACCAGCTCCCCCGGACCTGCTCACTTTAATAATGTTATGATTTCGCTGTCAAGCCCAAAAGGCGAAAATACGGCGAAAATCTCCCGTGGAAACAGGATGCTGATTTAATCGGTTATAATAGGGTCTTTGAGGATATGTGTTCACCCTATAAGGAACAGAAGCATCAACAAGGCCAAAGCAGGCAGGACGAGCCATAAACGAAGTTTTATTAACCAAAGTCGTCTTGACATGATCCTTTCTCCTGTGGTGAATCAATGCCTGACCCACATTGAAATCGCTCATTTATAATGGGTCAGTGTCTAAAAGTCAATCTTGGCCCATTCAACATACTTAACGCGTCATATGTTGTTATTGAGGTTATCGGAGAGTTTCCGGTTTCCTTTGCATAAAAATAATAAATAAACGATGGCGTCTTCCCTGGTCGAAAATTTGCCGTTCAGTTGCTGGTGATAGAGTGTCTTCAATACGTCGGCAAAATGAAGGCCGCCTTTTGAATATTGTTTGGGAATGATTCCATCTTTCGCCAGTTGAATCAGATCCCTGCCTTGAATAATCGGTTTGGGCGGGGCGGTTTCGATGCCCAGACTCTTGGCGCGCTCCATAAGGAAAAGATGGGCATTTTCAGGTTCCGACCCATCGCCTCGTATACTTGCCAGGGTGTCCGCTTCCACCAGTTTACTCAGCAACGAGAGCGAAGCCGGTTGAACCGATACCGCAAGACGTCGAATGGCGGCATCGGTAACCTTTCCGGCTTTGGCCAGATGAAGGGGCCGCATATGGTTGACTGCCAAGGCAAGCGCGATATCGCGGACTTTTGAGTGTTCCGTGATGCGGTCTAGAAGTCTGGTTGCCGGCTGGCGACCGGCTTTTTCATGGCCATGCGATTTGATGTTGCCTTCATTGTCTGTAGCGGTTGTATGGGCTTTACCCAGATCATGCACGAGCGCCGCCAGGCTGAGCGCCCAGGCGATATCCGGCTCCAGATTGTCGCGACGGGCTATCGATGCAGCTTCGGCAACGGTTAAAATGGTATGTATCAACACATTGCCTTCGGCATGATATCGTGGGTCCTGGTCCACTTGGCTCAGACGGTCCAGTTCGGGGAACAACGAATGCATGACGCCGTCTTCATACATGTTCGTCAGCGCCAGCACTATAGCAGCCTTTTCACCGTCGAGAATCGTTTTGCGCAGCTCCTCCTCTATGCGCTCACGGGCCAATGTTTGCAGAGCCGAACCATCACTGAGTGAGCGGCAGATTTCGCGGGTTTCAGGGGCAATTACGAAGCCGAACCGGGATTGGAATCGATACACCCGTAAAACACGCAGCGGGTCTTCACTAAAGCGCGGTCCTATGTGCCTTAAAATACCCTTCTTTAAATCTTCAGCTCCTTTTACGGGATCGATCAGTGTAGCAGAAAATGGATCCATACTGATTGCATTGATGGTTAAATCCCGCCGCTGTGCCGCTTCCTCTATCGTCATAAATGGATCGGCCTGGATTTGAAAGGTTTTATGGCCTTTGCCTATTTGGCGCTCACGGCGCGGAACAGAAATATCGATCGTGATACCATTCCTCAGGGTGAGTTTTAAAACGGCAAAAGTGGCTCCTACGGTGATCAGGCGTCCATGGTGACGGCAGATCTGTTTTAAAACCTCCAAGGGCAGATTAAAGACTTCGATGTCCAAATCTCCGGTTGTGATGCCGAGGAGTCTATCGCGAACCCAACCGCCGATCAGCAAAGGTCTGCCGCCGCTTTTCCGCAAAGATAGAAGCAACTCATAGATCTGAGAATCGAGGTTTAACGGATTGGTTTCTGGTTGAGTAGGGTCCATGTCTTGATTTTACTTTACCTGTTCACTTTTTGCACTTTGAGAGTTTGGAGCTTAAAAAATATATAAAAATGGCCGGCAACAAACCGGCCATTATCTCAGAGTAAGTGTATTCGACTATCGTCGTTTTATACCGGCGGCTCCTACCAGCACGGTAAACAGGGCGATCAGAATCGCTATTCCAATGGGGCTGGTTGTCGGCGTCTCGATTCCTTGAGTCGGTGTTTCTGTAACAGTCGGGGTGCGGGTAGGGGTACGCGTCGGAGTGCGCGTCGGAGTGCGCGTCGGGGTGCGGGTAGGAGTAGGTGTATTTGGTTGCATGGTGAGCTCGTAACCAAGATCTTCCAGGCTGGCGATTTCAAAAGCAAGATACGCTCTTCTTGTCTGGCCTGGGCTGTACGTAGGACGCATAACGGCATTTGAATAGACGGATGTATGCCAATGTGAAAGGCTCGAACCGGACTCCCAGGGGTTGGGGGCATATATCGGTGGATTGATTCCGTATTCAGCAGTCGCTTCAGGGCCGGTAAATTTGATGCCGCCGTTCAGGCCCAGTAAATCGCTGGAGGTGCCGACAAAATAAGCTTGCGCATCAAATAACGGCTGATTGCTCCCATTGACCAGATAAGAATCGAATATGGAATAAATGTGAGTGCCTATTCCGCTGGCGCCTGTTTCATTCGCGACAAGCGATGCAAAGCCGAGAGCATGTGTGACTTCGTGAATGATGACCGACATAAGATCATACTGAAAAGCGCCGGGAGCACCGGTGCCGGCATACCAGTTATGGCCGAAGTTGACGATTGCATGTCCATGTGGTTCTGAAAGCGGTAGTGGATCGAGTCCCGTCGTAATATATTTATGCATGGCGCCTCCCTGAAACCCAGGCGGTGATGTCCAGTAAGTGGTACCGCAAGATGCGAGTATATTTAATCCAGGATTGTTGAGAGACGCTTCAAAGTGAATCCGCGGCTCGCCGAGGCCTCCACCCAAAACACCGGCGATATACGTTAAAGCATCGTACACTCGAGCCTGGCGGTCTGCGCCATATGTCGGATCATCAAAACCGAAGCCTGAATGCGCCGCTTCATCTTGAAATGTCACCGTGAATGCCGGGCTATCGGTACCCGGATAATAAATCACCATATGGGGATTCTTTGGGTCGTAGCCCCAGTTTTCCTCCGGATCGAACTCTACAAAGTTTCCATAAATGTCTCTGTAGAGAAATTCTGCGCCGTGGACTGCCGGCAGTAAGACAAAAACGGATACCAGCAGACAGCCTAACGATACTTTGTATTTCATTGCCTCTCCTCCTTATCCTTTATCAATAAATGTATCTTGTAAATCAAGTGATCGCTCGGATGAGCAAAAACTTGAAAAAGTGTTATTTCTTGACTTCTCCGCAGTCCTTTATAACTACCTTCGCTGTCGGCTTCCCGCTGGAGGTTCCGACGGCTTCGATCTTTTTAACGACATCCATTCCTTCGACGACTTTGCCGAAAACCACATGTTTGCCATCGAGATGGGGCGTCTTGACGGTAGTGATAAAAAACTGCGAGCCGTTTGTATTCGGGCCGGCGTTCGCCATGGACAAAAGTCCCGCATTATCATGCTTCAGATTGAAGTTTTCATCTTCGAATCTGTCACCATAAATCGATTTGCCACCATATCCATTGTGCTGCGTAAAGTCACCACCCTGAATCATGAACCGCGGAATGATCCGATGGAAAGTCGAGCCTTTATATCCGAATCCCTTCTCACCGGTGCAAAGCGCGCGGAAATTTTCAGCGGTTTTCGGAACGACGTCCGCAAACAATTCCATTTCAATCCGACCGGCATCTTCGTCACCAATCGTGATCTCGAAATATACTCTGGGATTTTTTTCCGGTTTAGATTCAGCCAATACCATTCCGACAAAGAAAACTGAGGTTAATAATAGTAGTACAAGTTTCTGTTCCATCTTTTTTCTCCTGTTCTGAATTTAGATAATTACCATTTTTAAATGGCCATACGTCTGCGAAAGCATTTATTGTATAGCAGATAATCGCTTTTTATGCAATCAAATTATTGTAAATATCGATAAAATGAATAGGGATTTTTAGCGACATTAAACAATCAGTCCAGTATTTTTAAGTGCTGTCAGCTAAAAATGGGTGCTCGAAAAAGGCCGAAAAAAATATAATTAATTCATAGTTAACCTAAAAATACTGCGCGAAAATTTGCGCTTGGAAAACATGCTGGACAGTGACAAGTCACCTGGATTGCTCGATCTTGAAGAATCTTCATGGACGATTTGCGGGAAAATGTTTACACTACCTGATTGCGGATGATTGCAACGGATTTTTCCATCAGGAGATTGAAGAATGAAAATAAATACGTTTCAAGTCAATGTCAGGCTTCCCGAGAATCTGAACCTGTTAAAAAATCTCGCGATGAATATGTGGTTTTCCTGGGATCACGAAGCGTTGGACATCTTTATCAGACTTGGTTATCACCCGGCATCGGCTCCGGAAAGGAACTTCTGGGATGAATCCGGGCAAAATCCAATGAAGTTATTGAGCATACTTCCTCAAGCCGAACTGATCGAAGCGTCCAAAGACGACAGCTTTGTTTCGAATCTGAAGCGTGTACACGCTCGTTTCGAGTCATATCTGAATGCGAAAACCTGGTTTCAGAAAACCTGGCCGGATCAAAAACGTTTTCTGGTCGCTTATTTTTCATGCGAATACGGCCTTGACGAATGCCTTCCAATTTACTCCGGCGGTTTGGGAATACTAAGTGGCGATCATTTAAAGGCGGCATCGGATCTGGGTGTGCCGATGGTCGGTATAGGCCTTCTCTATCAGGATGGTTATTTCCAGCAGTATCTGAACAATGATGGGTGGCAGCAGGAGATGTATCCCGACAATGACTGGTATGCGCTGCCTGTAACTCAGGTCACGAATGGCGACGGCACGCCGTTGGTCATCGATGTGCCGATGAGTGAAGCGACCGTTTATTGTCAAATTTGGCGGGTCGATGTCGGCCGGATACCACTCTATCTACTGGATACCAATATCTCACAAAACAAACCGAATTTTCGAGGCATAACCCGGCGATTGTACGGCGGCGATAGGGAAATGCGTATTCAGCAGGAAATTGTCCTTGGCATTGGCGGTGTTCGAGCGCTCGAGGCGATGAATATTCACCCTACCGTTTATCATATCAACGAAGGCCATTCGGCATTTCTGGGTTTTGAAAGAATACGGATGCTGATGGAACGCTACCGGTTGTCGGCTCACGCAGCATGGGAAATTGTGTGGGCCGGCAATGTGTTTACAACCCATACGCCTGTGCCGGCGGGAAATGAAAATTTCACACTTGAACTGATTCGAAAATACTTTACTCAGATGGCGGTAAAACTCGGTTTTGGCATCGATCAACTGATTCGAATCGGTCAGGAGGTCAGAGACAATTCCAGTTTCAGTTTGACGGTTTTAGCCTTGCGGATGGCTGCGCAGTGCAACGGTGTAGCCAAACTGCATGGGGAAACATCCCGGAAAATGTGGCAGGGATTGTGGCCGGATTTACCCGTTGATGAAATTCCGATCTCACACATTACCAATGGAGTTCATTCTTTTACGTGGATCAATAATCCTTTGTCCGATTTGTTGGAAAGCTATTTCGGCCCCAAATTTCGTGAAGAGCCTGAAGACCCGGAAATCTGGGATCGGATTGACTATGTTCCGGATAACGAGCTCTGGCGCATCCATCAACTTCGGCGGGAGCGGTTGATATCGTTCACGCGGGCTCGTCTGGCGAAGCAACTGCGGCAACGAGGTTATTCACGCGGAGAAATCGTCAAAGCGGAAGAGGTGCTGCATCCCGACGTGTTGACGATAGGTTTTGCACGTCGCTTTGCGACTTATAAGCGTGCAACGCTGTTGTTTCATGATATGAACAAGCTGGAAACCTTGTTGAAGCACTCCGATCGCCCGATACAACTGGTCTTTGCGGGTAAAGCGCATCCTGAGGACAACCCCGGCAAAGATTTGATCAAACGCATTGTCAAAGTGTCGGACGATCCGGTGTTCAGAAATCACATCGTATTCCTTGAAAATTATGACATCAATGTTGCGCGTTATATGCTGCACGGGTGTGATGTCTGGCTCAACACACCGCGGCGGCCGCTTGAAGCATCCGGCACATCGGGAATGAAAGCGGCTCTGAATGGTGTTCTGAACTTAAGTATTCTGGATGGATGGTGGGTGGAAGGCTATGGGGAGGACAACGGCTGGGCCATCGGTTCCGGGGAAGTCTACGATGACCCGCTTCTACAGGATGCAATCGAGAGCGAAGCCTTGTATCGACTTTTAGAACGGGAAATAACCAGCGCATTTTACACGCGTGATCGATCGGGTCTTCCCCGCCAGTGGATACGTATGATGAAAAACGCCATGAAATCCGTCGGCAAGATGTTTACGACTCATCGAATGCTGAAGGATTATACTCAGCGTTACCTGATCAGCCATGGAGCTTATCAAAAAATGATTGCAGGCGAAGCGGCATTGGCAAAGCATATCAACCAGTGGCGTGATCGGATCCATGATGCTTGGGACGATGTAAAAATCATCGAGTCGAAAATTTTAAATGATAAACATGAATTTCATGTCGGCGATACAATTTCGGTTGAGGTAAAAATCCTGGCCGGTGGTTTGAACCCGGAGCAGATACTTGTTCAAGTCTATTTTGGACCGCTCGATCCGGACGGCAATATCACACGTGGACAGGTTCAAACGCTGACTATCAAGGCACAAAACGAATCTGAATGGCTCTATGAAGGTTCATTTTTAGTGGAGTATCCCGGACGATGCGGGTATGCCGCCAGGATAATTCCATATCATGAAGGGTTGATCCACACCTTCACACCACCGAAAATTAAATGGGAATAAAACGCTCTTCCCTTTCGTTTCCAGATGGTTGTTCTCAAAAAGGTTTGATTAAAAAAACCGCGGAGAAACAGCTTTTTAAAATCTGATTTCTTCGCGGTTAAATACTAAATGTCCGCAATATATGCGCTGATATTAGAATTTGATGCTCTTTTTGGTTTTTTCCCGTCTACGGCCTTCCTTGGCATCATATTCCTGCATGCATTTATGATCGCGCCCTTTTACCAGTGAGCATTCCAGGTATTCCGCAATTTCCATGATACAGGCACGAATCGCTTTGCCTGCAGGCGTTTTTTCATAGCCGCCCAAGCCGCCGCTGAATTGGCTTCTGGAAATTCCGGCACGGAGGCCGCCGGATGCCGCTTCGGCTTCGATTGTTCGAGCATCGACGATTTCACCGGTAGTGGTGTCGATCACCTTCAGATCAACGGCGATATAAGCATTGTCTTTTTTACCGCCTACTGAGATGCCTTTGATTGTAACACCGGCATCTCCACCCTTGGTGTCTTCCTGGTAGGCGCTTACGGTAGCGGCTACAAGGTATTGGGCGCCTTTCAACTGACCGATTTTCGCACGGGTGGCGCCATCGATTCGGCCGGAAGCGCCAAGATCCTGCTCGCCCAAAACCGCGTCGATTTCCTTGCGCTCCAATACCGTAAACGATTTCATCGATGCCAGTTCGGAAATCAACATATCCTGAAGATCACTGCCCACCGAGCCGCTCCACCAGCCCGCGCTGGTATGATTTGTAAACCGCAACACTCCCATACGTGGTTTTTCCTGAGCCAAGCCTGTATTTGCAAAAGAGAGAATAGCCATCATCAGCAGCAGAATAAAAGTAACTTTTTTCATATTTTTACCTCCTAAAGTAAGAAAGAACGTAGAAAATTATAAGATGTGTGATTATTGAATGTCAAGAGAACAGGCGGCTTCCCTGCTGAACGAATCCATTCAATCCATTTGAAACACCATTACGAGATCATTCTTTGTTTGTGATTCCTGAGGAATTTTATCTTTTTCTTATGGACAATGCCATGTCAAAAAAGGAGCTATTTGAATATTGTCCAAGTAAAACCCATGTTTATTTTTTCGACATCGATTCAACTTCGCCACCCTGAATTTTTCCGTATTTTACCGCCTGTATCTCCGCCATAATCGATACCGCGATCTCAGTTGGTGAACCGCCGCCTAATGACAGACCAATCGGAGCGCGAACCATATTTAAAAAAGATCGAGAAACACCGGATTCCTTTAGTGCTTCCATTATTGCCCGATTCTTCTTTTTTGAGCCGATCATCCCGATATAACGCGGCAAGGCGCTCGATAACACACGAGTCGAAACAGCTTTCAACGTGCTCAAATCATCCAGATGCGCATGCGTCATGATTACAATCGAATCCGTTGACCTCAACATTAATGACCGAGCATGTTCTTCAGGCTGCATACCAAGCAGTGTTATATTTTTGCGGGAGTTATCTTCCAAATACTCCAAGTCGGTACAACGTTCGTCGACTCCGATGACGTGAAAGCCGCACTGAGCGGCCAAGGGAGCCAAAACTTTTCCTATATGGCCATAACCGTAAATGATGATTCGGTCGGGTGGTGAGAGATGCTCGAAATACAATGACATCTGGCCGCCGCAAATCATTCCGGTTTTAAGGGTTGCATCTTGAGAAGAGCCCAAGTCAAACGTTTTAAAGTCCGTCGGTATGTTTTCATTCAACATCGATATAGCGTGTTCCTCGGCTAGTTTTTCAAGCTGGCCGCCACCAATCGTGCCATACCGGCGACCCTGCCGTGAAACCAGCATGCGTGCGCCGGGGATCTGAGGTGCGCCGGCCTGTGTCGAAACTACCAGTATCATTACGGCGGCCTCTTCCTCACCTGTGTTAATACGAAAAACATGCTCCAGAAATTCTGTGTTCAACGATCGTTCCTCCAATCGACAGGCGCACCAGCGCCTTAAGCAGACAACACTCCAAAAAGCATACTGCATAAATTAGACAGATACCATTATCAGCTCCTCATTTCTATACAACTCTAAATCACTATCGGAACATCGTGCACCGGTCAAAATTTCCTGTCTCGTGAAATAAAAATCAGCGAATATTTAAAAGCCCCGATGTTTTTCGTTGTGGATGTCTGTCTTTTCCTTTTTTGCGTACCGGCTTCTCGATGGTGATCAGACTCGAAAACTATCGGAAACCGGCTAATTAAAACCGTGAATTCGGCTTGATCGAGGAATCTCTCTGGATAAGCTCATAGAAATTTGGATAATATATTTGATCATCACCCAGTGTTAAGGTGCACCTACTGGGCAGGCTATGGAGGTATCAAAATGAAGCACATCTTGATAACAGGAGCATCCGGTTTGCTTGGATATAATCTCTGCCGGGATTTAATCGATGATTACACAATTTTTGTCACCAAAAACAAAACTGAGCCTCCTGAAACCGTCGCCGGGACTGTCAAGATGGATCTTGCCGGCAGCCTAAAGCCATTGAACAGTTGGATAAAGCAAAATCATATTCACGCGATTATTCATTGCGCAGCTCTGTCGAAGCCGGCGCTTTGTGCCGCTGATCCAAAGCGTGCGTATAGTTTGAATGTCGCCGCCTCACGCGATCTCGCTGCGATCGCCCAAGAAAACAAATCCCGGTTTGTTTTTCTTTCGACCGACCTGGTTTACAATTCTGGGACCGGCCCACATAATGAAGCCGATGCTGATCCTCATATGGTGTATAGCCAGACGAAGTTCGACGCGGAAATGGAAGTTTTTATGGTCTGTCCATCTGCAATCGTTTTGCGCAGCGCATTGATTTTTGGCCTCGACAATGGTGTCCATGGATCGTTTTTACGTGAAAATCACAAGGATTTGTCTGAAGGAAAATTTTTAAAACTATTCATGGATCAATTTCGTTCGCCGATCTGGAGTCGGGATATCGCTGATGCTATTCATCGTATTCTATCTTTGGACATAATCAGCCAGGTCTTCAATATCGGCGGCTCTACTCGGCTCAGTCGCTATGATTTGGGGATCATGGCGGCAAAAATTTTCAATTGGGATACAAGTAAAATCGTTCCGGTACAAATGGAGGGGATCATATCGGATGCTTCTTATTTGAAAGATTGCTCGTTGAATTCCTCTCGGTTGGAAAGGGACACAGGTTGGAAAGCTACTGTTTTGCAGGAAGCTTTGACGAAAGTCGCCGGCGAATGGTCAACCAACATCTGACATGTGACCGCTGTGGCTTGGCGCTTCATACCGGTGATCCGGTCTGGCGGGTTCATATAGCATTGACTGCCGAGGTTGTACAAGGTTTAAAAGAATATGAAGGGATGAGTAAAACCGAGATGAACGGACGGTTAAAAGCTCTTCTGGCGCGTATCGAGATGATGCCTAAAGAAATGTTGGAAAACCAGGTTTACCAAGAATTTTCTTTCCTTGTGTGCAGCAGATGTCGTGGAATACTGGCCGCCAATCCTCTCCAACAGCCTTTGGATTCTGCCCAATGAACAGTATCGAAAATTTCAAACAATGAAACAGATCGCTAAAAAAATTGGTTTTTCGCTTGTCATATGCATAGCGGTTATCGGGATTATTGAAGGTGTTCTCGGGTGGACGGGGCTGGCGAAAAAATTTTATAGCCACAGACAATCGATCTCACCGATTATTGTGCGAGACCCTGTTCTATCATGGGTTTTAAAGCCTGACATAGATACCATTTATGGTGATGTCCAAGTTAGAACGGGAAAAATGGGTTTTCGCGGTGGAGATCCAAATCCTCAAATACAATCGAAAATACTATGTTTGGGCGACTCGGTCACCTTTGGATGGAACGTATCCGAAGATGAATCTTTTCCCGCACAATTGGAAGCTCTGCTTATTTCCCGGTATCCTGAAGGATTAAACGTAATAAATGCAGGCATTCCCGGCCATTCGAGTCATCAGGGACGTTTGAGAATCGAAAACCTCATCAAACGATTCAGACCTGAACATGCCATTTTGTGCTATGGCATCAACGATAGATTTCCCAGCAAGCTTACAGACAGGGAATGTCAGCCAGGCTTCGCAAAAACGATCAATTTAATAAAAAAATCCCAGATTTTTACTCTGCTTTCAGCTTTTCAACCCGCGGGTTCTCAGATCAGACCAGAACCGCAAAATATCCCAAACGCCGTGACTCATCGTGTTACCGCTCATCAGTTTGAAGAAAATATCGATTGGATGATAAAAATTTGCCGGAGCAATAACGTAAGGGTCATTTTGGTCAGTGAGTATGTTAATAATCTAGGCTGTTTAAAAGATGCTTATCATGGGGTTTTAGAGAAAATTGCGGGTAAAGAGCACATCGATCTGGTTGACTGTGTTGCGTTACTGAATCCGCTTGACATCCAAATCATACAAAAAAATACCGAATCTCAAAAACAGGAAAATAACCTGGTCGTCAAACCGGAAATTGTGATTTCAAAAGAAGAGAAGGAAAAACGAATCAACATTGAATTAATGTCTCTCGACCGATATGAGAAAGACACCGGTATTATGCTCGACCCATACCATCCAAATGCTTCGGGGTACCGAATGATCGCCGAAGCCATGGCAGTTTTTTTAATCGATAAGATTTGAAATCGATAAAGCGAGGAATTGGACGTGGGTTTGATTGCTGAATCAGTCCAGCGGGATATTGTTCCACCACATAGACCAACGTATAAAGGTATCGTCAGGGATCAGCCATATCGACAGGATCATAAGGATGATCATGATGAAAAACAGCCGAATGAACCAAGTGGGTATATAGTCTTTTTCGGTGTTGGAGACTGTAGACTCTTTTTTCGGCGTTTTTTTCAGTGAGTTATCGCCGACAGGATTCGTCTCGTTTTCCAGTGCATCAGCCGAATAATTCATGTCGTTTGTATCCTCATAACAAGTTTTCTTGCTGAAACCTGTCAGAATAATATAAAATATATGCCTTGAAATCAACAAGGCCGCACTTGTTGATATTCTTATCAGGCTGGAGATTTGAATGAATTTAGAACGCTGCCTGCACGAGTCACCTACCTCACACCTTCGAGCAATAGCCGCTTTTCGGAAGATGGATGCCCTAATCAATCCATCGCGTTCAGAAATGATTGCGGTTTTACGTGATCGATTGACGGATTTCGAGTCGAATAAGAAATTGATCCTGGAATTGAGCGGCCAAGAGAGAGAAATCCTGTTTCAGATCCTTGATGCCGGTGGGTCGTTAAGTGTTGGAGATCTTGAGAAATCATGGGGGAGTGATGATCCGGAAGTGGCTCGTCGGTGGTTCTGGCACAAAACGGTGAATCCAGGGCTTGCCCGGTTGCGTTTGATGGGGTTTCTGTACTGCCTCCGCTACAGGGAAGACAAAACCACTGCCTATGTACTACCTGAAGAATTTTATCCTTATGTCGCCCCGGAGCCTTTTAAGCAACTCAGTGATACCTATGCCCCTTTTCGGATGTTCTCTGTGCCGCGTATTATCCTGACGGATATGTTTTACCTGCTGAAATATGTTGACGAATACAACATCCGATTGCTCAAGACTGGAGGAGTTCCCAAAAGACACAAGCCTTTGATTGTTGACAGGTTGAATGTTTTGACACCCGTGACCTTATCTCGAGATGAAAAATATATAACGATGCTTTTTTCTATTGCCAAGGATCTTGGCTTGCTTGTGCAGCTAGGCCAGAAGCTCGAGATCGATCCGAAAGTGACCGCCTGGTTTTCCCAAGAACCATTTATACAGGTTCGTGAAATTTTTAATGCGTGGCTGAATGAGGATTCATATGAGAGTTTAAGAGAAACTGAAAATATCCAGATCACGACAGCCGGACTTCGACACCCATTTACAAGGGTTAAAAGAGCCTTTGTTTCTCTTCTTGTGGGCCTCCCCCAAGATCGATGGATTCCGCTTAAGAATTTTTCTGACTATTTTAAATTACAGCGACCTTTTTTTTATCGCCCCGACCACTCCCCACATCTATGGCAGTTGCGGTATATGGCAACCCGTGAAATTATTCCTGCTGAAAATGTATGGGAAAACCTGGAAGACAATCTGATCGAGCGAATGCTATCTCAGCAATTGGCGTGGCTTGGCCTGGTCGATATCGGTCTATCAGCCGATGAAAAAGTTGAAGCATTTATGCTCACTCACTTCGGCCATGCAGTTCTATCCGGAAAATCCAATTATTCTGAATTCAGCAATCAATCAGAGAGTTCATGGCTGTCCCAAATGGACAAGATTTTGATACAGCCCGATTTTGAAGTGTTGGCGCCGTCAGGAATAATTTTATCGATTCGGGATAAATTGGAAAAAATTGCGGAATTTGTCAGCGGCGGCCATGTGCAGAAATACAAAATTTCAAGAAACAGTATCGCAAGCGCTTTGGAGTCAGGGTTTAAAAGCAAAGAAATTCTGGACTTTTTGGTGTCGGCATCACAAACGAAAATTCCACAAAACGTGGAAAGATCAATCCATGACTGGATCGAGGAATTCGGAAAAATAGAATTAAAGAAAACGACCTTATTGAAAACTCAAACACCGTTTTTAATGCAAGAATTATTGGCTTCATCGGATATTTCACAGTATCTTGGTGAACAGATCGGACCTGAAACCGTCTTGATAACAGAAAACCAATTAACCGATCTGGTCAATGAACTCAAACGGATGGGACACCTTCCGAAAGTGACGATCGGCAATAAAACTACTGAATCGATTGTTTTGAAAATGGATCGAGAAACCACTGAGTTTCTTTTGCGTCTATTGAGTGATACCCTGAAAAAGGGAACCCTGATGAATAATATCCGGGAAAGCGAAATATGTGAAAAATTGATTGAAAGGCTCACACAACAGTTTTTAAAATAGCAAATCTTAATCAAATATATCTCGGGAGGTTTTTTATGAATCGATATGCATTGAAATGGTTGACGTTAATAATGGCTCTGATTGTAATGGGAGCTTATGTGAAGGCAGATACGGAAAAAAAACCGATTACTTTTGAATTACCGGCGATGGATGGAACAACATACAAGCTGGAGGAAAATCTAGGCAAAAAGGTCATTGTACTGGATTTCTGGGCGACATGGTGCAAACCTTGTCTCAGAGAAATGCCTCATGTAAACGCTTTGTATGAAAAATACAAAGATCGGAATCTTCAAGTATTGGCTGTTTCAATCGATACCGCTGCATCAAAATCCCAAATCAAACCAACGGTCAATCGCTATAAATTTACGTTTCCTGTGCTTCTGGATACCGATAACAATGTGATTCGACATTATAGCCCGAATCGCAATGTTCCCCATCTGGTCATCATCGGCGCCAAAGGCACCATTGTCCGAGAATTTTGCGGCTACAAGCCCGGCGACGAAAAGCTGATAGAAACTATCGTTCAAGAAGAACTTGAAAAATTGAATATCGAAGAATAAATCTTTGCATCGTTAGGAGATCACGATTATGAAAACTGCTTCAAAAATGACAATCTCGCTGGTCATGTTGCTCGCTGTAGCAAGCATTACTGTTCAAGCAAGTTTTGCTGAAGATATGATTTTTACCGGAACATTTGAATCTACTTACTGGAATAATGATCCGGATGACTGGAAACCGGGAATGGACATTTATGAAGGCCCATATTCTTCATTTGAAAACCAATTGATGCTGCATCTGGGGTGGAAAAATTGGTATGCGGAAGCCAGATTACGCAATATGAAATATAAAGATGGTATTCATTACGATTACCGATCCCGTGAATATGAGTCAGATATCGAGCTGTTCAAGTATAAATTAGGGTATCAACACAGTAACTTCGAAGTACTCGCCGGTGATTTTTATCAGTATCTCGGGCGTGGTATGGTCTTGTACGTTCAAGAAGACAAGGATTTGAATCTGGACCGCACGATACAAGGGGGCCAAGTCCAGGTCAACATCAATCGGTTTAAAGCCCAGGTCTTCGGCGGCAAAATTAGATGGTATAACTTTCTGGACGACACCGCTTCAATGACCTATGTGGAGAGAAAGATTTCCGATGAAGTTTTTGGAGCCGGTCTTTATTACAAGGTTTACAAAGAGATCACCCTCGGCGCAAATTATGTCACCGGAACACTTTACGCTTACAGACGAAACCAACTTATGGATGAAGATTTCCAAACCGGCAGCATTAATCTCGAGGCAATGGATCTTTTTGACGGCAAAATTGATTTGTATGGTGAATATGCCCGTTTGAGCTGGGATTCCGACGCGCCTTTTGGAGCTGAGACAGAAGAAGGAACAGCCATTTACGGTAGCCTGACGGCTTATCTGAATGATTTCACCGTCCTGGTTGAATACAAGGATTATGATTATTGGAATTACCGATATGGTCGACCACCTACGGCGGATCGTGAGGATGAAATGAGCGAGCTTGACGACACCAAAGGCCCCAGAATAAAAGTTGACTACTTTATCCCCTCTACAAGCACTCTGCTTTATGTCAGCGCGTCACAATTCAACAATCAGGGGCATCCGGATTATCTAGGGAATGTCACCAGAAACAAAAATGATCACTATTATTTGGGAGTTGAGCAAAATTGGTGTGATCTACATGTTCACATGACATATGGCATAAAAGAATATGCAAACAAGGATGAGAAACATCGCCGCGCCACATCGGATATCGTCTATTCATTTCTAACCCGACACAGCTTAAATCTCTATTATGAGTATAAATTCACCAGTGTTCCCGGAACAGATAAAATCGAACACAAGTCATACCTAACCTATTCGTTCAGTCCATGGTTTGCCATAACAGGGCATTATAACCAGCATACTTTTAAGACCATCAGATCAGGCTCACAAAACACCGATTCCTGGTGGGCAGGTGAACTGACGGTGACTCCAATCGATGCTCTAAGCATCAATTTACTATACGGCGGCTTGCCTACAGGGCTGATCTGCAGCGGTGGCCAATGTCGGATTCTACCGGAATTTGAAGGTGTCCAGGCTTCTTTGACATACCGGTTTTAACACATGAATTTGGCTCATCTGCCACCTGATAAACTGGATTTGCACAAGGCATATTTCCGTGCTGATTTTGCCGGCGATCTCTCAAAAATTTGTCATCATCAACACCGAAGCCTTTTTGACTCGATTTTAGACCCGCTGACTGCAATAAAAGCTCCATCAATGCAAAAGCCCATTCTGATCAGCGGCTTTCGGCATTATCAAATTGCCAAAACTAACCATCAAAGCAGACTATCGGTTATACTCCTCAGCCCGGACCAAGTTTTCGACACAATGGAAAGATCGGCGATGACCTTGCTATCTAAAAGTGAAAGGCCTGATTGGGAAAAAGCAGGGTGGATCATTGCCTTGAAAAAGCTCTCCCCCGTCATCCATACACCCCATGAAGCAGCGGGTGTTCTGAAACGTGCGTCTGATGCCTTTCAAACCCCTGTCGAAGAATTGGTTGGCTTTTTTCCGGCGCTGAAAGACTATAAAAACCTGACAGCTATCATGACTGCCGCAGCCCTCCCCATGACATTTCTAAAACGTTGCCAAAACTGGGGTATCGATGTGACTAAAACCGCTATACTGGCGCATTACCATTCGCGCGAAAGATATATCGCCACTGTGCTGGCCTGCCTGGTTCTCAAGCTATCTGTCACCAATATAAGACGGTTCGAACGCCTGGTCCGAGATCTGGCTCTTAGAGAAAATACGGATGTTTTCAGCATTCTTTCCAAATTGCAGCTCGATGTAAAAAAGAATGTGAAAGGCGACTGGTTGACATATTGGGAAAAAAAACGCTCACCGCAGCGAGCGCTTGTCGATGAAGCCATCGAAAAAACAACCCGTATACTGGAGAAAAAACCAATTATCAATTTATCAATTCCGGACGATTATGAAGGCGATTATTTTGACGTGACTTTCAGAATTTCTTCTATAAGCGATCTGGAAAAAATACCGGACATTTTTTCAAAACAAGCAGATGCATGGAAGCAATTGCTAAACCTTATACAAAAAGGGTTGAATGAAACGGTTCAAAAAAATTCTAGTGGATGAATCCGTTTTCGATTATCCGCTGACCACCCGTTTTTTACATGCGTTATCTTCGATTCCCAGGCGGATAATCACACTTGAAGAGGTCGATGCCAGACTGCGTGGTAAAGTAGTGGAAGCAAGTCATCCGGCCGAGGCGAAGCGAACGCTGCTGATAACCCGTAACTCCGGATCCTTTCTAAAATATATGGGTACAGATCCCGACGTCGGTGATACATGTCGACAGGCATCATGGCGATTGGATATGTTTCAGGGCTGCCCGGCCGACTGCTCGTATTGCTTCTGTCAGCAGTATTTGAGCTGCCATCATGTCGTGGCATTCGTCAATTTCGATGATCTGGCTGTTCCAGCGTTCGATGCCGAGAAAGTGTCCATTGTTACGGGCGATATTGCCGACAGCCTGGCTCTAGCGGATTTATCCATAATCGCACATCACTATATCTCCTCCTTTTTGCCGGAAAATTGCCTGATCGAATTGCGTTCAAAATTTTGTCTGCCGAGCAGTTGGCGACGCTTAAATCCAGAGCGCTTCAAGCTTGATTGGTCGTTAACGCCTCCGGATCAATGGAGGAAAAATGAACACGGCACATCTGATCCAGCACAGCGAATACAATCAGCAGCCACTGCCGCAAAGCTGGGCTATAAAGTTGGAATCCGACTGGATCCTCTTCAGCCCGATGCGATCGATCACGATCATTACAAAAAGCTCCTGCTTGATTTGAAGCAAGCGATGAAACCAGCTCAACCCACAGAATTTACCATTGGCAGTTACAAAATGTCCTCTGAATTGCTGGAAAAAATCAGGAGCAGATTTCCGAGCAGCCCATTGCCGGGATATGAATGGGGCCGAGGTAAGGATGGAAAATTACGACCATTTAAATTTGTCCGCTTACGTTCGTATCAGATTATATTCAGCCTTATCGACGAAATTTTTCCGGGAATTCCGGCTTATTCAAGCATTGAACAGAATTATGTTTTAAACCATTTACTGCCATGATGTATCCAATAAACGATAGAGTAAGCGGTGTTTCGTTACACCAACGGCTTATCGGTTCGAAAGATGTCTGGAGAACTAAAATGGAATACGGGTTATGGCACTTGAGGCAATGGTGAAAACGGCTGATTTCCAGCTTGTCGACAAGGCAAAAAGCGGGTCGGATGAAGCATTTGAAAAGCTGATGAATTCGCATATGGATCGAGTTTATGGTGTAGCGCTTCGAATCGTTCAGGACTCAGCAGTTGCAGAAGATGTCACCCAGGATGTCTTTATAACTGTTTACAAGCAGTTGAAATCTTTTCGTGGCGATTCGGCTTTTGCCACATGGTTATACAGAATAACGGTCAATCGGGCTTTGCGGGCTTTGAAAAAAGAAGGTCGATATACGACGAATGAGATTCAAAGCCTGGTTGATTTACAAATAGATTCTAGTCCTGATCCTGAACAGGCAGCGATAACGGTTCAAGACAGGAAAAGAATCAACAAACTGATGAACACCTTACCGAAGAAACAACGGACAGTTCTGGCTCTGCGGATTGAGCAGGAACTTTCCTTCAAAGAGATAGCAAAAATTATGGGTAGAACGATTGGAGGAGTAAAGGCGAACTATTTCCATGCAGTCGAGAATTTGAAAGCCGCATGGAATCGAACGGGAGGTAACAGATGAGCCGATGTCGAAAGTTGGAAAAAGCATTAGAATCAGGTTGTTTTGATGATCGTATCCTCAATATTTCAGATCGGATGCAAGACCACCTGACTGATTGTCCGACGTGTAAACAGCTCTATGATGACCTTCTCCAAATTGAAAACCTTTTGTTGGATGCCGAGCCGGTTGAATTGAGCCAACGTGCCAAGGCCAGGATTCGTATCAACGTCACGGACACAATACGGGCAATAAAACCAAAGACTTTGCACGGGTTTAATCCTGTGGTTGGCATTGCTCTTGCCGCTATGATCGCCTTTTTTATAATCTTATCTCCATTCGATCGACAATCCGCTCCTCAGCAAATTTCGCAAAATATTGTTGTAAATGATGATACATTTGCTGATATCATAGATCTGATGAATATAGATATTTTACTCTATAATGAAGCCGATCTCGAAACGGCTGTTATTATGCAAAGCGATAATGGCTTGATATCCGATGTTCTAGAAACACTCTCCGTATCGACGCCCTATTTAAATGACGAGACGGTATATACGGCCTTGTCTGATTTAAATGAAAAAGAATGGAATCTATTAAGGAGGTATTTGATGTGAGTAGAGCCTTAAGACAGAATTGCCGTGTTTTACCATTTCTTCTGATCATGGCATTCTTTTCAATATCCGTTTATGCGCAAAATGAAAGCGTTTCGACAGGCGATCCCCCGGTAAATTGCAGCTTTTCATCGGGAATGGGTAGAATGCACCACGAAGGACCGCGCCATCAAAAGGCTCGTGATATGATGCTGTCATTAAAAATCTGGAAACTTACCGAGGCTCTGGAAATCGACGAGAAAATGGCGGAAAAAATCTACCCTAGAGTTCGAGAGCTTGAAGAATTGCGTTACCAGCAGTTGAAAGATATTCAGAGCGCTAATCAAGAATTGAGAATGGCTTTGGAGAAAGGCGAGAAAACAGAGAATCTGGAAACAATGGTTGACCGGATAAAAAAATTACGTCTTCAACAAGCGACAGCGGAATTGAATCGGATTAACGAAATTTTCGAATTGTTGACCTTGGAACAGCAAGCCAAGTTCTTGTTGGTGGAAGCGGATTTTCATCAAAACATACGCAGATTTTTGCATGATCGCAAAGGCGGCTTTAAAGAAAGCGGCAACGCATCGGATATGCCGATGTAACGTGGTCTATTCCATCCAGGAAAATTCATATTCTTCGGCCGCTTCGATTACGGATTGCGCCATATCACGCTTATATTTTTTTAAGGGCTCTTTCAATTCTTCAAATTCATTGGCGAGTATTTGAATAGCCAGCAAAGCAGCATTTTTAGCTCCGCCTTTGCCGACGGCAACTGTAGCAACAGGAACGCCTGGAGGCATTTGGACCATCGAAAGCATAGCATCCATTCCCAGTAAAACCGACGAAGGAACCGGAACACCGATAACGGGAAGAATGGATTCGGCGGCGAGAGTCCCGGGAAGGCCGGCCGACCAACCTGCTGCGGCAATGATCACTTTAAATCCTTTGCTCTCGGCTTGTTGAGCCAGCTCGACAGTCCTTTTTGGAGTTCTATGAGCAGAGCTTATTCGCACTTCAAAAGGAACTTGAAAACTTTTCAGTGTCGATATGGCAGGCTCGATGATTTCCTTGTCCGATGTACTTCCAAGAACTATTAAAACACGAGGAGACGATTTCATTTGGCACCTCCTGAATCTGTTCGAGCCAGAGCCCGATAAGCAATATCCGATCGATAAAATCCTCCGGTAAAGTGTATGCTGTGAACGGCTCGATAAACAGTGGAACAAGCTTCTTGTATCGTCCCGCCCGAACCGGTTACACCTAGAACCCTTCCACCGTTGGTGAAGTAGCGGCCCTTGTCATCCTTCTTTGTTCCGGCATGAAACACTATTGTATTCGGAAACGTTGCAACGTCTTCCAGCCCTGTTATTTCCAGACCTTTTCTGTATTTTCCCGGATAACCACCTGATGCCATCACAACACATACCGCCGGATCGGACGACCATTTCAACTTTGGATGACGGTGCAAATCGCCTTGAGCAGTCGCAAGCAGCAATTCGCCCAGGTCAGACTGTAATCGGTAAAGAAGAGGCTGAGTTTCAGGATCGCCAAAACGAACATTGAACTCCAATAGTTTGGGTATTCCTTCTTGAATCATCAGCCCAGCGTAGAGCACTCCGACAAACGGATTGCCTTCGGAGGCCATCCCGGACACGGCTGGATTGATAATGGTGTTTTCAATCAGTTTCAAGATATCGGGTGTGACTACAGGCGTGGGGGAGTAAGCGCCCATACCGCCTGTATTCGGTCCTTGGTCATTGTCGAAAGCTGCTTTGTGGTCCTGGCTGGATTCAAGGATGATATATGATTTTCCATCAACCAGAGCCAGAATCGAAGCTTCTTCTCCTTTCAGAAGATCTTCGACGAGGACACGTGAAGAAGCTTTCCCAAATTCACCGGTTATAAACAAGGCATCAACAGCTTGTCTCACACTTTCAGACGATCTGCATACAAAAACACCCTTGCCCGAAGCAAGGCCATCCGCTTTCAACACACAAGTATTCAATCGTTTTGCTGCACACTCCAAAACCTCATCCGGTGAAGAACAGATATCGAAGCCTGCAACCGGAATACCGTGGCGCATGCAAAAATTTTTAGCGGCTGCTTTGCTGCTCTCAAGCATTGCTGCAGCAGCATTAGGGCCAAAAACCAACACCTTGTGGGTTTTCAACAAATCCGATAGACCTAAGGCAAGCGGAGCTTCCGGCCCGACCACAACTAAATCTATGGCGGATTTGGAAGCATACCTGGCAAGAGCATCTATGTCATCCGCTTTAATATCGATACATTCAGCATGTTGCGCTATGCCGGCATTGCCGGGAGCGGCATAAAGCCGTTTGACGATAGCCGATTGCGATAGCTTCCAAACCAACGCATGTTCTCGACCACCAGAACCAATGACCATAACTTTCATAGCAACATCCTGTCTTCAATGACGAAAATGCCGGATATTGGTAAATACCAAGGCTATATTATGAGCATTACAGGCTTCGATAACCTCCTGGTCACCTTTGGAACCACCCGGCTGTATAATGGCAGTTATTCCCGCTTCCGCCGCACGATCTATACTGTCACGAAATGGAAAAAACGCATCAGAGGCAAGAACTCCGCCAAAAGACCTTTCTCCAGCTTTTTTCAATGAAATTTCTACAGAATCGACTCGGCTCATTTGACCGGCTCCAACGCCGACGGCCATCTGATCACGAACACAAACGATCGCATTCGACTTGACGAAGCGTACAAGCGTCCAACCGAAAATCATGTCTCTCCACTCATTTTCAGTGGGTATACGCTCAGAAATAATGGAAAAATCAGCACGAGACTCAGTTGAGGTGTCCTGAGTCTGAACAAGAGCTCCATTTTCTATCAAGCGAATGTCATGGCGAAATATACAGTGATCGGGGATGAGGATTTCGATGAGACGTCGGTTCTTTTTTCGCTTTAACAGCTCAAGAGCATCCGAACTGAACGAAGGTGCCGCGATGACCTCTAAAAAAGCGGAAGAATGTATTGCCGCTGCAGTATCTAGATCGACAGGTCTATTAAGCGCGACGATTCCACCAAAAGCTGATTGCGGATCACATGAAAAGGCCAGATCATAAGCTGTAGCAAGCGACGCCGATTCAGCAGCACCACAGGGATTTTGATGTTTGACAATGACAGCGGCGGGATTCTTGAAAGCCATCACCATGTTCCAGGCTGCCTGCATATCGAGCAAGTTATTGAAAGAAAGCTCCTTGCCTCCAAGCTGCTTGTGCCCCAATAAGCCGGTGTTTTCAGTTAGAGGTACATGGTATATCGCTGCTGACTGATGCGGGTTTTCCCCATAACGACAATCGGTTTTCTTCTCAAGTAATACTTGAATATAATCAGGTAATTCATTGGTATTAATGATGTATTTGTTCATCCACGAGCTGATTAAATAATCATATCGACTGGTGTGCTCAAAGGCTTTGGCTGCCAGTGATTTTCTTTCGTTTTCTGTGAATGGAATCCGGTTTTTCAGGTGATTGGAAACAAACTCATAGTCACCCGGATCCGAAATTATCAGGATGTTTTTATAGTTTTTAGCGGCTGCACGCATAAGACAAGGACCGCCGATATCGATGTTTTCTATAATGGTTGAAACGTCATCCGGATTTTTCATAACCGTCTTTTCAAACGGGTATAAGTTTACGACAACTATCTGGAAAGGAGTGATGCGATTTTCTTTGAGCTGCTGCAGATGTGATGGGTTTTGAGTATCGGCAAGGATTGCGCCATGTATTGATGGATGGAGAGTTTTAACTCTTCCGTCAAGAATTTCAGGAAATCCGGTTACATCGGCGACAGGTGTCACAGGAATTCCCGATTGGGATATATGATTCGCCGTTCCTCCTGTTGAAACAATTTCTATTCCAAGAGAATGAAATATGTTCGCCAGTTCGATCAGACCTGTTTTATCCGAAACTGTGATTAAGGCTCTTGAAAAATGTTGGTCCATAAAAGAATTCTCCGAAATATTCAGGCGTTTTTTGCCGAATTCGCTGTTGAAATCAGATTTTTGAGCGCGCCTGCGGGATCGGGCGCACCGAAAATGGAAGATCCGGCCACTAATAAGGAAGCGCCGGCTGCGACCAGTTGGGTAACATTATTTTCGCAGACTCCGCCGTCAACGGAAATGAATGTATTGGCTTGGCGGCTTTGGATGACGTTTGCAAGGCGTTGTATTTTATTGATGGATTCAGGTATGAACGCTTGGCCTCCAAAGCCGGGATTGACACTCATGATAAGTACAAAGTCAGCTAGATGAAGGATTTCTGATATGGTTCCCAGAGCGGTGCCGGGGTTTAAAGACACGCCTGCTTTAGCCCCTGCCTCTCTTATTTTACCCAAGGTTCGATGTATATGTGGACAAGCTTCGACATGTACGCACAGTTGATCAGCTCCGGCATCCACAAATTCCGTGATGAATCGTTCAGGTTTTTCAATCATTAGATGAACATCCAGCGGAAGAGATGTTATTCGTCTTATCGCCTTGATGACGGGAGGGCCAATTGTGATATTGGGCACGTAATGTCCATCCATGACATCGATATGTAATGCGTGAGCGCCGGCTTTCGTGACGACGTCAATATCGTGTGAAAGATTCGCAAAGTCGGCGGATAAAAGTGAAGGAGCTATTTTAATCATAAAACCTCTTTTCAACGAACTTCGGAATATACAACCACGCCATCCAGAAAAATTTCCAGTAATCCGATACCGGTTTCCGGGACGAACAAAGTGATATCTTCCGAGGGTTTCACTTCATATTCGGCAAGAATTTCCGATTTTCCTCGAACAGTATAGGTGGCCAACATGTTTTTATTCAATAATCCAGGCGGTGTTTTCCACGTAAAACGTTTTGGAACCAGAGTGTTGCCGTCCTGTGGGGTAACGATCAATTGAATTTTGTTTCCGAGCTCAAGCGGGCTGCCAGGCTCGGGTGACTGATCGATGACGATCCCAGGCCCGAATTCTCTTCTGTCACTGACGGTGATATCGAGATGAGCGGAAAACTGTTGGAGCACGCCGCGTGTTTCTTTCAACGTCAAGCCTATAACATCAGGCATTCGATAACGCTTTTTGGGTGGACCGACACTGACCAAAAATGATATGCCGCTATTGGGTACTATGACTTCCCCGGGACCGGGAATATGTGCAACGATCTCGCCTTCCGAATAATCATGATGAGGAATAAAGTATTCGGTAAATACACCGTTTACCAGCTCATTGGCTTCCAAACGCGCCTGCCGCACACCATAGCCGCGCAAATCGGGCATTTCCAGCCGTTTGGGTCCAGCCGAAAGAATGACGCGGACCGTTGAATAGGCTTTTCGAATCGATCCGGCAGGCGGGTTTTGCGCTATCACAACACCACGCGGCGCTTCTGCGTGATTTTCCTCACCATCCAGGACCAGGTATAGACTATTGCTTTGGAGATCTCCTAGAGCATCAGTGAGTTTTTTTCCGATCACATCGGGTATGTAGACATCGCCACCCGACGTCATCCATACTAAAGTGATCCACCCGGCTAGAGCCGCCAGTAGTGCAAAGCTGGCAAATCCTAGTAAAAACTTTAGGATGGAAGAGGGTCGAAACATCGCGTGCTATCTCCATCGATCAAACTGGAACCCAGAACATCACCCAAGGCGGCATATCGCCCATAAATGAGCATATCGCCTTTCATCTGTTTTCGACAAGCAGGTTGAAGGTCTTCACATAGCAAAAGACCATAACCGGTCATAATGAGAATACCTTTGCCCCTAACTACATCGACAATCGTTCCTGGAACTTCGGCTACGGTCTCTCGAGCGAAAGGATATGCTGAAGTGATTTTTAAACGCATATCTCCACATGATGTAAAAGCGCCGGGGCATGGATTCATTCCTCGTACATGATTGGCAACCTGTTCAGCGGATTGGTGCCAGTTGATCCAGCCATCATCACTGGTATACCGCCGGGTGAACGTGGCTTTGGAATGATCTTGTTCCTGTGGAGATATCTCGCCGGAAATATAGCCTGGTATGGTCTTGAGCAACAGCTCTGCACCAATTTTTGCCAGCCGGCCTTGAAGCGTTCCGGCGGTATCCAGGGGATGGATGGCTTCGGCCTGTCTGGTTAAAATCGGACCTGAGTCGACACTGAATTCGGTAAGCATAATCGTGACGCCGGTCGTCTTTTCACCGGCTATAATAGCTGCTTGAATTGGTGCTGGACCTCTATAGAGAGGAAGAAGCGACGCGTGAACATTCAATACTCCATACCGTGGGATCGCAAGAAATTTTTTAGTGAGAATTTGTCCATAAGCCGCTGTAATGATGATATCGGGATGAAGATTCACAATTTTTTCCATGCAGACCGATCGACATAACTTCTCCGGTTGAAAAAGTTGCAAACCCAGCTTTTCAGCAAGGTTTTTTATCGGTGTGGCCACAGTCTTCAAGTGACGCCCTCTGGGGCGGTCCGGTTGAGACACAACCAGGCAGATGTCATACTCATTCTGATGCAAAGCTTGAAGCACAGGCACAGCAAACTCGGAGGTGCCCATAAAAATTGTTTTAGGTCGACTCATGAGTGTCATGAAACGTTCATTTCCTGTTTCAAACGCTTTTTCAGCCGACGTTTAACAACATCACGTTTAAGAAAAGACAACCTATCTATGAACAGTACACCTTCCAGGTGATCGTATTCATGTTGAAATATCCGTGCCGTCAAGCCTTGAAGCTTTTCTTCAAAAGGTCGGCCGTCAAGGGATAGCCCTCGAATAATAATGTCTGTCCACCGCGTGACGAGGCCGGTTTCTTCAGGAACGCTCAAACAACCCTCTTCCATAACTTCCGTAGAAATCGAATGATCGAGAATTTCAGGATTCAATATCACTTTGGGTTCAGGCTTCTCCTCTTCCAGGCCATATGTCACAATAATCATTCGCACCGATTCGCCGACTTGAGGTGCAGCCAACCCGATTCCCGAAGCCTTTTTCATCATTTCCAACATGTCGTCAGCCAAACGCATGATCTCCGGCGTAACCTGTTCAATAGGTTCCGCCCGCTCTCTCAGAACGGAAGCTCCGTATGTATAAATCTTCTTCAGTGCCATAAATAAAATATCTCCTTCCGTCCTCCGATCACACTATTTTAAAAAAAATTGATCACTTATTCAAGATCATAGAAGTGGAATCGGGCGTTCCAGATGCTTCATCACAGCTTGAACATCTTCCCATACCGGACGGCGATAGGCGGGATTTCTTAAAAGAGCCGACGGATGATAAGTAACAGCGGTATCGATACCTCTAAATGAGTAAATACGATTTCTCAATGCAGAAATAGGCGTAGTTGGTGGACTTCCTGTTAGAAATCTTCCTGAGATTCTGCCTAAAGCCAGGATCATTTTAGGTTTCAAAATTTCGAGTTGTTCGATCAAAAAATGTCCGCAAATTTCAATTTCGTCCTGTTCCGGGTCTCGGTTTTTAGGTGGATGACATTTGACAATATTACAAATATAAATTTGTTCTCTAGCTAATCCCATCGCTTTTATAATTTTATTCAGAAGCTGGCCTGCAGCTCCGACAAAGGGTCTCCCCTGTCGATCTTCATCAAATCCAGGACCTTCACCAACCAGGACAAGATCGGGCTCAACACTGCCTTCGCCGAAAACCAAATTCGAACGAGAGCGGTGGAGTTTACATCGCCTGCAATCTCCAATCGTAAGCCTTAAATGCTCAAGTGCATGGGCTGCATCCAATATCGTCGGTTTCGATTCTTTCGATATCGGATTCGTTTCAGGGTTGACAGAAACGGCTTCGATACCCTCATCCAGTAAATAAAGCAGATAGCGAGAACACGATCTCGTTAGTGACAGTAATTCGGCTTTACATTCATCCATTCGCACTCTATTACATGCTTCTTCTGATTCGGCGTAAACTGGTTTCCGCTTTTTTCTTGATTTGGTCAGGGAAGTCGCCATCGAGGATATTTTCCAGATAGACCAAAGCTTCAGGAGACCCTAGCAGTCCCATAGCTTCGACGGTTCTTTCTTGTTGTATACCAGTTTCTGAGGTCAGTTTTGAGGACAAATATCTGAGAACCTTAGATTTATCAAAATCCAGCAGTCCCCTAACCGCAGTGGGGAAAAAGTCGGGTTCATCCAGCAGATTTACAATCTGTTGAATAGCAAGATCAGGGTCGATACTTTTTAGTATAGTTGTGATTTCAGCGGTATAATCCGGCATAGCGATGTGTTGCAGCAACAACTTGATGCTTCGTCGCGTACCACTGCGCGCCAACGCTTCCATCACTCTTATTTTTATGTTTCCTGATTCTTTTTCCAGCAGATTCTGTAGAATATCAACCGAAGCCTCAGTTCCCATCTCGCCAAAAACTTGGATAGCTCCCAGTTTTAAAATTTTATTTGTAGAATTGACGCATCGATTTAAAAGGTCAAATATTGAAGGCAACGAAGAACGGCTCAATTCATAGATGGCTTTATCCCGAACTCGAATATTTTCATCGTCGAGAACGGCAACCATGGTAGAATAACTTTCATCAGTGTTAATCCCTGACAAGACATTCAAGGCATTGAGCTTGGCCGTTGTATTTCTACTTTTAAGTATTTCCGCGAGCATATCGAGGACATCATCCGAAGCAATAGAGGTCAATATTTCAATACCGGCTAAATGCATAAACCGGTTGGGATTGCCGATAGCTTGGATCAGATGTGGTTTGATCGTTGGCCACGGGAGGTTTGAGATAGCGGTTACGGCAGCTTTTCTCACAATCCACAATTCATGAGTGAGCAGTCCAAAAAGGCTATCGATAGATAGAGCGTCCTGCTTTTTACCTAAAATAGAGACTGCAGCTTCGATCAATTCCGGATCTTCGCTATTTTGGAGAACATTGACTAAAATCCTGGTGGAGTCCGGATGCTGATATTTATCAAGAAGACTGACAACGGATTTCAAGAGGACGGGATTAGTTTGCGAAGAATCCATGATAGCATTGAGAGCCGGAAGTACGATGTTTTCCGGCAGCCTACTCAGAGCTTCATTGGCGCTGCTTCGGACCGACCACGACTCATCACCCAAAGCTTGGAGCAAAGGGAATAAAACGGTTTCATCACCCTTGTCGCCTATGATTTTGGCGCATCGTGACCTCACACGATGATGATTGCTTCTCAGACCATCAAATAAAAAGTGCTTTATCTGTTCTAAAGGATATTCTTCAAGGCGATTGAAAGCTTCATTACGCTCCAATATCGACCCTTGTTCGATTTTTAAAAATAAATCTTTTAGAGCCTCATTGTTCATCTAGCCGTTTTACCAACCGAATTTTTTATAGTCTTCAATTCTCTGTAAAGCTTCCTGGGCAAAATACCGAACCAACTCATCATCATCTTGTGTCGCTTTTTGTAGCGCAGCATTTGCTTTGTCATTTCCCATCAACCCCAGTGAATATGCAGCATCACCACGTACACGAGGATTAGTGTCTTCAAGCAAAGCGACGATATCAGGTATACTTTCTTCCGCTCTCATAAAACCAAGCGCTCGTGCGGCTGCTATCTTTTGCGAATCTTTTTTCGTCAATAATTCCCTCAAAGGCTGGATGGCTCGTTTATCCTCTATCCATCCTAGAATGAAAGCGATGTATTCCGATACACCTGCTGCTTCATCGTTCAGATTGGCGATAAGGTAGGGCGCAACCACACCGGGAGTATCCTGCTCGATTAATCTGAACTTAAAATACATTTTGTTTCTCATCGGATCATTGTTATCGGCAATTGCTTGTTTTAGTGTTTTGATCGCTTCGAGAATTTCCGTTTTCTGATCCACAGGCTCTTTTTCTTCAGAAAACACAGGAAAATTAATCCCTGACATCAACACAAACAGCAATATAAAACTAACTGCTTTTTTTTGCATTATTACCCCCTGCAATCATTTAGTTTTCATTAGTAAAAGGCGAAAGACGACAATCATTGAAATATTGTGTCAGGATTCATTCGTAATTTCAAGAAAGGTAAAGGGTTATTTTTTTATCTTGATAACCCCGGATTGCATCAAATGAAACAAAACACCATAAGCCGTCAAAGGTTTCATAGCTGAAATTGCAACGATTCCTTTAAAATCAGTAATGCCGTCGATTCTTGAAAAAATGAATCCTTCCTGCGAATTTAAATCCAAACCGATAAAATCTTCCGGATGATCCGATATCCGAACCGGAATAGCATCTTTACTGCCAAGAAGTTGAAGATAAAACTTCATCAGACTGGTTTTTGTAACTTCAAGATATTTTTTTACATACTGATCCTTTGGATTTTCTTCCGCAAGGATTTCAAACAAGCGATAAGCTTTCTCATACAAACGACGCTGATAAAGCTCGGTAGCATAACGTTTTTTGGTGTCAAAATCTGCATTCGGTTCAATGGATTCAATCTCGGTCACACTGTTGTCGGCATAAAGAGCAGGTTTTACAGTCTGTCGATTCTTGGGATTTTCACCAAACGATTTTTGAATTTCATTCAACTTTGGAGATCCTCTTCCTGACGATTGTGATGAAGCGGCATCACTGTTTCGTGATGCCGGTTTTTTCGTTTCCGGTGTAGATTTATCGACAACTGCCGAACCCTGCGCTGCCTGTCGCAAATTGGCTTTTATACGAGCTAAGAGTTCATCGAGATGAAATGGTTTTACCAGATAATCATCTGCGCCGGCTTCAAGGCCGATAATGCGATCCTGTACCTTGGCCTTTGACGAAAGAATGATGATTGGGCGATGTTGAGTCAAAGGCTGTTTTCTTAAATTTTTACACAATTGAATGCCATCTTGCCCCGGTAGAATAATATCTATTACGAACAGATCCGGCACTTCAGTAGCCAATTTTCGATAGCACTCTTCAGCAGAACCAGAGATAGTTGTCCGATAGCCCGCTAATTCCAAGGTATCTCTGAGCAATCGTTGAATAAATTCATCATCGTCAATGACCGAAATCAACAATTTTTCCATATCTATAGCCTAAGATTTTTGTTTAATCACCGCTTGAGCTGCAGCCAATCTCGCTGTCGGCACTCTAAACGGAGAACAACTCACGTAATCCAATCCAACTCGATAACAAAATTCTACGCTGCGAGGTTCTCCTCCATGTTCTCCGCAAATTCCTATCTTCAAATCAGGCCTGGTTGATCGTCCTCTTTGAACTGCAATCTCAACCAACTGACCCACTCCTGTCTGATCCAGAACCTGGAAAGGATCATATTCGTAAATTTTCTTTTCGACGTATTCTGTCAAGAATTTTCCTGAGTCGTCGCGGCTGAATCCACAAGCCATCTGGGTCAGATCATTCGTGCCAAAACTGAAAAAATCCGCTGATTCGGCAATCTCATTCGCCATTAACGCAGCCCGGGGTACCTCGATCATCGTGCCAATAGCAACAGTGAAGGGAAGCTTTGCAAGTCCATTTTTCTTGCATATTTCTTCGATTGTTCTCACGACTACATCTTTTTGCAGATCGAGTTCCATTTTTGTTCCAACAAGAGGTATCATAATTTCGGGCGCAACGCGAATGCCCTCTTTGTGGGTTTCCAGCGCCGCTTCAATTATTGCTTCAACCTGCATTTTAGTTACTTCAGGGTAGGTTATACCTAGACGGCAGCCGCGATGCCCGAGCATCGGGTTGAATTCTTTCAAGCTTTGAATACTCTGTTTGATATCTTCAAGAGTCGTTTCCAAGATATTTGCCATTTCCTTTCGGTCTTTAAGTTTTTCGGGTAAAAATTCGTGTAATGGCGGATCCAATGTTCGAATAGTCGCCGGACGGCCGTTTAAAACTTTAAAAATTTCTTTAAAATCTTGTTTTTGAAGAGGTAATAGATCTCTAAGGGCTTCATAATAGTGTTTTTCCGGTTCAACTAGTTTTGCCTGAAGTTCCGCGATCGATTCGGGGTCACCCTTGCCTGACATAGCAGCAGCCAATTTTTGTCTCAACTGTTTGACTTTTTCCGCTACAAGGATCATTTTTCGGAATGTAACTATACGTGAAACTTTCTTTTCGCCTTTGTTCGCAACATTTTTCTTTTCCTTCGCATTACCGAAAAACATGTGTTCAGTTCGAGTCAATCCAATCCCTTCCGCTCCCAAATAGATCGCCGTTTGGACGTCTCCAGGAGTATCAGCGTTGGTTCGGACACCTAATTTTCGAAATTCTTCCACCCAGGACATCAACGTTGAATATCGGCGGTAAATCAGAGATTCTTCCGCTCCGATTTGCCCACGTAATACTTGAAGAATTTCAGACGGTTTGACATCGATTTCTGTCGGATAGATTGCACCGGTGAAGCCATCGATGGCAATCTTGTCGCCTTTTTTCAAAATGTGATCTCCGCAAATAAGCTCTTCTTTAGCATAGTTGATAACCAAGTCCCCTGCACCGGCCACACAAGGACATCCCATACCTCTGGCAACGACCGCTGCATGGCTTGTCATACCTCCGCGAGAGGTCAAAATACCTTGGGCTGCATGCATTCCGCCAATATCATCAGCGCTGGTCTCAATTCGAACAAGAATAACGTGAACTTTTTCTTTTTTTCCACTTTCTTTATCGCTTTTCTTCGAAGGAGCTATCGTAGGATATTTTTTTATAAGCTCCGACTCATTCATTTCCGACCATTTCTCGGCGTCTTCAGCGGTAAAAACAATGCGACCGCATGCCCCGCCCGGACTGGCATTCAGCCCCATGGCACAAGCTTTGAGCCCTTTTCTTTCGATATCCGTTTGATCCAGCACCGGAGCAAACAGCTTGCCCAATTCTCCAGCTGGTATTCTTCTTATAGCTGTTTTCTTGTCGATCAGCCCCTGACCAACCATCTCGACCTGCGATCTAATCCAACTGAAAATTGTGCGCTCTGCAGTCCGTGTCTGCAAAATATAGAGCTTGCCTTCCTGAATGGTGAATTCAAGATCCTGGATATCTTTATAATGCTTTTCAAGACGATGTCGAATGTCGTTTAATTCATTATAAATAACTGGGTTTTGTTCTCTGAGCTTCGAGATGGGCAACGGTGTGCGTATTCCAGCCACAACATCCTCACCCTGAGCATTCATCAGGTATTCACCATACAATTCATCTTCACCCGTTGCAGGGTCACGGGTGAAAGCGACCCCGGTCCCCGATGTCTCGCCCAGGTTTCCGAAAACCATCGTCTGAACATTGACGGCAGTTCCTATCAGCCCTCTGATATCGTTTAGCTTCCTGTAAGTGACTGCACGCTGATTGTTCCAGGATTTAAATACAGCCTCAACAGATCTGATCAATTGGTCCATCGGATCGGAAGGAAACTGTTCTCCAGTATGTTTTTCATACAGTTTCAGATATTTTTTAACCACCTTCTCCAAGTCTTTTTCATCAAGTTCCGTATCCAAAACAACACCTTTGGACGATTTGACCTCATGTAAAATATGTTCATATTTTTCATGAGGAACTTCCATCACAACATCACCGAACATTTGGATAAATCTACGGTATACGTCAAGCGCAAATCGCCTGTTGCCCGTTTTGCGTGCAAGCCCTTCAACGACATCCTGATTAATTCCTAAATTCAATACCGTGTCCATCATCCCAGGCATGGACCTTGCCGCTCCCGAACGCACCGATAATAAAAGCGTTTTATCAGGATCACCGAATCCAGCCCTCATAATAACTTCAAGTTTTTTGACGGCTTTTTTTATTTCCGGCAACAAAGACGGCGGCAGAACGTCTCCGGCATCATGATAGTCTCGACATACTTCAGTCGTGATCGTGAAACCGGGAGGTACCGGAATGCCTATTTTGGTCATTTCCGCCAGGTTGGCACCCTTACCGCCTAACAATTCTCTTTTATCCGCAGCACCATCCGTTTGATCTTTGCTGAAAAAATATATCATCTGTCCGCTCATTTATACCTCCAACAGTTAAATGTTATGACTTGTTTTACGCTTTCCATGCGCAAAAAACCCCCGAGCCGTAATTAACACCATATTTATGAAGATGTCCACAAAAATCTTATGCCTGAGAAGGACATAGACGAAATATACAAACAGATACTATAATAAATTAAAGATTAATCAGCTTTAAGGTAAGCGAAATTTACCGTTTTCCTGCTTTAAAATTTTTAATTCCTCTTGCAATTCATTTAGTATCGGAGCGACAATGTCAGCATCTTCTCCTAAAACTTCGACAATTTTTTCCAAATATAATCCTTCCGGCCGACCCCTGAGAGCTGTCATTATTCGGTAACGCAAGCTTTCACGTTCTCGAACCGACATGCTGGGAGGCGCAGAGATGGTTTTGGGTTTGTCTTCTAATTGAGAAGCATCCAATACTCTTCGTCGCGGAGCAGTCGATTTGAAAGGAGCAGTTTTATCTGTTCTTTCATCCGTGTACGAGAAACTCTCTAAATCTAAATCCGGCTGAAATATTTTTTCCGTTTTATCGGCTGATCCAAATTCTTCTTCCGGTTTTCTCTTCTTCTCTATGGGCGGCTTTAAATCTTTATCACCAGAATGAATATCTGATTTAGGAGAAGATGGTTCAGGAAGCATATAATTCAATCCCTGCTTGATAATCGCTTCCTCCGCCATAAGCAGTCGCATGGGGATGCGTAGGAAATGCCATTGGACATCCAGTTCTTTTGCAATGTTTTTCATTGTTATCCCTTGAGGATGAAGCTCCAACACTTCCTTTATCGACTGTTGTAATTTTTCTACATTTTGAGCTTGAACAGGGGTTTTAGGCTGCGAAACAGGTTGCCCAGGTCGAAAATGTGTTCCCCGTGTATGAACACCATAGGAAACACCTTTTTCCTGCTTACCTTTTTCTATCATCTTTACCGTAAATTCTTCAATGGTTTTTGCCAGACCTTTTAGAAATAATTCCCACATTTCCATGGCCATCTCCTTCTATAAATGTTAGACTTTCATACCTTGTTGAAAAAATTTCTTAACTTTATGAACCAATGATGAGTTCTGGAAAGAATCAAAAACCGAATCGCATTAGGTTATTCCAATCAATCCTTCCAAGGGTAAGACTCACCAGAATATTTACACGGAAAAAAATAAAAAGCAACATCTCAAGCACAAAAAAATTTCACAGTTTTTTTCACAGACCTCAGTTTTTGTACAATCCGGCTGGACAATATCAATCCAAGAATCATTTTCCTATCTGAAACAGAAGCTTTTTCCACTAACGATATCAGCTTGCGTCGGGTATCGAAATTTTTCAATCATTAAGAAAATATCTCTCAAATTGAATTTCCCACAAATAGCGATGGATATCAAGCTGACCAGAGTCCAGTTCAATGGATTTTTCCCAGTATTCAATGGCCTGGTCATAATTTTGCTGTCGAAAGGCCATCAGACCCAAATTATTCAACACCGCTGTACTCTCAGGAAATTCAGATGCAAGCTCATGAAGCTTTCTAACGGCCTCAACTTCATCTCCTTCTTCAAACAGTACAACACTTTGAGCCAGACGAGCCTCAAAACGTTCTGGTTGAAGACTTAAAACGATCGCCAGATCTCTTCCTGCACTTTGAAAATCAGCAATCGCGATAAAGGCATTTGCTCTATTTAGATAGGCCTCAATCGAGCTGTTACCTTTTTCGACAAGATCATTAAATGTTATTAATGCTTCCTGTACGTATCCGCAACGGTATTGTGATATACCCAAGTTGATGGCCGCTGATTGTGATGAAGGCGAAACAATCAAAGCTTTTTTAAACTCACTCATGGCTTTTTCACATTCGTTCTCAATAAGATACAGAAACCCAAGAGCTTCACGTTGTCTGCCCAAGGACACAATGTTGCCTTTCACCTTTTCGAAGATTTCAATGGCTTCAGAATAACGCTTCTGTTTTAGCAATGCATTTCCGAGGTTATGGAGAGCCGGAATTAAGCTTGGATCGAGATCCAGAGCCATCAAAGCTTTCTCTTCCGCTTTTTTATAATCACCCAGTTTGAAATAGATGCATGAAAGGTTGTTAAAAACCAAAGGGTTAAATATTGATATAGCTTCAGATCTTTGAAAATATTTCTCGGCTTCTGCTCTGTCTCCGGTTTCCAATTTCCAGAATCCTTCTATTATCACGTAATTCGCTTTAATAGCCAAGCAATGAAAGTCTAAATCGACTTTCGGGTCCCATAATGAGCGTTTTCGTATAATCGATTTGTATGTGTCGAAACTTCCTAATTG
This sequence comes from bacterium, assembly GCA_049652745.1. GTDB lineage: Bacteria > CSSED10-310 > CSSED10-310 > CSSED10-310 > CSSED10-310 > JBASEY01. The sequence goes on along the minus strand of JBASEY010000023.1, from coordinate 195,387 downwards.
CTTATTCGGTTTCACGAATTGGTAAACAACACCGTATATCTTGAATTCTTCTTCATCAATTCCAGGTATTTCCACGGGCAACGTGGAAACTACAGGTATATCCCAATTTTGGTTTGAGGCTTGATGAAACGTCGATCCCTTGTAATCGACCAGCATCAACAGGTCTGGTCGATAATCCAAAACGTGATCCAGATAAAAAAACATGAATGGAGAATTCCATCCTTGGGTTATCAGCATAGAGTTCGGAGGGGCGGAATTATATGCATTGATACCCCAGTCATATGCTACATAATTTCGTGAGAAATCGTTTTGCCGGTAATTTTTTACCATCATATATGCCAAGGAGCCGAATAGAATTATCAGCCAGCTCAAACCGAATATTGTCATGGATCTTGAAAGTAGACGTTGACGTAAATCATCGAGACCGGCAACGATAAATACGATGATGGATAGATAACTTTGGATGAAATAGACTTCTATATCGACGATCCTATATTGAAGCGTGAAAAAGTTCACCAGAACGAAAAACAGAATAAACACATATGCCAGTTTTCTTTTTCGCTTGAATAGCACATATACTCCGTATAGAGCTACTGCAAAGAAAATGACAGGAAACTGACGCTGGGTAATTTGCTTATAAAGTAAGAATCTTTTCCAGGTATCGATAAAAGACTGATTGAACATCAAATTCTTAAAAAGTCTACCGGAAACATGATTGATAAATTCTGAGTAGATATTACATTTTCGCCAAAGAATAACACAATTCGTAAGGGCTCTGACCGGGAAATAAAACAAGACGGAAAGCCCAAGTATAAAGAAACCCATTCCTGCAACAATGGGTTTCCATTTGACAGCGTAGTTTTTGAGCAAGCTTTTCCCGGGCCAGATATATAGAAGTAAGGCTGGAAAACTGAAAATGGACAGGCCATGGTTGGTCAAACTTAAGCCCATGAAAAAGAATAACAAATAAAGTATCGACAGCGAAAATCTCGAGGCTGATTTCTCTGCGAGAAATAAAAGAAGACAGAGAAAAAACATGTGTAAAGAGTACACCTCTTGAATATTCGCCTGAGACCAGAATATCAAAGATAAGCCTAATAATGACGATCCCCAAAATGCGCTGGGCAGAGAAAATATTTTGCTTAGATAAAGAAATAAAAAGACAAGGGCTAGCGATGCAAATATCGCCGAGGTGATAGATGATCGAAACGCAATGTTTCCAATCGGTAGTGTTTGTGCTGCAATCCTATTGAGTAGGCAATAAGTGCTGTAGCCGGTTGTATGAGGAATTCCAAGAACGTAAGATGCTGCTGTCAACTCACTACAATCGCCGCTGAATGGTTGATTGGCAGCGGTTTTAAGATAGAGGGAAAAAAACAGTATAAAAAGAAGCGCCGCGGTCCAAGCAACTCTGTAGGCTTTATTATTCACCTGCATTTCCTGCAAATAATCCTTCTTTCTCATCTATAAAAATTGCGGCATCGCCAAATTTTTCAATCATAGTGTCATGTAATTTCTTTGCGTCCTCAGATCTGTCCGGCAGAGCCGTCAAGGCCATGTAGAGGTTAAAATAAGCCTGAGGATCTTCCGGAGTCAAATCCAACGCTGACTTAAAATATAAAACCGCTTCCTCGATTCGTTCCAATTTGTACAAAATAATTCCGGTATATGACTGAGCGTTAACCGACCAAGGCGAAAAATTTAGAATCGTTTGAAAAACCAGCAATGCGTCGTTGAGTTGTCCAAGATGATATAAGGCTTTCCCCTTTTCCATTAGGAAACGAACATCGAATGGAGCAAATTGCAGAGCCGAATCGATAGCTTTCAACGCTGCTTGCCAGTTATCTTTTTCGCCCCAAACAATAGACATCATGTAAAACCATTCTGGATTTGATTTTTCTTCTGCTGATGCTGATAAAAGAAGGTGTTCAGCAAGGGCATAATCACGATTACCAATCGCTTTGTGTGCCTGTATGATTGAATATGCTGAGCTGCCATCCTGAAATGTCTGAATATCCGCCATCAATCGGGTTTCCGCTAAATCGAAATTCCAAGAATTTGCCACTCGGGTGGCTCTACCAAAATCTCGCGCTTTGAGCAGGGCTAGAAAATATGCCTGACGCTTTTTATTGCATCGGATAATATTTGCATCACAACGCGATAACATTGTTTCAATCGTTGTCAGTAGATCTTCCAATGGTATAACAGCCGATGAGTATTTTAGTTTACATGAAGACAAATGAAGACCACGGGCCGATAAAATATCATTCACTGCTTTTTTGTCAATCTTTAGGCCTTCAGGCGTCTCAATGCCATGGTCGCGTAAAAACAAATAAAAATTCCTGTCCGCAAGCAGGTTGTCAAGAATATCTGCTCTCATTTCAAAGAATTCTGATTGTATTTCCACCAAAAACGCTTCAAAATAAAGATTTTCGCTGATTAGGCCGGAAGGGTCGGATTGCCATGCTTTCAGCAACCTTTTAAGGCGTTGATCTTGATTTTGTTCCAACCAGGCATGAAGGCGCATCAATTGAATCTTCGGCATGTCGGTTCTGGACATATAGGTGTCAAGAACAGAAATGGCATCGATGCAATTGCCTTCATCCAACATCAACTTGACAAGTTTTTCCACCGCTTTACCTGATGGCGGTCTGTAAAAGGCAGCCGAAGCCAGACTGGCTTTAGATTTGTCGCTGTCGTGATTTGACTGATGAATGCCCCAGGCGAACAAAAAGCGCTGATGAAGCGCTGGAATGACAATCAGAAGTAAAACACCGACAGCTAAGACAGCAGGTAACGCCGAAGCTGTTTTGTGGGATGTCAGTCGTGAGTTATCACCGGCTTTTCGCTGAATCGACGATCCAGACAAAACGCCCAATAAGGATGTTCCTAAAAACATAATGGCTGAATAGTAAATTGGGCAGTCAAAGAATCCGAAAATCAATAATGCGAGAATCGCCATAACTATTCCAGGATAAACCTTTTTTAATTCTTTCTTATAAAAACATCCATAGAGAATAAATAAAAGTAAAAGCAGGCCGGGAAGACCAAATAGCCATAGCAATTCAATCAAAAGGCTATGAAAATGTTTTCCAAGACGGTCCCAATCCATCCAAAGGCGTAAAAATTCAGTGTTTGAGGAAAACGGATCTATCACGAATGCAGCCAATAACTGCTTTGAACCAAAACCAAACCCAGACCAAAGATGTGTCTTTATGCCATCCCACCCCGCTTTCCACAGAGCCATTCTGTCCTGAACCATCTGGATGGTCAGCAATCGATAATGAACACGTCGATAAATAATTACGGCAAGGATAACGGATGCCGACACTGCGTAAAGGACAAATCTTTTTTGCTTGATTTCAAGTTTCCGGAAAAGGCGAAAGATATTGAAATTTACAATTAGAAAAGATAACACAAGCGCAAAGATCATTCCTCGAGACTGTGTCAGTATAAGCATAATCAGTGCACATACAGAGATGAGCTTGATAAAAGCATGTTTTGTGCTCCGCTTTTTCCAGGGTTCAAGTATTAAAAACGATGCTGCCATATAGGCTGCCAATGCATTTGGGTGAATCAAGCTTATCCATAAGCGATATTTGAGTATGCTCAAAACACCTAAACGAGATGCCGTCCATACAATCCAAACAAGCGCCAAACAAAGCATCAATACCACGTGGCTCGCAACAGCTTTTTTTACAATCGAATACATCTTCTCTTCATCGCATTTAATCGCGCCCCAAACAAGCAGGAAGATAAACGGCAAGATGGCATAAAACAGAATATCGGGTGCCGTTTGGTCGAAATCGTTTCTTAGTGATAAAACCAATTGAAAAAGAAAAAAACAGAAAGCTGCTACAAAGAGAAAGCGGAAGAATGGGTTGTGAAAAGATGAGCCTATGTTTTTTGTATCTCTATGGACCGCGTAGAGCAACAACATCAAAGGAAAGCACAAAGCCAGAGTGTAGTGATCTAGAGGATGTGTATAGGGTAGAGAACTCACCATAAAGGCGACTAGCCAAGCTTTATGGGCAAATTTCAATTGTTTGCAGGAGGTTATAAATACAATCACTCCAAAGCCAAGAATAAAAAACGCGGGAAAAAACTTGGAAATCTCCGGGAAATATCGTGCAGAAACGGCTGGATAACGAGTTTTAAATGCCAGTTGGTTGACCCCAGTCCAAATGGAAAGGAAAATGCTCAAATCCAGGTGTTGAAAAACATCGAATTTTTTTTTCTCGATACGCGACTTGACGGCAATGACAACATTTCCAATAATTAAGACAGCAGCGGCAAAGACAACTGCTTGAGAAATATCTCTCCAAGAAAATGGCTCTAAAAGAGGAATAAAAAAGGATATTATTAAGGTTATCAAAACATGAAGAAAAATCGCCATCAAACTACCCGAGAATATCATGCAGTATAACTCGCTTAAAAACGACCGGATCCAGCGGAAAAACATCATCTCCGCTACCACTTCCGTCCAAAAAAGACAGTTCGGTTTCAAGGTGTTGTTTTAACAGTGGAACATATTGAAGATAATAGACGTTTTTTCGCACCGCCGCCTGATAACCAAATGTCCCGAGAGCTTTGATGTTTCTTTGAATGCACATCAAACTGAAAATATATCTCCTATGAAATTTGTCTCGTTTATCTGCGGTTTCACGGTAATAATTTTCTAGAAATTCTTCGATGAATGTCTCAGGAAGCTTCACATATGCATCGCGTAAAAGCGATGCTAAATCATATTCGGGAGGTCCCATACGAGCATCCTGGTAGTCAATAATAAAAACTTCTTTATCTTTTATCATGATGTTTCGGGAGTGAAAATCTCTGTGAGTAAAAACCAGCGGCTCTTTTTCCAGAATTCGACACATACTGTCGAAATGAATGTCGAGTGTCGCCATTTGCTCTGAATTGAGATTCAGCCCCTTGAACCGATGAACAAAGTATTCCAGAAAAAAATCCAGTTCCCATCGCAGCTTTGCGTAATCAAAACGTTGTAAAAAAATATCGGAATAATGCTCTGCAGTTTCTTTTTGACATAGTGTATGTAAACGCACAAGTTGATCTAACACTTTATCATAACAAACGTTTAATGTTTCATTCGGATTCCGCAGGTATTCATTTTGAAGCATTTGATCTCCAAGATCATCCAATATCAAAATTCCGTCCTGAGAAGCGTCAAGCAAAATTTGAGGGACGGGAAAGCCATATGAAGATAAATATTTTGTCAGTCTGCAAAAGAGATCGGCATGACTGTCGTAAGGCTCCTGTCGGTCCATCAAAACGACCGTTCTATCTCCATGAAACGCTCGAAAATATTCCCTGGTTCCTGCATCGCCGGATAGCTTAGAAACCGTAAAAAAATTATCTCCCCAAAAATTACAAAGAATTCTATTTATTACACTTCTCCTGTTCATCCTTTTTAACTCTCATCAGTAATGGAAATAAATGTTTTGGAGTCGACAAGAATGCCGTTTTTATAACAGGATCCATCAGGGATATGAATTCCCGGCCAGACGACAATATTCTCCAAAACCACCTCTCTTCCAATTGTACATCCAGGGCATAGAACGACATTACTCCCCATTCGAGTTCCCGAATCCACTTGACTAGTAGGATGTGCCCAGTGATCCATCGGAGGATCGCTCACTCCGGGCAGTTTTAACAACCCCTGTAAAACATGGAAATGAGCCCGATAATAACTTTTTATCGTCCCTATATCGCTCCAGTAACCATCATGCCTGTAAACGCCGACTCGATGGCCTAGTTCTAAAATACGAGGATATATTTCGGAATTGATACACATAAAAGCCTTACGATCGATAAATTTTAAAAACTCCGGTTCAAGAATATGGATACCTGCAAAAGTGCCTGACCAGTCATAATCTCCATCACGTAATACGCCATAGGGAAAACGTGTTAACCAAAAATCGGAAGAAGCCCCAATTTGCGGATAGCCGTAATGAGCGGAACTCGGGTGCAAAACTATCGTTGCAATTGCATTTTCATGGTGTCGATGGGAGTCGATAACATCCCTTAAATCAATGTCAGTGACGATATCTCCATTTATCAGGAAAAAAGGCTCGCCTTGTAAATAACGACGCAATGGAAATAAGGCGCCTGCAGTCCCCAATATGGTCGGTTCAAAAGAAAAGTGAATTTCAAGTGATCGAAAGCGATCCAGTCTCAGGGCTCTTCTTATTGATCCCGCTCTGTAATGGAGATTTATAAACAGTTGTTTTATTCCAATATCAATCAGCTTTTCAATTAAATGATGGATCACTGTTCGGTCGAAAAACGGCAGAGACGGTTTTGCTTGTCGTTGAGTCAAAGGACGAAGGCGTGTGCCAAATCCGGCGGCAAGTAGAACTGCTGATGTGATGTGTTTCACTTCCTCGATAATCCTCTCTAAAACAAGATGACTAATGGGCCGCTTAAACTATAGATTGAATTATTTTTATTTCAAAACATATTTAGAGGTGATATCAATAAGAAATGTTTCGAATTTGTGTTCTGCACGGGAGATTTGGCGGTGTTTCGCATTGTTTTGAAAAAAGAGTTGCTGAGTTTTTTCCGAGATAAAAACACGATTATTTATTCCATCATTCTTCCGATCGCCCTTTATCCTTTTATATTTTGGGTCATGAACGAGCTGATTCTTCTACAGCATGGCTTTTTAAGCGATATGCCGTCTCGAATCGGCTTTGTAGAAAAACCTTCAGATGAATTTTTGTTTTCTTTATTGAAGTCGGATTTCGATTTCGAATTTTCCGGCCAGTATATTTCCGTTCTAGATGGGCAGATGCCCAGTTTAAAGGACGAACAGCTAGATATCATCATTAGCCCGATTGAGTGCCGATCGGAAAAACGCTTCGTATTCTTTTACGATTCTTCGTCCGATCGTTCCAACGAGGCTAAAGAGAGAATTGAAAGGGTCCTTGACCAATTTCGTTATGCCGATCTAGAAGCATTCGTCGGCTATGACAACTCGAGCTTCCCCGATCTTCAATTAGTAGAAATCGACCTGTCGTCTGTTGAAAGTCGTTCTCGTTTTTTCCTCGGAATTTTGCTCCCTATGGTCGTTGTCATAATTACTGTCATGGGCGGTATGTATCCATCAATTGAAGTCATCACGAGCGAACGAGAAAGAAAGACGCTCGAGACGACTCTTGTAGCGCCGATCAAGCCGATACATTTGATTGCCGGCAAGTTTTTAGCGGTTATTACAATGAGTTCACTGGCAGGAATTTTAAATATAATCGCGATGCTTCTGACACTGCGATATACACTTTTTGGGAATATCAGCGCAGAGATGAAATTTACGCTTTCTTTGGCGGCATTGCCAATGATGGTCTTCGGGGTATTATTGACGGCGTCTGCATTCAATGCTCTGATGATTCTTGTGGCTGCATTCGCCAAAGATTTCAAAGAAGCGCAAAGCTATGTCTCCATCATCTATAGCATAGGAATTCAACCGGCCATAGTAGCCGCTATTCCTGGTATCCCTTATAACAACTTGACTGCTTTGATCCCTGTTACCAATATCAGCCTGTTTTTCCGTTCCTTGATACATGGAACGTGCCGATTCGGTCCAGCGGCTATCACTATACTCTCATTATTGATTTGGTGCTTCGTCTTGCTGTCGGTTGCAAAGAAAGTTATCGGACGAGATACGCTGGTACAGGGATTGAACAAAAATCAACTTAAAATGATTTTATTTAAACGTTTTTATTCTAAAGGGGTTGCAAAGTGATTGTCGTACAAGAATTGACCCGGACTTTTTTTGATCCACAAAGAGGTGAAATCAAGGCTGTCGATAACCTCTCCTTTGAATGCGGGGCTGGTGAAATCATGGGGCTTCTTGGGCCGAACGGCGCCGGAAAAACAACAACTTTGCGAATTCTGGCAACCCTTTTGACACCGACATCAGGAAGCGCTTCCGTCAATGGTTTTGATGTTGTCCGACAGTCCGGCCAGGTCAGAAAATCATTGGGATTCCTCTCTTCAACAACCGGTCTGTATCCACGTTTGACTCCTGAGGAAATTTTACGCTTTTTTGGAAAAATCAATGGGTTATCGCCTGTTAGCCTGAAAAATAGAATCGATGAGCTAATCAATGAATTCAACATCTCGGAATACGCACGAGTCAGGTGTGAAAAACTATCTTCAGGTATGAAGCAAAAGGTTTCTATCGCACGCGCCCTTATCCAAGATCCTCCTGTTTTGATCTTCGATGAGCCGACCGTCGGCCTGGATGTCATTGCTGCAGCGCAGACGATGAAAACGATACTTGAATATAAAGAACGAGGGAAATGTATTCTCTATTCAACTCATATCATGAGTGAAGTGGAAAAGCTATGCGACAGGATTGCCATCATTCATAATGGAAAGCTTCGGGCTATCGGAAATCTGGAGGAACTCCGGCAACAAACGGGAGAGCGATATCTGGAAGACATTTTTTTCTATTTGCTTGAAAAGGACAAACAGCCGGCGGGAAATGATGTCACTTTTTAACGAGAACAAGCTTTTAGGAGATAACTGAATGCTCGCATGGGATGAAATCAAAACCGTTTATCTGAAAGAAATGACGGAAATTATTCGGAACAGACGGGTCGTTATCTCAACTTTCGTTCTTCCGATTATCATTTTTCCGATTATTTTTGGAAGTATGTCCTGGTTACAAGGTTTGGATCAAAAAATTGTCCAGGAGGAAGGGTTCGTTATCGCGGTTAGAGGCGATCAACAAGAGATAAAGGATTTGATCGATAAGCATTCAGATAAACCAGTCAGTTATGTTTTTACTAAAAATCTTGCTCGGGAAGTATACGTAAAAAATGCTCAAGCCGGATTGGAAGTTGGTGACGATGCCTTAGATCGACACGTTTTCTGGCTGTACTATTTAAGTTCCGATGACAAGTCGCAAAAAGCGGCCGGTATGATCACGGATATTTTCTCGAAAACGCAGTTTTCCCTGGTTCGAAAAAGCCTTGCAGAGGAACTGTCCGACTCGTCGATAATTGATTACGATATTGGAGAATCGCAATTTTTAGATATTGCATCGATCTATGAGAAAAGCGGGCACAAAATTGCCAAAATACTTCCCATTATCCTGATTTTGACTCTTGTCAGCGGCTGTTCTTTTGCCGCCGTCGATTTGATTGCCGGCGAAAAAGAGCGCGGAAGCTTTGAAACGCTTCTGGTCAGCCCTATTCATAGACGTAGTGTCATTACTGGGAAAATGATGATCGTGGTAACAACGGGGCTGATCAGCCTGCTAATCAACCTGTCCTCTCTTCTTCTTACCTTGAAATTGGGCTTTTTTGATCTTAACCAGGAAACGAAATTTGAATTCACAATAAGCATTGGATCCGTAATAGGCGTTTTTTTATGTGCGCTGCCAATCACCCTACTTCTGGCCTCGGCTCTAATACTGATCAGTGCCCGAGCTAAAACCTATCAATCCGGCCAAACACTGATCATGCCCTTTACTTTATTGGCAATGGTTCCCGGCATAGCAGCCACTTTACCCGGTATGAAATCCAACTCGTTTCTTTTAGCGCTGCCAATTGCCAACATTGTCGTTGCCATGAAAGAAATGTTGGAAGGCACACTGAAAATTTGGCCTATGCTGATCGCTAACGGAGTCAACCTTGTCTTCGCAACAGCGCTTGTGTCTTTCACGATTAAATCCATGGAGCGAGAAGGAAGTCTGATTTCTGAGTCGGTTTCCGATACTGAATTCAGCTTGAGAATGATTCAAAAGAACCCTGTTAGAACTGCATTGATCGGATTTGTATTGGTATGGTTAAGCATGTTTTATTTTATGGCGCCATTTCAAATCCGTAGCTTTGTACCAGGCATGATTGTCACCCAGTGGGTTCTTTTTTTCGGAGCGGCTCTATTGATGGTGCTTTTTCAAAAATTACCATTGAAACAAACGTTAAGCCTTAACAAGACTACTTGGAAAGTCTGGGCAGGCACGATTCTATTTCAGGTCGGTGCGCTACCGGTTATTCTTTCTCTCAATCAATTGATGATGAAGCTTTTACCGATTCCGATGAACTGGTTGGAGAATTTTAACGAGGTCATGGCTCCAGACCTACCATCTTACAGTATGGTTTTGCTTATGGCCGCATCTCCCGGAATTTGCGAAGAACTGCTGTTTCGAGGTGCGATCCAGGGAAGTTTTCAAAAAAAATGGAGTCCGCTTCGATCCATCATTATCACCGGTCTTCTGTTCGGAATTATGCATTTCAGCATATATCGCCTATTTGCTACAACACTCCTGGGCATCAGTTTTGGTTGGATTGTGCATGTATCGGGATCCCTATACCCTGCCATGTTGGCTCACGCACTAAATAACACGATTGCTTTGGTGGTTATACCTCGCTATTTTGATTTGTCAGAAGTGACTGAACAACGGTTGCTCCTTGGTATACCATTTGTCATTATGGGAGGTCTTTTGATACTCTACGGGAGCGGCCGAAAGCGAAGCTAGGCACACGGATCGATACACAAATAACTCTCTTTTGGGTGAAGTAAATATGGCTCGGGTCACGTTTAAAAATGTCAGTAAGTATTTTGACACCACACGAGTTGTCGACAATTTAAATTTTGAAATCCATGACAAGGAATTCGTCGTTATCGTAGGTCCTTCAGGCTGTGGAAAATCTACAACTCTTAGGATGGTTGCAGGTCTTGAATCAATCTCGGAAGGAGAAATTTTTATCGGCGATCGACTGATCAATGATGTTTCACCCAAAGATCGTGATATTGCAATGGTTTTTCAAAACTATGCTCTGTATCCCCACATGGATGTCTATCGAAACATGGCTTTTGGATTAAAACTCCGAAAAATTCCCGCCCAGGAAATTGACCGACGCGTATTGAATGCCGCGAATATCCTTGGAATTGAAAATCTTTTGACTCGCAAGCCGAAGCAGCTTTCGGGCGGACAGCGCCAGAGGGTTGCAGTAGGGCGGGCAATTGTCAGAGAGCCTTCCGTTTTTTTATTTGATGAGCCCTTATCCAACCTGGATGCAAAGCTTAGAGTTCAAATGCGAACGGAAATAAAAAAGCTGCATGAACGACTTCGAACCACCATGATGTATGTCACGCATGACCAGGTGGAAGCCATGACCATGGGCGACAGGATTGTCATTTTAAAAGATGGGGTGTTGCAGCAGGCAGGGACACCTATGGAAGTATATCGATATCCTCGGAATGTTTTCGTTGCCGGTTTTATCGGCAGTCCTTCAATGAATTTATTAAAAGCGAAAGTTAAGGATGGCAGGATTTTTTTGGGAAGCGCTCCTATACTGACAAATGAAATGATTGAAAGCCTTTTTGATTTAAACGGTGTTTCTGAATGCATTATCGGGGTCAGGCCGGAAGACTTTATCGTTGTCGGCCGTGACGCTGGACAAGAAGGAAACAATTTATCCTTTACCGTTTCAATAGACTTGGTGGAAACAACGGGAGCTGAATCCATGGTTCATTCCAAATTGGAAGATCATCCTATTATTGTCCGATTGACTTCCGATAGCGAAATACCTGAAGACAAGAAAATGAATCTGGCGATCAATCTTAAAAAAATTCACGTATTCAATGGCGAGACGGAAATGACTTTGCGCCGGAATGCGTAATGAGGAAGCTATGAAACGATTTCTATTTTTGTTGTCCCTGTTGAGCCTGATTTTAGCTGGATGCAAGCCTCCAATGACTCAGGACCCTGTCTATGATTTCATCTTGCGTTTACCCGAAGCCGCCAGAAATCACGATCTATTTGTATTGGATATGTCCAATCCGGAGCATTTGAAATATTTGCTGACAGGCTGGCATATACCTGATAGTAAAGATATGCCGACAACCAGATTTATATGGTCTTCCGATACTGAATCAAACGTTTTATTGAATGTAAGAGATATCGTTGAAAAAGAAATAATTTTGACCGTTCAACCGTATCGATTCGAAGGTGCCCCTCCGATACTGTTAACCCTGGAGATCGATGGCAATCCCATTGGGAAAATACACTTGAAAGAAGAATGGAGGACTTATCGTCTGTCGGTTCCCTCTGAAATGCTGCGGAAAGGCGCCAATAGACTAACTATCCGCCAAAACCAGGTTTTTCGACCTTCGGATGTGATGGTTCATTCCGATGATCATCGGACGTTGGGTTCATGCTATTCATATATTGTCTTCCGAGATGCTCAGCCGGCCAAGCCTCCAGGATTGTATACCGTTCAGCAGATTCTTGGTGCACAAAACTTTGTTTGGGGCGGTAGGCCGCGCCACGTGATCGCTGGCCGTTCCCCAAGTAGTTTTTCTTGGCCGGTCAAGCTGCCCTCCAGACCACTGTTGACGTTTGCTCCCGGTTTCCTTCCAGAAGAATTTGATCCTAAAGGAGCAGATATTAATTTCCGTATCGAATTGAAAGATGAATTCGGGAAAGAGCATGTTCTTTTTCAGAATAAAATTCCACCGCCGCAACGTCAACTTGAAATGGGATGGAAAGAGTATTCGCGGGATTTGAAGTCTTTTGCCGGTCAGAACGTAATCATTACTCTGACGGCTTCCAGTGAAACAAAATCCGACAAGCCGGCCAACGATGGAAGTTGGCTGGAGCCTATGATTTTGAATCGGCATGTCAATTACAACCTGATTTTTTTACCTCTTGCAGGATATTTTGACTCTGAAAGCATTCCGGCGGGATCCGGTTTGGAAAAATGTCTATTCAAAGCCCATCGAACAAAGACGATAAGCCCGCCGATTCCATCTAAAGACTCAATAGCTGGAGTTCCTGTCGGCTATGTTTCCGAACTGGTTCAAGAGGGTTTTTTAGCAGGATATTTTTACACCGGGCACAATCCATTTGAAATCGAAGCAATCACAAGGTGGGATTTTGATTATGCTACAGGATTTGATACGCTGGATACCGATACATACCATTCAATTTTGTCTGACAGTGAAGCCTGGATAAAAGCGCTGGATAAACAACGGTTTTTCCTATGCATGGATCCTGATGGTTGGACTCCGAACTCCGGTGTCGCCAATGACGATCTAATGCTTTTCGTTGATTGGTTGATGAAATATCATTTTGAAACGGATAGTTTGATCGTGATTTACAACACGAAAAGCGCTTCACCGGTATGGGTGCTCGATCCCGGAAACAAAATGAAAAGCGTGTCGGAGATTGAAAGCTGGGAATCGTTGCTGGCTTTTATAAAAAGTCGCTTTTTGGTTATGGATCTAAAAAAATAAAAAGAGGTTTTTTATGAAAATCCCGGAACTGATTTGCAATGAAATTCGTTTTATTCTATTGAAAATCATCGCGGGTGATTATCTTTGCCCGATTATTTTACTCAAAAATATATTGAGGGATGGAGTTACGGTATGATTAATGTCAAAGGCTTAACAAAATGGTTCGGCTCCACCTTGGCAGTTGACAATATCACTTTTCAGGTACCTGCCGGCCAAGTTTTGGGCTTTTTAGGTCCGAATGGGGCCGGTAAAACGACGACCATGCGTATATTGACCGGGTATTTACCGGCTGACGAAGGGTCGGCACAAGTAGCTGGATACGATATTTACAGCCAATCACTCGAGGTCAGAAAACGCATCGGCTATTTGCCTGAAAATGCACCGCTGTATTTAGATATGGATGTTCCTGATTTTTTACACTTTATAGCCTCCATACGGAAAATTCCGACATCCGATATTGGAAAAGCGACCAAACGCATTGTTGACTTGTGTGGTTTGAAGCTGGTTATGCACAAAAAAATCGGGGAACTGTCAAAAGGCTATCGACAGCGGGTAGGCCTTGCTCAGGCAATGATACATAATCCGGATATACTTGTTTTAGACGAGCCGACCTCGGGATTGGATCCAAATCAAATCGTCGAGATACGAGAACTGATAAAAGAATTGGGGCGGGAAAAAACGGTTATCCTTTCAACACATATATTACCAGAAGTTACAGCGACATGTGACCGCATCTTGATTATAGACGAGGGTAAACTTATTGCTGACGGAACACCGCAGGAGCTGACAAAAAAATCAGCCGAACAAGCTACTCTATGGGTCACCGTCAAAAGCGAAGCAGATATTCCGGTGGATTCGTTTACCCGTTTTAACGGGGTACATTCGGTATTCCGCGATATGGAATTCAGGCAGGGAAGCCTGTTCCAACGTTTTGGATTGAAACTTGAATCCAATGTGAATCCTGCTGCGGACATATTTCGGTATGCTGTCGAATCCGGCTGGATTTTAACGGAATTGCATCTTGAGACGGCAACATTAGAAGAAGTTTTCACGCAATTGACAAAATAGAAAAGGATTGGATTATGGGCGATATAATTACCATATTTAAGAGGGAGTTTAGATCTTACTTCGATTCTCCGATAGGTTACATCTTTATCACTGTTTTCCTTGTTCTAACCGGGTGGTTGTTTTTCTCGACCTTTTTCATCATAAACCAGGCATCTTTGCGAAGCTTCTTTGATCTCCTTCCTTGGTTGTATCTCTTTTTTGTTCCGGCTGTTACCATGAGACTCTGGGCTGAAGAAAACAAACAAGGTACAATGGAGCTTTTAATGACTCTGCCGGTTAGAGATATCGATGTTGTTATAGGCAAATTTCTGGCGAGTTATTTGTTTCTGACTCTGACCGTGTGCCTGACTTTTCCTCTTTTCATCACGGTCACAGAACTCGGAAATCCTGATATCGGCCCATTGCTTGGGGGGTATCTCGGAGCCATTTTAATGGGAGGCGCCTACCTTGCGATAGGGATGTTCGCATCCAGTTTAAACGATAATCAGATCATCGCATTTATATTTGGTGTGATTATTTGTTTTGGATTCTTCATTATTGGCGAAGGCTTCATATTGATGCGAGCTCCGGGCTTCTATGTTCCGCTTTTGGAGTTTCTTGGTATCGGCGCCCATTTTCGGAGCATCGGAAGAGGTGTTATCGATTCGCGTGATGTCATCTATTATTTCTCTATGATGGCGCTCTTCCTATTTTTAAATATTCGAGCCCTTGAAAACCGAAAAGGTCATTGAGGAGTCTGATCTATGAGCTATCAAAATAAATTCAAATCTCGAACGATGTCACTCACATCGGTTTTCCTGCTCGTGGGAATACTGATTTTTCTGAACATCCTCTCATACAGAATGTTTTTACGTGTCGATCTCACTGAAAGAAAGGAATATACCATTTCGGACGCTACCAAAAATCTGTTGGGCGAATTGGACGATCTGATCAATATCACAGCTTATTTCTCGAAAGATCTCCCCTCCTACCATAGCGCCATCAGAACTCAAGTGCAGGATATCCTGGCGGAATATCAAGCTTATTCAAATAACAAGTTAAAAATACAATATGTCGATCCCGGTAAAGATGATGAGTTGAAAATGAAGCTGGCACGCATGGGAATTCCGGAAGTTCCTCTCGGCGAAATCAAAAGAGATAAGCAGGTCGTCAGTATGGGCTATATGGGTATTGCCATACAGTACGGTGATAAAGGGGAAGTTATCCCATTCGTTCCCAATATCAATAATCTTGAATACGACTTGTCATCCGCAATTCTGAAGGTGCGTGAAACAACCGACAGAGTCGTCATGTGGATAGGGGAGCAACTATCAAATAATCAGGATCCAAACGCTTATTCTGCTTTACACGATGAATTGAATAAAAATTTTGTGGTTCGACCGATGCCGCCTGATAAAGTGACTGAAATTCCTGCTCGAACCAATATTGTAGTGGTTGATGGATCGCTGGATTTGCCTCCAAGAACCTTGTATGCAATCGATCAGTATCTGATGCGGGGTGGAAATGCCATTTTCCTGACGGATGGAATCCAGATAGCTCAAGAACAGGGATTGTCAGCCATAAAGGCTACACAGAGTATTCATCCATTGCTGGAACACTACGGAATCGCTGTGGAGGATGCTCTCGTCGTCGATCGCAGGCATGCCCAGGCCATGTTCAGCAGTGGTTATGTGCGTTTCAGATTGCCTTATCCATTGTGGCCGATGATCGGCGCAAAAGGATTCAATCAAAATATTCCGTCCATAAGTCAATTGGAAAGTCTCGTGCTCCCATGGACATCTCCACTGAAAATTTATCCGGAAAAATCTCCAGGATTGACAATCTCCGATCTGGTTAAAACATCTGAAGTTTCATGGCTGATGAAAGCACCTTTCGATCTGAATCCGCAACAAAACTGGGATGTCACGAAAGACGACTTGGTGCAGAGTGTTCTTGCGGTAGAGTGCCGAGGGACATTGAATAGCTATTTTGAAAATAAACCTATTCCTGAGATGCCATTGGAACCGGGCCAGTCTTTCTCGGCTCCTCAGGATGAGCCGGAAAAAATCAATTCGACGGAAAATGCCAGGTTCCTGGTCGTGGCTTCGACACGCTTTGTTAACAACCAGTTTCTATCCATGTTTGGGGAAAACTTGATTTTTTTCCAAAATGTCATTGATTCCATGGCTTTGGGCGATCACTTGATCGGAATTAGATCTCGTATAGTTATGAACAGACCCATTGAATTCGGAACAAACGATGAAAGTAAAATTGAATCAATCAAAACTCGTTACAAGGTCATGGGAATTGCGTTGATGCCATTAGTCGTTATTGGATTCGGGTTTATCCGTATGTTGGTGCGGAAACGCAAAAAAGCAATTCTTCGAGCAGGGTCGGCAGGAGTTTGATATGAAGCGTAAAAATCTAGTTATATTATTGATTGTTTTTGCCATTTTAGGCATAGCTGTCGTCATTCAGGAAAAATCCCGCGATCGAAGAAAAGAGCATGTTCCGGAGGAGTTGGGAATTTTATATCCGTCATTTTCCTCCGAACGCGTTTCCAGTGTGACACTGGGGTCTTTTGGCGGGGATGTTGTCCTGAAAAAAATGGACGGTAACTGGTATGTTGAGGATGGAGAAAGATTATTTCGGGCAGATAAAGAATCAATCGAGAAGATGTTCGAAACAACAGAGGCTCTGGAGGCTATCCAAATTGTCTCGCAAAATCCTGAAAAACACATATCTTTTCAAGTGAACTCTCGGCAGGAAACTGAAATAACCGACGAAGACGGTCAAAGCAGACCTTTTTCGATCGGAACGATGGGTACCGAAGTGAAAATGTTGTATGAAGACGGTAGTCAGGCCGCCCATTTTTTTGTCGGCAAAAACGGTTCAATGGACTTTCTGTCCACATATGTTCGAAAAGCTGAATCACCAACAGTTCTTTTAGCTCAAGGATACCTGAAAGCAACCTATGGAAAAGGCAATGCTACAGCATGGAAAGATCTTCTCATCTGCAAGATCGAACCGGAAACAATCGCTTCAGTAAAAATTACAGCAGGAAAAGATCAAATAGTCATTCAGCAAGTTGCTGAAGAAAATGAAGATGAAACCCCCCGATCATACCAATGGAAGCTTACCGAACCCATGACCGGACCGGTTGATAACGCCAAATTGCAACAACTCCTTTCAATGTTTAAGCATTTTCGCGCCGGTGATTATGCCGAAGAAAAGCAGGATTTTGCTGAATACGGTTTTGATAATCCCAGTGTTGTCATTGAATTGGGATTCTTTGATTCGGAAGAAAAAGAAATATTTACCTTCGGAAATCAGTCAAAAGAGAAATCCGACCAATACTATCTCCAAAAATCAGGCAGTGACAACGTTTATCTGATTCCACAATATCGAATCGAGACAATCCCCCATTCTGCTGATGAACTTCTGGATAAAACAAAGTTTTCAGAGTGAACGCTGATAAAATTACACTCCCGGATACAGATACCGTTATCTTGATCAATCAAAAAGGTATTCGTGTTTCGCAGGAATCTTTATTTCTGATGAGATTTGTTGATTCATTGAATTTGAAAATAGGTTCGGCATGTGTTCCAGGCTGCGGATCGGGACTTCTGGCTATCGGTTTGGCTGCTTTGAACTCGGAATCACATATCACAGGAATCGAGCTTCAAAAGGATCTGGCGGATAAGGCAATCGATAATGTTTTATTAAATAATTTTGAAGGAAGAATAACGATACGTACCGGTGACATTCGCGATCAGCATGTCGAACGGCCCGATCAGAAATTTGATCTCGTTGTCATGAATCCCCCTTTCAGAAAACTGAAAACCGGAAAAATGAGTCCAGACCTTACACGCCGTTATTCAAACCATGAACATCATGGAACTCTTGAAGATTTTATTCGGGCGGCTTCTATTCTGCTCAAGCATAAAGGTGTAGTCGCTTTGGTTATGCTTCCGGAACGCTTGGGAGAACTCCTTCATTATATGGAAAAGAGAAACATTTCGGCTTACTTGATCCAGGCCGTACACCACACGCCGACTTCAGCAGCCAACGCCGTTTTGATTGCAGGAAGAAAAGGATGCCGTTCCCCTCTGACCATTCTGCCGGCCTATTTAGCGAAACCCTGATTGCTCTAATCCTTTGAACAGGCTATTCTTCAACTATGAACCGTCGGTTATTGATACTGATAATCCTAATTATTATTACGACTTCTGGAACTCTCCTAAAGGCACAGTCATCCGTTATCTTAGCGCAAACTACCGACGATTTCGGCACTCCACTTCAAGCAGTCAAGGTCGAGATCGGAGCTGTTGATATTCCATCTGACTCGGTTCAAACCAGCACAATAACCATACAAGGCGCTACGGATCGTGAAGGGATGGCATGGTTTTATCAAGCAGAGCCCGGTTACCATTGGATTCGAGCTGAAAAGGAAGGTTTTTTTCCTATAGAAAAAACGCTCTTCTTTATTGAGGAAAACGCATTTATTATTTGTAAATTGAAACTTTGCCCTCATCTAGAAAGTGTTTCTCGGTCAACTAAACCTCAGTTACAAATTACCACTAGAAAATTTCCATCGATCAGTCCTGGGTATGTTCAATTAAAACTGAAGTGGGAATCCTCAACGGTTCCTGAGGCCATAGAGGATATCCCGGGAGTGACCCTTCAGTCGGAATCAGGGCTTCCACGGTTCGCAGCTCAAAGAACGGCGGATGTCGGCCTTTTCATCGACGGCATACCTCTACAGGATCCATCGGATCAGCGCCCTGCAATTTTTCCTCCGGCTTCGTTTCTTGATGGAGTATCTGCAATTAAAGCCGGACAAGATGTCAATCAGGAGACTTTCCTTGGAGGAGCCGTCAATCTCCGAACCAGCAGATCGAGAAATCAATTGATCTCAGGCATGATCGGCTGGTCGGATATCGTACGAAATGATTCATTTATTTTGGATAAATCCAGCCTGGATATGTTTGATTATTGGAAAGATTTTGGAGAGGGGAGCATCGATGCTCCAGACCATGAACCTCGGCTGAAAGATCGGCGATTGAACCTATTGCTTTCAAGCAGGTTGAATAACTTTGATATGACCGGTGCCGCTGATTGGAGATATTCCAACAGAGGCTATGCTTCCGATTATGTGAATGAAGACTCTTTGAAAGATGTGAATGTATGGGTGAAATCAACTTATTCATGGAATAAAAAACAAAACATGATAGCGTTGCTTGCCGGCTATCAAACCGACTCAATCCTGACGGAAAACCTATGGAAACTTCGTGGTTTTCCGCCATTGCTTTTAGAAAATAGAAACCTGTTTATAGCCTTTTATTTAAAACAACGTTTTTCATCATCTTACTGGTTCAGTGTCACCGCCTCGTCCTTAAACCTGAATACAGAAGCTGGAAGCATCGACGATAAAGATTACAACCCTGTCAATCATCCATATAATTCAGGAAGGTGGTCTGCAAATAAAAAACGTGCGACACATCGGTTGATAGGTGAAGGAGGTAACTCCACTTTATTTCATGAGATTGAAGCTGGTATTGCCGTCAATTATACATCCACCGATGTTCAGGAAGGCTTTACAGCGGGAAACAATACGGGCGAAATTGACTACCAATGGATATCCGACAGCGCTGATTATGAATTGTCATTATGGGGACGTGATAGATGGTTTTTAAGCGATCATCTTGAAATCGGCTTCGCTATACGATGGGATCGATTCAATTATTTGGTCCAGTCGGATTATCTATCGCCAAGAATTTTCTCGGCTTGGTATTGGGGAAAAAATAGAATAACAGGTGGAGTAGAACGGATTATTCAATCTCCTGGAATCGGATTTTTAGCTGAACAGATTCAATACAGTGACCAAATAGAATTTGTGACGCCGATTACTGAACCTCAATCCGGATTCAGATGGTTCGGTGGCTATAAAAGAACCTATGCTAAAGGTAGATATTTTGAAATAAATGGATACTATTCCAGACTTACGACAATGGTTTTCATGCTGCCGATAGAAGCAGAATCAGGTATTGAATTCAATGTTCCCTCGATGGGAGGAGCTGGAAAACTAGTTGGTTTGAGCTTTTTGACTGCTTGGGAATTATCGGATGGAGCTACAGGTTTCAATTTGGCTTATGCTTTCAACCGCTCCAGGGTCTCATGGGGGGATGATATCGCTTTGTCTCACGTCAGGCCTTATCCTGAAATGCCATGGCGTAAAATCTATTATACAAATTCCCCACATATACTTGTGCCCATGGACAATGACTTGACACACTCCATTCACCTGGAAGGGTATACCGAGATTCCAGGGATAAAGGTGTCAGTAAAAGCAAAATATCATTTTGCCACCGGATTCTCGTTTACCCCCCTAGACGACTATTACCAAAGCGGCCTCTCTGTCCCAAGCCATACCATTAACGCTGAAAAGAGTGATTCGACACATCGGCTGGATTTGGACGTATCAAAATCGGTGCGCTTGCCTTTTAATGCAGCGCTGAAATTTGAATTAGCATTGAAGAACGCATTTAATAGCTATCAATTTCCTACAATCAATCCGGTGATAGGCGAGTCGGTGGTTGATCCGTATAGAATGGATATCAACCAACCTCGTACTTTTCGGATTGGATGCTATTTTTATTTTTAATTATTCCCCAATTGAACGTAAGCGCCGAATTCCAATTTCTAAGGGAATAATCGTATAACAAATTGCTGCGATTCCCAAGGTTATCCAAGAAGCTATTCTGTCAAAATTCCGCAGGTGTCTGACCAGTCTCCACCCCCAAGACATATATCGCAATGTATCAGGCAGCACTACAAGACCCACGATTGACAGAATAGCCGTCACCGCAAAAATCATATAAACCAGGCCGGATACGCTTACAGCAACCATTGCTGCATCGGTCAGCTCATATTTGGGTTTACCGGCTCCGATCCCGACTGCCAAGCCGGTGCAACTAAACGCAATAGCTGTTTCTGTAAGTAGGCATTTGATTATCAACGGTGGCGGCGCATCGAGAATTTTTAGGCTGAAAAGGACTAAAATGGAACCGACAAAGGTAGTGGGTATAACCATAAAAGCGAATTTTTGCCATAAATATCGACGCCAGTTTATCGGGCTGGTTTTCAAAATCCAGACAGCTCGGCCTTCCATACTGACCGCTGGAAATCCAAATCGAGCTAATATGGCGGATAGTATTAAGCCGCTTGCAAGAACAGATGTAAATGACATGCTGTATTGAAATCCATATAAGGCATAAGGCAAATTTTTAAAATTGAAAATATAGATAAAAACAAGAGCTGCAATGATGATAATTTGTGACCATTGAGCTGGATCTCTGATAAACAATAGAAAGTCTCGATAAGCCAGAGAGCTTCTAAATTGATTTGGCCTGGTTTGTTTTTTTGCAGGTGATCGAAATCCCTTCTCTATCGACTCCGATCCGTGGCCTCTGGATCGAGCCTGCCACCAAATCTGCTTGAAAAGCCAATAGGTGGCTGCACAAAAAATGAGCGTAAACGACCATAAAATCAATCCGTAGCGGAAATTCACCGCACGTCGGCCTTCCCCATAAGCAGCAATGCCCTCAGAGGCCCAAGTCGTTGGAAGCCATTTAACCGTTGGAATTCTCAGCGTGTCCAGATAGAAGTTCACTTGCTCGACACCTATCGGGTCCACCAACTGTTCCGGCCGAATCAGGCGAAAAACCAGAACCAACCCGACGGCAAGGAATACGCCCATAATCAGAAAAACGCGTTGTGTTCGACGTGGTGAAAAGATGAAAATCAATAGGATACCGATAAAAACTCCGATAGCAGTAGGTAGAATGAGAGAAGGAATAATGATCAAGAAAATCTGGCGTGGAAACAAGGATGCCTGATTCATGACCGCGCCGTACGCTAGAAGAATTGGCACACCAAAAGCTATAAACATCCATGAGCTTCGTATAAAAGTTTGAAAAAAACTATGGGTGAAGATAGCGCCTTCGCTGACAGGATGACTGTGTTGAAAATCCAGTTCAGGGGATAGAAAAAAGCTGGATATGGACATGACGATGTTCGAATAAACAAGCAGCAAGGTAAAAATTAAATAGACCATCTGCAAAATTTTGGCTAGAAGAACATAACGCAAACCTTCCAGATGAACCTGGTTCATAATATGCTGAAACAACTCGAGCGCTATGCGGTATTCAACGACAATGAAAAAAGCGGTGATGAGCAGGATTATAAGTGTTGCAAATAAAGATCTTGTTTTTTGGGTTCGATAAAAATTGATCAAGCGTTTGAGATCATAACGGAACAAGGTAAACAAGGTTATGTGAGGGCTGGGGATTTTCACCGGATAAAAACCTCACCGGGTATGGAACCCATATCCTTGGCTTGTGTCAGTTCTAAAAAAACCTGTTCTAAACGCGCATTGCCCTGCCGGGTAATTTTTTGCAGCTCCGGCAAAGTGCCTTCGGCGCGCAACTTGCCCTGATACATGATGCCTATCCGGTCTGCGATCTGTTCCGCCACCTCGAGTGAATGCGTTGAGACGAAGGCAGCCAGGCCCGCCTCACACCGCTGACGCAGAAGCTTTTTCAATATGATCGCGCCTTCAGGGTCTAAACCAACCATCGGTTCATCGATAATCAGAACCTGAGGATTGTGCAGAAAAGCGGCTGTAAAAATCACTTTTTGCCGCATTCCATACGAAAAAGAACCCAGGAGTTCATATTTATATTTCCTCAGCTCAAATTGATCCAGCCAGTAATCCGCTTTTTCATCACATTCCAATGGGTCTAAACCGTATAACCCGCCGACAAAACGTAAAAATTCAACCGGGGTCAAGCGGTCATAAACAAAGGGTTGATCCGGAACATAACCGAAAGCATGCTTTGCCTTCATAGGATTTTCTCTCATGCTGACCCTATCGATGAGAACATCTCCATGATCGGGTTTGAGCAGGCCGCAGATCATTTTGATCGTTGTCGTCTTTCCCGCTCCGTTTGGTCCTAAAAAGGCGTAGAGCTCACCCTTTCGAACCTCTATGTTCACATTGTCGACAACACGTCGTTTCCCAAAAGTTTTCGTCAACTCAATCAGTTTTAACATGAATCCTCCTGAAGCAAATCTTTATTTATAAAGAGGTTCAAAAATCAGTCGCACTAAAGTTTCTATTTGTTCCTTCCGACAATACGAGTTCCTGAAAATTCCAAGGAGTCTAATTCGAAACAAAATACAACAAACGATCGTGGCTCGGCTGAATTTTTGACGCCGCAAACGCAGGGTTTCGTCGCAACACTTGATCTAAAACAGGATGTTTCTCTTTGCCGCTGATTAAAAACATGATCTGATGCGCTGAATTGATCACTGAAAGACTCAAAGTGATTCGTTCGTGGGCCCTGTTAAGAGATTTTGCGACTGGCAATACCCACCCTTTTTTTTCATGGTCGCCAAGCGTATCACTGAAAATCGAGGCGGTATGGCCGTCAGTACCCAAGCCAAGTATGATTAAATCAAATTGCGGCATATCATCACGAATAGGTAAAAGACCCCGTATCCGACATTCATAATCGGTTGCAATCTCGGCGGTGTCGATCAAATAGGTGTTGGGAGCGTGAAAAACAACATTGGGTGACGACAGGGGAACCACCAAATTATCACAAACCATCTTAGTATTGCTGTCTGGATGATTCGCTGGAACAATTCTTTCATCTCCAAGAAAAAAATGAATGGTACCTTTTCGAGCCGCCGAAGATGATTTATGTAAGTCTTGTGCGAAAGATCGATAACATTTCACAGGAGTATTGCCGCCTGCCAAGCAAATAAAGCAGTTTTCCCTTTTGGATAAAACATCATTGACGGTATCGAGCATAAATTTCGAAGCGGCAAAACTCATTTTTTCGTGAGAATCGAAGCAGCGCAACCGATAGGAATCGCTATCAAAAAACACGGGTTTATTTAGATATAAATAGTCCTGACTGAAGTTTTCATGTGTCATTTCAATTTACCAAACGACATGAATATTTTAGTTTAAAATATCCCGGTTTAATGAGGACGGGTTCTAGCAGGCTTGTGTACAGAGTTCCCATTGTCGTCCATCCGTTTTAATCAATCTTTCTGCTTCGATCGGCCCCCACGTTCCCGAAGCGTAATTCGGGAAGTCAGGGGGCGGCAAAGAGTTCCAAACTTCCAGGATAGGAGTGACAACGTGCCACGCAGCTTCCACCATATCAGCGCGCTGAAATAAAGTTGCGTCACCCTGCATGGCGTCATACAGCAGGCGTTCATAACCGGTGGAAGGGTTGATGCCGAAATAATCACTATAACGAAAACGAAGATGAACCGTTCCGATATTGACGGAAGGCCCTGGAATTTTCGCGCCGATACTCAGATGAATGCCTTCGACAGGTTGAATTCCCATTATCAACCTGTTCGGGAAAATATGATCGACATCAGTATGTCGAAACAATTTATGAGGAGGCTGCTTGAATTGAATAACGACTTCAGTCGTCCTGACCGGCAGACGTTTGCCGGTTCTCAAATAAAAGGGGACGCCCGCCCATCTCCAATTGTCGATAAAAAGTCGTGCAGCGAAAAAGGTTTCAGTGTGAGAATCCGGCTTGACTCCTTCAGTATTGCGGTAAGCGCCGACTTTGCTGCCTGATACAACGCCCGATGCATATTGACCGCGAACGGTATTGACAAGCACATCGTCTCTCTTAAAAGACTGAATGGCCACAATGGCCTTGGTTTGTTCATTTCTAACCGCATCTGCGTCGAAAGAAATGGGGGGTTCCATGGTGACGAATGAGATCAACTGAAAAATGTGATTCGGCACCATATCGCGAAGCGCACCTGACGAATCGTAATATGTGCCGCGTGTGCCGACACCCCTGTCTTCGGCGACAGTGATTTGAACATGGTCGATGTAATTTCTGTTCCAGATCGGTTCGAACAAACCGTTGGCAAATCGAAAAACAAGAATGTTTTGAACCGTCTCTTTCCCAAGATAATGATCGATACGGTAAACCTGATTTTCTTCTATGACGCTTGATAAAAAGCGATTTAGGCGGCGAGCGCTGGCGAAATCCCTTCCGAAAGGCTTCTCGATGACCACTCTTCGCCAAACCCGGTCATTTTGATTCAACATGTTGGATGCGCCCATATTGGTTATCACTTCTTCGATTAGATCAGGGGCGATAGCTAAATAATATAGTCGACTTCCACTCAATTGCCGGGACTTTTCCCAAGCAGCCAAATGTTCGTCAAATTTCATGAATGATTCGCGTTTGGTTACGTCGAGGCGGAAATATTTTAATCGTGGTTTTATCTGGTCGATAAAAGGTTGAGTGTTATAGTCTGATGAGTATTGTTTAAGAGATTCTTTAAAGTGATTCAGAAAATATTCATCACTCCAGTCTTTCCTTGCGCAGCCAACGATCAACGCGTTATCTGAAAGCAGTTTTTGCTTATGTAGATTAAAGAGAGCCGGCATCAGTTTACGTTCCGTCAAATCACCGGTGGCTCCGATGATGATAATCGAACAATCACTTAACGCTTGCATGGATCACTCCTTGTGGCCGCCGAATTGAAATCTCATGGCTGAAAGTATCTTGTTGGAAAATTTGTCTTTTTCACGGGACGAAAACCGCGAAAAAAGCGCGCCTGCCAAAGCGGGAACAGGAACCCCCATTTTTGTGGCGGTTTCAAGCATCCAACGGCCTTCTCCACTGTCTTGAACAAAACCATCAAAACTCTCCAATGAAGGATCCTGAGCAACTGCTGAAAGTGTCAAGTCCAATAGCCAGGAGCCTATCACGCTGCCTCTACGCCATAGCTCCAGAATTTCCTGTAAATCGAAATCAAAACTATTTCCGTTCGGATTGTCCGGCCCAATGGCGCTTTTCAGTAGATTTATACCCTCGGAATAGGACTGCATAATACCATATTCAATACCGTTATGAACCATTTTGACAAAATGGCCGGAGCCTGCCGGCCCGCAATGCAGAAAGCCTTTCGGTGCAGTGGATTCTTGACTAGAGGGATTCATCAGCACAGGAACAGAACCTTGCCCAGGCGCCAAGACCTTAAAAACGGGTTCGAGCGCTTCGACCGGTTCAGGATCACCGCCGATCATCAAACAGTAACCCCTATCCAATCCCCAAACGCCGCCGCTGACGCCTACATCGATATAATGGATACCATGGGCGCGCAGTTTTTTATATCTCAAAATATCTGAAACATAATTCGTGTTGGCACCGTCCACCAAGATGTCACCCGCTTTGAGATGCGGCATCAGGAAATCAATCATTTCATCTGTTACATCACCGGCTGGAAGCATCAGCCAGATAATTTTGCGTTCTGGCAATTTTTCCAAAACAGCCAATGGTTCCTCAACGGCAACAGTCCCGTATTTGGCAATTTCAACTGCTTTCTGATGAGTTCTATTCCATATCACCGGATGAATTCCGCCACGAATCAGGCGCTTGACCATATTGGCGCCCATTCTTCCTAAACCTAAAAATCCAAATTCCATGTTCGTCTCTCCTCTACCGAAGATTTCTTTCAATAAAGTGACATGAAAGCTAATAAATTACAATTCCAAAAGAATTTCCTACGATAAAAATCAGGTCGCATAAAGCGATGCATCATTACATTTTTCGAGGACAACGGGAATGCTGCAAATGTATAGTAAAAGCAGTAATTTTAAACGGTTATGAGGAGTTGGTTTCTATATCAGGATTTTTGACAGAGTTCCATCAGGACTTTATAGGTGCTTTTTGGGTGAAGGAAGGCTACAAGCATTCCATCAGCGCCTGATTTTGCCGTTTCATCGATCAGGGAAACACCGGCGGCTTTCAGCCTATCCAATTCCTGCTGTATCTGATTCGTGCCGAATGCGATGTGGTGAATACCTTCTCCCTTTTTCTCAATGAATTTATGGATGGCGGAATCTGGTGAAACAGACTGCAGAAGTTCGATTTTGACTTCTCCAATTTGAAAGACGCCAACCCTCAAGCCTCTATCAGGCAAGTCTTCATAGCCATGAAATTCCAAACCAAGAATATCGCGGTAAAATGCCACCTGTTCTTCAAGATTGACTACGGCAATACCGATATGTTCGATTTTGGTAATCATAAAACCACCCTTTCTTTAAATTCGCCAAAAACGCTTCTTAAGGTGCCGCAAATTTCACCTAGTGAAGCATAACTTTTAACCGCATCCAGGATTAGAGGAACAAGATTTTCTGTGTTTTCAGCGCCATTTTTCAAAGCCTTTAGACTGTTTTCCACCGCTGAGATATTTCTTTCTGATCTTATTTTACTCAAGAATTGAATTTGATTGGATTCAATTTCAGGGTCGAGTTCAGCCAGTGACTCAGGTTCTTTTTCCTTAATAGTAAATTTATTCACTCCGACAACTGTTTGTTTTCCTGAGTCTATCAAGCGTTGCGTACGATAGGCGGATTCTTGAATTTGTCTTTGGATAAAACCTTCTTCAATAGCCTTGACCATACCGCCGATTTCATCGATTTTGCGAATGATATCAGCCGCCCCGGTTTCGATATCATTGGTTAGTTTTTCAACATAATAGGAACCTGCCAGTGGATCGATTGTATCAGCAGCTCCGGATTCGTAGGCGATTATCTGCTGAGTTCTCAATGCAATCCTGACAGATTCTTCGGTTGGGAGCGCTAAGGCCTCATCACGTGAGTTGGTATGCAGGCTTTGAGTGCCGCCTAAAACAGCGGCTAATGCCTGGATAGCCACCCTGATAATATTGTTGTCAGGTTGCTGTGCAGTCAGTGTCGATCCGGCGGTTTGGGTATGGAATCGAAGCTTTTGGGCATTTTCATCTGCGTTGAAACGTTCTTTCATTATTCTTGCCCACAATCGCCTGGCTGCACGAAACTTCGCTACTTCTTCAAACAAATTGTTATGCGCGTTGAAAAAGAAAGATAGCCTTGAGCCGAAAGTGTTGACATCAAGCCCCCTGCTCATCGCAGCTTCACAGTACGCAATTCCATCAGCCAATGTAAAACCGATTTCCTGAACGGCAGTCGACCCCGCTTCACGGATATGATATCCGGAAATGGAAATGGTATTCCATTTTGGAAGGTTAGCAGAACAATATTCAAAGATGTCGGTGATGATTCTCATCGATGGTCCGGGCGGGAAGATATAGGTTCCTCTCGCAATATATTCTTTTAAAATATCGTTTTGAATCGTGCCTGTCAGCAGAGCTTTATCGATTCCACGTTTTTCAGCGACAGCGATATACATGGCCAATAGGACGGCGGCTGAAGCATTGATGGTCATCGATGTAGACACTTTTTCCAAGGGTATTTCGTCGAATAGGATTTCCATGTCGGCAAGCGTATCTATCGCCACTCCAACCTTTCCGACTTCTCCCATGGCAATTGAGGCATCGCTGTCATATCCAATTTGAGTCGGCAGATCGAACGCGACGGAAAGGCCTGTTTGTCCTTGTTTCAACAGATAGCGGTAACGTTCGTTTGATTCTTTGGCAGTACCGAATCCGGCATATTGTCGCATCGTCCACAAACGACCTCGGTACATAGTCGGCTGAACACCTCGCGTGAAAGGGTAAAGACCGGGATAATTCAGATCATGGATATAATCGAAGTTTTCAATATCCGATGGGTCGACGATTCTTGGTATTTCTTTGCATTCCTCGCGCTCCGGCGCTCGCGCTAGGATTTTGGCCAGCACCGTTTCTTCCCATTTTTTTCTGGCATCGCTCAAATTGTTTTTCGAAGTTGACATGGTGTCTTTTCTCCTTTCACAAAAGGTAGCACAGCTAGAAGTTAGCCAGTGTGGCCAACAAAACACCGGCGACTACTGCCGAACCTATGACACCTGCGACATTGGGTGCCATAGCATGCATAATAAGGAAATTTTGAGGATCTTCATAAGCCCCTATCATCTGGCATACGCGTGCAGAATCAGGAACAGCGGAAACACCTGCGGCGCCAATGACCGGATTAACTTTATCTTTAATGAATAAATTCATTATCTTTCCGAATATAACTCCACCTGCTGTAGCTACGGCAAATGAAAAAGCGCCCAAGCCGAAGATTTTGATCGAATCGATTTTCAGAAAGTGAGATGCATCGGTTGATGCTCCCACCGTGACACCCAAGATAATCGTAACGATATCGATAAAAGCCGTTCTTGCCGTGTTGGCCAAACGCTCCGTCACTCCGCACTCTTTTAAAAGGTTACCGAAAAAGAGCATGCCCAGCAGTGGAATCGACCCTGGTGCCAACAAGGCTGTCAAGAGAAAAGCTATAATTGGAAACAAAGTTCGAACGCGTTTGGAAACCGGTTTAGAAGGAGCCATTCGGATCAATCTTTCTTTCCGGGTGGTCAACAAATAGATAACGGGAGGTTGAATAACGGGAACCAGAGCCATATATGAATAGGCGGCTACAGCGACGGCGCCGATCAAATGGGGGGCCAGCTTCGAAGCCAAGAAGATTGCCGTCGGCCCATCAGCGCCACCTATAATCCCAATTGACGCAGCTTCTTTGATATCGAACCCTAGAAATAGCGAGCCGATCATGGTAATGAATATTCCAATTTGGGCCGCCGCTCCAAGCAATATCAATTTGGGGTTCGACAACATCGTGGAAAAGTCTATCATTGCGCCCAGCCCCAAAAAGATCAATGGTGGATACCACCCTTGCACAACGCCTTGATAAAGAATAGACAGCACGCTTCCTTCTTCATATATGCCCAAACCCATACCGGCAGAAAAAGGAATATTGCCGATAATGATACCGAAACCAATCGGAACCAGCAGAAGCGGCTCATAATTTTTGGTTATAGCCAGATATAGAAAAAAACCGCCTACGAGCAACATACCCAGATTTCCCCAGGTCATTGTGCCAAAGGCGTTGTCTTGAAAAAAATTTAATATGATTTCCATTTTTTATCCCGAGATAAGTTCAGGTTTTATTCCAGGTGTATCAAGGTTTGGCCTTCACGGACGGCTGCACCGACTGTGATATCGATGGATGCAACTACACCTGCTACCGGCGCGGCGATGGATGTTTCCATTTTCATTGCCTCGATGACAAGCAATTCCTGGTTAAGCTTGACGGATTCACCAACCTTGCACTTGATCTCGAGAATTGTGCCGGCTATAGGTGAATTGACTAGGCCCTTTGAATCGCCTGTAGATCTTGGAGAGGATGGGGTGGCAACCTTTTGTGAAGGATCGACGGCAGGTGGCGATTGCTGTTGTTGCCCCGGCAGCGAGGAGAGCCTGGGAAGCGGACCGGATTGGTAACTTTCACCGGTGTCAAGGACTTCCACGTCAACTTCATACACGTTCCCGTGAATGGTAATGCGTAATTTCATCTTGCGATCTCCTTATGATTTACCATGTTTCTTGGTAATGATATGTGAACCTAATAAAACCGACCGGCCTTGAATAGACCATACACTGGTCTGCGAAGACGGCCGGAGGCGTGTAATTCTTTTGATTCTGTATTGCCCTTGTAAAACAGTAGCGACGGCCGCTGTGATCAGCGCCAAAGAGATGTCGTCGATACTGGAAGGCTTTGTCAGCGCTTCAGTGAGTTGCTTTTTCTCACGATTCTGCCAGTCTCGGTCAAAATAGCTGATGATATTGATAACCACTGCAATGAAAGCCAAAACTATGAAAACGATGATAGTTCCTATGATTGTCAGGTTTATCCCCAATAACATCGATGGGTCCATATTCTTTCTCCATTATTTATTACAGCGGAATAAGACCGTGTTTCTTCTGCGGCCTGAGTTCCCGTTTGGCCCTAAGAATTTCCAAAGATTGAATCAACATCGCTCTGGTTTCAGCAGGCTCGATGATATCGTCGATATAACCTCTGGCGGCGGCAACATACGGGTTGGCAAACATTTTTCTATACTCTTCGATCAATTCTTGCCGTAGGGTATCAGGGTCTTCCGATTTTTCCAATCTCGACCGATATAATACATTTACCGCTCCTTCAGCGCCCATGACGGCAATCTCGGCTGTCGGCCAGGCGAAAAGTCTGTCAGCGCCCATTTCTTTGGAGCACATCGCCAGAAATGCTCCCCCGTAGGCTTTCCTGACAACGACTGTTATCTTCGGAACGGTCGCTGCCGAATACGCAAAAAGCATCTTAGCGCCATGCCTGATGATACCGCCGTATTCCTGTTGCAAGCCGGGCATAAACCCTGGAACATCGACAAATGTAACAATTGGAATATTGAACGCATTACAGAAACGGATAAACCTACTGGCTTTGTCGGATGAATCGATATCCAAGACTCCTGCCTTGACTATGGGTTGGTTGGCGATGATACCTATGCTTCTTCCCATCAATCTGGCAAAACCGATGATGATGTTTGGAGCAAAATGCTCTTGTATGATCAAAAAGTCTCCATTGTCAACAACATGGGCGATGACTTGCAGCATGTCATAAGGCTTTTTGGGATCGACGGGGACTATCGAGTTCAAATAATTGTCTGCTTCAATGGGCAAAGCGGTGTTGGCTGTTAAAATTGGCGGATCTTCCATATTGTTGCTGGGTAGAAATGACAGAAGGCGCTTGGCAAGCTGAATCGCTTCTTCGTCATTTTCTGCTGTGAAGTGCACAACTCCGGAGTAATAGGCGTGACTGTCCGCGCCTCCCAGCTCTTCGGCTGTAATAACTTCACCGGTCACTTGTTTGATCACGTTCGGCCCGGTTATAAACAATTGCCCTTTATGCCGCACCTGGATGATAAAATCCGTCAAAGCCGGTGAATAAGCAGCACCTCCGGCACACGGTCCGGCGATTATGCTGATTTGAGGAACCACGCCGCTTAATTTGACATTACGATAAAAAATACCGCCGTAACCGGCAAGAGCGTCTACACCTTCCTGTATCCGAGCTCCCCCACTGTCATTGATGAAAATGAAGGGATCACCGGTTTTTAAAGCCTCATCCATAATATTATGGATTTTTTTAGCATTGGCCTCCCCTACCGAACCACCGGCTACGGTAAAATCCTGGCTGGCAGCGTAAACCGGTCTGGTATCAACCAGCCCAACTCCAGTGACCACACCTTCCCCGGGCATTTCCTTCGTTTCCATGCCAAAATGGGTGCATCGATGCTTCATAAACAGGTTGGTTTCTTGAAATGAGTCTTCGTCGAATAACAAAGCGAATCGTTCACGCGCAGTTAATTTTCCTGCTTCATGCTGCTTTTGGATACGATCATCGCCCCCGCCCTTATATAAACGCGCCTTTTCTTGGCGGAGGGCTTCTATTTTCTTTTTACTCATGTTTGTATGAACTCCTGAAGAATGATTAAATCACGACCTTGACGATCGGCACCTTATATATATTAAAAATATTACATTGACAAGAAATATTTACTCTTGGCAAATGCAGGTGCTTATAGCCATCTTTGGTTGTGTTGACTGATGATGAATAGTCATATAATACTTCCTTTCAACTGCTTATCCAGTATCGATTGGTCAGAAAGGAAAATACTGTGATCGAATCTAAAATCAGCGAAAAACAATGGGAAGAATTTTTCAATGGCGACCGCTTGGCATGCGCTCGTATCATATCCATCGTAGATAATTACCCGGAATTGGTTCCCGATGTGTTGAACCGCCTGCAGACAAAAGGCCGTCATGCGGTTCGAATCGGTATAACGGGTCCTCCTGGTGTGGGAAAAAGCACGTTTACATCGACAATTGCCGAACATGCTTCAAGTAATGGTTTACGTATCGGCATCATTGCTGTTGATCCATCAAGTCCGTTCACCGGCGGGGCTTTTCTTGGCGACAGGGTTAGAATGCAGAATTTAGTCGGCAATCCAAATGTCTTTATTCGATCCCTTGCATCGCGGTCAGGCGGTGGTCTGTCCTTGTCGACTCCGTATGTTGCCGATGTTTTCGATGCCTATGGTATGGATCTCATTTTAATTGAAACCGTGGGAGTCGGCCAAGCTGAGTTGGATGTAATTTTATACTGTGATCTGATAATGCTGGTTTTGCAGCCTTCGACCGGAGACGCAATCCAAATGTTGAAAGCCGGCATCATGGAAATCGCAGATTTATTCATTATCAACAAAAGTGATTTGCCGGGAGCCGATCTTCTTTTTGAATATATACAGTTTATTTTAGAAACCGGCAGCACGTACAAAGAAGGCGATAAACCTCCTGTTTTAAAGGCTTCTGCCATACAAGGTCTTGGTATTGAGCAAGTATTTACTGCATTGCAAAATCGGATCCAAACATTGAAACAATCCGGCAGACTCACTGAAAAACGAAAGGACAGAATCTTTCGGGAAATCGAGAAATCAGTCAAGCAGCATATCTGGCAAAAATTTCTTTCACTGAACGATATTGAACGGCGGATACATCAAGCTGCTGAAAATTTCGAAAAAACCGGGAGATCTCCTTTTAATTTCATTAAAAAGCTCTATTCATCGCTCGAGGTGAGCTTTAAAAACGAGTTTTGTTGTGATTCGAATATGACAGAGGATGAAAAGGGTTAAATCACTTGAAATTATGTGTGAAAAGATGTAAAAACAACGTTGTAAAAGAAGGCTTGGAATTGTCAGTAGCGGGAGATGATGACATACATGGAAAAAATCAAAGTAATCATAGCCAAACCAGGACTTGACGGACATGATCGTGGAGCCAAGGTTGTTGCTCGTGGGCTGGTGGATGCCGGGATGGAAGTTGTGTACCTTGGTCTTCGACAGACTCCGGAATCAATTGTTGCCGCTGCGATTGAAGAAGATGCGGATGTGATCGGCTTGTCCATTCTTTCCGGGGCTCATCTTTCAAATTTTAAACGTGTCAAGGAATTGATGGATAAATCGGGTATTGGAGATAGGTTGTTGACTGGTGGCGGCATCATCCCGGCAAAAGATCAAGAGATACTTAAATCATGGGGTATAGACAAGGTCTTTGGGCCCGGGGATGAAATAGAAAAGATCATCCAATATATTCGAGATTGGAAAGCCGCCCGCTGATTTCGATCCAACAAGCAGAATATTTGTATATAAAATAAGCTTCATTTCTTGTTTAACCGAGGTAAGTGTAGATTGGTTATGACGTTCAGGTGAAACTGAATTTGTGTTTTTTCGCAAACTAGCCTACTCTCTTCACTTAGACGAATGGAGTATGTCCAGCGCTATGGAACTTTATCTAGGTATCTGCAGTTTTTTACTCGGTTTGGCTATCGGCTCATTTTTAAATGTGGTTATTTATCGAAGCCCACGGAAGTTATCGATAGTGTATCCACCTTCTTCGTGCCCATCATGCGGGCGACCGATTCGTGCGTGGGAAAATATACCTTTGATCAGTTATTTCCTTATTTTAAGAGGTCGTTGTGCCGGTTGTGGAAACAAGATATCTATTCAATATCCGATAGTGGAGCTGTTCACAGCCATTGTTTTCACCGCCGTCGCAATGCGATTTGGATTGACTGTCGAAATGTTTGTATACCTCGCTTTTTCTTCCACACTGATTGCGCTTTCGGTCATCGATCTGCAAACTCAGCTTCTTCCCGACAATATCGTGCTGCCAGGGCTCTTTGTCGCGTGCATTCTGGCTTTGGCGACCTTGTTCCCGGTATTTCGCCCTTTTTGGCCAATCTCGCCGGTCGATGCTTTTTATGGGATGTCGGTAGGAGGATTACCCCTATTTTTAATCGGATGGTTTTATTTGAAGTTCTTAGGCAAAGAGGGCATGGGAGGTGGTGATGTCAAGCTGATGTTCTTTGTTGGAGCGCTTCTAGGACCGGCAAAAACGTTTTTAACGATGTTTATTGGGTCTTCTCTAGGTGCTTTGATCGGGTTGTTTTATCTGTGGTTTTCAGGTGGAGATCGCGAAACACGGATACCTTTCGGCCCTTTTCTTTCTTTGGGAGCATGGATTTCAATGATGTGGGGAAAGGATATGTTTCAGCTTTACCTGGATGCTTTAGGGTTGCCAAAATAGGAATCGAATCATGAAAGTACTGGTTGTCGAAGATAATCCTGGAATGCGACGGATGTTGGAAAGAACCCTGCTGAAAAACGGGTATGAAGTCGTATCCACCGGGCATGGCGACGATGCAATAGACAAAGTTCAAAAAGAAACTTTCTTTGCCGTCATCTCAGATTTAAAACTTCCTGGTGCAGACGGAATCACTGTTTTAAGAGAAGCAAGAAAAGCTGACGAAAGGACTATCACCATTATTATCACTGCCTTTGGCTCTGTGGAAATCGCAGTTCAAGCCATGAAAGAAGGAGCTGACGATTTTCTTACCAAGCCATTCGATACGAATCTCCTTCTGGTTCAGCTTCAAAAAGGACGCCACAGATATGAGCTTGTCAGTGAAAATACGCTGTTACGTCAGGAGATGGAAGATCAGTCCGGTTTTCCTGAAATCATCGGTAAAAACAGGCAGTTTCTTGAATCACTCAGCCATGTTCACCAGGTTGGAAAAACCGATTCGACGGTCTTGTTATTGGGTGAGAGCGGTACTGGCAAAGAGCTTTTTGCTCGAGAAATTCATGCTGTATCACCTAGAAAACACAAACAGTTTGTGGCGATAAATTGTGCGGCTATTCCGCTCGAGCTTCTAGAGAATGAGTTGTTTGGCCATGAACGCGGCGCTTTTACCGGAGCGGATCGACGAAAGCCCGGTAAGCTGGAGTTGGCTGATGGCGGAACGGTTTTTCTGGATGAAATCGGGGATATGAATCCGGTTTTACAGGCCAAATTGCTTCGATTTTTGCAGGAGAAGCAATTTGAGCGTGTGGGCGGAAACACGACATTGAGCGTGAATGTGCGCGTAATCGCAGCCACTAACCAGGATTTGAAAGAGCGTGTCCGGTCCGGGCATTTTCGAGAAGACCTGTTTTATCGACTGAGCGTCTTTCCAATAATCATCCCGCCTTTGAGAAACAGGCTGGATGATATTCCGCTTCTTGTAGAATATTTTATCAACAAATTAGAAAAGGAGTTTCGGAAAAAATTAATCGTTTTACCGGAAACCATGAAAAGATTGTCATCTTATGAATGGCCGGGCAATGTTCGCGAACTGCAAAATTGTCTTGAACGTGCGGCAATTTTAAGTGCTGATGGATCGATCAAGCCGGAACATGTTGCAGTCGAACCCGTCAAAGATATTCAGGAATTTGACTTGGACAGCGTTCTGCTCGGCAAATCGTTACAGGATGCCGTGGATTATATACGTCGAATCGTTGAACAAAAAATGATATTTGAAACACTGAAGTCTTGCGGTTGGAATAAAAGCTTGGCGGCTAAAGAATTACAAGTGAATTATAAAACGTTGCTGACCAAGATGAAACAATATGAAATCGGACAGTGAGATCATTTTGATGGGGTGGTTTTCAAGCTCCTTTGTTAAAGTGCAGGAATAGGGGTCTCTCGATGCAAAACATGATATGCCTACCGAATCCCGGAAAAAATCCATTTACCAGAACCGGATTTAAAATGATTCAGCCGATGCTGAACCATGTTCTTGCTCTCAAGGAAATAAACTATCATTACCAGCAGGCTTTATCTTCATCGTTTCCTGAGCTGCTGGCGGCACGGGTTCTGAAATCTATGAACATCGCTGTCGATGTTTGTGCCGAAGAATTGGATTCAATTCCTCGTAATGGCCCATTATTGATAGTCTCCAATCATCCTTTCGGTGGTCTGGAAGGACTCATATTACCCACGGTTTTCGAAACCATTCGCCCTGATATGAAATTTGTTGCCAACTATTTGCTTTCATTGATTCCGGAAATGGCCAACATGTTTTTTTCAGTCAACCCTTTTCAAGGAGAAAAATCGACGACTCAAAATTTCAAAGGTATCAGACAAGCGATGGAATGGTTGAATGAAGGGCATGCAATCTCGGTTTTTCCCGCCGGTGAGGTTTCACATCTCCACCTGAAACAAATGCAGATAATGGATGGACCCTGGCATACGTTTGCTGCCCGAATCATACAGGCAACACAGTGCCATACGGTTCCTGTATTTTTTTATGGGTTAAACAGCAGGCTTTTCCAGGCCATGGGTGTCATTCATCCGCTTTTACGAACTCTTATGTTGCCTCGAGAAATGTTGAAAAAACAAAACCATACCATTTCCGTACGGATCGGTTCCGCCATACCACCTGAAAAAATATCAACTTATGATACACCCGAAAAATTAACTGATTACCTACGGCTGCGCACCTATATTTTACAAAACCGTCAAGCAAAACGACCACGATTCACTTTTCCCAGGTTGCGCAAAAAACAAAATGCCTATGTATCCTTTGTCGCGGAACCTGAAAATCCTGACATCCTTGAACAAGAAATCAATGCCCTGCCGAAAAAGAACTGTCTGATAGATAAACCACCGATGCTGGTTTATTATTTTAACCCGGAGTCCTGCCCGCATCTCTTGCTTGAAATTGGAAGGCTGCGGGAAATTACGTTTAGAAATGTCGGTGAAGGAACGGGAAAGATCAGAGATATCGATGATTATGATAGTTATTACACACATATCATCGTCTGGGATTCTACCAATAGGCAATTGGTTGGAGCTTACCGAGCAGGTAAAACAGATAAAATTCTTGAATCAAAAGGGAAAAAAGGTCTTTATACCAGCACCTTGTTCAATTATAAAAGCAATTTACTCGAACAGATAAGCCCAGCCTTGGAACTAGGCCGTTCATTTATACAGCCGCAATATCAAAAACAATTTTCTTCTCTGATGCTTCTTTGGAAAGGCATTGGCCAATTTGTGGTCAATAATCCTCAATATCGCTACTTGTTCGGCCCGGTTAGCATCAGCCGAGATTATTCCGATTTGGCCAGGTGGTTTTTGAAGCTCTTTCTTCAACAAAATTATAATTTTCCTGAGTTGGCTAAAAAAGTGAAACCCTTGAACCCGCTTAAGTTAAAAGGGATAAAAACCTGGTCTCAGTCTGCGTCGAGCCTTGTTGCAAAAGATATGGACGAAGTTGATGAATTGATCAGGGAAATGGAAACACATTTGGAAGGTATACCCATCCTTTTACGTCAATACCTCAAATTGGATGCCAAATTATTGGGTTTCAACATCGATCCGGATTTTGGACATGTGTTGGATGCACTGCTCCTTGTCGATTTGGGGCATGTCGATACTAAAATACTCTATAAGTATATGGGTCGAGAAGGCGCGGAGACATTTCTGGCTCATCATTCCGCTGCAGCTCAAATACGTTGATCCCACATGGCTTGTAAGACATGGCCGGCAGTATCTTGATAAGAATAATTATAGAGGTGGCTCAAAGGCGTCCTCTCAGTGTTGATCTCAAGAGTCGTTATTTTTCTTTGCATTGCCAGGATAGGTAGGTCTGCTGCAGGATAGACTGTTGCTGAAGTGCCTATCGCGATCAGTAAATCACATGATAGAACCGCATTTATCGCTGATTTTATAACATCTGGATCAAGGGGATCTCCAAACCAAACAATATCCGGGCGATAATAGTCGCCACAAGGGCATAGTCTGGATTTCAGGGGTATATCGTAATTGTTTTCAACCAGGCCTTCCCTTTCACATCGAATCCGCCACAAGCTGCCATGTAATTCAATAACATTCAAAGACCCCGCTTTTTGATGCATACCGTCGATATTTTGTGTGATTACTTTTGTAGAAGGTTTCTTGTTTTCAATATCTGCAATTATTCTATGTCCTAATGCGGGCTCTCGCGCCGCAACAAATTCTCGACGTTGTTCATGAAAATCCCACACCTTTTCAGGATTTGTATCGAAAGCTCGTTGACACGCGTATTCTTCATAGTCATAAGCACTCCAAAACCCCCCTTTGCCTCGATAGGTGGGAATACCACATTCAGCCGAGATCCCAGCACCCGTGAAAAAAACAATTCTATTGAATTTTTTTAAATCAACTTGTGGCGATATGGACATTTTTCCTCCCATTACGTCTTCAAATTATTCATGTGCAGTTCTTCCATCACCTGTTGAAAGTCATCTGGTATCGGAGCATGAACCTTCATACATTTTCCTGTTGTAGGATGCTGAAAAATCAGACTCTCGGCATGTAGGCAAAATCCATCGATTTTTTTCAACAGATTTCGTAATGAAACAGGAGTTTTCCCTGGTAATCCTTTTCCATACAGAGGGTCACCAAGTATCGGAAAACCTAGATAGTCCAGATGTACACGTATTTGGTGAGTTCGACCGCTTGTCGGCTCCGCAGCTAACAACGAACCCTCTTCACCTTGCGCGAGCAACTTGAAAAGGGTCTCAGCAGGTTTTCCAATCGCCGTAACCGCCATTTTAACTCGATGTGTCGGATGACGACCAATTGGAGCGGCTATGGCTTTTTCTCTCCAATTCGGAGTTCCTTTGACAAGGGCAAGATATCTTTTGCCCATCGATCTCGATGAAAATTGTCGAGATAAGGCCAGATGAGAAGAATCATTTTTGGCGACGATCATAACGCCGCTGGTTCCCTTGTCTAAGCGATGAACGATTCCTGGTCGTGAAACGCCGCCGATTCCAGACAAATCCTGACAATAATACAGTAATGCATTTACAACCGTATTTTTATCAATGCCGGCTCCCGGATGAACAACCATGCCTCTTGGCTTGTCGATTATGACGACATCGTGGTCTTCATATAAAATAGCTATCGATAGTTTTTGAGGAGTTATTTCAAGTTTCACAGGGTCGGGAATCAGGTAATCCACCAGATCGTTTTCTTTTAAAATATAGGAAGGCTTTACCGGAATGCCGTTCACTTTTATCAATCCGGAGCGAATCAATGACTGAAAACGTGCTCTTGATATTGTCTGTACCCCCTTTGGTTTCAGTCGATCAAGTCTTGACCCTGCCAGTTCGGATGTAATAATTACTGTGATTGAGTTCCCAACCATTTTCCCAATTTCGGATGACCTTTACTTCATTGCCCGCGATCGATGGACATAAAACAGCCAGAAAAGCGCTGCAATGGCTATACAAATAGCTATGATTTGAGTTCCTGAAAGTGGAAAATCAGGAATTGTTCCTCGATCATCCTCTCGATAATATTCAACAACAAAACGGATTATCGTATAACCCAATATATAAAAAGACACCATTCTTCCTTCGATCTTGCGTAAACGCGGTTCAAAGATCAGAAGAAGAGCAGTTAAGATTAAAAGAAGACCTGCCTCATAAAGCTGGGTTGGGTGCAAAGAAACATTTTGGGGTGCAAGTGTTTTAGGATGTGTAAATACAACAGCCCAAGGAAGATCAGGTGCAGGTTTTCCATAGCAGCATCCTGCCATGAAGCAGCCGAATCGACCAAACATATGAGCAAGCGGAATGGAAGGTGAAATCAAGTCCAAAGCTGTTTTCATTGAGACCTTGCGACGTCGGCAGAAAAATACGAAGAATAAAACACCGGAAAAGATGCCCCCGAAAAACTCGAATCCATTCCCAAGATTTTTCAAAAACATGATAGGTGAAGAAAACAAGAGTTTCGTGTCGTAAAGAAAGTCCTGAGGAATGATCAACCAGTGAAAAAGTTTCGCGCCGATAAAACCCCAGATCAGCAGGCCGAACGAAAGATCGACGACTGTTTCAAAAGCCAATGGGTATTTCTTTATTCTCAGACGTATCAGTCCAAGGCCGGCAATAAAACCAAGCACGATCATCGTGCCATAGGAATAAATGCTTATGGGTCCGATCCGAAGCAATTCAGGGCACATCCGCAGGTTCCTTTTCAATGAATAGAAGATATATCAACATGAGTGAAACACCGATAGTGATAAAAGAATCAGCGAAATTGAAACTGGGAAAATCGTAGCCGAAAGGAAATGTATCGATAAAATCAACCACATGACCCAAGCGATACCGGTCGATGAGGTTGCCAAGAGCGCCGCCGCCTATCAAGCTGATGGCGACAGGTACAAGTTTGCTTTCTGAGCGTTTATGTCTATACATGTTGATAAGAATTATGAATGCGATTACATACATAATGGAAAATAGAATCATACGCAAAGTTTCAGGCCAGGATCGCATTAATCCAAAAGCTGCCCCCGGATTAAAAACCAAGGTCAGATGTAGGTGCCCAGGAATCAATTTAATCGGGTAAAAGGGGTCTAAATAGGCTTTTGCCAGAGATTTCGTTATCTGATCAAACAGAGCCAGAGCGATAATCGTGCCGACCATCCGCCCGATTACATGGAATGAAGAACCGATTCGCATCTTGGACATAAAGTGGGATGATCCTTTGATTGGCCGACTTGAAGATCGAATTTCCAACACCGTTCACACTTTTGACCATCGGCACGCATGACTTCAAATTGCATATCCTGAATCGTTGAAATCTCTTTGTCCAACACAATTTCAATCTGTGAAACAATAAACAGTTCGGATAGTGAACCGTCTGAAATCGTGCTGAGTAAATCGTATTCATTCTTAGAACAACGAATGATAAGTCGGGCTTCAAGACTGTGACCGATTGTTTTTATGCGCCGAGCTTGTTCCAAATGAAGGCCGACCATGTTGCGGATTTCCATGAAACGATCCCACTTTTCCACATGGTCTTCGTCAAGCCGATCAGAACTCGCTTCCGGCATTAATTGAAGGTGGATGCTGCTGGACCCATCGGCCAGGCAAGACCAAATTTCTTCCGATGTAAAAACCAAAACAGGAGCCAGAAGCAGGGTCATTTCACGAACGATCAGCCAAGTCGCAGTCTGTCCGGATCGTCGTGAGTGGTCGTCAGGAAGATTGC
Source organism: bacterium (assembly GCA_049652745.1). GTDB lineage: Bacteria > CSSED10-310 > CSSED10-310 > CSSED10-310 > CSSED10-310 > JBASEY01. The sequence goes on along the minus strand of JBASEY010000023.1, from coordinate 153,297 downwards.
AGTATAAACGGTCTTTCGAAATATCCAGAAATCGACTGCTGAGATCCAATATGCAAAAGTGATGAAGCGTTTTTACGGCATTATGGAATGTGAAATTTTCATAAGCTTTTAGAACCGATGATTTTACTTTTTCCCAAGAATGCAAAATGTATCTATCCAAAGCGGTCATCTTTTTAAACGGGACTGACATGGATTTCGGATCAAAGTCATAAAGAACGCCTAACATGAATCGAGCCGTATTTCTTATCCGTCTATACATTTCAGTCATGCGGTCCAGGATTTCGGATGAAATGCGAATGTCTTCAGTATAATCTTCGGAAGCTATCCATAAACGCAAAACATCTGCGCCATATTCGCGGATGATGTCACCGGGAGCAATGACATTGCCGATATGCTTGGACATCTTCTTGCCTTCACCGTCAACAACGAAACCATGAGTCAGCACAGCACGAAACGGCGCTTGATTGTAATTGGCAACCGAGGTGACCAGGGATGAATTGAACCAACCACGATGCTGATCCGAACCTTCCAAATAAAGGTCTGCCGGCCAGGAGAGCCCGTTATCTGCAGTCAGAACGGCTCTGTGGCTGACACCGGATTCAAACCAGACGTCAACGATATCTTGCTCACGATCAAATTTGTCATGCCCACAATATCTACAGACTGCATTTCCCACTAATTCTTCGTCGGAAGCCGTCCACCAGATATTTACACCATGCTTGAGAACTTCACCGACGATGCGGGTGCTTACGTCTTTATCCTTTAAGATCTCTCCACATTTTCTACAGGTCAAAACAGTAATCGGAACTCCCCAGATTCTTTGGCGGGAGACACACCAGTCAGGGCGGTTTTGAATCATGTTGAAAATACGCTCCCGACCCCATGCAGGAATCCATGTCACACGGTTGATTTCCTCCAGGGAAGCATTGCGCAGATTTTTATGATCGATTGAAATGAACCATTGGCGAGTCGCTCGAAAAATCACAGGCTCTTTACATCGCCAGCAATGCGGATAACTGTGTTCAATCGTTTCCTTTGCCATGAGCATTCCAGTATTCTGCAGGTGTTTTACAACAGCCGCGTTGGCGTCAAACACATGCATTCCACCAAACAAAGGTAAACTTTCCATGAAACGCCCGTCATCGAGAACCGGATTATAAATTTCTAAATCATAACGACGCCCGGTTTCGAAATCTTCTTGTCCATGCCCAGGAGCTGTGTGAACACATCCTGTTCCCGTCTCAAATGTAACATAGTCGGCCAGCACGAATTTCGCTTCTCTGTCATAAAAGGGATGACGAGATGAAAAGCCTTCCAGGACTTCACCTTTGAATCGAGCAATAATAATCGGATTGTCTAAATTACAGGTTGCAACGGTCTCATTTATAAGTGATTCTGCTACGATATAGATTTTATCTCCGGATTGAAATGCGACATAGTCCAGAGAAGGGTGGAAAGCGACAGCCAGGTTTGATGGGAGCGTCCAGGGAGTGGTTGTCCAGATGATGACGTTCACGTTCTTTTTATTTTTGAGTTCCGGGATGACGGCCCCCAAGTCATCCACAACAGGAAACAGAACCCAAATAGAATCAGAAATATGGTTACCATACTCAACTTCGGCTTCAGCCAAGGCGGTTTTACAGGAGCAGCACCAATAAACCGGTTTGTTACCGGAATAGACCCTGTCATCCAGCAGAATAGTCTGAAACTCTCTGACAATCGCCGCTTCATATGAATGGCTCATCGTAAGATAAGGTCTCTGCCATTCACCTAGACCTCCCAGCCTTTTAAATTCGTCACGCATGATCGAAACAAACCGCTCGGCATAGGCCGCGCATTCAGCCCTGATATCGATATTCGACATCGACTGAGCCGACTCGCCCAACTCTTTCATGACATTGTGTTCAATGGGTAAGCCGTGACAGTCCCAACCCGGTAAAAACGGGGCATTGAAGCCGGACATGGTTTTATATTTAATGACAATATCTTTCAAAATTTTATTTAAAGCGGTCCCGAGATGTATATGGCCGTTTGCGTAAGGAGGCCCGTCATGTAGGACATATAAAGAGGCATCCTTTCTTGCTTCGCAAATCTGACCGTATAAGTCTTCAGTGTACCATTTTTCTAAAATTTTCGGCTCGTTCTGAGCAAGGTTGGCACGCATTGGAAAATCTGTCTTTGGAAGATTTAAAGTAGTTTTGTAATCCATTTTTTTCTCCATTGTCGAGATCGATTTTTAGAAATCTCGTGTAACAGAAAAGGAAAATAATCCATAGAACCCGAAACGTCAAGGAATTCCAAGCCCGCCGCCCGGTCCCCTGACACTTGTTTAGCCGGGGGCGGTTAGTTAAATAATTATGATTATCTGTATATAAATGAATGTTGAAATCGGCCGGGCACACTTGGCAGTCTGACAAAAATCAGGTTGAAAATTGATCAAAGTTTCATGACATGACTGTTTCATGGGGCCTCGCACTTATCTGATTTATACACCAAAAAAATCGATATGGCAAAAAGAAATTACGATCGATGCTTTTTTAATAATCGACTCCTAGTCTGAGAGTTTGGAAGCTTATTTAAACTGGTCGCCTCGGCATGTTTCTAAATCGCCCTCAACGTTCATGCGGGTGAATACTCTTTCAAGCGATGGAATGGCTGAGCGGCCCCCCAGTTTTGTAACACTCAAACCAGCGCAGACAGTGGAGAAAGAAATCATGGTTTTAGGATCCATTTTTTTGTATGCAGCATAAGCGAGCCCGGCATGAAATATATCGCCGGCTCCTGTGGTATCGACAACTTCAACATCGATGCTTCTGAAATGTTTAATCCCTTCTCCCCAATCAACAAGAGCTCCATTTTTACCGAGAGTGACCCCGGCAAGAGCGACACCGTGATGCCGCAAGATCGATAAAGTTTCACGATGCGACGTCGTCCCGAATTCTCTAGCGCCAAAATCTTCCGATCCGACGGCAATATCCGTCAATTCCAAAATATCACGGCGACCTTTCCCTATATGCTCAGCATCGAGCACGACGATTCCATTGTTTTCCTTTACCCATCGAGCAGCCAAGCAGGCCGCGTCCAATTCATGCCCGTCGATCAATAAAACCAAAGCATCATCAAACCATGATTTTTTCAAATCCGAAGCTTTTAGATTCAGCGAGGGGCCTCTATGCCAAAACACGGTTCTTTCACCACAATTGTCAGGAACGACTATATAAGCTGTCTGAGTTGTCTCAGATTCCGCTTTGATGACCGCATCACATATCACTCCTTCATTAGCGAGCCATGAAATGCTCAAATCTCCAGTGGAATCATCGCCGACACGACCAACAAAGCGAGTTCGAACTCCCCAGCGGGAAAGACAAACCGCAGCCGTCGCCGCCTGACCTCCTCCCATGACGCTGTATTGCCTAAAAGGGACCTTTTGCCCTTTAGAAGGATAGGTGGAAACTCGAAGAAAATGATCGATTGAAGCATATCCCAATGTCACGATTTCACACATTGAATCGTCCATGTCAATCGCTCATTTTTCTGACCGGCCTGAACAGCTTTTTAAATCGGTTCAAAAATTCAAAAACAGCGTACTCGAACCGAGGGTCGATCGTAAAGAGTAATTCCGATAGTCGAACGGCAATATAAGTGATGGCGGCGACCAAAGCCGGAGTGTTGCGAAAAAGATTATGTCGGCCGATCAAGCGGGTTCCGGAGCGTATCAAAAGCTTGACCTCAGGAGGATAGGGAAAAAAACCATCTTTCAGCAAGCCGAAATCATTGTAAAAACGACGTTGGTAATAAGGAAAATAAATATTGTCGCGATAGAGTTTTCCAAACCGATCCTGCAACCACCAGTTATCAAGAGAGTACTTGTCTTTGATCTCGTCAAACAGACGAGTTCCAGGAACCGGAATCAATAAACCCAACGGATTGAACTCATCGACAAAAGGTGCAATTTTTTTCAAAAACCGAATGGAAGCCCGAACGGATGAAGGTGAATCCCAGGGGAAACCCCACATGAAACCCACAATACTTCTGATGCCAAGCTCATGTGTCCAACGTAAGACATTTATTGCTTGATCCAGATCAAGATGCTTGTTGACTCGAAAAAGTGTATCTTTATCCCCGCTTTCCAATCCGTAAAAAATTCTAAAACAGCCGGACCGCTTCATTTTTTCCAACAGGCTTGGGTTCGTCAGATCCAAGCGCGTGGTGCATTGCCAAGTGATATCGAATCCGGGCTCAGCAAGAATCAAGTCACACAGCTTATCGACACGATTCAAATCGGCTGAGAAAGCGTCGTCCATGAATTCAAAAGCAGTGACACCATATGTGTGATATAGGTGTTTCATTTCATTGAAAACGTTTTCAGCAGTTCGAAACCGGCATCCGGGGCCAAACACCCCTTTGTAGCAATAGGTACAAGCCGCCGGGCAACCTCTTCCGGAAAATATGGCGCCATAAACCTGGTAGAATTTGGAATCTTCGACATACCATTCTTTGGGAAAAAGATGCTTGGCAGGCAGCGGTAATTGGTCAAGATCATGAATAGCCGTGCGAGGCTCCGTAAATCGAACGATTCCGTTTCTATCGGAAAAAACAAGCCCAGGCACACTTTCAAGAGGCGTATTTTCAGCCAGCGCTCGATTGAGTTCGACTATTGTCCGCTCACCTTCACCTCTCACAACAATATCAACACCATTTTCAATAGCTTCTTCATACATAAGGCTTGGATGTGGGCCGCCGGCGACAATGGGAACTTTCAGGTTTTTCAGTTTTTGAATAAATAGGTACGCAGGTTTTATAAAGATGATGTTCAACGTCAGACCAATCCAATCCGGGTTGAACAAAGCTGCCTCATCCAGAGCTTGCTCAGGAGTATAAGGCGTATTCACTGCAGATAAATCAAGTATTTTGACGACACATCCATCGGCTTCAAGAGCTGCGGCGATATAGGCCAGGTTCAGCGGGGGCGTATGATTTCTGTAAGCTGAAGGTGGAAAAATCAGAAGAGCACGTGTCATATCCGTTCAATCAATAAAAGATACTCCCACCGACAAATTCTCTCAAAATAGAATGATATGGCACATCTGCAGTTGAAACTTCTCGGAAGCATCGAATCAAATCCATCAATCGTCTGGCTTCCGAGTATTCAGGCTCCGTTCGAGGAATTTTCATCAATACCGGCAGGATAAATGGCCGCAGCACACATTGTTCATAAGGTAAAGCGGAGTTGAAAATCACATCGGCATCTTCCTGATAGGGAAAAATCCATCTGTCTTCTCCACTCCGTACCAAAGGCCATCTCCTAAGTGTTTCAAGAGCTCGATACGAACGGAAATGACTATCACGCACGATACGGCGTATCAAACGTGAATCAGTAGTCGATAAGCGGTTATGATTATCTATATTAATATGCGTTAAAGCGCTCACATAGATTTTGAATTTTTTAGCGTCATCGACCGCATCCGTCAGGCGGCTGTTCAATCCGTGGATTCCTTCGATAATCAAGACTTCCCCATCATCCAATCGGACGTGCCTGCCGGACATGGTCCGCTCTCCGGTACCAAAATCATAATGGGGGCATTCGATTTCTTTTCCATTTAAAATATCATTTAAATGTCGATTGAAAAGTTCCAGGTCTATCGCTTCGATGTTTTCATAATCGTAGTCGCCGTCCGGCAGCCGTGGTGTCTTTGTTCTGGGAAGAAAATAATCGTCCATTTCGATAGATTTTGGTGTGATTTTATTCACTTTTAAATGAATTGCAAGGCGTTTTGAAAAAGTTGTTTTGCCCGAAGAAGACGGCCCGGCAATCAAAATCACACGAGGTCTGGGCGAAAGCGCTTCTATTTGGTCGGCGATAGCGCCGATCTTCTTTTCATGCAGAGTTTCCGAAACCATCATGATTTCAGTGAAGCGACTCCGGGCGATAGCTTCATTTAAATCAGCGACATCACTTATACCTAAAATTCTTCCCCATTCTTCAAACTCTTTAAAAATCTTGAAAAGCTTGTCATAACGCGTGATTGGGACCAGGGTATCCGGGCTGGAGTGTCTTGGTGATCCAATCAAAAATCCGGTGTCATGCTTTTGTAAGGAGAATTGTGTCAAACATCCTGCCGACGGAACCATGGGCCTGAAAAAATATTCTTTCAGGTTACCGAATGAATATAGGTGAACATTATCCTGATCAATCCATGTCAATAGGCGCACTTTATCGTCTTGTCCAAGACGCTCCATCAGTTTAATCGCTTCGTCACGCTTCATTTTAGTGCGGTGAAAAGGCTCATCCAATGCTGCAATGTCAAGCATGCGAATTCGAACGGCCTCCAACATTTCACAGGTAATTTCTTCTCCATTTTTTGGAACCACATAAAAAGCTTTACCCAACGAATGGGCGACTATCAGTTGAATTTTGGGATATAATTCGTTGAAGGCCCGCAGTAAAAGAAAAACCAATGAAAGGCGATAAGTTTTAATTCCGTCGATAGTACTCAAATCAAGAAATTCGATACGAGCGTCCCGAACGGGTTTATACCACAAATCCACCAGCCGATTGTTGGCACGTGCCAAAACAATTTGCGTCGTATGATTTTTTTCGTAATCTTTTACGATATCCATTAAACTCATGTCTTCTCTGACAGTGAGTGCATACATGTCTTCTATCAACAGATTGATCACGCTTTGCCACCTCTACTCGGCTATAGCCCCCGCAGCCTCCAAAAGCGCTATTGCTTCACCGTGGTTCAATCTTTTAGCGACAGTCAACGGCTTCACTCCTTGTGGTCCTTCAGCATTGACATCTGCGCCGGCATCGATCAAAAGCTTGATGATTTCAGGATTTCCAAACAGACATGCTTTATGAAGAGGCGTTAAATCTTTGCTATCGCGCAAGTTAAAATCAGCTCCCTGCTCAAGCAAATATCTGGCTACCTCCACATGACCACGAAAACTTGCCCAAGCAATGGCCGTTACGCCGTCCTTATCTTGAGCGTTTATATCCTGGCCTTCCGCCAACATTTTTTTGACTGCGTCGAGATTGCCTTCCGATGCGGCGCCAAACACGGTATCTGGCGCCGGCTTCTCCACCCTTTGGCGCTGCTTTCTTTCAGGAGCAGGTTGTGAGGACATAATCTCAGGAGCATCCGGCGGCGAACAAGCGGCAAAAACCATCATGATCAGTAAAAAGAGATATGATATTAACTTCATGTTAACCTCCAATTATAACCGGTCCTTTTGCCGGCGGTTTCGCTAAGCATTATCTTAGAAAATTCAAGAATTGCAACCTGAAGGGTCAAGAAACACCAATAATATAACTGGAAAACAAGGACTGACTTCAGTATGTTATTTGCCGGTGAGACTGTGACAAGCATTTATCTGGTTTGCCCTAAAAGAAGAAATTTTCCCAGGATCAATATTGAAATCTGCAGGCAATGTCCTAAACGCGGATCATGCCCGGCACTGAAACAGTATATTCAACCCAGTCTATTTGAATTGAAAAATGTGAAGTATGAACGGAAATAAAATGAAACAATTAAATTTTCGCTGTCTGATAATCTGCTCTCTATTACAGTTGCTCCTGTTTACCAACTCTGTTTACAGCCAGTCACAGAATGCTTTACAGAAGCTTGAACAGGCAATCAAAACTGTCTTGAACACCCGGGTTTGCAAGGAAAGCGAAGTGGCTGTCTTGATCCAGGAACTCGATACAGGTAGGGTCCTGTTTCAGCAGAATGCAGATTTGCCGCTACAACCGGCTTCAAACCTAAAATTATTGACGACAATAGGCGCTCTGGAATTACTGACCCCAGAATATAAATTTAAAACATCGATCCATTATTGTGGGGATTTTGTCAATGGAGTCATCACCGGAAACCTCTATTTAGTAGGCGGCGGCGACCCTTTGCTTGTCAAAGAAGAACTCTGGAAGATAGCTGATTCTATTTATGCACTGGGAGTTCGACGTGTTACCGGTAACTTGGTTATCGACAGCGCCTTTTTCGACGATGTGGGTTATCCGGATGATGACTGGAAACGTATAGAGATGCCCCTTTGGTATAATGCGCCAACAGGGGGAGCGGCCAGCAATTTCAATGCTATCACCGTTTTTGCGACACCGGGTAAAAAACAGGGTGACCCGATAAAGATTACAATCGATCCTCCTGTGAGCTTTTTCAATATCCAATCGACAGCCGTTACAGCGGCGCCTCGATCAAGAGCATCGCTGGTGCTCAGCGTAAAGGAAAACCAACATTCTTGCGATATAATAACGAAAGGCACTCTTCCTGCCGGCATGAAAACTCAAACATATTATCGCCATCTTGTCTCATCGGACGAACTCACCGGACATACATTTCGCCATTTTTTAAATGATAAAGGTATAATCATCGAAGGAAAGGTTGTAAAAGAGGCAAAACCTGAAAAAAGCACAAGACTTCATGTTCATGAGTCACGCACCTTGTCTGAACTGTTGATTCTTGTCAACAAGTTTTCGAATAATTTCATGACCGAGCAAATACTCAAAACCATAGCTGCTGAAATCGGTAAATGTCCCGGTACCACTCAGGATGGCACAAGAATTTTAAAGGAGTTTTTTGACAAAGAACTGCATATCGATACAAGAGGTATGGTTTTGAGTGACGGATCCGGTTTATCCCGGAGAAACAAAGTGACCGCTCGGCAATTTTGTGAACTGCTCCGTTATGGCATCAATGATTCTTTTTTCGGTCCGGAGTTATTGGTCAATCAGCCGGTAGCAGGTGTTGACGGCACACTGAAGCGTCGATTGAACGATCATTCGAATAAACGCTTGGTTCGAGCCAAGACAGGATCCATAAACAATGTCATCTGTTTGACCGGCTTGATCGACGGTCGCCGTGGCAAAGGATTGGTATTTTCGATTTTAATCAATAAAAACCGTGGTCGAAACGGTGAATCAAGACAAGCCCAGGATCGAATGTTGGAAGCGATGCTGGATTACTGGGCTTCAATATAACTTTAAATGCAAAACCTCATCAATCGATTAATCATTCAGTCCGGGTGGAAAAAAGATCGGTCAATCGCCCGCATTTTGCCGGCAAAAACACCGGTATATGCTTCTTCCATGTCAAGCCTCTCCCCCGTTGCCGTCAAGCTGCTCGAGCGAAACGGAATCAATAGACTTTATTCTCACCAATTTGAAGCGATAGCAGCCCTCGACAGTAAAAAAAATGTCTTGATATCGACGCCGACAGCCAGCGGTAAAAGCCTGGTTTATCAACTGCCGATATTGGAAGAAATTGAGCGCGACCCGACAACCTCTGCTCTATTCCTTTTTCCTTTTAAAGCATTGGCGCGGGATCAAGAGAGACTGTTTCTTTTGCCTTTGCAGCGTCTGTCGTCAACCAGACCGCTGATAAATGTATATGATGGTGACACAAGTCAGAGCGAACGAAAAAGAATCCGACAACATCCGCCGCATATTCTGATAACAAATCCTGACATGCTTCATTATGCTTTCCTGCCTTACCATACCCAATGGCACTCGTTTCTCTCGACCGTCCGCTTTCTGGTCATTGACGAGATTCATGTCTATCGTGGAGTGTTCGGGTCACATGTTCTTCAGGTTTTAAGGCGGCTATTACGGGTTTTGCGACACTATCAGTCCAATCCAAGGATTATTGCCTGTTCGGCTACCATAGGGAACCCTGAAGAACACATAGATAACCTTCTGCAAGAAGAGTTTTCCGTTTTCACTGAATCGGGAGCTCCGCTTGAAGAAAAAGGCTTTATCTCACATTTTCCTGAGAATTCCGCCTCTACGGCTGCTGTCAACATGCTTGAAGCCTGTATAAAAAACAACCTGAAAACGATTGTATTTACAAAATCCAGGCGTTCGACGGAGCTGCTTTATCGATACATTATCGACAGAAACCCTGGACTTTTATCACGTCTAGCGGTTTACCGGGCAGGTTTTATGCCTGAACACAGAAGGGAAATTGAACAAAAACTCTTCAACAATGAACTTTCCGGAGTCATTTCAACCAGCGCGCTCGAATTGGGTATCAATGTTGGAGGTCTCGATTGTTGTATTCTGGTGGGTTTTCCTGGTTCGATTTCCAGCTTGATGCAACGCGCCGGCCGCGTCGGAAGGAAGCATCAGCCGTCGGTGATTATTTATATTGCCGGTGAAGATGCTCTGGATAGATATTGGTTTGAACATGAAGCGGCTTTGCATCAATCCCCTGTCGAACATGCCATTGTGTATCAGAACAATGATGAAATAACCGATTCGCATCTGGAATGCGCCGCCGATGAATTAATATTGTCACCTGGTATCAACTATCCTGATACGTCTTATATTCATCATCGGATCAAGTCGCTGACCAAAGACAATAGACTGCTCGAGTGCGTCGAAAAAGGCAAATATGTCTGTCGGGAACCTCAGCCGCAACGCAAAGTTTCTATCAGATCGATAGGGGAATCCTATGAGATTCGTCATGAGGCCGGTGACCTTATCGGGCATGTCGATGGAGTTCGTGTCTTTAAAGAATGCCATACGGGAGCTGTCTATTTACATGCCGGCAAAGTGTATCAAGTGATCGATCTCGATCGGGACAATTATCGCGTTGTCGTTCAAGAGGGTCCTGAAGACATTTATACACAGGCTCTTTCAGGCAAAGAGACCGATATCTTGAGTATTGACGGCGAACTGGATCTTCCCCATCTCCCTGTTTTTTACGGCCGACTCAGAGTGCGTGAAAAAATCACCGGCTATACTGTCAGACGAATATTTTCAGGTGATATTGTATCTACTCATGAACTCACGTTACCCGAAATAGTCTTTGAAACCAGGGGATTATGGATGACTTTTCCTCAAAGCATCCTGGATGAATGTCGGCGAAAAGGCCTGCAACCCATGGGTGGTCTGCACGCTTTGGAGCATGCTCTCATTGGATTGTATCCATTGTTTTCCTTGTGTGATCGAAATGACTTGGCTGGGATTTCCACGATGGCCCACCACCAGACCAAAGGCGCCGCAATTTTTATATACGACGCTTTTCCCGGTGGTCTGGGCTTGGCTGAAAGCGCTTTAAGCAGATTTGGCTCTCTGTTGAAGCAAACACTGGAGCATGTTTCAACCTGTCCTTGCGAGCAAGGATGCCCCTACTGTATCCATTCTCCAAAATGCGGATCGGGAAATGTCCCTCTCGATAAATCTGCAACGATCCATATTCTGGAGCAGGTCTGCGGAATATCGCCTCTCTCAGAAAATTCGCCGCCTAGTCCTGAAGCGACTTACACAAAACAACCCAATCTATTTGAAATTTCTCAAAAGAAATCCACTTTACAAAACGGTGTTAACATGCAAAATACTTTCAATATTCCTCCATTGCCTGAAAAAAGTGAATGTCCAGCCGGGACAGAAATTGTTTTTGATATTGAAACCCAGTTATCGGCAGATGAAGTTGGAGGTTGGAATAATGCTGATAAAATGCGGATCGCTCTTTGTGTTGTCTATGATATTACTTTAAATCGCTACGAATATTATTTTGAAAAAGACGCTCAAAGGTTGTTGGAAAGACTGACTAATGCCTTGAAAGTTGTTGGATACAATTCTGAAAATTTCGATTTTAAAGTTCTTAATGGCTATACTTCGTCAAACGTTATCAATCAGATTAAATCTTTGGATTTAATAAAGGACATAACCAATGGGCTTGGATTTCGAACCGGGTTGCAGGCTGTGGCCGCCGCAACCGTCGGAGCCGGCAAATCCGCTGACGGGCTTCAGTCTCTTCAATGGTGGCGTGAAGGCTTATTGGATCGGATAGCGGATTACTGCCGCCAGGATGTTGAATTGACATACAAAATTTACCAGTTTGGTAAAAAGCATGGTCATATTCTTCATGCTCATCGTTCAGGAGCATTGATTCGAGTTCCTGTGTACTGGTAGGAGATATATATGTTTGCTGTTATGACATGTCTTGCCGCGATTTGTTTGAGCCTTACGGAAAGCTGTCTGGCACAGTCCGTTTTCATACCTGAACAGATCGTCTTTTGTGAAGAGAATGTCCCGTTGATGGAGGGTGACGTCAGGGACAGACTTGAAACACAGTTGATGATTCTGTCCAACCAGAAAGTACAAGTGACCCTGTGGTTTAAAAGAAAAGATTTCTTTTTACCCTATATTGAAAACGTTTTGGAGAAAAGAAAGCTACCTCCTGATTTGAAATATGTGCCGGTTATTGAGAGTGCCTTGATTATGCGAGCCCGATCTTCCAGTAATGCTTTGGGTCTTTGGCAGTTCCTGAGCCCGACAGGCAAAGAGAAAGGCCTGATGATCGGAGATGGAATAGATGAGCGCCTGAACCTGGAAAAGTCTACGCATGCTGCACTGGATTACCTTGTTTACCTTCGATCGACATTCGGAAGTTGGTCTCTTGCGTTAGCTGCCTATAATCTTGGGCAAGGAAGAATAAAGGATGAAATATACAATCAGGGAACATCGAATTATTATGAAATGATTCTTCCGGATGAAACGGAACGTTATGTTTTCAATGCAATTTCCGCGAAGCTGATTTTCGAAAACCCACAAACTTATGGATTCGATCCGAATAGCATCAGTTCCTTCAAAAAAGATGATATAAGCGAAATCAGTTTTAAAACCGCTAACTTTATACCAGTGAAAATGCTTGCGTTTTGCGCCGGTACAACCTATCGCGCTTTCCGTAACCTCAACCCGTGGATAACCGGTGTAAATCTGGAAAAAGGTTCTTATACATTGAAAATACCAGCGAAAGCCGTTTCAGATTTTCAACGAAAAGTTGACACCTATTTCGACAAGATCAAAGGCTACACGGATTTTCCCAAATCCAAACGAATGATTGTCAAAACCAAACAGGGCTATATGCGGGTTGGGCCTGGAAAAGAGTACCCTGCATTTCGAGTATTATCCGAGGGTGATTCATTTTTGATCGCCGGTAGAAATTCAACTCTGGATTCAGGTCATTACTGGTATATTTTCAAGCTGTCGAGTGGAGCATCAGGCTGGATATGGGGTGGTGAAATCAGTGAGTAAAATATGCCGGAAGCAATTCGAAAATTTCGTGGACGCGAAGCTTGGTATGTGCCATTGATTTGTCATTCTTGATGATCAAATCCGATAGGCATTCTTTTTTGGAAAGAGGCCATTGGAGATCGACGACTCTGGAAGCCCACTCCCGATCCTTGCCAGAGCGATTCATCAGCCGTTGTATCTGTTTTTCCCTGGGCACCGAGACCAGGATAATCGGGTGATAGCGCTCCGGTTGGCCGTATTCAAAGAGTAAAGGGGCTTCGACGATGACAATTTTTCCCGGTGAAGATCGAATCGTTTCTTCAGCAATTTTATCGATTGTCGGCAAAATATATGGTTTTAAAACCGCAAGCTGTTTTTCCATTGCCGAAGGTTGATTCAGCAGGATATCCAGCATTGCCTGCCGATTCAATTCTCCATTTTCCGTAAGAATCTCCTTCCCAAATACGCCGACAAGGTCGTCGAGGGCTGGTTTTCCCGGCTCCATAACAGTTTTAGCGATACGATCCGCATCGATCGTAATAGCACCCAAGTCCCGAAACAAAGCTGCTACGGTTGTCTTGCCGGATGCTATGCCGCCGGTCAAACCGACCGGTTTGATTTGGCGAAAGGCATATCCTGCTCTATCCATGTGCGCTTGCCCAGTTATCCCCTGAACTGATATCGACTACCAGCGGAATACAAAGCGTATAGGCGTTTTCCATTTGATCTCGAACTAAATCCACAAGCATATTTTTCTCATCGGGCACAACGTCAAACAGCAGCTCATCATGAATTTGCAAAATCATTTTAGACTGCAGTTTGAGTCGATTCATCTGATGGAAAATCCGAATCATCGCGATTTTTATTATATCGGCTGCTGTACCCTGAATACGCATGTTAATTGCCTGGCGAAATCCTATTTCACGAATAGAACGGTTGGCGTCTTTTGCAAAGGGTATAGGGCGTTTACGCCCCAGCAGGGTTGCCACCCAGCCATGTTGACTAACATGTTCTTTTGTCGTTTCGATATACCTTTTAACACCTTTGAACTGCTTTAAATAAGATGAAATATAATCGCGGGCTTCGTTCTGGCTGATACCCAGACGTTCAGACAATCCAAACGGCGTCATACCATAATCGATTCCGAAATTGACCATTTTAGCTCGACGCCGTTGTTCAGGGGTAATTTGCGTGATCGGTGTGTTGAAAATTTTTGAAGCCGTTGCGGAATGAATATCTTGGTTGTTTTGAAAGGCTTCGATCAATGCGCTGTCTTCAGCAACGTGCGCAAGAATCCTAAGTTCCATCTGAGAATAATCAGCAGAGACCATGACGTTACCTTTAGCCGGTATAAATGCTCTGCGAATTTCTTTTCCAACTTCATTGCGTATGGGTATATTCTGCAAATTTGGGTTGGATGAACTGAGTCTTCCTGTTTCCGTAACCGCCTGGTTGAACGACGTGTGCAATCGGCCGGTTTCAGGATGAACAAGCTCTGGCAAAGGCTCAATATACGTGCTGATAAGTTTGGTCAACGCTCGATATTCAAGGATTTTTTCAGGCAGTTCTCGAAACAAGCCGCCGCGGCTGACAAGTTTTCTCATTTCACTTTCAGCCGTCGAAACACCGGTTTTAGTCTTTTTCAAACCTTGGGAAGGATAACCGAGTTTGTTGAAAAGGATGTCGGCCAACTGACTCGGCGAATTTATATTGAATGATTCACCAGCTATACAATGAATCTGCTCCTCGATGTCTTCGATCTGCTTTTTGAGATCCACTCCGAGTTTTTTCAATAGATCGGTATCAAGACCCACTCCCACTTTTTCCATTTCTATAAGCACATCAACCAAAGGCATTTCAATTTCGTTGAATAAATCAGACATTTCGTGTTCTTGAAGCGCCCTACTTAAAATAGGAAATAATTGAAAAGTGACATCAGCATCCTCACAGGCATATGCTGAGACTTGAGGAACTGGAGCTTGATCCATTGTGATCGCCTTGGCGCCTTTCCCGATGACGGTTTCGATAGGTATTTTCTTTTGATTGAGATAGACGTCTGCAAGAAGATCGAGGTTGTGATGACGTCTTCCCGAATCAATCAAGTAATCGGCAAGCATGGTGTCGAACCAGGGCGTATCGATAGTAAAACCATGGCGACGCAATACATGGCGGTCAAATTTCGTATTTTGTCCGATTTTCAAGATCTCTGGATCAACAAGGATTTTTCCAACCGTTTCATGAAGATCGGATAAAGGCGGTTGCTTTTCTATTGTTTGATGCCCGATAGGGATGTAAAAAGCTTCTCCAGGCGAAAATGAAATAGACATACCTACAAGTTTACAGCGCAAAGGGTCACTGCCATCGGTTTCAGTATCGACGGCAATGGTATTGACCCGACGCATCCGTCGAGTCAATTCGACTAATTCTTCTTTTGCATCAATTGTATGATATTGTTTCGGCAAAGCGCCTGATTTTTCCGGTTTGAGACCCAGCATCTGAATCAACGAATTGAATTCAAGTTCCTCCAGGATGGAAAGCAATTCATCTGGTATTGCAGGTTGAATTTTGTAGCTTTCAATATCGGTTTGAAGATTGGCATCGAACTTCAATGAGATTAGCTTTCTAGCTAAAAATGCGAAATCTTTTTCGTTTCGAATGTTCTCTCCAACTTTGCCTTTTATGCTGTCAGCTTGTTCGTAAATCCCTTCCAAACTATTGAAAGTTTGCAATAGTTTGACGGCAGTTTTCGGCCCGACGCCGGTTATTCCGGGTACATTGTCAACGGAATCTCCAACTAACGAAAAATAATCCAACATCAATTCAGGAGGAATACCAAACTTTTCTATCACCTCCTCTCGGCGGAATTCGATAAGGTCTGAGAGGCCTTGGCGTGTTGATAAGACGGTCACATTTTCACTGACGAGCTGCAACATATCTTTATCTTTTGAAACCAAATAAAGATGCACCGGAGATTGTTTAAAGATATTGACGAGTGAACCAAGCAGATCGTCGGCTTCATATCCGTCCTGCTCGATGATCTTGATCCCGAGAGCCCGGACGATATGTTGAATATCCAGCAAATTATCGGCTATCGGCGCAGGCATCGGTGGTCGGTTCAGTTTGTATTGCTTATACAATTCATGACGAAATGTCGGCGCTTTTCGGTCGAAAGCGATAGCCATATATTCCGGCCGTCTATCTTTCAACAGAGTCAGAAGCATACGAGTGAATCCGTAAGCCACTGAGACATCTCGGTTTTTCTTGTTGACTAGAGGATTGTTTTGAAACGTATAATGCGCCCGATACAGCACATTATGGCCATCGATGACAAATAAATTTTTCTGTGTCATGGCTATACTCCCGTATTAATATCCATAATCTTCAAAAGGGAGTCCATCTTTGCGGCGTAGTTTTCTTAAGGCATTCGATTCGATTTGACGAATACGCTCTCGTGTCAAGCCAAGAATTTTTCCTATCTCTTCCAGCGTATGATCAATACCGTCCTCGATGCCGAATCTCAGACGCAACACTCTCTGTTCTCGTTCGTTCAACGGTGTCAAGGCGGCATTGACCAGTTCGCGAAGTTCCTGTCGTTCAGCTCCATTTATGGGTATCTCGGCATTTTCATCCGGTAAAATATCGGCGAGTTTGAAGTTTTCATAATCTTTTAGATTTGATTCCAAAGGGAACGGGGTTTGTAAAAGGTTGACAAGACGGGCAATGCGTTCTTCCGCCATATTCAACTCATCTGCAATTTCCTTAAAAGTTGGAAAACGCTGATTGTTTTGAATGAAAGCGTTTGTGAATTTCGCTATTTTACCTATAGTCTCATTTAAATGAACAGGAATACGGATGGTTCTGGAATACTCACTGATCGCTCGTGTGATCGCCTGTCGTATCCACCACGTGGCATAGGTTGAAAAGCGGAAACCTTTGGACGGATCGAACCTCTCTGCGGCTTTCATCAACCCGATATTTCCCTCTTGCATTAAATCGGAAAAAGGCAGACCTCGATTGACATATCGTTTGGCAATGGCGATAACAAGGCGCAAATTAGCTCTGACCAGTCTATTGATTCGTTCGTTGAAAACGATCTGAGCTTCTGCGATTTCATTTTCCAAATCCTCGTCCGGTTCAGCCCGGGTTTGGCTCAGAAGCCGGTTTAATCTGGTGGCGGCTTCAGCAATCTCGGTCGCAAACGTAATTTCTTGCTCTCGCGTCAAAGGCGAATAAGCGCCAAGCTCCTGAAAATAAAGGCGAACTGTATCAGAGCCAAACTGGATGTCACCGGTTCGAGTGATCGTATCGTTATCGCTATCCTGCTCGACTAAATCAGAGTTTGGGAGTTGAAAAATATTTTCTTTTTTGTCTTCATTACTCATCGGCTTTTCTCCAATTTAGCTAGCATCATTTCCTTGCAATGCTATAGCTTGAAATTATCAAAGTCAACTTGCAGAATGGGCAATTATCACCAAATAATTTTTTTAAATTCATTATTATTCCGTTTTTTTATGTACGATACCGCCTTGCTGTTTCCGTCGGTTATTTTAAAATAAGAATGAAAGTGAGGAACTCATTTTGATTGAGAATTCCAAGGAAAAAGGAACCTTGTTTATCGTTGGAACACCGATCGGGAATTTGGACGATATATCTCTCAGAGCGATTCAAACACTAAAAAGTTCGGACATAATCGTTGCAGAAGACACCAGAAGAACACGGAAACTGCTGTCACATCTGGGGATATCCAAACGCCTGATTTCTTGCCACGAGCACAATGCCGACAGGGCTGTTCCGAAAATTGTCGCGTATATCGAGAACGGTGAATCAGTATCGTTGGTGACGGATGGCGGCATGCCATGTATTTCGGACCCGGGCAGTCAATTGATATCACTATGTCATACATTGAAACTGCCCGTTCAACTGGTTCCCGGCCCGTCTGCTGTAATCGGAGCCATCGCACTATCAGGTCTGGCAATCGACCGTTTTTATTTTGAGGGTTTTTTGCCGAAAAAGAAAACAGACCGCTTGAAAAGATGGGAGCAGATAAAGAACAGAACATCCGCTGTGATAGTATTTGAGGCCCCTCATCGTTTCAGCGGATTTTTAAAGGAGGCCCAGGACATCATTCCTGATCGTTTAATCTGCATCTGTCGAGAAATGACCAAAATTCATGAACAGGTCATAAAAGGTAAACCTAAAGAAATTGTCGGCTTGATGGAAGAAATGTTTGAGAATATCGAAACAGTCAAAGGCGAAATAACAATCGTGATCGCTCCAGGATCACAAAAAACTTTTATGCTTGATGATGCGTCGATTGACAGAGCGTTACGAGAAGCCTGGTCTGATAAAAGCACGAATAGGGATATTGCCCAAACCGTCGCCGACTCTATCGGTCTCCCATTCAGGAAGGTTTATAAACGGTTGCTCGAGTTGATCCAATTGGGAAAGATGAGATAGCGGCTTATAGACTAAACACATTTAGGCTCTGGAAGACAATAAGCACAAAAAACGAAGCCTAAAGTCTTTTTTATCAAAAAACTATAAAGAGAGATCGTTGTTGAAAATTGGCCAGGGTTAGGCGAGTTGAATCGTTTTTAGTTCCAGGATAGAAAATGCAGTATTTTACCGAGAATCGGGGTCATGAAATCGATGGCATGTTCGGGGCAAACTTCCTGACAGCAAAAGCAGCGAATACACCTATTTCCTTTATATGAAGGCGGCAAAGATTTCTGTTTAAAAAAGACGGCTTTGGGATTCATCGGGCAGATGGCGACACACTGCCCACAGCGTGTACAGCGATCGGCATCGATCCGCATGTAGGGAAGTATCAATTTGCGAAACATTTTTACGGCTAATGCATTATGCCTTCGATAGTGAGTCGATGGATGCTTGAAATCTTGAACGATAAATGAAGAGATGTCGTCTCCGACTATCTTATAATTTTCCCATGAGCCCAAACCGAGCTGCTGACCATGTTTCAAAACCGGTATTTTATCGACAGACAGTCCGGTGATACTGAATGCAGCAGCATCCAGAGCTACCGGATCGGTTGAAAACAATAACACATTCATCCTTCTCGGATTGCCAGAGCCCGGTCCGTCGCCTTCCATTCCCACAATTCCATCCATAATGTGCAAGCGCGGCTTTACGGTAAGCATAAGTTCAACCAGCATCCGGGAAAAGCTGTCCGGGTCAGGGAATTTCGCATGGAATTCCGCTTTCTTCAATCCGGGAATGCAGCCGAACACGTTTTTGACGGCGCCGGTCATGGTCGTGAAAGTATGAGTTTTGAGCTTACTAATTGAAACAACACCATCGGCATCCAGAACACCTGTCGCCAATTCAAATTTTTTAATATGGCAAATATCTGGAGTCGATACTGATAAACCTGTCTTAAAATCGGCCAGTGGAATATCTAGTGATTCAGCAACTTCTGCGATCCCGCTGACTTTGGCGGCATGGTTTGGGTTAGCTGTCGCCGGCGAATCCCCATAGGTCAGGTTGACATTCCATCGTTTTAAATACAAAGCCACAGACCTGAAAACTTCCGGATGGACACAGACGGCTTTTTCCGGTCCGGCGGCTTGAAGCAGGTTGGGTTTCAGAAGGATTGTTTCACCCGGATGAAAGAGGACGGTAATATCGCCCAGAGCGTCCATACCCCGGGCGACGGCTTTCTCAACCACTTTTGCATCGTAGGAATCACAGCGTATAACCGCGACTTTCGATGGCTGCAGATTCCCTGCCGACACGACGATCAATACCTTTTAGCAACGGCTTCGATGATATCAAGCAGAAGGTCAAATGTTTTCGGGACGGAAGAAATGTTCAGCTCCTCATTGGGGCTGTGAACATAATGCATTTCCGGACCGATAGACAGCATATCGACTCCGGGGAGTTTTTCACTGAACAATCCGCATTCAAGCCCGGCATGGATAGCTTTTATTTCAGGAGTTTTTCCGTATTTCTCCTTAAAAACGTCAAGAGCTATCTTCAGGAGTTTTGAATCCATGTTGGGTTTCCATCCCGGATACCCCCTGGGTTCTTCAACTTCAGCTCCGACCAAACCGGCAATGACCTTGATTTGTTTTTTCACTGCAAACAGGCTGGAGGTCACCGCCGAACGCGTCAGCATTGACACTTTGACGCTTTTATCATCCGTGTTGATCAGGCCGAGGTTTGTCGATGTTTCCACTAAACCGGGCACTTCAGGGCTCATGGTGATCACACCGTGCGGCAGCGCGACAAGCAAATCCAAAACAGCGCGAGTGCTTTCCAGGGTCATGCAAGGGTGGCCCTCGGAACCTTCCCTTATTTCAACCATGAAATTCGGTTCGGTTTTTTCATATTCCAATCGTAAAACTTCAGCCGTTTCAGCAACCGCTTTCTTGAATGCGGCGGCATTTCCATGTTCCAGACAAAGAGTCGCTTCCGCTCCATCTGAAATCGAATTGCGTTTATTTCCACCCTTGATGGATTTCAGATGAAACTTACCGGCTTCCCAGGCCGCATCCAGAATTCTCGCCAGCACCTTATTGCCGCTTGCAAAACCATTGTTGATCTCAATCCCTGAGTGGCCGCCGCGTAAACCGCTGACTTTTACCTTCAAAGAAGCGACTTTGCATGCGCAGCCTTTTTCGACATGGTCAAGTTTGAGAGTGATTATCGAGTCTCCTCCGCCGGCACAGGAAATGTAATATTGACCCCATTCTTCGGTATCGAGGTTAATCAGAATTCGCCCTTTGACAAAATCAGGCTCCGTATTATGAGCGCCGTCCATACCGGATTCTTCATTCACCGTGAAGAACAATTCCAATGGACCGTGATTGGCATTAGGATCATCGAGGATGCCCAACATCAAGGCCACTCCGATTCCATTATCGGCTCCAAGAGTCGTACCGGTCGCTTTCACGAAATCACCATCGATGCGTACTTTTATGGGATTTTTTAAAAAATCGTGCTCAACACCCTGAGCCGCAACCGGAACCATATCCATATGTCCTTGAAGGACTACAATCGGGCTTTTCTCGTATCCGCGGGTTGCCGGCACGTCGATGATGACATTGCCGATTTTATCCCGCCGACTTTTATACCCATGTTTATCCGCCTGGCTGATAATGTACTGAGCGACTTTTTCTTCATGATGAGAAGGATGGGGAATATTGCAGATGTTTTCAAAGTGCTCCCATACATGCCCGGGTTTCAAATGTGACAATATAGCCATAAAATACCTCCTTGATTTGTATTAAAAATAAGTCTGACGATGCGTCATCGCGAAACCAACATTATGGTTTTGATTTCAGTCCGTCAAGAAATTCTTCATATTTATAACCCACGTATTGAGCCAAATCGGTTAAAACAAGACGGATCTTCTCACTAAACGCTCCCCAAAAAACGCCCCAATCCAACAATTCATCGAATACCTCCTTGTTGAAATACAGGACTTCGCGATACATGTTGAGTTGAATCCAGCGCTGCACTTCATCCAAGCGAAAGAAATTTTGAGGCTCGAATGGCTGATCTAAAGTGATTGTTTCCACAAATCGATCGGTTATCTCAGTGATAGTCGAGGCTGTTTTTTCTTCAATTCTCATTTTAAGCAGGCCGGTTTTAAGCGATCTCCAAAAATAGTTGAATGAATCGATTTTGATATCATGCTTCAACAATACTTTTTTCAAGGCTATTTGAATCAATCCGTGCCAAAGAATCAGCAACCGGTCATAACCTGGAAAGGGGTTTCGAGCGGTATACATGGCAAGGCGATCTTCAACTAACAAATTAAAAATGGAGTCCGATATGTCATCGGAACGAATAGTCTTCCCTTCGGTCGATAAATAATGAGCGAATTCATTCGATGGTTTTTCGAGATCGCTTCTTAAAATATCAGCATAATCTTTTTTTACTCGTTGGATTCCAGAGCGGTCGTTTTGCAAAAGGTTTTTAAAATCAGTCAGGATCGCTTCGGTAAAAAACAAGCTCGTCACCTTCATAAACGGCAAATGCTGCAAATCGATCCATTCCTCTTCCAGATCGATGCAACCCGTGCCTCCTAGGTGTTTTTCAAGCTTTTGATACTTATGATCGACCGTATCCTCAACTTCGGAAAAACCAATAAACACATGAAATTGATAAGGCGACAGATGCCAACCTAAACCTGATTGCATCAATACGGAACAGTTTCTTATAAACCAGCGTTGAGTAACGACATCGTAAAATTTGACATAGCGATCCAAATTCCCTGATAAAGCCAACGCCGTACCCAGAGTCTCTTTTCGAAGAACACCTTCTTCAGACAGGGTTTTGACTCTCCATTGACTGCTCACATGTATTTTACCCTGTGTGGACTGGACGCTATTATTGAAGATGAATATCATACCTTTATCATCAGCATAATTTGAATAGGCAAAGACATTTTCGTCGATTTGGTGATCATTTTTGATGAAATCGTATAAGCGAAAATGCGTCACGCCGGAAAACAGCCTACGATTTTTCAACAGAGGCGTGATAATTCGGCGATGATGGGCGACGAAGCCAGGATCAGGAGATTCATTCCAATACGATCGGCGGTATTCCATCCCGTATTTTTCCTCAAAGCCTTCAAATTGGCCGTGGCCGAACATGGGAAGACCAGGCATGGTGCTCATCATTGCACAGATGCCGAAATATTTGTCGCCTTTGCCGAATTGAATCACAGCAGGTTCTTCGTCGGGATTGTTCATGAAATTGACATAACGCTTCAAAATTTCCGGGTCGAAGGCGATCGTTTGTTTGACGACATCACGGTATTTCGCATTTTCTTCTTTCGCCAACATATTCATGAAGGAACTGTTATAGACCCGATGCATTCCCAATGTTCGTACGAAATAGCTTTCCATCAGCCAAAACGCTTCGGCCAACAGCAGGGTGCCCGGCGCATGAACCGCCACTCTGTCAACGACTTCACGCCAGAATTCCGTTGGGATATGTCGATCCAATTGCTGCTTGGAAATACCGAACCAACTCCGTGTAGCGATATCTCCGCCCGAGCCGGGTTCAGGATACCAAAGCCGATGAAAATGTTGTTTCGCCAATGTCATGGCGGCATCGAAGCGGATGATGGGAAATTTTTTGGCGACTTCCAGTATGGTCTGTATGACTTTTTCTCTGACGTCAGTCTGAAGGTAATCCAATTGAGCCGTATCGTTCCAGGGAAGCCCGGTGCCGTCATTACCATGATAAATATAGCGGATTTTACCCGATGAGTGATCGACATGCTTGAAAACGACGGCTGCATCGCTTCGGGTATAATAATGATCTTCAAGATAAATAGAGCAGTTTTGCTGTGAGGACAAGTCGACACCATTATAGGTGTAATGCGGAAAAGGGTTATAATCGATCGATATAAACCACTCAGGGTGATCGCAAACCCATTTGGAATCGATACCCATGTGATTGGGTACCATGTCTCCCGCCAATCTGATACCAAATGTCCTGGCGCGTTGCTTCAGAATTGAAAAAGCGGTGTCGCCTCCAAGTTCTTCGGCGATCGAGTAATCATAGACGGCATAGGCAGAAGCGGCGGCTTCAGGATTCCCGCACAGTTGTTTTATGCGTTGGGAGGCATGGCTTCTTGACCACAAACCGATCAGCCATAAGCCGTTGAATCCGCGCTTGGCAAGCGTTAGCAGAGCATCATCCGGTATGGCATCCAGGGTGGTGATGGCGTAACCATATTCACGGCTGAGCTGCTCGAGCCAGACATAGACGTTTTTGGCCAACAATACCAGTTCGGACATCCAATCGTGATCTTCGCTGAAAGCTTCATTTTCCTCCCACTCAGAATCAAAATCCGGAACGAGTGAAGGGCCCGGCCCGCCAAAGAAAGGTCTATGCACCTCACGAATCGAATCAGCTCCTTTTAAAAGTTCCTTGCTGAAATCACCCAAAAAAACCTGCCAATGTTCCGCTATATAGCGCAATTGCATTTCGAGCGAAGCTGGAGACGCTCGCATGGGTTCCATCAATAAATCAAATAATGACCTGCTGTTGCTTTCATTCACATACTGTTTTTTCAATGATTGTTCGGCTTTTTGAATCCAATCGATCCAAGAGGATCTCTCGCTGAGATATTGCGTATCGAAAAACTCAGAAAATGCAACGGCGGCCGGGTTGATGGAATGGAGCCGGATTACCAGCATCTTTTGAAAAACAAGCTCTGGGACGGATAGAGTCCCAGTTGGTTTATGCTTGTGAGCATCGATAAACGCGTCTGGGTATTCTTCGTTAAAAGTTTCGCTTAATTTTTTATAGTGATTAGAACCGATAGATTTTTCTATTTCATCGATAATATCGGTGAAAAGCCGGTTTTTCGTTTCTGATTTAAAGGCGAACAGCAGTCGAAGGTATGCTTCTTGGAGCAGCGACAGGGCATAAAGGTCAGCATGCGAAACCGATGATCCTCCATTGGTAGCAGAACGGATGGAGTTGATTTTGCGGGCTGATTCTTGCGCCCAAGCCATTCGATCGACTTTTGAATCACTGAATGAAAGGTTTAAGACAGATTGAAGTGAATACTTTTCAATTGCCGATCGGTGAATATTTAGTAATTGAAATTGGTCTGCCGCAAATACCATAAAAAAATCCTGGTTAATGGAGTGATCAGGCGAAGTGATCCGAAGTGACAGACTACATGAATTTTGGGATCATGAAAACATTATATCGATGAAAGATATTTTGATTACCGACAGTCATATTTGGTGTCGGTGTAAAAACCCCATTTTGAGCCCAAGGCCACCTCGAAAAATCTTGAAAACACAATATCGATTTTCCCGAAAAAATAGTTTTTACGCATGCTTAATACTAGTATTTTAGTGATACCAATTTAAATTGGTTTGTTTCTGCTGCATTTATGATGGGCTGGTTTTATAAATAAAATGATATGGACCTATGGGACGGATGGGAAGAAAGGGTATTATAGACGAAAAATTTTTAAATCTTTTTTTCGGTCAATTCAGTTTTCGTACTTTAAGGAAATTTGACCCGGTCCAATAGGTCTTCAATTTATTTAATAGCCGACCTCATGATTGACAAGAGGTGGCGGAGTTCTATTTTTGCAACTTATATCAATTCCAGAAGCCAGACCTGCTTGATTGCTTTTATAAAACCTGTTTATTCTGTTGTTACAAACCGGTTAAAACCTCTCGTCAAATAATTCAGGAATAACCATCCTGTAATGAGGATTATAATGCTCTCGGTAAACTGGTGAATGATGAAACGGCGGCAAAGATTCAAAGTCATAGGCATTGATCTGTGAATGCACATCTTCGGCCTGAAAATCAAAAGGAGATTCACACAAAATAGAAACCAACAAATCAGCACAATTCAAGAAATCATCCTTTGTCGCCTTTTTAAAATCAGCCGCCGTTTTCAAACATACATCGGTCAGTTTTTCTATGCACAAACCTTCAAATTGAAACCGCGAAAGATTGACACGAGCAATAGGCTCAAAGATCGTAATAGGCTCAAGCAACGATACATTCCGTGAAGCTCGAACCGTTTTCATTTCCTCCTGCAAATACTGAAGGAACCCGCTTTTACTTTCAATGATATGAGCGAGACCGAAACAGGACTGATAGACCAGTTTGAAATAATCCAAAATTTCCGCCTTAGGTCTCCTATCCCGCTCCATCAAAAGACGGAATTTCATGTTGGCATGTATTTCTCTACTCTTCATGACTCAAATACCCAGACAGAATGCTAACTATAATTTGCTTATTTAGAAATGTAAAAACACAATCTGGATAAAAAATAGCTCGAATAATTCAACACAATTTTTCTGTCAATCATTCAGAATACACTCCTTCTATTGCAGGTCACGTCCATTTCGGTTAAATTTGCCGATCAGGTTAGCGCCGGTTTCGATGCCAAGTAAAACTGGTAAATCTTGATTCATTCTAACCGAAGAAAGGGATTCACATGAGCAAGCCCGAAAAACAACAATCACTTTTAGATAAGATAACGGCGGCGTGTAAAAGACGCGGATTTATTTTCCCATCTTCAGAAATTTACGGCGGCCTGAACGGTTTTTGGGATTACGGCCCGGCAGGAGCTCAATTGAAAAAGAATCTTCGTGATTTTTGGTGGGACACGATGGTCGGCAACGGCCACAAGGGTCCGGACGGCGAAAAGTTCGACATAGTAGGTCTGGATGCCGCCATCATCATGAATAACGCCGTCTGGGAAGCTTCAGGCCATACAATCTCGTTTTCAGACCCGATGGTGGATTGTAAAAAATGCAAACAGCGCTTTCGCGCTGACCAGCTTCCGGAAACAAAATGCCCAGAGGGCGGTGAACACGACTACACGGAAGTGCGTGACTTCAATCTGATGTTTAAAACACATGTCGGCCCGATCGAGGATGAAGCATCATCGGCTTACCTTAGACCAGAGACCGCACAAGCTATATTCGTTCAATATCAAAACGTATTGACGGTCAGCCGCACTAAAGTTCCTTTCGGTATTGCCCAAACAGGAAAAGCTTTCCGTAATGAAATCAATCCGAGAAACTATATATTCCGATCACGTGAATTCGAACAAATGGAATTGGAATTCTTTGTCAAACCGGGAACCGAGGATCGCTGGCTCCAATGGTGGCTCGAAAAACGCCTGGAATGGTATGTCCAAATTGGAATATCACCTTCCAATTTGTCAATCGAATGGCATCCGGAAGATAAGTTGGCTCATTACGCCAAAGCTTGTGCCGATATAATGTATGCTTTTCCTTTCGGTGTTCAAGAGCTCGAGGGCATTGCATCCAGAGGTGATTACGATTTAAACCAACATGCCAAATTCTCCGGAAAGATTTCACCGTATTTCGATTCCGACACGGGTGAGCGGTATCATCCTTATGTCGTTGAACCTTCCGCCGGCCTCGACCGAACACTGCTTGCGGTATTGTGTGAAGCCTATCATGAGGAAACCTTGCAAAATACTAAAGGTGAGACGGAAATACGCACGGTTTTCAAGTTTCATCCGAGGATAGCGCCCGTTACCGTCGCTGTTTTTCCGTTATTGAGAAACAGACCTGAATTGGTTGAAAAAGCTGAGGATGTTTTTAACACGCTTCGCAAACATTTTCGAGTCCAATGGGATGACCGGGGAAATATTGGAAAACGCTATCGCTATCAAGATGAACTTGGAACTCCATATTGTGTGACAATAGATTATGACACGATCGGCTCAGGAGAAAATCCCGAATATTTGGACACGGTGACAATCCGCGAAAGAGATACCATGGAGCAAATTCGCTGCCCGATCGATGATCTTGTTGCTAAACTCGAAAATCTGTTATCGACCGACAGGTGAATGAAATCTCAGCTTCAGTTCCAGACCGAATCGGTTTGCTTCTGTGTCGAATTCCGACGAGTACTGCGTTCGTTTGAAATAATTATAGAAACCGTTGATGGCGACGTAATTGGAAATTTTATAGCCTGCGGATAGGCCGGCCAGGGTTTCATAATCGACGAAGTGTGGTTCCTGACCTAAATAGTCTAGTTTCGAGTAACGAACATAGGCGTTGAAAACAGGAGGTTTATCACCTTGATATTCTATACGTGCCGATATGTTTTCAAGATGAAAAAAATACCGTGGGCCCCGTTCCGAGACATCATAGATCGATTCCGCCTTGAAATTCATTGACCAATCAGATGAAAAACTCTGGTTAATATCTAGTTGGATACCGAAATCCGTGTATTCAGCTTTCATTCGCCTTGGAACCTCACCCTTAAATTCAAAAACATAAATCGATGCCTGCACCTTGATTTCAGTTCCATATGGCAGCAACGTCTGAAAGCCAAATGATCCATCTGAACGTATTTGACCGGGAACGGGATCAAAGCGCCTGAATTTTTTCTTTAAATGAGACAGGTTTATAAAGAAGCCAATTTCCTTTATCGGGTAATAATGAAAAGCGGTCGATGCTCCATACTCGTCCCAGTTTTCATTAAAATGCCTCTCTGTAAAGGGGTCCGGTTCTGAATCAATATACTTTTTTAATTTCCACACTCCTCGTGTTTCAAATTTAAAGGTATCGTTGAATTGAAAGATGATTCCAGGCAGCAACTTGTTATCACGAGTTTTTCCTCTATATTCAGGTATATCGATAGCTTCTCGGTCTATCGTGGAATGTTTAAAATCGTTTAGAATATTGAAGCTTAAAGCTTCGTTTATTTTATGGGTCCAGTCGATTGAAAGGGAATAGCCTGAGAAGGCTTGTGGAACCATCTTTTCATTGAACCGCTCTTCGCAATAATCAGACGAAAATTTCAAGTCGTTACTCAGTGTTGAAAGATGCAAGTTTATAAAAGGCTTAAACATAAAGCCTATCGATTCGGTCAGGCTTTCAAAGCTGTCCGGATAAAGAGCGGGATTGGAATCATGAAAAGCGCCGCTGTCGAATCCAATATCTATTTCTGATTGAGCGAACAATATGTCGACTGAGAAAAAACATAGAACGCCGAGAATTAACTGATTAAAAAAGCCCCATTTTGTGATCTTCATATCTTCTCCGTTTCGTTGCAGTCCATCAGAAAACGACTCACACTTATTACGTCATCTGTTTATAAATCTCAATAAATCTTTGCCTTGCTTGCCTTGCTTGCCTCGCGATGCTTCTCGATCTATAATCGGGAATGATTTGTAATCATGATATGAGGACTCTTCATGAAAAATAATTCCAGAAACAAGTCCCCTAATTCATTGTTGAAAGCATATAAGAAAGAAATCCATCGTTTTTATCGTTTTGTAATTCCACCTGGGTCCAGAGTGTTAGAACTTGGATGTGGAGAAGGCGCATTGCTCGCGGCTCTTGAACCGTCTTTCGGGCTTGGAATTGACATCGATGCCGCCGGTATACAAATCGCAATGGAACGATATAAAGATAACAATTCTTTAACGTTTATGACGGAGGATGTTGAGTTCTTTCAATGGGAAAACCAGACGCCATTTGATTACATAATCCTTTCAGATCTCATGCCGTTGTTAAAAGATGTACAAAGAACACTCTCAAATTTGTCTTCTCTTTGCACTTATTCCACGCGGATTATTCTAAATTTTCACAATAATTTATGGCATCCGATATTGCGTCTGGCGACTTTTTTTAAACTTAGGCGAGGGAATGACGTTGAAAACTGGCTATCCACCGCCGATGTAAAAAACATTTTATATCTGTCGGGGTTTCAAGTGATCACGGAAGGCACTCGTGTTTTGCTGCCCTTCGATGTGCCCTTCATAAGTTCTTTCTTCAATAGATTTCTTGCCAAACTTCCGATTTTAAAACATTTATGTTTAACCTGCACTCTTTTGGCACGGCCTGAACCGGCTGAGCAGCCGCACCTTGAAAATAAGCCGTCTGTATCCGTGTTGATTCCTACTCGAAATGAAAAAGGCAATGTTCCAGGGATTTTTGAAAGAACACCAAAAATGGGCAAATGGACAGAATTAGTATTTGTTGATGGTGATTCCACTGATGGTACTTATGAGGCGATAGAAGAAGGCATTAGACAACATGAATCTGAATGGGAGAGGTGCATTCTGCTTAAGCAGACAGGAAAAGGTAAAGGGCAGGCAGTTCGCCAGGGTTTCGACGAATGCCGGGGTGATATACTGATGATTTTGGATTCGGATTTGACGATGCCGCCTGAGGAATTACCGAAATATTACGATGCTCTGGTTTCAAACAAGGGTGAGTTCATCAATGGCAGCAGACTTGTCTATCCGATGGAAAATCAGGCCATGCGGTTTTTGAATATGATAGCCAATAAAGCGTTTGCGATTCTTTTCACCTGGTTACTAGGACAACCGGTGAAAGATACACTGTGTGGCACCAAGGTTTTATGGAGACGCGATTATTTGTCTATCGCTAAAAATCGGCACTATTTTGGTGATTTTGACCCATTCGGCGATTTTGATCTTCTATTCGGTGCATCCAAGCTGAATCTAAAAATTGTCGATATGCCTGTACGTTATAGGGACAGGACTTACGGGGATATAAAAATCAGTCGCTGGACACATGGTTGGCTGCTGCTGCGTATGTGCTGGATAGCAATGCAAAAACTGAAATTAAGCTGATTCAATAGGTGTGTCCAACCGGTCGATATTTGTATGCGTTGCGGAGTCATCATAGACTACAAAAGTGTCACGGCCTTTTTGTTTGGCGAAATAGAGCGCCTTGTCCGCTCTACTGTATAATTCGCTGCTTTTTAATTTACCACCCACATTCGCTGAAATACCTATAGAAATCGTTATATTAAGCGGTGTTTTATCTTTAGAATGCAACTCCCGTACTTTACCAATGAGTCGATTGGCTGTTTCTACGGCATTTTTGATATCTGATTTAGGTAACAATACTGCAAATTCATCACCGCCAAGTCTGGCGACAATATCTTCAGCGCGTATTTCGGTATGAATCAGCGAAGCTATCGTTTTTAAAACACGATCGCCGACAGGATGCCCAAAGCTGTCATTCACCACCTTGAAATGATCCAAGTCAATTAAAAGTAAGACATAGCTGTTGGCAGTACGGGCGTACTTGTCCCGCATATGATCACTCAAATGGTCAAAAGCTCCCCGATTATAAACACCGGTCAGCGAATCTTTTGAGACCATACTTAAAACTAGATTTTGCTTGTTGATATTTGAAAGCGTTTCAGTACGGAACAGAAATATCGTCTCATGACCAAGCTCAATAGTTTCACCTAAGCGAATTCTTTCCTCATCAATTCGTCGACCTTTTATAAACGTGCCATTCGTGCTGCCTAGATCCTTGATCAGTAATGAATAACTATCGCTTTCCTTTCTCAATGAAGTGGCTTTGAAATGGTGACGAGAAACAAGTCGATCATTTAGCGGAAAATCAGAATCGATATCCCTGCCGATTATCAATTCAGTATCTTCTTCTAACACCAGTACTTTACCGATGTCCAATATGTTGCCTGCAATGATGACTAAAACCGGAGTACGCGCATCCTCGGCGTTTAAATCCTGCATATTGATTAAGTGGGTTTTTCCTTGTTCCGTCGCCATAGTGGTCGCATTTTTCTTGTTAATTGGAATATTCATTTTTTGTCTCAATATAATAATTTACTGACTTCCTCACACCCTCTTCAAATCCAATTTCCGGCCTCCAATTCAACACAACAGCCGCCCGTCCGGCATCGAGAGCGATCCGTTCGACTTCTCCAGGTCGAGTTTGAGAATAAACTGGTTTTTCACTGTAGCCTATCGCGCCGGCTACCGTGTCAAATACTTCCTGATCCGTTATTTCTCTCCCCCACCCCAAATTCAACGTCTCCCCATCTCCTTTTTCAAGCGCTGTTATGTTGGCTTTAACTAAATCGCTGATATAAAGGTAATCCCGCGTTTTTGAACCATCGCCGAATATTGTCGGCCTTCTATCGCCAAGCATCTGTAGCGTGAAAATTGCGATAACCCCGGCTTCGCCTTTAGGGTTTTGTCTCGGTCCATAAACGTTTGGATATCGAAAAATCGTGTACTTCAAATTATGAAGAAGATTCCATATCCGAATATAATGTTCTATTGAGAGCTTAGCAGCGCCATATGGGGACAACGGCATTGCAGGCTCAGTTTCCGGGACAGGCAAACCTGCCGGTTCTCCGTAAATCGCTCCACCCGTCGAAGCGAAAATAATTTTTTTGCTTCCATATTTGACCGCGTTTTGAAGAATATTCAACGTTCCTAATATGTTGTTTTCTGCATCATACGTTGGATTTTCAACAGAATATCGCAAATTAATATGAGCAGCATGATGATTGATTATGTCAGGATTGAACGATTCAAATACGGCGTCGAGTTTGCTGTCTTGAATAGATATTTGATGAAATTCCGCTTGCGGATTCACGTGATGACGGTTACCCATAGAAAGGTTATCCACTACCGCAACTTTATGGCCTAATTCCAGATAGGCATCGACAATATGAGAGGCGATAAATCCAGCTCCTCCAGTTACCAATATCTTCATACTTGTCCTAAATACCTTTCCCTTTTAAAGCTGAAGCCAACGTTTTGGCAATTATGACCATGTCCAATAAAAAAGATTGATTTTCAGTATAATAAAAATCGTAATCCAGGTTTTCGTGTATGGCGCCTTTCCTATCTGAACTGATCTGCCATATCCCGGTGATTCCAGGGCGAAGCTTTAATCGTTTTCTTTGTATGGGCGTATATGAGTCAACGACAAACGGCATCTCAGGACGCGGGCCGACGACACTCATTTCCCCTTTAATGACGTTTAAAAATTGAGGAAGCTCATCCAAGTTGAATTTGCGAAGAAATTTTCCGATTTTTGTTATCCTTGGATCAGTTTGA
Source organism: bacterium (assembly GCA_049652745.1). Classification (GTDB taxonomy): domain Bacteria; phylum CSSED10-310; class CSSED10-310; order CSSED10-310; family CSSED10-310; genus JBASEY01. The sequence continues at coordinate 120,899 of JBASEY010000023.1, read as the reverse complement.
TCGACAGGTGATCTTTGGTATTGATCCGCGGAAACATGCATCGAACGAAATTTTAACATTTTGAATATTTTACCGTCTTTACCGATTCTTTTCTGCTGAAAGAAAACCGGGCCCGGCGAATCGATTTTAATCATAAGGGCAATTACAAGAGTAAGCGGAAGTGAAAAGAGCAATACAATCGAAGCAAAAATAATATCGAACAATCTTTTTGCAGCCAGATAAATATAGCTTTTCCTTGAGCTTTTCATTCTTAAAAGCGGAATACCTTCGATCTCTTCGAAATGAACTTGCTGAATAAACATGTCAAACAGATTGGGCACAAAGCTGAAACGGACCCCAGCCCTGATACAAGAGTTGATGATTTCATATATTCTTGCCGTGCTGGCTGTCGGGATGGCGATAATCACTTCATGAATATTCCAGGTTTGAACAAGATCTGAGAGGGATAAGCCGGTTCCTAAAACAGGTATGGTGGTTTCCTTGTGATCTCGGATTCCAACAATGCTGTGCCCGACTTTCTCTAAATCATCATCGATAAATCCGATCGGTTTCAGTCCGATTCGCGGATTTTCAAACAATCGGCGCTGCAATTGATGCCCAACTTCCCCTGCTCCATATATCAAGACCCGGTTCAGGCCCGGACCTTTGACATGTAATTTTAATAGATAACGGTTAAGACAATGCCGTTGAAAATTTATCAATACGAAAAGGATGACAAGTGAGTAAAACAATATAAGCCTTGAGTAAAGCAGTGGTCCATGAGGGTCCAAAGTAACACTGTTCCTAATATTGACAGGTAAAATATTTGGAGTATCAACCGGCCGGATGAGAAACGAGAATGATACCAAAATCAAAGATCCTATTAATAAGGATTGAAGGATACGTTTCATTTCATCGACATTGAGAATTCCGACTTTTCTAGAGTATAAACCGAATCTTTCGAAAATTACCAAAAACAGAAAACCGGCACTGAATGCAAGGGTTTTATAAATTTTTAGAGGTTGAACTCCAGCGCCGATATCAAAAGCTTTAAGCAGAATATGATATAGGAAATAGCCCAGAAATATCGAAGCAACGACTGTTAAATAGTCTAAGAGTAGTTGGATCAACAAAAATAATTGATAGAAATGCTTATTGGTAAAAGATGTATTCGATTCAATTTTCACGGCTATCAACAAATTTGAGAAGTTCATCGAAGACTGCTGTTGGTTGTATATCATTCATGCAGCTAATTTTGTCTTTGCAAGCGCGGCGATAACAAGGAGTGCATTCTCTTTGTGCTATTATCGCTTGACCTCTTTCGTAAAAATCTATTTCCTGGTAACAAGTGGGACCAAACAGCCCGATAACGGGAGTCCGGACAGCTAGCGCCATATGAAGCGCCATCGTGTCACTAGCTATTACCGCATCCATATGTTTGATCATCCCAGCAAATATATTCAGCGAATGAACTCCCGTATTCAACACATCCTTATTTAAAATCGTTTCAATTTCTTGGTTTTCAGCGGCTTCACTTTCTCCCCCTAAAAGATATACCTTGGCATCCAATCGAACCCTGAGCATTTTGGCGAGATCGATGAAATGCTGTTTTGGCCATTTCTTGGTAGCAAAGATATCTCCGCAACCCGTATTCAAACCTATGGAAGGGCCGGCGCCAGGCGCCTCTAAGGATGATAAAACTGCTTGGGCCGCCATTGAATCAGATTCAGAGAGATGAAAAATGTATTCATCCCGTTGATAAGGCACTTCTGCCATGTCATAAATTATTTCCTGATAGGTTTTTCTGTTTATAAAAAATTTGAGTTCGTCATCGATGCCAAGGGCAAGGGCATATCGAGATGCTTCATTCAGAATATCCAACGTGCCATAGGGTGATAAGGTAAACCCATATTTGTGGGAGCAATTCAACTGTAAGATCAGAGAAGTCACTGTTGGGTCCTTGTCAAGACAAACCGCCCAGTCAAACCTTCTGCTTAAAAGCGGTAAAATACAGTCAGGCGAATTGACAAGCAATTCATCAATCAGATGATTATTGACCAGTATTTTGTGAGACTCTTTATCGGTCAACCAGGTAATTGTCGAAACAGGAAATTTTCTTTTAATAGCATATAGAAGAGGAGTAGTACGCAAAGCGTCGCCCATGGCTCCAAGCTTGATGATGATTACTTGCATTCCTCTACTACGATATTCAGGGCAGTCGTTACAGCGACGTTTGTAAATGCAAGGTTTTTCTCCAATGTAATATTTACAGTCCAATTTAGGGTCCACAACTTTTTCCTTCAACAGCCGATAGACGGGTCGATTATAAATTATAGTACCCCGCTTGACAACTGACAGATGAGAGGATAAGAAGCGGGATTTGGCAGTCAAGCGCTTTCTAACGGAGTTAATGGAGATACCGACATGTCGAATAAATCAATCGAAATAGCCGCTATACCGAAAAAAGACGGTCTTGAAATTCGAGCGACTCTTATTGAGTATCGTAACGAGATGTACGTAGATATTCGGGAATATATGACCGGTGAAGATTATTCAGGACCAACAAAAAAAGGTGTTCGTTTTCATTCGGAAAACTGGGATGAATTTTATAAAATGTTGAAAAAAGTCGATCAGGAAATAAAAAAGCGCGTTTGAGGCGCTAAAAAATAATTTTTTTTGAAAAATGTCTTGACAAACAATTTTGATGTCCCATAATGGGGAAATGTGGTACTTGATTTATCAACTGTTGTTGTAACCTAAAATTTCTAGGGAGGTTTAGGATCGTGACAAAGAAAGAACTCGTACAAAACATCGCAGAAGAAGCCGGCATCACTAAAACCGTCGCAGAAAAAGCATTGAATGCAGTTATTGACGGAATAACCGGCGCTCTAGCCAACAGAGAAAAAGTAACTTTCGTTGGATTTGGTACTTTTTCCGTTGCCAAAAGACCTGCTCGCAAAGGCCGAAATCCTAAAACCGGAAAAGAACTCAATATTCCGGCTAGTGTCGTTCCCAAATTCAAACCGGGAAAATCACTGAAAGAAGCAGTCGCTTAACCTTTGGTTTTTTAAGGGCAAATTCTTATTTAGAGCAACTCGAAAGGGTTGCTCTAACTGTTTCAAATCATGTTTGATACTCACGCTCATTTAACAGATTCCGCCTTTTCAAATGATGTATATAGTGTTATAAATAAAGCATTTTCATCGGGCATATCCGGAATAATAACCATTGCCATAAACCTAAAAGACAGCCTTAAATGTATCTATCTATCACAAAAATACGATACGATTTATGCAACAGCAGGCGTACACCCACACGAAGCATATTCTTGGGATGAAAAAACAATCGAAACCATCCAAAGCCATATCGACGAGATTGTAGCACTGGGTGAAATCGGACTTGATTTCCACTATAATTTTGCACCAAAAGACCTTCAAATCGAAATCCTGAAAACACAATTGGATTTCGCCGTGCAGATTTCCAAACCCGTCGTCATCCATTGTCGAGAAGCATTTGGTGATCTTAAAAATATATTTAAGCAATATCCTGACTCCAAGCTTTCAGGCGTTATCCACTGTTTCAGCGGGAATGATGAAGATGCAAAATTTTTTATCAAAAAAGGCTTTTTCCTCTCTTACGGCGGTATAATTACTTTTCCTAATGCGAAAGAAACTATAAAAACACTCAAATCCATCCCAGTCGAAAGAGTTTTACTGGAAACAGATTCACCTTATCTCTCTCCCACCCCTATTAGAGGAAAAAGAAATACCCCTGAAAACATTCATTATATTTATAGTAAATACTCGGAAATAACGGGTATCCCCATAAAAAAAATAACGGACCGCCTACGAAAAAATATTCAAGAATGTTTTCGGATTTAGCATGGTTTTTAAAAAGCGCTCCGTTGACGCCAATTAAAGTAATCCAGATAAGATTTTAATCTGGCATGACGTCGGACAATAATCCCATCGGGAGAAACAGTTGCAAGCCCGATTTTTGAAAGCTCCTGCATAATCGTTTCTATTTGATCGATTCCTAGCCCTGTTAGCTCCATTAGATCATTTAGAGAAACCGGAACCAGGCACTCTTTCGGTAAATGTTGATCGGCTCCATGATGAAACAAAACTAATTTAACAAGTTCAGATATGACCAAGCCCGTGTTTTCACCTAAAAGCAGCAAGTTGATCAAACTGTCTGCATCCCTCAAACGGCTGCTGAATCTACCCAACACTTTCATAGCAATCTCAGGATGCTCACGTATTAAATACTTAAAATCTTCTTTTCCTATAGCAATCAACCGCGTCTCTATCATAGCCGAAGCGCTCGCTGACCGAGGAAGATCTTCAAGAAGCGCCATTTCTCCAAAAAAATCACCCCGCATCAATACCGCAAGAGTCAATTCACGATTTTGAGAAGTCAGGAAAATCCGAATTTTTCCAGATTCGACAACATACATCTCTTTACCAAGCTGGCCTTCAGAAAAAATTCTTTCTCCAGCCCTATAAATCATTCTTCTACCAATACCCATCGATGTTTTAGTTTTGGAATTTTCCATATCGATATCTCATTAATATAAAAAGCACAGACTCATCTATAAGTCTATCAACTCAAATCAATCCATACAAGGTCCAACCCAACTTCATACACTCGACGACTAAAGACAAACTTTTCGAAAATACTGTGAACACTCAAAGACTGGGCAATTTTTTGAGTTTTCAAATCGCTGGGCCAACGGGCAAAATGAAGCTTTGTACTATTGAATATTTTTTCCAAGCCACCAAGTAGGAAAATCACAATAAGTACCTTTTAATTATGAACGATATATTCTATGATTTCCATGCTTATTTCTCTAACTAAACAGGTACAAATATGGGAAATACAAATGAGAAGCTGAAATTAACTTTGGAACAAGAAAAAGAAAAGATGTTTCGCATAGCGTGGAAAATGTGTGGAAATCAAGAAGAAGCAGAAGAAGTGCTGCAAGAAACTGCTTTAAAGGCATTGAAAAATTGGAATCAGTTTCGCGGAGAATCGCAAGTTTCAACATGGTTGTACCGGATCGCATCGAATACGTGCCTGTCAAAAAAACGAAAGAAAACACCGGTTTCTATCGATCCCAGCATCATCGAAGACGTTGCCCACCAAACTAACTCGCTTATGATGGAAGGCCATTCTGATTGGAGCAAAGACCCTCTTGCTCAGACCTTGAATGATGAGCTTAGAAAAGTGATGGATGACGCAATTTTAAAGTTGCCGGATTCATACCGATTAGTCTTTATCATGAGAGATATTGAGGGCCTAAGCGGTGAAGAAACAGCGCAAGCCATGAATTTATCAGTCACGAATGTAAAGGTTCGATTACATCGAGCAAGAGCTTTTTTAAGAAACGAACTCCACGAATATATGCTGGCTGAAAGCAGGTCGGCATGAAAAAAGATGAATCCTGTGAGAGATTGTTGGAGCTGGTTAACGGTCTTATCGATGGAGATCTTGACAGGAATGACTTAATAGAAGCGGAAAGCATGATTCAGAATGATCCTGAATGCCGTGCAGTCTATCATACATTGAGAAAAACTATCGCTCTCTATCAAGCCCGTAAAAAAGAAACGGACTCGGCAGTGGCGCCGGAAATCAACTGGCAGGTCATCAGCAAAAAAATTGAAGAAATAACCGGCCGCAAAAAAACCGACAAACCTACAATTTCCTGATAACCCGAAATTCTGAATTCACATACGTGTAACCTTATCGTTTTAAAAGCGACAAAATTCAGGTTTATCTATGGGTCAAGGAGGTGAATCGATGAATGAAAATGCCATATCCGAAGAGCTTATCCACCATGTGACGGATGCCGAGTTTTATTCTGAAGTCATCATGAATAAAATTCCGGTTCTTGTTGATTTTTGGGCTCCTTGGTGTGGCCCATGTCGGCAAATGAATACCATTTTGAACGACTTGGCGCCAGAATTAAAAGGGAAAGTAAAAATCGCCAAAGTGAATGTCGATGAGAACCCCATGGTATCAGATATTTTTAAAATACAAGCTATTCCTACTCTAGCGGTTTTCTCCGAAGGAAAATTGTTAAAAATAGTGCCTGGTGTACACGGAAAAAAGGAAATCATGGAAATACTTAACCAAAATAAATGTCTATAAGGGATAAAAACATGAAAACTATTGATCAAACATGGCTGAACGTTTCAGAAGATGCTCATAAAAAGCTGAGTGAGCTTTTGGCGGCAAAAGAGAATACCGGAAAAGTTGCAAGAATATTTATTGAAGGTTATGGGTGAGGCGGGCCGTCGATAAAACTGGCTCTGGATGAGCCTGAGGCAACAGATGAAAAGATATTGGTCAACCAGACATTGTTTCATGTCGATCGCAATCTGATGCGTATCATGCAGTACAACGGCGCCCTGAAAATCGATTATCAGGAAATCAACTGGTTTGGAAACCCATTCAGGTGCAGATTCGCCAATCGAACTTCATACTGTTAAACGATAAATTGATTATAATCCTCTAAAAGCAATGAAATCAACATTCGAGATGACGTCGTATGTATCCATTGCTAAAACAGCAGCCCAGAAATACATGGTATCGGTTTTAATCCCGTTATCCGGCCATTTGAACGCTAATAGATTTATCTCAGAATAACCTGAATCGATGGGTTGGAATACTTTCGTAAGGTTTTCACGCCATTCTGGATAAAACCAGAAAGTGTCCCCGACCTGTAAAGCTACCATTATCTCCACAAATAAAGGCTGTGAGAGGTTATAGAAATAAAGGTTCAAAATAAAAGGATCATTGCCTTGAAAAGATCTTTTATTCAATTCGAGGCCGATCTGTATTTCAGCAGTTGGTGTAGGAGTAGCTGTTTCGGGCACCCATGTAGGGGAATATGGTTCTGGTGTGGCTGTAAAGGGATTGGGAGTAGAAGTTGCCGTATAGAAGGGAGTTGAGGTAGGCAATGCAGGAGTATTCGTTGGAACAGGCGTACTGGTTGAATATGGTGTTCTTGTCGGTGTAGGCGTCGGAGTTTGCGGTGGTGGTGTGCGGGTTGGAACAGGTGTTCTTGTAGCTGTGGCAGTCGGTACGGGTGTGTTGGTGTGATAAGGCGTTGGAGTTTTTGTTGCTGGTGTATAGGTTGGAACCGGTGTTCTAGTCGGAGTAGCGCTCGGTATAGGCGTATTAGTCTTATAAGGCGTGGGAGTTTCTTGTGGTGTTCCACTGGGGACTGGCGTTTTCGTCGGCGAAGGCGTCCAGGTTGGAATAGGGGTTCGAGTTGGAATGGGAGTCTGTGTAGGTGAAGGAGTAAAAGGTGTCGGAGTCGGTGTAGGGGTCGGCGTTTTTACTGGCGTATTGGTAGGCGATGTAGTATAGGTAACCCGTGTTGCACCATATCCAATCGAACACGAACCGTATTTTACCCAGCCGTATCCATCCAGTCCCCAATTCGATCCCCAAGAGTTCTTGATCAACCAAGCGCCATTTCCATTGCATGCACTGTCATCATAACCGACGATGAGAATAGCATGATTGACTCCTGAACTATGGGAGTGGCTGTAACAGCCCCCGGTATAATAATGAAAATCATCGTAAACATACATGGCTGCCGCTACGGGGCCATCTTGAAGCGCATTTTTAATAGATGTAATACTCGAGTTGATTTCCTGATAACCACTTATGAAAGCCACTTTTTCACACTGATTCTGTTTACAGGGCGGAGAGTCAGACGCGGCATAAGGCATGCAGGATTCCAGTATGCCGCCTGGATTTTTGTAAATTTGAGGGTAAAACCAACCGCCACCACACCCATATCCGTAGGTATTACAGGAAATGAGCTGCTGTTCAGATAAATCTCGGGTAATACCATCATAAATTTTAATAAAGGATTCGACCATGGCAGTTGTCGCAAAAGCCCAACACGAACCACAATTTCCTTGAGATTTTGCTGGCGTCGTACCACCCTGTTCAACCCAATTGAGATAACCTCTGTCATCAAAAAATTCAGAATCAGATTTGTCCGGATCGGGTTCGACATACCAATCTGGGACTACCAGGCCGAGGAGATTTTGTTTTTCTTCTTTCGATAAACCTGATACCGATGTTTCTCCGGCAATCCAATCAAGATCATTAGCCAGAATATATTGCTGAATTTCTTCCAGAGAATCGGCAAAAACATGGGCTGTCAACACAAGAAAGGCACTAAAAAGCAATGCCAAGAATTTTGTTTTATACATGGAATCACCCCTTCAATCGACTATAATGGTCTGTGATAAGAAGGCTTATCACGACGTCTTCTATACCAAAGTTTTTGAAAGGTGTAAATTATGAATGAAAAAAAATCTCTTTTCCTGTCTTTCAATGGTCCTGAAACGATCAGAACCGACTTGCTAGATACATTTGAGTATTCAGGAGAACGACAGACCATTAGATATGTCACCCGAGAATTTTCTGCTGTCTGCCCTTTCTCCGGCCTACCCGATATTGCAACATTGGAAATAGAGTACATACCGAAAAATAAATGTATTGAATTAAAAAGCTTAAAACTTTATTTCGTGTCTTTTCGAAATGTCGGCATGTTTCAAGAGCATGTCACGGATCGGATTTACAAGGATATCTATAACCTAATTCAGCCATCTTATCTAAAACTGACTTCGCGATATGCAACAAGAGGCGGGATTGATGCAACATGTGAAATCTGCAGTGAAAACCTGCCTTAAGCTCGACATTAGCTCGCTGTCGCTAATTCTTGCGGCCAGATTCCGTCAAGTTTGTTCTCACGGCTTTGACGAATCGTATTAAGCCGGCTCGTTTTAATAAAGGAATTTGTCGGTAAAATCTATTAATGAAATCTGAAAATGGTAGTTTTGCCGGGATCAAACAGCGTGTTCCTTCTTCGACAATCTGGAAACAATTTCTACGGAGCAGCTCAATGACTGTTTTTCGTGATTCCCAATTGTGTTCACCTTCCGGCATTTTCAGTTTGAACATTTCCAAAAAGTGCAAAATTGGTTCCCAGATGCTATTCGCCCAAGTAATCACCAAAATCGTTCCCGGCATAAATACCTCTGAAAATCTGGATATGGCCGCAGCAGGATCATACAAATGCTCAATAACATCAGAAAGAATGACGACTTCCCAACACTCTTCAATTTCCAACTTTTCCGCCTCGCCAACCTTAAACTTCAATTCAGAGATATGGTCCCACCGATCTTTAGCAATTCTGATCATGTTTTCAGAAATATCGATTCCCATTCCCTTTGCCGGCTCTAATCCGGCCAGCAATGTGCCAGTAGCACAGCCGACTTCAATGATTTTTTTTTGCGAATGATCCGGAATCAAGTCTTTCAAGAGTGACTGGAGCTGATTGTAATAATAATATGAATGTTTTTTATAGGTATCGTAATCAATCGAAATAGCTTCAAAATGATCTTTAATACTGTTACGAAGTTCCTTGGGCGTTTTTTTACTTCGCATCAATTTCCTTTTTTGGGTTTTGAGCCTGGTTGGTGGAGATATCAAAAATTCGTGATCTCCAAATATTGTTTTTATGAAGTAAAAAGCGTAGCAGAGTCCAAAGGACACCTAATCCATAGCGTATAGAGGCTGAAAATGAGACAGTTGAAGAGTCTTTCTCATATCTGGTTTCAACCGGTATTTCCAAAAATCGAGCGCCTACCATTATAAACTGGCCGATAATCTCGTTATCGAAAACAAAATTTTCCGAATTGCGTTCATAAGGGATGGATTCAAGGATTTTGTTGGAATAAGCTCTATAGCCAGTATGACATTCTGAGAAAGAGGTTTTCTGCACGAGATTTTGCAAAGAGGTGAGGATACGGTTTGAGATGTATTTATAGACCGGCATGTTTCCTTTTAGAGGGTCCCCGAGAAATCGTGACGCAAAGACCACATCGGCTTGGTCGTTCATTATAGGCTGAACCAGCTCAGGAATTTTCCCCGGGTCATATTGATAATCGGGATGAAGCATGACAACAACAGTGGCATTGGATTCCAAAGCCGCATTATAACACGTTTTCTGATTACCACCGTAACCTCGGTTCCAACGGTGTGTAAAACATTTAATCTTTAAACCCTTGGCGATTTCGACAGTGTCGTCATGGCTGCAATCATCGACAAGTATTACTTCATCCACCCATCCTTCTGGGATGGCTTTATATGTCTTTAATAGTGTCGATGCAGCATTGTATGCCGGCATAACAACAACGATTTTATGCTTGTTTCTTAAGTTTTCCATATCTGAAATATTTCTTAACCCCCTGTAATACCATCAGTTATTCTAGGTCAGTATACTGAGAAAAGAAGCGAAGATTGATTATAGAAAGTTCCCGCTACACAAGCCGTTAAAAGACAAGCCATCGTCGCAGCCAGCAACGCTCGAAAACCGGATTTAGCAATGTCATGAGTGCGTTCCGGCGCCAACGCCGACACTCCTCCGACAAAAATGCCAATCGAAGCAACGTGTGCAAAGCCGCAAAGAGCATAAGCGGCTATAACTACCGACCTACCATGAGATAAGGCGCCTGTTTCGATCAGATTGGCCAAGTTTTGGTAAGCTGTCAATTCCGTAACGATAGCGCGTGATGCGATTATTTGAGCTATATGCCACGCGTCTTGACGGGGCACACCGATAAGGAGTGTAGGCAAATAGAAAACATAAGACAGCAAACCTGTCAGCGAGAAATTCAAATTCAAATGAAAGAGATTGTTAACCCATGATCCAAAGTTGCTCAAAGCCATATCGAAGATGGCGACCAGGCCTAAAACCGCAATTAACAGAGCAGCGATACTCAAAACCAGATGGAGACCGGTTTGTGCTCCTTGAATAATTGCAGCATAGATCGAAACAGGTTTATCATAGTGAAATTTGACATCTTTTCCTAATGTTTCCGGAGTTTCCGTTTCAGGAAAGATGATTTTTGCACATGCCAGCGCAGCCGGCGCAGACAGGACCGATGCGGAAATAAGATGAGCTGCAATGGCTGGAAAACGTTCACGCAAAAAGAATACATAAACGGCAAGGACATTTGATGCAACTGTGGCCATTCCACAAGTTAAAACAGTACATAACTCTGAGCGCGTCATTTTCTTTATATGAGGTTGAATAGTCAAAGCTGATTCAACCCCCAAGAAAATATTGCTGGCTGCGCTGAGAGCCTCTGCGCCCGAAATCCCCATTAATCGGTTGAACAATCTGGCAAATTGACGAATAAGCCATGGCAGCACGTTATAAAAATAGAGAATCGCCGTTACTGACGAAAAAAAGATTATTGCCGGCAATCCCTGAAAAGCCAGAAAAAAACCCAAGCTTTCCTGACCGCCTTCGACTGTTCCAGGAGGAAATGCCAGCCTACCAAATACAAATTTAGCCCCGGCGCTTCCAGAATCCAAAATGTTAACGATCACCCCATTGAGCCAAATAAATGCCGTGCTTACAAGGGGAATCTGAAAAATCACAGCCGCAAAAATTAACTGCAAACCCAAGCCCCATCCCACGGCTTTCCAATTTATCGTTCGTTTGTTGCTGGAAAAAAGCCAGGTCAACAACAAAATTCCAAAAATGCCGAAAAAGCTAACGAAATTATACTTTTCCATCGACTTCCAACCTCCTGGAAAATGGCCGTGAAAGAGTTCGAAAAACAAGTATAATGTTTTTTAAATGACAAGTGAAGCTATGCCTTTTTTATGGAAATTGCCGGCCGGAATGTGCTATTGAATAGGTGAGTGTCAATTTGACCTGGGAGGCATTTATGACAATCGAATTAAGCGTGGTAATACCCGCCTATAATGAAGAGGAGACCGTTGCATCTTGCGTAAAGACAGTAAACGACTACCTGGAAAATTTAGGCATAGCATTTGAGATTATCGCTGTTGATGATGGCTCCAGAGATAAGACCCTGGATATCATACGTAAAATATCGCAGGAAAATCACCATGTACGAGCTTTAACCAATGGTGAAAATAAAGGAAAAGGCTTCTCTGTCAAACATGGCATTCTAGAAAGCACTGGCAAGTTCGTTCTTTTTACAGATGTAGATCTATCCACTCCAATTTCCGAATATGAAAATCTTCTTGCGTCCCTGGGCCATGAATACGATATCGCATTCGGTTCACGTGCTCTAGCGAAATCTCGCTTGAAGATCAAACAACCCTGGTATAGAATATATCTTGGGCGATTGGCAAATAAAGCCATTCAATTGATCGTTCCCGCATTGCGCGGAATCAAAGATACTCAATGTGGCTTTAAATTGTTTCGAGGAGATGTTGCTCGCGAAATATTCCCCCTTCAGAGAAATGAACGATGGGGATTTGATTTCGAAATACTCCACATCGCCAAAAAATATGGTTATAAGGTGATCGAGGTTCCAGTTGAATGGAGTCATTCCGGCGACACACGAATTAAGTTGAGTGACTATCCCAGAACCTTAAAAGAGCTCTTTAAAGTGAGAATTGCGGAATCCAGAGGTTTCTACAAAAAAGAAAATTCATGAGATCGCCCTTTCTCTAAGTAAAACCGGCCTTGAGATTGCTGTTTCTAAAAACACTTTCTAGGTTTAAACAGAAATGATCTCTTGAGCTGCAGGAGGAAATATTTTGGCATCCAGAAAGCGAAATTACCGTAATAAACAATCCCCAAATAGATACGATGATGGGTTTAACCAACAAACCTATTACAACAGCCAGCGTTCTAATCAGTCAGGACGGGAGAACCTTTATTATTGTGATATTTGTGGCTATACTTTTCCTCAAGCAGGAAATATCCCGCCCGTGTGTACCAGGTGTCTGATTCCTATGACCCTTCTACGCACCAATAGTCAAGCTCGAGCAAAACTTGAAAAAAAACAGACCTTCGACTACAGCTCGAAATTCTATTTCAAAACCGAAGGCCATCCACAATATAAGGGACTGCCGCTTGATCATCCGGACCCTGACGATGTCGAAGCCATGGAAGCTTATAGGCTGAGAAAACAAGGGCGTCGTCGCCGTTCTGGGAAACCGTCAGGTCTGGAGAACGGATCGCAGGAAAAGCATGTTAAATCTTACGATAGAAGAAATAAACCTTCACATTCTTCTTCTGAACACAAGCAAATCCAAGAAATTGACGACGTAAAAACACCTGACGCTCCTGCCGAGATCGAAACTGAAAAGCAACTACCCGCGACAGAATTACCCCCAAAACACAAAAGTATTTCAACCTCTAAACAACCACGAAAACCAACTCGTCAAAAGGAGAAAATCAAACTAGAAGAACACGCGGAAAAAGAACTGCGAGAAGAAGACTATACGGGTACAGCATTGACAAGCACTCGATCTGCAGCGACGATTCTCAGTGACACACTGAATAAAAGCCAACTGAATGATATTAGCGGTGATTTGCGTTCGGATTACGTATTCAATCAGCCCATAAAATCCCCTGATACTGACCAAGCTGAGCCGGTAGAGAAACCGGAACAAGATAAATCTCTTTAAACAAACCTGCCCGGTGAAACGACAATGATTATCAATGCCACCCTATGCTACGTTCGGCACAATGATCATACCCTTATGCTTCGCCGGTCGAAAAAAACAAACGATATTCATCAAGGCAAATGGAATGGCCTGGGTGGCAAATTAGAAAAAGGTGAGACTCCTGAGGAATGTGCCCGCCGCGAAATATTCGAAGAAAGCGGCCTGCTTGTATCCACCCTTGAATTAAAAGGAGTTTTAACTTTTCCCAATTTTGATGGTTCAAATGATTGGATTGTCTTTGTGTTCATCGGCAGAGATTTTTCCGGGACTATGATTGATTCACCGGAAGGTGACTTAGAATGGATTCCCGATGCTGAACTGCTGAAGCTGCCTTTATGGGATGGAGATAGAATCTTTCTCCCATGGCTGGAAAAAAAAGAATTTTTTTCCGGCAAGTTTTCATATAGCAATGGGCAACTGCTTGACCATGCAGTAGCCTTTTATAAATAACCTTTGTATTTTTTAATGCAAGAAAGGAGATCTCTATGGCTTTCAATCTTAAAGGGCGAAGTTTGTTGACGTTGTTGGACTATACTCCAAAAGAAATCATGTTCCTTATACAACTGGCAAGCCAATTGAAATTCGACAAGTATGCTGGAAAATTCAACAGGAACTTAGAGGGAAAGAATATCGCCCTGCTGTTCGAAAAACCCTCAACCAGAACCCGATGTGCATTTACAGTTGCAGCAATCGATGAGGGTGCACACCCGGAATACCTTGGAGCAGGCGACATTCAGTTAGGTAAAAAAGAAACGGTCGAGGATACCGCTAGAGTTCTTGGCAGAATGTTTGACGGGATTCAATACAGAGGATCAGCACATTCAACAGTGGAAAAACTGGCTAAATATTCCGGCGTCCCGGTTTGGAACGGCCTAACCGATACCTATCACCCCACTCAAGCTCTCGCCGATTTCATGACCATCTTGGAAGAATTCGGTTATCTTGAAGGTATTGCGCTGACGTATGTAGGGGATGGACGAAACAATGTGGCCAATTCACTTATGATCGCTTCCGCAAAGCTGGGTGTGGATTACCGTTTGGTAACTCCTTCCAGCCTTATGCCGGATAAAAAACTTGAATCACAATGTCGGGAAATTGCTGAATCAACCGGAGCTATGATAACAATCACTGATGAAATAGAACCGGGTGTCGATAATACGGATGTCATCTATACAGATGTCTGGGCATCGATGGGTGAAGAAAGCAAGATCGCTGAAAGAATAGCGCTTTTAAAGCCCTATCGCGTCAATATGGAAATGTTCGAGATGTCAGGTAATCCTGACGCAATTTTCTTGCACTGTCTTCCCTGTTTTCACAACCACGACACTGTGTTAGCTCAACAACATCCGGAAATATGTGAGGCGACAGACGACGTTTTCGAAGCGGATTTCAGCAGAGTCTTCGACCAGGCTGAAAACCGGCTTCATACCATCAAAGCCGTCATGGTGGCTACTCTTGGAAAATAGGTATATCCTTGGGAATTAACCTTGACTGACGGATGAAGCGCTGCTAAATTCTGATCGACTTATGGGCGCTTAGCTCAGTCGGGAGAGCGCTGCTTTCACACGGCAGAGGTCGGCAGTTCAATCCTGCCAGCGCCCATTCAAACTCCGGATTCCCCGGAGTTTTTTTTGCCCTTTCTTTATTTTCGCCTAATTTTCGCCTATACTTAGCCAGGAGGAAGTATGAAAAGCGCATCCATATTATACATTGATGGAGATGATTTTTTTGCCTCTGTCGCTCGCCTTAAAGATCCAACACTTCGAAAACGACCTTTGATCATCGGGGATCTGGACAGCCGTGGAGCCGTCGTTTCAACATCCCGTGAAATCAGAAAATCTGGAATCAAGCCCGGATTCAGTATGATGCAGGCTAAACGAATCTGCCCCGATGCTGAACTGGTTCAAATTGACCGGCCATTCGTTCAGAAAGTTTCCCAGCGCTTCTTCACTCTAATTTCAAACTACTCCCCGTTGGTCGAATTAGCTGAAGTCGACGCAGTTTTTCTTGATTATTCCGGATGTGAACGTTTGTTCGGTTCTGCGGAAAACCTCGCAACACGTCTGCAAAAACAGATTCATGGCCAGATAGGATTCTCTGTTTCAATTGGTCTTTCGTCCGATAAAGCTGTCAGTGCCGTTGCATGCAGAGCCGCTAAAACCGGCTTGCTGGAAACTGTTCCTTTAGGCGCTGAAAAAACATTTCTTTGCCACTGCCCTCTGGAATGGCTTCCCGGCGTCAACAGCCGCCTGGTTTCGTATTTTTCCGATATGGGCATCAAAACGATTGGTGAAATGAGCAAGGTATCTTCACAGCTTTTGGAGCATCTACTTGGAACGGAAGGCCGAGTTCTTTATCTGCGGGCTCAAGGGTCGGAAAGATCCTATGTTCATCCCACTTCATCGAAAAAACATCCCTTCTCACATATTCAGTTTGCAAAAGATATGATTTCGCCCGATGCCGTTTTGCAATACCTTGCACGTTTGGCTTCAGAATTATGCGAAAAATTGCGTCGCCATAACATGTCTGCACAACAGCTCATTACACAAATCATCTATACGGACCGAAAAGTTGAGCAGATTCAAGCGCCGATACAGCCACCTTCAAACCGAGACCATGAGGTATTTCAGCTTGCGCGGCAGTCTTTTCTGAAGTTGTACCGGCGCCGAGTCAGAATCCGTGATGTCGTTCTTTCTGCAAAACATCTGAGCTATCCAGCGCCGGAATTACCCTTTGGCGAAGCCCAAAAACGTCTAAAATGGGATCAAGCGCTTCACTGTGTGGACAAAGCGCGCAAAAAATACGGTTCAACAGCTATCTCGTTGGGCGCATCCTTGCCTTTCTATTCGACGACGCCTTCTTTGACAAATAAAAACACACCACACTTGTCACAATTGACAAGTTCGGAATTGCTCTGAACAGCAGCAGCAATTTGCGGCTGCACTCTCATACAACAATTTCCACAATTTTTTTCTACAAGTTCTGCAACTGCCCGGCCATGTTTGCGAATAAGCCTGTCATAACGATCCAACAATTCTTCCGACAAAGCGTTTCTCTTTTCAAGATAGGCTTTTTCAAATCCACCCAGTTGGAGTTTCTCATTCTGTAACTCAGAATCCAGCCGCTTTTTGTCTTTCGTCAATCGATCTTCTTCAGAAGATAATTTCTCTTTGCCGGCGTCATATTCGTCACGAGCCTTGTCGATAATTTCCATGCTTTCGATGATTTCGGTTTCCAACAGCGATATCTTTTCAGCCAACAGTTCAATCTCTGTGTTCATCGCTTGATATTCTCTATTTGATTTCAACTTGAACAATTGCGCCCGATGATTACCCTGTTTCTCTTTTAATTCCTTTATCTTTCCTTCACATATATTGATTTTAAGTTTGTATTCTCGAATTTTTTCCTGGAAATGCTCGACTTTTTTCTTCAAACACATCAATTCTTCATCAAGCTCGTTGATCTGCTCAGGAATTTCCCGGCATCGAATTTGTGACTTCGCCCTTTTATCTGAATAAGACTGGATTTCTATCAACAATTGTAAATCCGGATGCAATTATTATCCCCTCCCCTAAAAAAAACGGGGTGTATCAAAGCGATACACCCCGTAAAAGAAAACACAACGTTGGCTGTAACATCATACTTTCAGCCTCCATGACTGGTTCATCATGGGCCCAGTAGGACTCGAACCTACGACCAACCGGTTATGAGCCGGTAGCTCTAGCCAACTGAGCTATGGGCCCCGAAAATGAAACCTTATCACTGCTCGTCCTCTTGGTCAAGAAATGATTTTGAACTTAACTCGTTCAATATTTCGAGTTTACGCATTAAAAGGGCTTCAGTCTTCTTCGGGTTGGCAGGAGAAGATGATATTTCTCTATGCACCGATTCCAGCTCTTTCAGAAGTGTTTTTTCTTTTAATCGCCAAACCAGAGACTGAAAGAGCACTGCTGCCGTTTTATGTCTCAATAAGGGTTTGCTGTCTGAATCTTCAAACAGATCGATAAAAATCTTCTGAAGTTTGTGGTTCGATAATGTTCCAATAATTCTATCGACCGCTAAATTTCCGTTATCACCATATTCTTTTTTCAAAGATTCGTAAATTTTCTGTGCTGTTTTCGACAGCATAGATTCTGGATGAATAGGATTTTCCGCCCAAACGAGATATTCCGGATTTTTTATCAGAAAATGAAACAGTTCTTTTTCTACAAGAATCAAAGAATCAATAGTCGAACTTTTTCCTTCCAGCAACTGGTTTGATGAAGATGAATTTCCAGCTATTACTCCGTCGGCTTTATCCCTTCTTGATCGACTTCGTCTCAACAATTCTAAAATTGCTTCCGAAGGCACTCCAACCAGGTTTGCTATCCTGGCAATGTAAGCGCCTCTGTCAATATCATCATTGACTTCCAATAGAAACGGAATCAACGTTTCAACCACATTTCTTCGGCCTTTTGGAATATCCAAATCATAAATACTTGAAGCACACTCGATAAGAAAATCTATACCGGATATAGCATTATTTAGGTGCCTTTCAAGTTTTTCTTTACCTTGTTCTCGAAGAATTTCATCGGGGTCTTTACCTTTGGGAAGGGGAACCGCCAAGGTTTTTAATCCCATTTCAAGGCCTATTTCTAAAGCTCTTTGCGCGGCTTTAATGCCGGCGCCGTCTGAATCAAATAGTATAAAACAGGTGTCGGTAAATCTTTTCAACAACCTGATTTGGTCATGAGTGATGGAAGTGCCGCAGGGAGCCACCACATTGTTGAATCCGGCAATATCCATCGATATTCGATCAAAATACCCCTCCACAACGATTGTTTCTCTTGAGGACTGAATAGTCTTTTTACTTTCAAACAAGCCATACAAGATCTGACTTTTTCGATAAATAATCGTTTCGGGTGAATTGATATATTTAGCTGGATCATCACCGAGAGTGCGGCCTCCAAAAGCGACAATCCTGCCTTTTTGCGGCTCACGAATGGGAAACATGATCCTATTGCGAAATCGATCATATAATTTTCCTGTTTCTTGTTGACGTATAGCCAAGCCTGAAGAAATCAACAGTTCTGGGTCAGATTTGAAACGTGCCACTAAAAAGTCCCATTGATCCGGTGCATAACCTAGACCGTATTGTATAATATGCTTTCGTTGTATTCCCCGCCGTAGCAAGTATTGACGGGCATTTTCGGCGTTTTCAGCGGTTAGAAGAACGTTGGCGAATAATTTCCAGGCTTTGTTCATAATCTCAAAAACATTCGCTTTCTCGGACTTGTCTTGCGGAGACTCGAGCGACATTTCAGGAATTTCTATACCAGCAGATAATGCAAGTTTTTGGACGGCTTCCAAAAATGAAATATTTTCATATTTCATCAAGAAATTGAACACATTCCCGCTTTCACCGCAACCAAAGCATTTAAAAATTTGTAAATCGGTATTTACCGTAAAAGAAGGCGTTTTTTCCTGGTGGAATGGGCAAAGACCTTTAAAGCGGTGCCCGGATTTTTTTAAAGGGACATATTCACCGATAACTCTTTCTATCGACACACGCTCACGAATTAAGTCGATAATTTCCTCTGGTATTTTTTTATAAGCCATGGAATACCGATCTTCTTATGTGGCCTTCAATTCGACCACCGTGACTCCCCCACCACCTTCAACGGGTTCCCCGCTTCTTGCCCGGATGACTTGAGGAGTCTTTTTCAAGAATTTAACCACTGTATTTTGAAGCGTTCCTGTTCCAAAGCCATGGATTATCGTCACTTGCGGCAACCCCGATCGAATCACTCTGTCCATATAGCGCTCCAACTCATCAAGAGCTTCTTCCCGTGTCTTTCCAATCAGATTCAATCGCAAAGGTGGAACATCTGAATCCGAGAATTCGACTTGGACATCATTGGTAAATTGCTTACTATCGGCTTCCACGATTTCATCAGGCATCAAGCGTAAAATATCTTTCAATGATACACGGATTTTTTTACTATTTAGTTCCACGATTAACCGATCATCTCCTTCCACGTGAAGGACTTTTACCCGTTTGTCGAAACGTTTCAATATAACGGTGTCTCCAGCATTCACGTGTCGATCGGGGCCCTTTTCATGGAAATCTCCATAAATCATTTCTTTAAGTGTTGAAACTGCGTTTCCCAATTTTTCCAAACGCTGTTTTAATTCCAATTGATCAGGCTCATTTACAGAATCTGCACTTGCGGTTTTCTCAATTTTTCTCAACCGCTTAATTTCTTTTTTCAATTCGGCATACTCGTGGTGAAGCTCAGAGAGTATCACTTGCGATTGATGAACAGCTTTTTCTAAAATTGCTTTCGCCTCTTGTCTTGCCTTCTCTAAAACATCCTCACGAGCTTTCCGCAGCTCTTTAGCCCTGGTTTTTTCGCTGTCAGCCTGAGCAATCTTTTTTTCTGCTGCCTGCCGCCTTTGCTCGACAATATCGAGCATTCTTTGTAGATCCTTCGTTTTATCTGAGAGTATGTTTTTGACATCTTTTAAAACGTGATCCGGTATTCCAAGCTTGGCCGCAATTGAAAGCGCATTGGACTGCCCGATTTTCCCCATTAAAATTCGGTAAGTAGGTTGTAAAGATTGGCTGTCGAATTCCATTGCCGCATTTTTTATGCCTGGAGTAGTAAACGCAAAAGCCTTTATAGAGTTATGGTGCGTGTTGACTACCGTATAAACTTGTTTTCGAAGAAGCTCTTTTAAAATTGCTATGCCGAGAGCTGATCCCTCTTCCGGATCCGTTCCCGCGCCAAGCTCATCCAAAAGCGCTAATGAGTTCATATCGGCTTCTTCCAGGATCGTGATAATATGGCTGATATGAGAAGAGAATGTCGACAGACTCTGTTCCAAGCTCTGTTCATCGCCGATGTCGGCAAAAATATTGTCAAAAATACCGAAACTGGAAAATTCACTGCAAACTGGGTGCAAACCTGACTGTATCATCAATAGAGAAATGCCCAGCGTTTTTAATGCGACAGTCTTACCACCGGTATTAGGGCCGGTAATAACAAGCATTCTCTCTTCGGGATCGAGCTCGATATCAATCGGAACAACCGGTTTGTTACGTTCTTCTTGAATTGGTGAATGTAGCCGGTGCAATAATAGAAGTGGGTTCTTACATCCTTTTAAATCGATGTAGGGAGAAGGTTTGATAGGAATACAAGTGGCTTTTATCTCTTCAGAGAAATGAGCTTTTGAACGTATAAAATCCATTTCGACGATAATTTC
Organism: bacterium; assembly: GCA_049652745.1. GTDB lineage: Bacteria > CSSED10-310 > CSSED10-310 > CSSED10-310 > CSSED10-310 > JBASEY01. The sequence goes on along the minus strand of JBASEY010000023.1, from coordinate 100,148 downwards.
CAGGTTTTCTTTCAATAAATCGGATTTTTTACCAATGGCTTCAGTCAAAGCCAATAAAATTTTTTGGACTTCGTGCCGCTCATCAGCTTCGAGCTTGCTCAACGCATTCGAATCATTGATAGAGACATTTGGTTCAATGAAAAATGTTGCCCCGGAAGACGATTTATCGTGGACTATGCCTGGTAACTCCCGTATGGATCCCGCCCTGACCGGAAGAACGTAACGCCCTTGTCGCATCGTAACGATGGGATCCTGCAAAACACCTTTTTTATAATAAAACTCGGCCATTTCTTCCATTTTGCCGCGAATCCGTTCTTGATGCCTTTTCATAGTGCGGCGGATTCGTGCCAGTTCCGAAGAAGCTTTGTCTAAAATCTCACCTTCCGGGCTGACCGATTTTATAATCATCCGAGTCAGCTCCGGCAATACCGTAAGTTTGGCAACCCTGTCTTTGATCAATGGTATATTTTCAAGATCGATGAAACCTTTTCTGACGGCTTCGACCTGCTGCAGAAGTTCACCGGTGGCGGCAATTTTTTCTGGTGAAAGCCTCCAACCTTTAATGGTAGAGGATTGAAAGCTCTCGATGAGAAAAGTTTTTGGTGCAGAAAACGAGGGAATTATTTGGCCGCTGGTCAACAAATATCGATACTCGGCTAGTTCCATCGACTGGCTGAGAATGAGCTTGTAATTACAGGAAGGTTTCATCGATAAAACCTTCTGCTGGGTAATTTCAGAATCGGTATATCGTGATAAAAATTCTTTCAGTTGTGCATAACCCAGAACCTTCAATGCATGCGTATTCACGGACCAGTTCCTTCAACCCTGACAATATCGGCTCCTAATAAAGACAACTTGGTTTCCATGGAGTCATAGCCGCGATCGAGATGGTAGACTCGAAGTACACGAGTTTCCCCTTCAGCAGCGAGACCGGCCAACACCAACGAAGCGCTGGCTCGAAGATCGGACGCGGTGACCGTCGCACCTCTCAATCTATCAACACCTCTGACAAAAGCGCTGGCGCCACGAATCGTGATGTCGGCGCCAAGGCGATTCATTTCGGGAACATGCTTGAAACGGTCTTCAAAAATATTTTCAGTAATGACACTCTTGCCGTCAGCCAAACACATAAAAGCAGTAAATTGGGCCTGTAAATCTGTTGGAAAGCCTGGGTATTCGGCCGTACTGATATCTACTGGGGAAAAAGGAGGTTTTCCACTTATGGTCAAACCCTCCTCTGTTTCCTGAATTTGACAGCCGGCATTTTCCATTTTGACCAATAAAGATGAAATCATAGCGCCCGATGCGCCTGTCAACGTAACGTCACCGCCTGTAATAGCTCCAGCCAATGCATATGTGCCGGCTTCGATTCGATCCGGAATAATCTCGTGTTCAGCAGAACTCAAATGCTTTACACCCTCAATTTTTATTGTATCCGTCCCAGCGCCTGATATGGAAGCTCCCATCTTTATAAGAAGCTCGGACAGGTTGACTACTTCCGGCTCTCGAGCAGCATTTTCAAGAATGGTCTCTCCCTCTGCTTTTACAGCTGCCATCATTACGTTTTCCGTTCCTGTGACAGTCGGCCTATCAAAATAGATATGGGTTCCCTTTAATCTGGGACATACCAAATGATTATCACCCTTGATCAGGGTCAGTTCAGCGCCAAGCTTTTGCATTGCTGCAAGGTGAAGGTCTATGGGTCTGTTTCCTATCGTACAGCCCCCAGGTAAAGCCACCTCAGCTTTCCCAAATCTAGCCAATAAAGGACCCATAACCAGAACTGAGGCCCGCATTTTGCGCACCAGTTCATGCGGCGCCGTATAACTATTGACGCCGAAGGAGTCAACCACAACGGTTTCTCCGCGCCTTTCGATAGTTGCCCCCAATGCTTCCAACAGATAACACATGCTGGAAATATCTTTAACATTAGGCATATTTCGTAAAGTGACGGTTTCATCTGTCAACAAACATGCCGCCAAAGCCGGAAGAGCGGCATTTTTGGCGCCCGATATCCTGATTTCACCCTTTAACGGCCTACCGCCTAAAATCTTTAACTCCTGCATAAGTCTCCCTTCACTTTACTTATAACGATTATGGTTTCATCGCCGATATAACACGGTCTTTTCCTGAAGCATCCTTTATGATTTCAATGGAAACAAACGAGGCTTCCTTTAAAATACCTTTGATGTCTTCTCCCTGCCTATACCCGATTTCCATTATAATCCAACTTCCGGATTTCAGCCAGAAAACTGCTTCTTGTACGAGTTCTTTATATGCTTGTAGTCCATCCTTCCCCCCATCCAAAGCAATGTCAGGCTCATATTTAGAGATCTCAGGCTGCAATTCAAGCAGCTCACCAGAAGCAATATACGGCGGATTGGTCAGTAGAAGATCCAACGATTTCGGCTGAATTAACGAATTGAAGACCGTGCACCAGGAGCCTTGTCGCCACATAATTCGATCGCTCGCGCCTAAATTGAAGGCATTCATTTTAGCCACCTCAATAGAGCCGGCGGATATATCGGATGCAATCACCTTAACATCAGGTTTTTCCAATGCAATAGTTATTGCAATACAACCAGAGCCTGTTCCCAGATCAGCTACCAGCCAGGGAGCTTTCTCTGGGATTTTGGATAATGCCGCCTCGATCAAGGTTTCCGTTTCCGGTCGAGGGATGAGAACCCGCGGATCCACTGAAAAATTGCGTCCCCAAAATTCTTTGGAGCCTATTATATAGGCGATTGGCTCACGGTTAGCTCGTCGTTTGATATGAGATCGAAAGGCCGCTCGCTCAGTATCAGTAACAGGTTTGTCCGGATCAAGATATAGGTCAAGGCGTGTACAGTTAATAGTATGAGATAGCAATATTTCAGCATCGAGCCTGGGTGTAGCTATGTCGAAATTTTTGAACCATTCTGCTGTCCATGTGATCAGTTTTCTAATAGTCCACGTCTGCACAGCAAATTTTCCCAGTTCAAGCCGCAGGCTTTTCTAGGGCTTTGAGCCTATAATAATCATGAAGCGCATCGATGATGTCATCCAGATCACCTTGAAGGACACCTTCAAGGTTATGCGTTGTGAAGTTTATCCTATGATCGGTTATGCGCGATTGTGGATAATTATATGTTCGTATTTTAGCGCTCCGATCCCCAGTCGAAACCATCTCACGCCTTTCAGCGGAGATTTTCTCTTCCTGCTCTCTACGTTTGATGTCCAACAGACGAGAATAAAGAATTTTCAGTCCCTGACTCTTGTTTTTAAGTTGACTTTTTTCGTTCTGGCAACTAACCACCAAACCTGTCGGAATATGAGTAATCCTTACCGCGGAATCCGTGGTATTGACACTTTGCCCACCGGGCCCGCTCGATCGAAAGACATCGATCCTGATGTCATTGGGATCAATTTCAACTTCCAACTGCTCAGCTTCGGGTAAAACTGCAACGGTAACTGCAGATGTATGTATTCTACCACTGGCTTCAGTTTGGGGCACTCGCTGAACTCGATGCACCCCACCTTCATATTTCAACGTTCCATACGCATGTTGCCCTGAAATCATGGTAATGACTTCTTTAAAGCCATCAAGATCGCTTAAGGACTGGCTGAGAATTTCTACTTTCCACTTTTTCTTTTCTGCATATCGCATATACATTTTGAATAAATCCGCGGCAAACAAGCCGGCCTCTTCCCCACCTGTTCCAGCCCGGATTTCTAAAATAACATTCTTTACATCATATGGATCTGCAGGATTTAACAGCATTTCCGCTTGTTTTTCAAGATCTTGAATTTTTTTCTCTAAATCGGCAGCCTCTACCTTCGCCAGACTGATCAAATCTTCATCTTCTTCGACTTCAAGAATTTCACAAACACCTGATAAATTATCATAAGCCTTCTTTAACTTATGGTAAATCTCGCAAAACTCCTGCACTTCTGAAAATTCTTTGTTTAAAGCAAGATACAATTCGCGATCTCCTATAATTCCAGGATCGGATAATTTTTTAGATAATTCGTTATATTTATGGAGATAAGACTCAAGTTTAGTTAGCATGGCAGTAAACCTCTCACTGAGTATAAAAAAAAAGTTATTGGAAAGTGGAATCTTCCAACAAGGCAAGCAAAGCGTGCAAGCCCACTTCCAGGTGTGTGTCCTCAGGCTCTCTGGTTGTTAAATTTTGAATTACCAGCCCCGGCGCCACTAGAAATTTAGCAAATCGACCGCTCTTTTTATCAAGATAAGCTAAGAATTCGAACGAGAAGCCGAGTATTAACGGTAACGAAAAGATTCTGGCAAGAACATGAAACCAGATAGGACCATCTTTAGGCAGAAAAGAAAACCCTAACATTCCAATTATAAAACTATAGAACAGAAACAATGTTCCACACCTTGGATGAAATCGGGAGCATTGGCGGATTGCGTCAAGACTTAAGTCTACGTTTTGTTCATATGCGTTGATAACCTTGTGTTCGGCTCCGTGATATTGAAAAGTCCTGTAAACTTCCGGAATAAACGAGATAGCCAAAAGATAGAGAATAATAAGGACAAGGCTTAATAATGACTCGTAAAAAGGAAATAAGGCGGATGTCGATAGTGATTCTATTGAAAGAATTTTCAGAAATGACCCGGGGAAAATGACCAACATATAAATAGTGATCAGAAACACTATTGTAGCGATATAGGCGGTAAGGGAAGAAAGCGGAGCATTCTCAGATTGCTGCAAATCTGTCTTTGAGGAATTGTCATCAGGTTTTTCAGCATCTTGTAAAAAGATTTTTGATGATACCTCCAGTGCCCGGAAACCCGCAAAAATAGATTGCATGACTGCAATAATACCCCTTAAAACAGGAATTCTGCCGAATTTTCCGGCTGATAAATAATGTATTGTTGAGTCTTTTAATAAAACGATCGAACCATTTCTGCAACGCACTGCAATAGCCATTTTTTCCGGCGTCTGCATCATCAGTCCTTCCAGGACTGCTTGTCCGCCAAGATTTGGTTTCGGCATAACCGTATATTTACGTTTTAATTGTCGGACTGTTTATCCAGATTATATTTTCTTCTGAATTTCTCAACACGGCCTGCAGTGTCGACAATTCTCTGCTTGCCAGTGAAAAACGGATGACAAAGTGAGCAAATTTCAATTTTTTGATCTTTTTTAGTCGACCGCGTTTTTATGACATTTCCACATGAACAGGTTATAGTCGTTTCTTCATATTTGGGATGAATGTCCTTTTTCACTTTTACCTCCCAATGATTTCACCTCTTAAGTGATAAATCGTTTGTTAAAAGCATTAAAAATGCTCTTATCGGCGCACTATAAAACATGTTGCTTTGAAATAGCAAGAGACTTTCTAACAGGCTTTACGTGTTCATAATAGCCAGAAAGTCGGAATTTGTCTCCGTTTTACTCATCTTTTCTAAAAGAAATTCCATACTTTCGACACCACCCATCGGATTCAACAATTTACGTAAAATCCAGATTCTCTGAAGAGTTTCCGGTGGAAGCAGCAATTCCTCTTTTCTGGTCCCGGAACGTTTGATGTCGATAGCCGGAAACACTCGACGATCGACCAGCCTTCGATCGAGATGAAGTTCCATGTTTCCAGTACCCTTGAATTCTTCAAAAATAACATCATCCATTCTGCTGCCGGTATCGATCAGAGCCGTTGCGATGATGGTCAAACTACCCCCTTCTTCTGTATTACGAGCGGCGCCGAAAAATCTTTTAGGGCGATGAAGCGCATTGGAATCAACACCACCGGATAGTATTTTGCCGGAAGGCGGCACAACTGCATTATAAGCTCGCGCCAACCGAGTGATAGAATCCAAAAGTATGACGACATCCCGCTTGTGCTCAACCAAGCGTTTTGCCTTTTCAATTACCATATCTGCCACTTGAACGTGTCGTGAAGCTGGTTCGTCAAAGGTCGAACTTATTATTTCCCCTTTGACGTTGCGCTCCATATCAGTGACTTCCTCAGGACGCTCGTCAATAAGAAGCACGATTAAATACACATCAGGATGGTTGGCGGTAATCGAATGGGCAATGGACTGTAAAAGCATGGTCTTACCTGTTCGGGGTGGAGAAACGATCAAGCCGCGCTGCCCTTTGCCGATAGGCGTCATCAGAGCCATAACTCGAGTCGACATTTCTTTGCTGTCTCTCTCCAGAATGAATGCCTCTTCAGGATAAAGAGGAGTCAAATTATCGAAAAAACTCTTATTTTTCGATGCTTCGGGGCTTTCAAAGTTGATCGCCTCAACTTTTAGAAGAGCAAAGTATCTTTCGTTATCTTTCGGAGGTCTAATCTGTCCGGACACAGTATCGCCGGTGCGTAGATCAAAACGCCTTATCTGTGAAGGAGAAACATACACATCGTCAGGACCGGGAAGATAGTTGTAGTCCGGAGAGCGTAAAAAACCGAACCCATCCGGAAGGCATTCAATCACTCCTTCAGCGAATATCAATCCGTCTTTTTCTGACTGAGCCTGTAAAATACGGAATATAAGCTCTTGTTTCAGTAGTGACGATCCCAGGTCCAAACCAAGAGAACTAGCCAACTGATGAAGCTCGGCAACGGTTTTCTCCTTTAGCTCAACAATATTCATAATCATTTTTAAATCTCCTTGAATTTCCTATTCAGCATCTGCGTTCATTAAAGCCGATCGGCAACGCACTCAGGCAAGATTGAAACGAGATTGGGATAAATCAAATTACTTGGAACCACACAATGGGCAGAAGGTTTCTGCTAGCGAGCGTTATTAATTTATATATAAGCATTTTACAAGTCAAGACCTTTTCGTATCTTTTCGAAAAATCAGCCGAAGAGTGATTCATTTACGATCTTTTAGATCGCTTTTTAACTGAAGGCCAACAATCTCCAATTGCTCCGGCGTGACAGCGGAAGGAGCTTGAGACATGAGACAGACTGCTTGTAGAGATTTTGGAAACGCAATAACATCTCGGAGATTATTCGTCCCAACAAGAATCATGACAAGTCGATCCAAGCCGAAAGCAATCCCGCAATGAGGAGGTGTGCCATAATTCAATGCCTCGAGCAAAAAACCGAACTGTTCCTGGGCGGATTTTTCTGTAATACCGAGCAATGAAAACATCTTCTTCTGCAATTCAGATTGGTGAATTCTTACTGATCCGCCCCCTAACTCAATTCCGTTCAATACTAGATCATAGGCCTGAGCTCTACATTTTTCAGGTCTGATATCAAGCAGCTCCAGGTCCTCAAGTTTAGGAGCTGTAAAAGGATGATGTTCAGAAAAGAAACGTTGCTCTTCGTCATCATATACCAACAAAGGAAAATCGGTCACCCAAACGAACTCGAATGCATCGGATCTGAGATTTTCTCTCTCCGCAATCTCCAGGCGTATATCTCCAAGAGCAGCAGCTACTCGCAACCGGTCACCGGCAATGACACAAAGAATATCATCTTCACCCGCTTTTGCATGGGTGAGGACTGCTCGTTGCTTCTCTTCCGACAAGCTTTTCCCAAAGATACCTCCACGAATTGTTCCATTACTGGAGATCTTTACCGCCATCATTCCTTTTAACCCACGTTGCTTTGCCAGATTTTCAAGTTCTTGTATCTGTTTTTGGCTCAGTTTTGAACCTCCAGGATAACGCACAAGACGAACCACCCCTCCCTTATCGATGGCAGTATCTATAAATTCAATTCCTGAACCTTTTACAATCGAGGTGATGTCGACAATTTCAAGATTGAAACGAAGGTCCGGCTTATCGGATCCATACAAATCTATCGCAGTATCCCAGGTGATTCGGTTAAATGGAGAGGGAACATCGATATTGTGAAATTTTTTAAAAATCTCGGCCATCAAGCATTCATGCAATTCAAACAGCGTTTCGGTCGATGTAAAACTCATCTCAACATCGATTTGTGAAAATTCAGGTTGGCGATCCGCCCTTGAATCTTCATCACGAAAACATTTGGCGATCTGAAAATAGCGATCAAAACCCGCAATCATAAGAATTTGTTTCAACATTTGTGGGGATTGAGGTAGAGCATAACATGAACCGGGATGCAGCCGACTGGGAACAAGAAAATCTCTGGCGCCTTCCGGTGTCGACCGCAATAGGTGAGGAGTCGTAACTTCTATAAACCCGTTTTTCACATAAAAACTTCTGACGACTTGATATAGTTGATGACGTGTGTTCAAGATTTTAAACATTTCCGGGCGGCGCAAGTCAAGGTATCTATATTTTAAGCGCAACTCCTCATTGCTTTCAGGTCCGCCGGTCATCTGAATCGGCGGCAGCTTGGATGTTGAATGAATGGTAAAACTCTCAGCTATCAACTCAATTTTTCCGGTAATCATGTCCGGGTTTAATGCTTCCGGCGGCCTCGAGCCAACTTTGCCTTGAACAGTCAACGATGTCTCCCGCGTTAGCTCAGATGCAGCCTGCATAAGTTCCGGATTTCTTTCCGGATCGAATACAACCTGCAATATTCCGGTGCGGTCATATAAATCCACAAAAATAAGACTGCCTAAATTTCTTCTTTTTCTCACCCAACCGGCTACGGTAACATTCGAACCTACCGACAAAGATGCGACATCCGCATTATAATGAGACCTTTCCAACAATCTTTTTTCTACCATAACTAACCTTCGGTTCCTTTTATTATTTTATACCCAGAATCTTGTGAATCTGAAGGTGAATGCGAAAAGGAATTTTATCAGATAAAATCCATCTGGCAAGCAGTGATGGGTCCAGTTCCTTATGAACCGGCGACGCAAATACGGGAATATCGAAATTAACCAGATTGTTTAAAAATATGTTTTTTGCATATTCATAGTCATCATGATCTGCAATGACGAACTTGATTTCATCCTTCGCTCGCAATCGCTTTAAACAATCCATCCGAAAAGAGTTGTGCATGCCGCTGGAAGGGCATTTAATATCGATACAACAATGAATATCATCCGGTATCCAGGTCCAATCCAGTGATCCATTAGTTTCAATCGATACGACAATCTCCTCATCCAACAATCGTTGCATCAACCGACCTATATCACGTTGAAGAAGCGGCTCGCCTCCAGTCAGGCAGACGTACTTCAATCCAGTTTGCTTGATTTTGCAAAGAATGGCGGATATATCAATCTGCAAACCGGCAGATTTTTTGGCTTGAGGTGTATCACACCAACCACAGTCAAGATTACAACCGGCAAACCTTATAAAAGCGCAAGGAAGCCCGGAAAAAGACGATTCGCCTTGTATTGATTCAAAAATCTCAACTACCTGAAATGACGTCATTACTTTTTGTTGAGTGTTTTCAAAAACATGGCCAGGTCGAGGACATGGGGAGGGCAACCGGGAATCCATATCGCATTCACCCTTTTTTCCAGGTCGTAAAATTGAAACTCGGCAGCGCAATTCCCAAACAATAAAAGTTTTCCGTTCCAGCTTTCCAAGGTTTGCCTATTCGGCATCGGCCGCCCTGAAACAATCGTGCATTTCGGTAACCCACTCATGTCTATCTCAGCTTGCAACCAATCCAGGCTGTGTCTGACAGCGGAAAGACATCCGTTACAGACACCGCATTCAATACATTCAATCGGGTCGAAAGAACCCAGTGAAGATAAAATCGGACGCTTAAATTCACGCTTTATCGATCCAATACTATCTCCGCAAAGCTCAACTTGGTCTTCCCCATTCCAATCCTTTACAAGCCGCTTCAAGGCTAATTTGACATGAGGCACTTCATCTGGGATATAGCCCATCACCCGGCAACAAACAGCATCGACAACTGGTGCTTTTTTTCCAATTACCAATACATTGAACTCTTCTATACTCATTCCATGAAACGGGGCTTGGCCTTCCATTGCCCATAATCCATCGACAATATTTAAATCTGGTGATCTCACAAAATTCAAATCGACAACCTTATCCGCTATATCATTTCTATGAAGCAACATCCGATCGTTATCATGTATGATACCCAGGAGATTTTTTAAACATAACGAAACCTCAGTCAGCATATGTGTTTTCATTTTGGGGATGTTAACAAAAAAATCGGTGTCCAGAACATCTTGAGAAACGGTTATTGTTCGAAAAAGGCGTCCTTGAGGATTAGATACCTGCTTCCATTTTCCCTCATCAAAATAATGAGCATTTACATCCATTTTTGCCAGGCTGTCAGTCAAGCCGGATTCTTTAAAAGCTTGGCGTGCAGGATATTTCAAACCTGGATTTTCCCCCACCCCAACAGACCCAGCGCCGGATTCCTTGAATAGCGCTGCAGCAGCTAAAATCAAACGCGGATCAGTGAAACTTGCCGGTCTTGACAGATGGGGTCTAACCAAATTGGGATGTAAAAGGACGGAGGCATTTTTAATTTTGTTCAAATTGAATCCGCTTTGTTCGATCAGCTCACCAAGCGTTTCTTTCAATTTATCCAGCGCTCGAGCATCCCATTTGAGTGGTGATCCGCCTGGAGGATCTATTTTTTTTATTACCACTTTATGCTTCATTAAATTATCCCTGCTGATACTGTTTTAAGACAGAAAAGGTGTCAAACGTTTAATTTCTCGACAGAGTTTTCGAAAGTCGTCCAGTGTTAGAGACTGCAATCCATCACATAAAGCCTTAGCCGGATTGGGATGCACTTCGACAATGATGCCGTCGGCACCTGCTACTAAACCGGCTAATGCCATATTTATGACAATATCACTTCGACCCGTAGCATGGCTAGGATCAACTATTATCGGCAATGGCGATATCTTTTTTACGATCGGCACCGATGCCAGATCGAGGGTGGCACGAGTTGCGGTCTCAAAAGTCCGAATACCACGCTCACATAAAATAACCTGTTCGTTTCCACCACTAACCAGGTATTCTGCAGCTAAAAGCAATTCCTCGATCCTGGCCGCAAAACCACGTTTCAATAAAATTGGTTTTGGCGCACCGGCCAATTGCTTGAGCATATAAAAATTGGACATATTTCTCGCACCGATTTGTAAAATATCCACCGTGTCCAAATAAAGGGGTAAATGTGAAACATCCACGATTTCTGTAACTATTTTCAAATCAAATTTCTCTGCCGCTTGCTTAAGAAGAATAAGCCCTTCTTCCTGCATACCCTGGAAGCTATACGGGTTAGTACGAGGTTTAAACGCCCCACCTCTAAGAAATCTAAATCCTTCTTCACGAACTACTTCAGCGACTCTAAACAATTGATCTTTGCTTTCGACCGAGCACGGTCCGCCAATTAACAACTTGTCACTGCGATGAACGACAAGATCGTCATACTTCACTATCACATCTCGAGTTTGAAAATTCATGATATAAAAACCTTGTTACAAAATACCAAGAGATAAAATTTTATTGAAAAGCTCTTCAACCACCGAATCATGCAAAGGCCCAGGATTGAATTCTACCAGTTTATCAATTATTTCCTGAATTCTCTCCGGCTGAAAAGCCGCTTTTCTTTGATCTCTCTGAATGGCATTTTCAATTCGCATTCTTTCATTTAAAAGATGAAGAATTTTTAGATCTATTGCCTCCAAACGCCTTTCAAGAGAATCTATAGAAGGTTTTTGTTTGCTGTCGGCAAAAAAGGAGAGGTTTTGTCGGTCAATTTTTCCGTTGGAGGTTCTAGGTAAATCAGGTAAAAATCTGATAATTTTAGGTATCTTGTTAACTGATAATTTTGTTAGTAAAAATCGTCGCAATTGGCTTTCACCAAGAACTTCTCCTGGTTCAGTCACTATTAACGCCATTGGAACAATACCTCTTCCTTGTTGGTCATAAGGAACCACAACGGCATCACGAACTGAAGGGTGCGAGAAAATCGCCGCTTCAATTTCAGCAGGAAAAATCTTCAATCCACTGACTTTCATCATGGCATCCAGGCGACCTCTATAGTAAAAATTACCTTCGTGATCTTTTTCGAACAGATCGCCTGAATGATACCAGTAGTCTTTCAACACCTCAGACGTCAGTTTTTCATTATTCCAATACCCAGTCATTATACCGGGACCCTTCAAAAACATCTCACCTGTATTTCCAGGCGGCAATTCTTTACCTTGTGAGTTTACAATTTTGGCAGTATAGCCGGGAAGTGGTTTACCTACGGAATCTTTTGGTGATGACCCATCTAGTTCCGAGCTGAAGGCAACCCCCATGCTTTCAGTGCTTCCCCAAACAGGGATTATCGGGACACCGGCAACTTCTTGAAACCGATCGATTAAGGAAGGAGAAGTCACCATTCCACCACTTTCCGGTAATCTTAGGGAAGAAACGTTATATTTTTTTTCTGCAAGGAATGGTATCAGCAGGTTGTATACTGATGCTACTGCCATTATGCAAGTCACTCGACATTTATCAATCGTTTCAGCAATCGTTCTTGGGTAAAGATTTTCCAGCAGAACGATTGAAGCGCCCGTCATCAATGCCCGACAAAAAATCTCATGTGGATGGGCCATGACTGCAAAAAGAGGTAAATGAATATCGTTTTCATTCATTTCAAATTTATCAACACACGCCCGTGTGTTTTCAGTTAGTTGCCGGTTAGTGGCTACAGCAGCCTTTGGTATGCCTGTACTTCCCGAAGTCATATTTAAATAAGCAGGCGCATCCGGATCTATAGAAAATAACTGATTTTCATTTTGATCACTTATCACAGACGAAGGATTCTTTATCATTTCTATAAAGGGAGCATCGTCAAGGCATATAGACCAGCCGGCTGTCTCAAGTGGAGAAACCATTTCATATATATGTGAATGATAAAGACCTCCCACTGGTTTCACTAGATCGATTACCTGTTGACGTTCATCCCTTGACACCTTGAAATTCAGCGGAACCGATACTGCACCTAGACGCGCCACTGCGAGAAAAGCAAGGACGATTTCAATTCGTCTTTCCATCGAGATTAGAATTCTATCACCCCGTTTGGCACTTCTTTCCAGAAGTTTATAGGCCAAATGCGTAACCAATGCATCGACCTCTCTCCAATTCAGCGAAAATCTCGAGTCTGATATTGCTTGTCTGTCACCATAAAGGCTTGCGCAACGTTTTAACTGTCCATCCAATGTCAAAGGTATATCTTTATGATGATCGAGATAGGATCTTTTCATACGTTTTTTCCTCTTGTTAATTCGTTAAACCTCGTGACTCAAGCTCTTTTCTGGCTTCTTCAAATCCATCGACGGCTGTTTGACTTGAGACCCACTCCGCTAAGCCTGAAATACCTTCACTAAACGTAAATTTGGGTTTGTAGCCAAGAAGTTTAGTTATTTTTTCTATATCTGCATAGCAATGCCTTATATCACCTTCTCGAAACTTGTTTTGAATCACAGGCTTCAAATCACTGCCTGGTTTCAGATATTCAATCAGTTTTTCTGCCACTTGACGAATGGATGTATTGATCCCGGTTCCAACATTGAACATCTCATAATCCGCAGTCGATTTTTCCATGGCCAGCAAGTTTGCCTGTACAATATCGGAAACATGAACAAAATCACGACTTTGCTCCCCATCTTCATATATTACCGGGGAAGCATCATTTAGGATTCTTGAAGAGAAAATTGCCGCTACACCCGTATAAGGGTTTGATAATGCTTGTCTTGATCCGTAGATGTTGAAATATCGCAAGGCCACAGTGGGAATGTTATATGAGCGTCCGGTAACCAGAAACATTTCCTCATGGTCTCTTTTCGTTATTGCATAGATCGATGTTGGGAAAAGCGGTTTATTTTCATTTGTCCCCATATGATCGACAGGCTCAAAGCAAAACGGACATTTAATTTCCCAGTCTTTATTTGCCAACTGCCGATTCGGCCTTAACTTGGGATATACAATACCATGATTACGGCATTTGTATTGGCCTTCTCCGTAGATCGACATCGATGATGCCACGATAATTTTCTGCAATCTATCTCTGATCTGGTGGTTGTTGACCGCTATATCCAATAAATTGGCTCCTCCTGTAGAATTGACATCGGTATATTTTCGAATCTGGTACATCGATTGACCAACACCTACGGCCGCCGCTTGATGAAAAATGATGTCTTTATCCAACATGGCTTTTGTCAACATTTCCAAATCCCTGATATCAGCCTGAATAAATTCGGCGTCTTTATTTAAATATTCAGGTTTTTTACTCAGATGAACTTGATATTCAAGATTATCGAAGATCGTAACCTTATGACCTTTTTCAACAAGAGCATCTGTCAGATGTGATCCGACAAAACCTGCGCCACCTGTCACCAATACTGAAAAATTACGTCCCATAATTACCTCCTTAAACGTATTCCTGAATCATGAGTCCGTTTCATCTTGAGCCTTTTGCTGAAAATCCGGCGCCTGGCCGAATTCTGACATTGAATGCGTAAAACGTATCAAGGCTTTTACAACCATTGGATCTAAAACAGATCCGCTCATATGTAATAAATTTTGCCTGATCGTGTCAGGATCAGCCTCAATCCCTTCAAATACAATTAGTGCACGCAATATTCTGCTCCCAAGAGGGATGGCGCTCCCGCTCAACCCTTCGGGAAGGCCGGTTCCATCGTAATTGGCATTACGATAATATAGCAATCGTAATATGTCGTCCATTTCCGGCAAGTGCTTTAATCGATGGTATATGACTTTTTCTTGAGGATGCGTCTTGGCAGATTTTTTCTTGGCAGAAAGGCTTATGTCTTTTCCCGAGTTGCCTTTGAAAGTAGTCAGAAGAGCTGTAAAAACTGCGGCTGAAGAGATCGTATCGATCAGTTCATCCGATAATCCCATATATTCACAAATTGCTGTGGATCTGAATACGAGCCGTGTAATGATTTCGTCATATGTCGAAACGTTCGGCACAGCCATTGTCGCAAGAGCTATCAAGGATGACAGAGATTTGATTTGAAGCCGCTTGTAGGAACGCCAAGAGCATATATTTGTGCCTGCTATCAAGCCCAAGGCTGATAGGAGAGCAAGACTGACTTTTGAAAAACTCCTTGAGGTTAAAGAATCGACATATAGCATACCTAGAATATTCATCCCGGATCGAATCGGAACACACATGGCATTATAGTAAGATGATGTTTCTTGGTGCTTTGTATTTGCAAAATCATGTAAGGGATCATTGTTAAAAAGTATTGATATTCCTTCCAAATAAACTTTTTTTAAGACTTTTCGTGTAAAATCAGGATGACTGTCATCATTTTGAGAGCTTCGAAAAGCCTCAATTTTCAGTTCAGCTTTCCCCTTTTCTTTGAGTAGGATATAACTACGTTCGACAATAAAAAGTTTGTTGAGCACCTCCAAAATATCTTGAAAAAGCAATGACCCTGACTCTATTGGTCGAAACCCGGAAGCAAAAGCTGTCATTTGCGAAAGAGCATCTACAAGCGTCGACTTCTGAGTTGAGAGATTTAATCGAGGCAAGGTGTCTTTTAATGATTTATAATGGATTTGCACTATCGCCGGTTCATCATCGAGGTAATTCATGTCTATAAGATTACCGGGATCAGGAGCTCTAAATTCAGGGAAAGGCTCATCAGTGAAAAGAAGAATGGTATCTCCGATGTTTATCCGATCGCCTGACTGCAGCTCGCTTTCACTGATACGCACTTGGTTGATAAAAGTACCATTTTGGCTGCCTAAATCTTTTATAATAAAAAAGCCTTTTATTTTTTCGATATAAAAATGCCGACGGGATACTTTCTGATCTTTTATCTGAATGATATTACAATAATCCCGACCGACAGTTATTTTATTTTCAAATTGATATGTCTGCCCGATTCTATCATCGATAAGTAATTGAATCTGGGGCATCGACTCCTCCTAAACCACTATCACCCGCTAAAAACCAAAACGACGCAACCCAACCGGATCGTTCCTCCATCCCTCTTTAACTCTTATCCATAGACGTAAGTCAACGTTGCTTTGGAAAAAAGCGGAAAGTTGCTTTCTTGCAGCAATCCCAATTTGTTTTATAAGCTTACCATTGGCGCCGATAATTATGCGTTTTTGGGATTTTTTTTCAACAAAGACAGCAGCAACTATTTCAATAAAATCTTCCTTGACGCGCTTGAATATTTCTATTTCAACAGCAACGACATGCGGCATTTCCTGGTAAGTATGTTCAATAATTTGCTCACGAATATACTCAGCGGCAATGATGCGTTCAGGCTGATCCGTTACTAGATCTATCGAGTATAGAGGTTCATTGCATGGTAATTGTTCAACGATAACATCAAGAAGCTTATCGACATTCTCGCCGGTTTTGGCAGAAAATGGAACAACGGCAATCGGGTCTATTTCCTTATATAAGGTATCAGCTAGCGGGATAATGCTTTCTGTTCGCACTGTATCTATTTTGTTGATTCCAATTATGACAGGTGTTTTATACTCTTCTAACTTTTGTTGAAAAGATTTGAGCTGCAATGCGGCGGGTTTATCCGGAAAAACAAGCCAAATAATGACATCCATAGATGTCATCGTATTCCAACTGGTTTTGAGCATTCTCTTTGAAAGTTCACTTTTCGGAGCATGAATTCCCGGCGTATCCGTCAGAGCGATCTGGTAATTGTCACTTTGAACTATGCCTACCAGTCGATGTCGGGTGGTCTGCGGATTATCCGATGTAATAGCAATCCTCATCCCTGTCAACAAATTGACGAGTGTTGATTTGCCGACATTTGTCCAACCAAGTAAACCAGCAAATCCCGACTTATACCGGATATCTTCACAAGAATCAGTTTTCATCGTTTTCTGAGTTTTCGGCACTCTGAATTGGCTCTACCGGCTGCTCTTTGGTAATAAGGACAGTTTCGATTTTTCGTTCGTTAGCTTTGATAATTTCAAAAACAAGATTTTTATAGGTATGTGTCTCTCCCGACACCGGTATTCGTTCAAAAAGATGAAAAAGAAATCCACCTAAAGTTTCATAATTATCTTCAGGAAACTCGATATCGAGCACTTCAGATAATTCATCCAAATTTATGCGTGCAGCCACCTCCCAAGATGAATCCGATATAACTTTTATAGATTCTTCTTCTTCATCATACTCATCATGAATCTCGCCGACTATTTCCTCTAATAAGTCCTCAATCGTGACCAGACCGGCTACTCCGCCAAATTCATCCACGACAATGGCTAAATGTTTCTTTTCATGCTGGAATTCCCTTAAAAGTATAGAAATCTTTTTCGTTTCAGGAACAAACGACACATCTCTTTTCAGTTCTTCCAACGTAACTTGGTGTCCATTCTTTTTCCAATATGGAAGGACATCTTTTGCATATAAAACACCAACCACATTATCGACTTTTTCATTGTAAACAGGGATTTTTGAATAACCTGTATCAACTACTTTTTGAACCAAATCATCGATTGTCGAATGAATTTCGATTGCTTGAAGATCAATTCTAGGTGTCATAACCTCCCGTACAATGGTCTCAGATAGATATATTATCGATTGCAACATATCCCCTTCATCACTCAAAAACACACCATCTTTTTCTCCGGCGTCAATGATGGATCGAATACTCTCCTCTACCTGGGTCATTCGCTGAACCTTTGAATCTGATTTAACGAGTTTTTGTGAAATAAGGATCACTTTTCCCAACAAAATCGATGGGAAATAGAACAGATATCCACAAATCAACAAAACCCATTTTTCCCACGTCTTTACGTGATCTCGAATATGTAATGGGAAAGCGGTGGGAAGTATCTGGCGGGAAATCACTTTAAAAAAAAGAAAGAATAAGCCGAATTTCAGAAGCGGCAACATACCCCAGTTATTAATGAGCATATACCTGATGGCCGCCAGCAAAATCACAATCTCTGAAAGAATCGCACAGAAATGCAACCCTTGAAAGACAGTCGTGATTTTTAAGCCATTCAGTGTTGTTTCGTTTTCTTCTAAATCGAATAAGCGCTCGATTTGAGCTGAATTCAATTTTTGTATGACAGCCGATAAATAAACCAGGAAACTGACTGGAACCATAAAGAGTACCAGTTCTAAATATGACATTTGATAACTTGAAATTATTGGTGTTGTATCCATTTTTTTGAAAAATTGATCGCCGATTCCTCAATCACAGCCATAACCTCATAATCTTTCTCAGTCTCATGGCTGAACCCAAACAAATGTAACATCCCATGAATGCATATTCTAATCAACTCATCAGTAAAATTCACTTGCTGCTCATTAGCTTCCCTTTCGATCGTCTCTATAGAAAGAATTATCTCTCCCCAAAGCGGCCGGTTATCTTCTTCAAAAGATGATCGAATTTGATCCTGTATATCTAAAGGAGCTTTCCAGGAAAATTGAGGGAACGATAAAACGTTTGTCGGAACATCCTTCTGCCTATATTGGTTGTTTAAACGCTTGATTTCCTTATCAGTTGTCAAAGTGATTTCTATATCTCCATCCGGTAGATTCAGATATTCGCAAATTGATTCTAGAAGCTTATCCAACGGGATAGTGTCACTGTCTAGACCTGATTTCAGTTTATATGTTCCTAACAAAACTTTCATTCCTTAGAACCCTCTTCTTTCTCCTGCATCGGCGGCTTTGCCTCTTCTTTAGGATCCAATTCAGGGGTAAAATTGAAGCCTGGGTATTCTATTCTGGAATGATTGTTTCTAAGCAGCCTATTATAAAGTGTTTCAGCGATAATCGTCAATTCTCTGAAAGTTAATTCGCATTCGTCGAATTGATGGTCTTTGAATTTTGCGGTGGTTATTTTGTTCACCATTAATTTCAGAGAAGATGGAGACGGATTTTTCATCGATCGTGCGGCAGCCTCTACAGAGTCTGCTATCAGTACGATGGCCGCTTCCCGGCTTCGAGGACGCGGGCCGGTATAACGAAAATTATCTTCAAGAATCGGGCTTGAATCCACTGTTTTCAAATTTTCACAAGCTTTTGAATGGAAAAAAGAGATCAATGAATTACCATGATGTTGCTTGATAATATCGACTATATCTTTACCCAAACCGGCTTGTCTGGCTAATTCAACTCCATCTTTCACGTGTTTTTTTATAATCATGACGCTCATATTCGGCGTCAGCTTCTCGTGAGGATTCTTGCCTGTAATGTTCTCAATAAAATACTGCGGTTGAGTGATTTTTCCGATGTCATGGTAATACGCAGCCACTTTGGCCAATAAGCTATTTGCTCCAATAGCATCCGCGGCGGCTTCTGCCAAGTCGGCGACCATGAGGGCGTGATGGTGTGTGCCGGGAGCTTCCATGGCTTGTCTACGCAATAAGGGTTCATTAAAATTCGATAACTCCAGCAGCCTGAGATCGGTTGGAATTTTAAACAACCATTCCAAAATCGGAAGAATAATCATGACAATCATGGAAACGAACAAACCGCTGCAGATGCCCATAAGAGCGGAGAATGCAAAAGTTAGGAAATCCGGTTGGCCTTCCAGGAAAAATAAAATCATGATATACACAACGTTTGCCATGCTTATCAGAAAACCACCTTGCAAAATCATTGTTCGCTGTTTGTATCTGGAAACGGCAAATACTGCGGTATAGCTTGAGAGCAAGGCATAAAGCCCAATCGTGAGTTCGTTTCCAGCGATAAGAGAAACAATAATTCCGAAGATAAAACTGAATAGAATCGCCAGTCGTATATTCAGTAACAGGGCTATCAACATGCATCCAAAAGCATATGGAACAGCAAATTTGTAGGTGTGAATATCATTGAATGGATTTTCAACCATATAATCAGGGATACTGATGGCTGCCCTATATAGATATTTCGTTATGACAAGATAAATAATAAAGATCAATACCAGTAAAAAGCGTCGTTCTGAGTCTAGGTTGCCGTGAAATTTCTTGATATCCAGAATAACGATGTATCCAAATACCATCAGTAAAAGGGCAATTCCAGGGAAAATAAAGCTAAAACGTGAAACATGCCCTGCTTCACTCAACCTGTCAAGTCGAACTTTGAGATCAGATGTGATCACTTCTCCAGCTTCAACGATGATTTCACCGGCGGCAAAATGTATGTAAACAGGCTTGACGGAATCTCGAGCGATTTGTCGACGACTCTGAGTTTCCTCTCTATTGAAAACAAGGTTGGGCACAGTAAGCGCCTCGGCCAACTCGACAGCAATATCCTGAAGCATCTGGTTGTCTTGAAATAAACCATCACTGAAATCACTGATTTCTCTGTATGCCGTCTCCAATGAAATAATCGTGTCCAAATTGAAAACAACTCTTTCAACGTGCGTGTTGATATCCCGCTTCATGAAACCATTTGGCGCATTTTCCAGCAGGGCTTCCCGATCACTTACGATGGTAAACGTTGCAATATGGGCGATTATGGATTGGACAGGCTCCTCTATATTCAATTTAAATTCAAATTCTCTAAGCAATCTAAAAGTCTCTTTTGAAACAGGTAAAGCGGTGTCCGTGGTGAAAGCCTGGTAATCTTCTTCAAAGTCTTGCAGCATTTTCTGTGTTGGGTCAGGTGAAATAAAGTTTTCAGGCAACCGCGATTCAGCGGAATCCGGCAGCGCGGTTAAAATGGATTTCATCCTCTTTTCCCGCATAATTTGACGCCAACGATTCATGACCTCGGTCATTTTCTGATAGGTTTTCTGCTGTATGCGACTATCAAAATCATAAACCGGCAAAACAGAATCTTCTGCATTCTTTTTGCGTTGATTTGTCGATACTTCATCTAAGATGGTCAGATCATAATCTGCTCGGATATCCTCCCAGACCTTCTCGCCGATCTCCAAGTCCACAATTTGAGAGGACTGTTCAGGAGTCAAAATGTAAGCAGAAAAGATTGCCGTGGTAATTAGAAACCCAATGACAAGGTATTTGGAGCGAGCCATTTTTTTTAGCCGCAGCTCATATGATTTCAGAAATTTACCCCTCAAATAATGCTCCCTCGAAGCACAGTGAATACTGGAAAGTAACTATTGACGCTCATCTTGAAACCTATCGTACGCTTCAACGATGTCTCTTACAAGTTGACATCGCACGACATCCCTGGGCGAAAGATAGATGAATTCCACCCCATTCACACCTTTCAATATGCTCTGCACCTGCACCAAACCAGATGTTTTGCCCATTTTCAGATCTATCTGGGATATATCTCCCGTGACAACCGTTTTCGTATTGAAACCCAAACGTGTAAGAAACATCTTCATTTGTTCCGCGGTACTGTTTTGAGCTTCATCCATGATTATGAAAGAATCATTCAGAGTGCGTCCCCGCATAAAAGCTATAGGCGCTATTTCGATAATACCTTTTTCGACTAAACGATTGGCGCGATCGATATCCAAAAGATCATAAAGCGCATCATATAGGGGCCTAAGATAAGGGTTCACTTTCTCATACATATCACCAGGCAGGAAACCCAAGCTTTCACCGGCTTCTACAGCAGGTCTGGCAAGTATAATTCGACTTACCTTTTTTGACAGCAAGTAAGATACTGCCATAGCTACAGCTAAATAGGTTTTTCCTGTTCCGGCAGGCCCGATACTGAAAACCAGATCTTTCGCAGCAATGGCATCCAAGTATTTTTTCTGCATTGGAGTCTTTGGAAAAACCTTTCGATTCAATGTCGAAATCACACTACCAGCTAAAAATAAACCCTTTAAATCATTACTGTTGTTTATGTCTCGAATATTCTGTATCGCAGTATTCAATTCATTACGAGACAACTCAAAACCTTCTCTGCTCAAAGATTCCAGTGTTTTCAATATACGCTCAACATAAGCTATGTTGTCTTTTGCTCCTGTTATGATCATATCTGAACCATGCGCAGCAATGGACACTGAAAAGGTCTTTTCTAAAATCTTCAAGTGCTCATCAAAACAACCGAAAAAAGTTTGAAAGTCTTTTACGCCTTCGAGATTGATCGTTTTTTCAACATGCCCTTCAGGTTTCATAACAGTGTCTTTACCACTTATCACAATTCGCCATTTTTCAGTGTCATTACCAAGGGTGATGTCTTTGTGTCTTCCTTCAATTTTTGCAACATTTTGTCCGCAGCTTCACGTGTGGAATAAGGACCTATCCTAACTCGATACAATGTCCTTCCGGTTTTATGCTGAGCTTTGGATACATACGCAGGATATCCGCTTTGCTGAAATTTTAATACGCTTTTATCTGCCGAGTCTCTATCAGATAAAGAACTCATTTGAACCGAATAGGCTACGGAGAAGTCCGGGCTTGCAGTGTAAAAGGGATCCGGCGTCGGCAGTGCAGGGCCGGATTCAGAGCTCCTGGCGGAGTATTGACCAGTTTCATCCGACAAAACGGATGACGACGGCGTCTGCATCGGTGAGTATGGTTTAATAATAGTTTTAGTATCGGAAGGTTCGTCTGTGACTGTCTCAGTTAGAAGCTCATTATATAAAAACCCCTCATTTTCGACGTGAGGTTTTTTAGATGACAGCTCTTTTCTAGAAGTTAAACCGGCTATTTCTTCCATTGCCTCTTTCGAACCACCTCCAACACGGCTGTCCGCTCTTGAAATATCATCGGCACGTGGAAACCGTTGGGGAAGATTCATGTTTTTTCCAATGGTGATTCCAAGCAGCAAGACCAGCAATAAAGTGACGATACCTGTGACTAAAAGGATATTGAATTGGTTTCGAGTTATACGATTGTCATCCAGCATTTTATCCTACTTATCTCCCGAAGATGATTCATATTTATTGAAAAAAACTTTAAAAAGATCCAACGGTATAGGAAATATCGTTGTGGAATTATTTTCAACGGCTATCTCTCGTAATGTTTGCAGATAACGCATTTGTAAAGCCATAGGCTCAGCGGACATCACCTGGGCAGCCATTCTCATTTTTTCCGATGCCTGATACTCTCCTTCCGCTGCAATAATTTTTGCTCGACGCTCACGCTCGGCTTCCGCTTGCCGCGCCATAGCACGCTGCATTTCATTAGGAAGATCTACATCTTTGATTTCAACATTCGAAACCTTGATCCCCCAGGGATCCGTCAGATTGTCAAGAATAGATTGTAGATCATGATTTATCTTTTCGCGTTGTGAAAGTAAATCATCCAGTTCATGATGGCCTAAGACACTCCTAAGAGTCGTTTGAGCCAATTGAGATGTGGCGTATAAGTAATTTTCCACCTCGACGACCGCAAGAGTAGGCTGGATCACGCGAAAATAAATAACAGCATTGACTTTTACGGAAACATTATCACGAGTGATGATATCCTGTGGCGGCACATCCATCACCACAAGCCTGGTACTTATCCGGATCATCCGATCGATAGGCTGAAAAACGAAGATCAACCCAGGACCCTTCGCCTTCTCAAGCATTCGTCCCAAACGAAATACTACACCACGTTCATATTCCCGGAGAATTTTAATACAGCTTAGCAGCCAAAATAAAAAAAATCCGATAAGACTAAAAATAAATTCCATTATCATTCCTTCCTTTTTGTTGGTTGAACCGGTTTTACGGTCAGCGTTAAACCGGTTATATCCGTGACGACAATTTCAGTATCTTCGGGGATAATGGACCCATCTAAAGAATTTGCACGCCATATTTCCCCTCTAATATATATCTGCCCACTCGGGTTTAAAGCCCGAGTGACGATACCGATCTTACCAATCAATCCGACATCTCCAGTTGAAACCTGTTTTCTATGACTGGAAACAACCAGCGCAATTAAAACTATTGTGATCAAAGCGACTCCGACCGCTAACGGTATGATCGCTTTAAGCGAGACTCTCATACCTGAAATGTCACTATCAACAAGCATTGCCGCCCCCAAAACAAATGACGTAATTCCTCCGATTGTCAACACACCATAACTGGTCATTTTAACCTCCAGAGCGAAAAAAACGAAAGACAACAAAATCAAAAGCAAGCCCGCTGTATTAATCGGCAGCGAATGCATGGCAAACAACCCCAGAATCAAACTGATTCCACCTACTACTCCAGGAACTATCAGCCCGGGATGAGCCAATTCGAAATATAACCCTAGAGCGCCTATGGCAAGTAAATATATCAATAGAGTCGGATTAATAAGTGTAGACAAGAAGTTTTGCCGCCATGACATCGATTTCATCTCGACACGACAATCGGACAAATCCAGGTCTATCTCGCGATCACCAATTTGAACAGCTCTACCCTGCAGTTGTCTTATTAGATCGGATTTATCGATTGAGATCAAATCGATTACACCTGCCTCCAACGCTTCACGTTCCGTGGATGACTTACTGAAGCGAATAGATTGTTCAACCCACTCTGGGTTTCGGTTTTTTTGCTCCGCAATTGCTCTCGCCCAGGCTAAAAGGTCATTTAACACCTTTTCATCTCTGACATTTATTCCTGCAAAAGACTGAGCCTTACTCAGGTATGTAAAGCTGTCGTTTGAACCGTTTTCTGGTTTCTCCGGAACAATCGGCCCGATCGGCCCCATAGATACGGGATGAGCGGCGCCTATATTCGTAGCTGGAGCCATCGCAGCCACATGGGAAGCAATAGCTATAAACATACCAGCCGACGCAGCTCTTGCGCCTTGTGGGGACACATAGGTTATTATGGGTATTTTTGCGTTCATGATGGCTACTACGATGTGATGCGTGCTCTCCACCAATCCACCAGGTGTGTCCAATTCAAGAATCAACGCATTGATATTCGTCTGTTCACCTTTTTTAATCAACTCGCCAATATATTGAGCCACCATGGGATTTATCGTATCGCTGACTGAAGTAACCCATATATGACATTGATCTCCCTGTATCGTCTCAGATGCAAAACAAGTTTGCACGCAGGCTATCGACGAAAAAACAATCAATAGAAAGCAGACAGTCTCTACTTTTTCCGCCACCGAATCCCCTCACGTGTATCTTCTATGACAATGCCCAAACCGGCGAGGTAATCTCTAATGCGATCAGCTTCTGCAAAATCTTTTGCTTTGCGTGCAGATTGACGACGCTCCACCAGCTTCGTTATTTCTTCATCAAGAATGGATTCTTCTTCGGGATGCATTATATCCAGCACATGGTCCATATCATTCAACAATAGCAAAAGAGTCCCTGCTTGGCTTGAACTGATTTCATCCTTGTCCATCAATGCATTTCCTTCGCGAATCAATTCAAAGAGGGCTCCTAACGCTTTTGCCGTATTCAGGTCATCTCCCAAAGAACTCATCCATTCCGAACGATAGTAATCCAGGCGCTCATTGAAAGCATTATCGCTTTTTTCTTCATTCTTACCGGCCAAATCTCGAACACGTTCATAAAATGTTTGTATTCTCGTAACAGCAGCATTGGCGGATGTAATTGCTTCCATAGAAAAAGCCAACGGTTTTCGATAGTGAACCGATAGTAGAAAAAATCGAACCGCCAATCCACTGACGCCATCCTCACGCAATTTTTTAGCAGTAATAATATTGCCCAATGACTTTGACATCTTTTCGTCCTTCATGTTTAGAAAAGCGCAGTGGAGCCAATATCTTACGTATTCTTCACTATTTGCCGCCTCGCTCTGAGCAATCTCGTTTTCATGATGAGGAAAAATCAAGTCTTCCGCTCCAGTGTGAATATCGAAAGAGGGTCCTAAAAAATGATGACTCATCGCAGAACACTCCAAATGCCAGCCGGGCCTGCCTTTACCCAAATCAGTGTCCCAATAAGGCTCCCCCTCTTTGTACCCTTTCCACAAAACAAAGTCCCTGGCATCTTCTTTCGTATACTCATCAGCCGAGACTCTACTGCCGATCTGGATGTTTTCTAAATTTATTCCAGACAGTTTTCCATAACTTTTAAACTTATGCACTTTAAAATATATGGAGCCATCTTTGCGATAGGTGTAATTTTTATCCTCTAATTTACGAACAAGATCTACCATATCATCAATGTGTTCCGTTGCACGAGGGCTATGCTCGACCTCTTGCAAACGCAAATAGCGACAATCTTCCCAAAAAGCCTCTTCATATTGTTGGGCGATATCTTTCACAGTAACGCCTTGTTCGTTGGCTTTTCGAATAATTTTATCATCGATGTCGGTAATGTTTCTGACATGCTTGATTTTATATCCGAACAACTGAAGAGTCCTTCTCAAGACATCAACAAACACAAAATTTCTAAAGTTGCCTATATGGGCATAATCATAGACAGTTGGTCCACAAGAATAAATAGATACATATTCGGTTTTCAACGGCTCGAACACCCGTATTTTACCTGCTTTCGTATCGTGAAACGAAATCGAGGAATCAGCTTTCATGTTTATCTACCCCTCTAACACCACTCGGTTATGATAAAATAATCTCAGTAATCCTGCACTTCTTCATCATGATAAATAATAGCACGTTTTTTATCTCTCTGCATGAAGACTTTTCCGGCACAGCTTGAAAATTATAGCATGATTTTACCGATTCTTGTAATATTACCGTTTGGAAACCGGTGGAATCATCCAAAATGACTCCTTGTCGACAACCAAATCGGAGAGAAATATATGTATTCTTCATCGTTTGGAGAATTTGAACTGATTAAGAGATTGCTTTCACATTTCCCGAAGCCGAATAAAAATTTATTGGTTCCTCCTGGAGATGATTGCGCTGCAATCAAAATTTATCCGGATAAAACCCTGCTGGTGACCACAGATATACTCATCGAAAATATCCATTTTACACAGGCGTCGATTTCGCCGCGACAATTGGGCCGAAAAGCGATGGCGGTCAATTTGAGTGATATCGCGGCCATGGGCGGCGTTCCCTTATATGCTTTTCTATCTATGGGTTTGAACAAGAGAACAGAAATAACGGCCTTCGACGAGTTGATAGCCGGAATGAGTGAAATGTGTCACCGATTCGGCGTATCGATGTCGGGTGGGGACATGTCGGCATCACCCGGCATAGCGATTGTCAATATATGTATTATTGGTGAAGCGCTGAACAATAAATTTTTACTTCGCTCGACCGCTCAGCCTGGTGACCTTATTCAACTTTCAGGACCAGTTGGAGGGTCAGCGGCATGTTTGAATTTGATTATGGAAAATAAACCATATAAACATTTTTCGACATTAGCTAAAGCTCACTTTGAACCTGAACCCCGGATCGATGTCGGCCAAGCTTTGAATAAATTACCCAGCGTACACTCAATGATCGATATTTCAGACGGCCTTGCCCAAGATATCGGTCACATTTGTGCCATGAGCGGAACCGGGGCGGAAATCTATCTTGAAAATATTCCTTTGTTTCATGAAGCGGAAATTTTAGTTGAAGGTAATTATGAACAGTCATTCATTTGGGCGCTGACAGGAGGTGAAGATTACGAGCTCTGCTGGACGGTTCAACCAGACGCTGAAAAACTAGCTTTGAAAACCGCTCATGATGCAGGCGCTCCCAAACCGGCGACAATAGGAAGAATCACCGATTCTCCCGGTATAAGAATCACTCTGAACGGTCTTGAGTGGAAGAATCGCATGAATGGCTGGGATCACTTCAAAGATGAGGTTCATTGAACCGACAGCCGCTTGTTGACATGAATTTTCAATCCATTATTCTAGTCAAGAGCCTTAGGTGAGGATACTTGGATGCTGAAAACCACTTTGGATTTTATTTTAAATGAGCAGCGTTTGAATTGTTTTTTCTTATCACTGCTCTGGCTTGGTCCTTTTCTTGGGCTGATAGTCGGGATCATTGCCGGTCTACAAAACAAACATTTACGGAAAAGCCTGATAAAAGGAATTTGTCTTGGACTTATAACAACGTTCATATCGCTTATGTGGTATCTTTACAACGCCATTATGAACCATTATGGTTTGGATAGCGTGAAAGGTCTTTTAATCAGTCTTTGCTTGTTTTCCGTTATCGGCTTTATTGGCGGATTTGCATGTCGAATAGGTTTCAATAAAAGAGATATCTAGTCTACATCTTGCTCGCTTTTCTCAGTAAATGTTTTGTAAGGGATATCTAAGAGCTTCATTTTTCGTTTTAGAGTAGCCAAACTGACTCCAAGCTCCTCAGCCGCTTTGGGTAAATGATAATCGAATTGCGTCAGAGCATCTGTGATCAATGATGTTTCGAGCATCTTTCGTTTTTCGGAAAGTGGTCTTAAATCTCTAAGACTCATTTTGTAAGGAATACCTATATCCTGCACTTCAATCAATGTTCCTCTGGATAATATTGCCGCTGACTGAATTCTATGCTTCAGTTCACGGATATTGCCTGGCCATGAATACTGCTGCATGGCTTCCCATGCTTCATTCGAAAAACCATGAATGCTCAAATGGTTTTTTTCGACAATTTCACTCAGGAAGAAATCGGCAAGCAGCCTTAAATCATCACCTCTATCACGCAAAGGCGGCAAATGAATGGGTAGAATTTCCAGCCTGTAACGTAAAGCATCACGGAAGTGGCCCTGAGTAATAGCAACCGAAATATCTTTATTCGTTGCCGCCAACACTCGAACATTTACATCCAACTCTTTTCTCGCCCCAATTTTTCTAACTTTTCTTGTTTCAAGAAAATATAAAATTCTATTCTGAATGCGCAGGGACATGTCGGCGATTTCGTCCAGAAACAATGTGCCTTGGTTTGCCGACTCAATCATTCCTTGTCTACTTTTAACCTCGGTCGCAACATTTTTTTCGACACCGAACAATTCTACTTCCACCAACCCTTCCGGCAATGCGGCACAATTAATCTGCAAAAAAGGCTTTTCCGATCTAGCGCTTGAATAATGAATGGCTTTTGCTATCAATTCTTTACCAGTTCCTGTTTCTCCAGTAATAAGAACATCTAAATCTGTTGCTCGCAACAGTTCGAGTGTTTCATATACTTTAAGCATCGCCGGACACTTACCGATTATTTTGTGGTAATCAAATTTTGATTGAACCTCGGCATGGAGCAATTTAAAATCCCGCTCCAACTTTTGCTCAAGCATTTTATTTCGCCAAACAGCGGCTGCATGCTGAGCCAGAACAGAGAAAAAGTTAAGATCTTCAGTATCGAAAGGCCTGGAAACGATTCGGCTGTCAACATATAAGACGGCGTCAGGATTTATACCTTTATCGTTATTATAGGATTCGATGTCAATATTCATTGGAGCGACCATAATTGATTTTAAATCAAGCGCTAAAATACTGGTTGTCGGCGGCAAAGACTGTCCATCGGAATTTTCAATTAAACAAACAGATTTATTGGTCTCAAGGACTCGATTGATAACGCTTAAAGACACTTGTGGCGATTCTATAGGTTCACCTAATATATCGTAAAATTTCTTCGAACCATCCAAGGTTTGCTTAATAAAAAATCCACGCTCAGCCCCTGTAAATTCAAGGACATTGAACAGCAGGTTTTGTATTAAAATAGTCTGATCTGTTTGCGCAGAGAGATCTTCCACAATTTTTACCAGCATCTCTATCTTTTTACTGGATCTGGAAGACATCTATAAAATCTCCGATTACTCCGAAGCCGACAAAAGCTGCTCTAATTTCTTCACAGAAATATCCAACGCCTTCGCAGCTTCTTTGACTTTTTTATGGCTGAGGTTAAAAGCTTCCTTTGCAGAGTCTATTTCCATCTGACGAATGGCTTGAGTCATGGTAAACTTTTCTTTTCTCACTTCAGGAAGGTTCATATCTTGCAAGGTTATCCTATCGCCCTTACATAACAAGACCGCTCTACGAATCATATGCTCAAGTTCTCTGATATTTCCCGGCCAATTATAAGCATGCATCGCATCGAAAACATTCGGCTCAAACCCCGTCTTTTGCTTTTTAAATTCAAGATTATATCGCTGCAAAAAAGTCCGCGCCAATAACACTATGTCACCGTCTCTTTTCCTCAAAGGAGGAATCTCAATTGTCAACCCATTGATCCTATAATAAAAATCTTCACGTAGTTTTTCTTCTTGAACCAATGTCTCAAGACTTTCGGTCGATGTCGAAAGGATTCGAACATTGACCGATACGGGCTGATAAGAACCTACCGCTAGAAATTCCTTTTCCTGAAGTACACGTAAAAGTTTCGCTTGAGTACTCAAAGGTATATCTCCAACTTCATTCAGCAAAATAGTTCCATCATGAGCATACTCAATCAAACCTATCCTGGATTCTACGCCTGTCGCCACTCCATCAGCTATGCCAAACAACTCACTCTCCAACAAACTCGCCGGAATTGCAGAACAATCCAAATGAATGAAAGGCGCATGCGAACGGTTTCCTATTGAATGAATCGTTCTGGCTATCAAATCCTTACCCGTCCCTGTCTCCCCCACAATTACCACTGGAATATCGGAAGAGGCAATCCTTTGTATTTGCAGAAAAATTTTCTTCATCGCTTCACTTTGCCCGATAATATCAGGGAATTCCGGGACGATTTCTCTGCGCAACTGATCAGAAAGCTTGGTCAGCTTTTCTCGAGAAGCCAATGAAGAATATGCGACAGAGGCGACACTGATTAGCGTGGAGAGTATAGCTCGATCTTCATCGGAAAAATCACCTTTTCTTTGAACTCTATCAATACATAGCAATGCCTTCAGAACGTTTTTATCGTACAGTGGAGCCGTTAAAAGGAAACGCGGCTGATCATTAAAATCACTTACATCCCAGAAATAAGTCATTAACCGAGTTCCTGCTGCAGATTCCAACACCCACTTTTCCGGTATTGAATAACTATCGAGATGATCACCACCTGAACGATATTTTGCACCATAGTTTTCGTAAGTTTTATCATGTGAAAACATCAATATTTCAGCTCGATCGCCATCGACCGTCTGCAATGAATAACGTAGCAAAACATCAAATAAACCGGTAATCCCATTGACAGAATGAAGATCAAGCATCGCTTGAAGTATCTCCTGTAATAACTGTGATTGGCTTAAATCGGTAATTTCCGATCGTAGTTTTTCAAACTCGTTTTTTTTAGGTTTGGACTGTGTCAATGATTCGATAGGTATTAAATCCTGAAAAGACTGGAGATACAGGAGGGCCTGATGACGGTCTTCCGCTTGACGGAAAAGAGTTTGTAAAGATGGGTTGTCAATTGATTCAATAAGGCTTTTAACCGTGTGCGCCGCTAGCTTCATCTCCTCTTTTGCTGGGTATTGTTCGCCTGAATTTTCAAATATTTCTCCTCGCAGAAAGTGAATCTGCCACTCGAGTTCAGGCCGGCCGGAAGAGCCCAATATATCTAAGATTTGCGTCGTTTCGGATAAAATTTTATACCTACTTTGTGATTTCTCTGTGTCCGAAAGGCTGCGCCATTTTATGTTGGCTGCAGCGAAACGTGCCGCTGCATTTATCGATATCGACCCAATCGATTCCGCTTCCGATTGCGCCCGCTGAAAACTTCGAAGAGCTGCATCCGTCAAATCGAGTTTTGATTGGATTTCTCCAAGAAGCAGCCAAAATTGAGCGGGGCCGGGGGGCCTTGGGTATTTTGCAATAACAGCTAGAAGAATTTCGACTCTGTCCAATGCTCCCCATAATCTATTTTTCTGTTCCTCTTGTCTGATATCCGCCTTAAACCAGAGCAATTCAGCTTGATTTTGAAGGTATTTCAGATCCGATATCTGAAGATTTTTCATTATATCATCAATTTCCAATAAGAGGCTTTTTGCTGATGCATAGTCACCCAAAGTAATCAATGCTTCAGACAGAGCGAGGCGCGAGCGGATAGCAGGCTCGGTAAAATTTGATTCATCAGCCTCGTGCATATGTCTATAGAGCTCTTTAATGGCTGATCCAAATGAACCTTCTCTAAAATCCGATAGAGCTTTTAAAACCTCGGCGGTTTTTAAAGAATTCCAACCTCCCCATTTCGGTGCTTTTTCAATTACGATCCGTGTATAATCAACAGTACCTTCCAATCCCAAATCAGACTTTATTTTTGCAATGGCTAAAGCAGCCCTGCTCAGAAGCTCTGGACTGGATCCGGGAAATACAATCACATCCTGTAACAATTTTAGCGCTTCGCTTATCAAGCCTTGGTCCCGGGCTATCGAAGCAAGATTGAAATGAACGTCCTGCCATAAAGGAGACGATTTATCTATTGTATTGATTATTTTTTTCAATATTTTTTCAGATGAAGAAATTTGAGCATTTGAATAGCTGATATGTGCGTGTAAGATCATGGCGTCAATCCAGAGATCTGAGCCGATTTTCAAGTCAGGATGTCGGAGGAATTTTTGTAGATTCTTCAGTGCGGTAATTAAATCTCCACCGTGCCAGTAGTGTCGAATTTTCAAGAAATCATACGCAAGGCGTTGATCTTTTGTTTGAGCAATAGATTCAGCCGGTGTACCTAGAAGCGTTTCACTTTGCTCTAAATCACCAGCAAGAAATGCATTTTCAACAGACTCTAACCAATCTCTGAATTTTTCTTTTTTATCGGCCACACTGGGTCAGCTCCAATTTTGGAAATAATCACCCACACAATCAAGCTAATAATGTCAGTTTTTTAATGTATGCTCAAGGGGTTGTTTATAATCGCCGGAGACAGAATATTAAACTCGTAATTCATAAAATCTGATAGGTTTCCATTATTATCCGTTGCTATGACAGCCCAGATGAAAAGTCCGGAACCCAGTGATCTCCACACATCGTTAGACAATCGAAATGACGTTACATTGGCTTGAAAATTTATAGTGTAGCGACTCTGAAAAAAACCTGTGGCGAAGTCGAGTTTCGCAATTCCCAGCATATAACTTTCCGCATTGCTGAATTTATCCCATACAAACAAAGGAGGCTGGTTGAAATAGCCAAAGGATACGCCTGATTCCGGTGAACGTAAAACAACTGCATTCGGAGGTGCTAAAATCACTGAAGACCAATTCGAATAAGGCGAAATGGCAACACCATCTTTTTTGTCTATAACCGCCACAGACCAATCTATATTTTCTTTACAAGAAAATTGGAACCAAAGATTATAACTCAAAGTGAAATTGAACCCGGCGAAGTTATCGGTAGACCAGTAGTCACCGGGTTCTAGATCAAAAACATGTGAAATAGGACCGTCGGAAGGTTTTATCCGAAGACGAAAGGAGTGCTCAGGATTTTCTATCTGCCAAACAAAGCGGATGGTCCCATTCTCAAGTTGGTAATTCAACAAAGCGCCATCTGAGGGAAAGAACAAATTAGGAGCCTTCGGAGGAGCCGATCGAATTCTGAAATTCCAATATTGTTCGCTTAAATTATTTGCATAATCTTTGACGCTTACAAATACATTAACCCATTGTTCATATAAAAAAGGAGCCGGCGGGATTACATAAATGACATAGCCATCCTCCAACTCAGCAAATGTAAACGGCAATTTTAAGCCATTCACCTTGAGAACCAAAGAATTTAGATCAACTCCAGTATCATAATCTTCGATGGTGCATGAAATCAAAGGGAGACGGTCATTATCGATTGATTGGTGTGAGGGCAGAAAATTATATATGAATGGCGGTTTTTGGTCAGGAAGTTTGGAGGTCACAAATTTAAACTCATACGGCTCCATCGGATTGCCTTGGTAATCTTCCGCCATTATTACCGATGTGACTTCTGATAATTCCGGTAAAATTTGTATCTCAGTCGTGTATGCCCAGATTTTTTCGTTTCCCTGAAACTGTATAGTCAATTCCTTTGGCTCACCGTTTATCCATAATTCGATCGAATCCAAGTTAACTCCTACCGGCATAAAAATATCATTCGTTGGGGAACCGACCAGCCAAAAATGGATATATCGGATCGGATAAACACCCCAAGACAAATGTTCCGGATCCGTTTTAATAACCTTAGGGGGACCTTTATCAGCTTGAGCAAACGAAATGAACAAAAAGGACATTCCCAAGCATAACGCTAGAATCCTTATATGTTGCTTAAATCGCCAAGTGATCAATATTGAAAACCTCCACGGATTATATATTTGATGACGGCCGAAATGTCAAGATTCACGCTGCGGTTAAATCAAATTATTGAT
This sequence comes from bacterium, assembly GCA_049652745.1. Classification (GTDB taxonomy): domain Bacteria; phylum CSSED10-310; class CSSED10-310; order CSSED10-310; family CSSED10-310; genus JBASEY01. The sequence continues at coordinate 66,258 of JBASEY010000023.1, read as the reverse complement.
TTTTTCTCCGGCGACAAAACCAAAGCAGAAGTGGGGCAGATCACTAATCCTTAAGAAAGCGATATATCATGAAATTGCTGTATTCAAGATCGGAGTCCCGAGCAAGAACCGCCCATGCCCATGTTCCCGATTCAAAAGTATTCCAAAGTGTTGAATCCAAGGGAAGTCTCTTTATAAACATCGGCACTTCAAAGACTTTAACATCTTCCGTATAAACCCCGTCTCCATCGAGACGCACAAATACAACGACATAGCTATCAATGGGCGAGTCAACCGGTTGCCATTCAAAAACTGGAGGAATGACCGGATCGAGCAACGCTGAATGGTAAGGACGAATCAATGTCGGGACATCATCATTGATATAGAATATATTAGTTTGATCACTATAATCAGTTAGTTCAATTCCATTAATCTTGTCGATTGGAGCCACATCCAATGCTATTTGGCCAAGCGCGGCTATTTCCGTCCATTGATCCGGGGTAAGCTCAAAGGTAAAAGACTCGGATTGAAAAGTCGATTTTTCTACAAAAGGACCTAAATCAATTGATCCACGTTCACTATCACTAAATGTAAACCTCATTCGATAAAATGGGTGAAATGTGCTGGAAATCCACGAATATATCAAAGACCCTCTTTCCGAATTGTATTCCAGCCAACGATAGTTCTCCGGATAGGTAACTATAGGCGCAGGATTTTGCGAAACTCCATCGGGATAAAATGTCCATTCGGACTGCATAACGTTTGGAATTTCAGCCAGATCTTGAGCTTTAATCGATATTTTTATCGGGTAATTTCGCGGTTCTTCAAATAACAAAACAGTTACTTTTATACCTTTTTTCTGTCCATAAGACGGCTCGATAATCGGCTTCACTCGAGGCGGGGCGCCATTAATTTCGACGGATATGGTTTCAGGGTCGGGATTGACACCGGATTCATCGTCCAAAACGCCTGTGCGGATAATCACCCAATTATCCGTAGTTGAACCGGGAGCAGGAATAGGGTTGACAAGATAAGGAGGTGTAACATCATCAGCTAAAGCGATTGCTGAGAATCCAGACAAGAGTAATATCAATACCAGGGCTGGAGGGACAAAGACTGGAGACGAAATACGAAATTTTGCTTTCTGGTTTTTCCTCATACCTCAATACCTCCGCCCATACGATATGCAAAATTTAAGCCAATATGCCTTAAAAAAACGCTTTATTGATTTTTTCCTTTATTTTGTTTGTCGGCTTTTAGCCGTATCTCCTCCATCAGCGCTTTGCATTCCGTCACATCATCTGATAACCCCATCTCCTCTAAAACATCAATGGCTTCATTCAGGCGCTCAAGCGCTTCCTGGTGTTTTTCAAGCTTATACAAAGCCGTCGCTTGTTGCCATAGACAGTGCCCTATATCCTGCAAATCTTGCATCTTTCTGCGAATCGACAAAGCTTCTTCAAGCGCTTCAATAGCCTCATGATAACGTCCAATTTCAATATAGACGCCCCCTATATTATATAAACAGTAGGCTAAGCCTATATTATCTTTGAGTTTTCTGGATACATCCGCGGCCGCTTTGAATTCTACCAACGCCTTATCATATTTTTTATCACTGTAATAAAGATTCGCCAGATTGTTTCTGACATAAGCCACTCCGCGTTCATCCTTTTGTTCAGTTCTAATCACCAGCGATTGAAGAAAAAACTGATGGGCTTTTTCATTTTGATTCATCTGCTGCGCAATCACTCCTAAAGCATTCAAGCAATCCGCTATTCCAGGCTCGTCTTTTATGTTTTTCCGGATCTCAAGCGATCTGAAAAAATATTTTTCGGATTCATTCAGTTTTCTTTGATAATATAAAATTTGGCCTATCAATCGTAGCGCATCACTTTCCAACTTTTGATCACCCAAATCTTGAGCGCCTGCAAGCATATGCTGATAGGCATCGAATGCGGAACCATAATCACCGGTTCTGCCAAAAATATTTCCTTTTATATTCCATATTTCCAAAACTTTAGTTCTTAATTTCTCCGACTGGTAAACTCCGGCGTTTTTCAATCCTTCTAAAACAGTAAGATTCGATACATTAGACTGACGATAAGACCACTCAACAGGTCCCGGTAAAATGTCGGCCGAGCTTTTAATTGAGTCGGAAATGATTCGCTGCATCTGATCAAGATAGTCAAGCGCTCGTTGTGTATCGAAATGGTCTTGTGCAAATTGAACGGCATCTTCCAGGTAGGGTAAAACGTCAATCGGGGCTTCTGAATGAATGACATGTTCAGCTAACTCGATCGGATCGGCACCGGGCATCTTTGAGATTATGTCAAGGATTCTTCTATGAAGATAGCGTTTATGAAAAGGCGACAAGGTTTCATAAACGCTTGATTTGTCTTGCTCTTGTTCGAATTTATATTTAATTCCTTCATTTTTTACAGACTCGACCAGCCAACCTTTTCTTATCAGCTTGTCCAAAGTTTCAAGGATTAAAGGTTCTCGAGCGGCAAAAAATTTAGATAAAATCTCAAATGTGACAGGTTTATAAGAAACGGATATCATACGAAGCATTTCTCGTTCCAAACGTTCGTTTTCCGGCAGAACCCTTTGAATTTCCGGGCGTCTTGTTATCCATTCAGCAGACACATCACTATCTAAAAAAGCGGGTTGTAAAGACGCTGGAGGCAACAGAAACCATCTGCCATCCTGAAATTTCAAATGTTCTGATCGAAGCCAAATTTTGAAAAACTGGACAATTGTACCCAGTTTACCTTGAGCCAATCTATGAAGAGACAATGCAACCTTGTCACTGACAGGCCTTGCCGGCGACAGCATTTTTTGGATCAGCTCTTTGACATGATCAGGAGTTGCAGGCGTCCAACTGATAATCTCGCACCCATCCTGAAAAACTTCAGAAACCGTATCCGTTACGATAAGTATTTGGATCCAGTGAACATTCTGCAACGCAGCGAGAATACTTAAAGAAGCCGGTGTTCCATGATCAGCGTCGTCTAAAACTACCAGTAGTGAAACGTCTGATTCATTTCTGTTTAAAACGTTTACTAAAGCCCTTTTAAATACATCTTCAGTTATTTGTTCGGCTCCGGAAAACGGTTTCTTTTTCCCTGACATGAAATCTTCTATCATTCTTTTTTCAGCGGAATCAACTTCTTGGGTATACACAACATATTTGAAAAGTTGGGAAATCCATTCTTCCGGTTTGTCAAAATGAGCATTGATCCTTAAAACTTGCTTGTTCGGTGATATCTTTCCAGTAATTTCGTATAAAAAACGCGTCCTACCTGACCCGGCAGGAGCGTCAAAACAGACGTTTTTTCCATTGTTCAATGAATTCACGGCACTCAATATCAGATCGTCCGAGCCAACCCAAGGGGTGTTCAGTATGCCCCACATTTCTTCTTGCACCGTATTAGGCGGCGACTGGGTGGAAACGGAACCTGAAGAAATTCTGTCGAGTTCAACCAAGGCTTGAGCGCCCGAATAAAATCGTTCTGAAGGGTCCGGGGCCATGAGCTTATCGAGAAAATAGATCCAAATATCTCCTATTTCAGGGTTTAGCAGCTTTATAGAGGCATATTTGCCTGCTAATTGTCTCCCGAGCAAATCCTGCCAATCTTTATAGCCTGTGAAAGGATGAACCCCGGACAATATTTCAAAAAATGTAACACCAAGCGAATAGAGATCAGCGCGGAGGTCAACAGGTCTGTTCAAAATTATTTCCGGCGCTTGATAACCGGCGGTTCCACCAGGTTTTAAACTCGAATAGGCAGATCTGTTCCAGGACAAGCCAAAATCCAAAATTTTTACTTGATCGTTGTCGTTTATAAAAATGTTCGCTGGTTTGATGTCACTATGAACGATCCTTTGTTGATGCAAATAATTCAAGATGTGTAAAATTCTGCTGAACACCTGAATACATCTCGGTATCCGGTCCATAGTCAACGGTTGATGCAAACGCAAACCGTCTCTCAAAGCAATGTCTATGGGTTTGCCTTTGACATATTCCATTAAAATATACGGAGAATTTTCATGCTCTCCCAAACCATAAACTGAAACAATACCTTCATGACGACATCGAGCCAAGGCGCCGAATTCCCTGCGAAAACGTAAAATGTCGGCATCAGTCAATTCTCCGGTGAAAAGCTTTAATGCCGCAAATTTTTGCCTTCCCGGCAATTTAACCAGGTATACAATTCCAGAGGCTCCTCTGCCTAACTCCTTGGCAACAGGGTATCCATCTATGTTTCCAGGAAGACTGTTCTCCATAACCTTGACTCCAATTACAACTTTTCTCTGGACTCATCAAGCCCTTTTAGTCTAGCATGCTTTGCATGAATAATCATGTAAGCATCTTGATCGTGAATTTTAACACTTCAAAACTTCTTAAACGCTGTATCGACTCAATCCTATCCGATCAGTCAAAGCCGGAAATCGAAATCATCGTTATTGACAATGCTTCAGCCGACGACAGCATCGAGATGCTTCAAAATACCTTTCCCGATATCCATATCATCACGAATGACCACAACTGCGGTTTCGCCGAAGCAAACAATCAGGGTTTGGAAAAAGCGACCGGTGAGTTCACCTTGCTGCTCAACCCCGATACTGAACTCTTTCCGGGAGCATTGCGCACACTTCATAACTTTTTGTCTTCTCAACCGGATGCCGGTGCTTGTGGCCCAAGAACTTGGCTCGATAATAATAAAACCCTGGAAGTCTGCAGTTTGAAAATTCTGACACCGGAACGTGCACATGCCGTTTTTACTCGCCTCCCCTCAATTAAACGACAACGATTACTCTCAGAAATTTGGAAACTCGATGCCGGTCTGTGGAGCGCCACTAATCCTTATCAAGTGGAAGGAATCGGTGGCGCTGCGTTCTTTATACGAACTGATCAGTTGAAATCACTCGGAGGCCTCGATCAACGCTTCTATCTCGGTTATGAAGATACAGATCTTTGTATGGCCCTCAATTATAAAGGGAAAAAAATTTTTATCGTTCCAGATGCTGAAATAGTACACCTTTTCGGACAGTCCAAACAAACCACACAAGCGCCGAAAGCGGAAATATATGCCTGGCAGACTGCGCCTTTACAATTTATTGAAAAATATTTCGGCAAACTTCGAGCAAAACACTTGGTTATGCAAAAATTCATCGACTCCATTTGGCGCAAATTCAAACCCGATAAACCATTTGGCGCTGAATTCCCAACGCAAGCAAATGGCATAACACTTCAATGGCCGGTCTCTGAAACAAACGGATATGTATTCGAAATATCCAATGATTTTATATTTTTTGACAAGTTTGGTAAAGTAACACCTGAACCTTTTATTCACCTGAGCAGCGAACTCTTGAACCGTTTAAACACAAAGCGCTGGTTTTGGCGAGCCTGGCCATTTTCAACGGTAGCATCCGAAACTCCAATAAAGTTTGGCTATTGGTTACAAGATAAATAAGAATGCTTGACAATGTTAGACTAAAACAATATATTGCTTATTGCAGCATGTCGAAAAGAACCCGACCTGCTCTTAATCGGCTACTGACTAAAACCTGTTGTAAAATAGCACCGGAGATACCGAAATGAATATAAGAAAAATACCTATAAACAAAAATTTTGAAAGCCATTCGGATGAATGTCAAAACGATCAGCTTCTCGATAGCCGCGAAGATCCCAAGAAACTAAACTCTGACGCCGATCAAAAAGACCTGGATATGCTGGAGAAAACACAAAAAGAAGCTTCTGAATATCTCGATGCACTTCAGCGTTTGAAAGCGGAGTTTGACAACTTTAGAAAACGTATGGTGAAAGAACGCTGTAAATTGATGGAAGTCCATCAGGCTGTTGTGCTTGAAGCCATCCTTCCGGCTCTGGACAGTTTTGACGCAGCTTTAAACCGACCCGAAATCGATAATACAAACGATGTCTACCAGGGCTTAAAGCTTATCTATGATGTGTTGATGACCAACCTCGAAAAGTTGGATTTCCACAGAATGGAGCTGATAAATTCTCAGTTTGATCCTGAAAAAGCAGAAGCTCTCATGGTTCAACAGATCGACACTGTTGATCCCGGCACCGTGATTGGGGAAATTTCCGCGGGATACATGTTTCGAAATTCAGTCCTTCGCCCGGCTCGTGTCGTCGTTTCTGCAGCACCGGAGAAAAATGACAGCGATTGTTCGAACCATAAAGAAATCAAAACCAAGAGAAAGGGAAAATAAAAATGGTATTTGATCCTTTGTACATGATATTGATTTTGCCGGGTTTACTTTTGGCATCTTATGCATCGTTTAAAGTGAGCCGCGCATTTAAACGCTATTCACGAATACCCTCGAGTTCCGGCATGACCGGCGCCCAAGTCGCTCGTCAAATTCTTGACAGAAACGCTCTTTACGATGTCAAAATCGAACGTGTCGCAGGCCATTTGTCTGATCACTATGATCCAACCTCCAGGAGATTGCGGCTCTCGCAATCCGTCTATGACTCCACGTCCATTGCCGCACAGGGCGTGGCTGCGCACGAAGCCGGCCATGCTTTGCAGCATAAAACAGGGTACGCACCGTTACAGCTTCGTTCGAAACTGGTTCCTCTGGCCGGAATCGGATCTCAATTTTCCTGGATATTGATTATGTTGGGAGTTTTGATTGCATCGGCCGGCGGCACCATGTTTGTCGCCAAACTAGGAGTCCTGTTATTTGCGACGACAGTTCTTTTTACTTTGATCACCCTTCCGGTTGAGTTCGACGCCTCATCAAGAGCAAAAGCCATTTTGACTCAGCACGGGATTGTTTCTACAAGGGAAACCGACGGCATAAACGCAGTTTTAAATGCAGCCGCTCTGACATACGTCGCCGCAGCGGTAACTGCTATATTACAACTTTTGTATTGGGTGATTAGACTAGGTCTATTTCGCAATAATGACTGATAGACGTTATTACGGATTTCTTGACTTGGTGGTTATCGTTGCCATAATCCGAGTTGTCATAAACCATGCTTTAAACAATTATTTCATACTGACAACAGGTAAAGCTCTCAGCCTTCATGCGATGCCCTTCTGGGGAGTTTTGACCTATTCTTTGGTGAGATTTTCCGTACCCTCGTTCGTTCTCGTTGCAGGATTCAAATATGGACTGTCATCACAAGCCAACCAAAACTCAGCCTGTTTTCCATATATAAATAAACGCCTTAAACGCCTTTTACGTCCTTATTTGATCTGGACTCTTATATATTATGTCTCCATTCCCAAACTTCCTTTTGTGATGGCATCAAATCATTCCGCCTTCCGCAACTACCCCTTCCCCGACATGAAAACCATTTGGAATATTCTGAACGGATCCAAACATCCAGCATATCAATTGTGGTTTATACCCATGTTTCTGCTGGTCGTAACCGTTTACCCCTTCATAAAAAAATACATACCCTTAATTATATATCGGCCAATTCTATGGATAGCATATTTCTTGATTCGGTATGCCATAGCTTTTTACAATCTAGGCCAGCCGTATATCTATCCGATGTATTTTGCATTTTACGATCTGGGAGTCCTTTTATCGGAGATAATCACCCGTTATGGTAATTCAAAACTGCTCCGTCACCATATTCCTTTGATAACAATCCTATTAGGCTCGTATTTCACGATCATGGAAGCAAAAGCCACTTCAGCGCTTCAAAATTTTTCAGGTATCGTCGGATCGGAATTGTTCATACCTTTAGCGCTGTTTTTTCTTTGTTATGCAATTATACCGGATCGTCTCTCTTCCAACCTCAAATACCTTTCCGAGTATGTTTGGCCGGTGTTTATCATGCATGAACCCTTGGTTTTAGGCTCTTTAGCGTGGATTGTTTACCAGACTTTCAATACTTCTCATCAAGTAGATCTTATATTGGTGACAATAAGCGCCCTGCTCTTTTCCGGTGCGATTTACGCACTGCTCAGGAAGACCCCGCTAGCATCGATTTTATTCTAGAACTTATACTTTTATTGACCCACACCTCGAATATCCTTTCTGTATAAAACAGGCTTCGCCTGTTCCAGCAGAAAATCCGGGTGCAACAATTTAATAATTTTATTATGAAGATTTTGCGCCAATTGTTCAGCTTCTTCAAAAGATGAGATCTCTTTTATTTGTGCTCCAGCCATAAACCCATGGCCGCCTGCAGAGCCCTTTTTTCCGACAATCAAGCGTAAAATTTTTCCTGCATCACGCCGCACATTTCGTACCCTTAGCGACATATAAAGCGTATCGGCAAAATACCCGGTTGCAACAGCATAACGGATTCCATGCATATTGATCAGGTTATCGGCGACTTCGGCAGTGCCGTCCGGAACGGTGACTAAACCCATAAAACTGATAACGATATCTTTATATATATAGGCGGATTTAAGTGCATACCAATATTCAGACAAGTAATCACTATGGTATAAAGGGTGAGAAAATCGATAAATTTTAAGATGATCGGCATTTTCAAAGAGCGAAATATATATCTTTTTATCTCTTTCAATTCTACTGCGGGAAAATTCTTGTGTATCTGTCGTAATGCCATAAATCAGCGCGCTTGAAAGCCAGCGTGGAATCGGCAGGTTTGCCGCTAAAAGATAAGAGGCAACCAAACTCGAACTGGATCCGAATTCTGTTCTTACATCGATAAATTTTACCGCTTTAGCCAAAGGCCGGCGAGGATGATGATCGATAACGATGTCGGGCCATCTGTTTTCCGGCCATGGATAATAGCGCCTTCCCGGTTGATGATCTATTAAAACAAGACCATCATAGGCCTTCCAATGGATCTCATCTACTTGCACCATGTTAAGCGATAGCTCTCTGATCATGGCCTTGTTTTCTCGCCTACCTATAACCCCTGAATAAACGACTCTCGCTTTGCATGAAGTCAGGTGGGAAATCAGATATTTCAAGGCAAAAGCGCTGGCAATGGCATCCGGGTCAGGATTGCTATGCGTCAAAATCAAGACTTTTTTGAACTGTTTTAAAGTTTTCAACAATAAATCCAATTGTGTACGTGAATAAACCGGTTCTTTCATGCTGTTTCGTCCCCGTATTTCATCCCTTTTATAACAATAATCCGATTTGAGGACAATGTCATTTACAATGCATCACATGGAAAAATCATGTATAGTTGTTGTTGTGTCAGGGAGCGGTAATGGAATTTTTTCATTTTTTTTGGAGGAGAAATCATGTCTGAAGCAAGAATCGCGCTATTCATTGATATGGATAATATTATTTACGCTTCCGAAAACATTGGATTAGGACGGTTTTTGGTAACACCGATACTCGAGGTTTTAAAAGAGAAGGGTCGTTTAATCATTAAACGAGCCTACGCTGATTGGAGAACTCATCATGACTATAGGTATGAAATCCAAGATCATGGAATTGATTTAATCGAGTTGCCCCAGCGGGGACGTACCAATAAAAACAGCACGGATATCAAGATGGTCGTCGATGCCATGGAGATTGCCATGACTTGGAAACATGTCGACACATTTGCATTCGTAACAGGGGATAAAGATTTTTTTCCACTCGTTTCAAAGCTGCGAGAATACAGTTTTCATATAATTGGATTTGGTGTTTTCGAAAGCACTTCTGATCTTCTAGTTCAGAATTGTGATGAGTTTATCTATTACAATAACTTGGTTCAATCTCAACGTTTAACGTCTGAAATCGATAAAGAGAACATTTTCAATCAGTTGTCCGGCGCAGTAAAAATATTATTGAAAGACGGCTTGGAATTCATTCCAGCCGCTCAAGTCAGAAAAGCCATTTTACGTAAAAACCCCGCTTTTCATGTCGGAAATTTCGGTTTTAAAAGTTTTTCCAGCTTTTTGCGCGCCGGGATGAAACAAGGCTTTATCCGCCTGAAAAACAACCCCCAATCCGGTCTTCTCGAAATAGGTCTCCATCGTGAACAATTCCAGGAAATCCAACCGGAGGGAATTGAAAACGGCTCACCGACAGACGATGATACCTTTGGAAGCTACTCCTCGTTTTTAAACTCCGTCGGATTACGACCCTGGGATCCGGAGCTGCGTAAAAAGGTATTGCGTGATTTCAGGAAAGAGATGACGGAAACAAAGGATCCCAATGATCTGTTTCTTTCAGCTCTTATTGATGATTTGGCGGAACAATATGAGAAGACCGGTGTGAAAGTGCATAAATCACAAATCAGGGATATTGTTCGGATGTTGATGTATGTCGGATCTTTTAAAGACGCCAAAGGTAACTTGATTACTTCCTATTCAACCCCTATATCGACCTATAATTTGGCCAGAGCAAATCATTGGACGGATTCGCTTTGTCTCTTGTATATCCTAAAATATGACCCCAGTTTAACCGATTCCGCCGAAGCCGCAAAAATTTTATTCGGATCAGAAAAGCATATTCAGCAACTGAATAAACTTCTTGAATCGATGCGCGAGCAAAACCTGATCAGAGTGAGTAAATCAGGTTTGGAAACTCGGTATCATGTCCTTTCCGACCGATATTTCGCACCATGGAAATAATCAACACCGATTATCACATTCTACACCTGCTATATTTGTTCATAGCAGGTATAGCCGCTGGAATTACCAACGTATTGGCTGGAGGCGGCTCACTTTTAACGCTGCCGCTGCTGATCTTTCTGGGCCTCGATACCGTGACGGCAAACGGCACCAATCGGATTGCCGTCGGTATGCAGAGTCTTATCAGCGTTCTCACATTTAGACGAAAAGGCTATGGCAATATCGGCTTTTGCCTGTTTCTGGCGCTGCCGGCAATCCCCGGCACCTTGTTGGGAGCCCTGACAGCTACAAAAATAGAGGATGATATTTTTAAGCGTATTTTATCCGTCGTGATGCTCGTCGTGCTCGCTTTGATTTTGAGCGCTAATAAAATAAAAAGCTCCATAGCCGGCGATGAAGATTCTTTGAGTATAAGTAAACGCCTAACACTCTTGTTTTTATTTATCGGTATTGGTTTTTATATCGGTTTCATTCAAGCAGGCGCTGGAATTCTCATCATCGCCGTCCTTTCATCACTGATGCGAATTGATCTGGTGAAAATAAATTATTATAAGCTGTTCATCACCGGCATCTTGACATGGACCAGCGTGATAGGCTTTTTATTTTTCGGCCGAATTCTCTGGCATGTCGCACTGATTCTCGCCGGCGGCTCAACTATCGGCGGTTGGCTTGGTACACACATCGCCATTTTGGGTGGAGAAAAATGGGTTAAAATATTTCTTGTATTTTCAGTTTTGATCATGTCTTCAAAACTTGCAGGATTATTTTAAACAGTTACGAAAACCTGAGGATTACCCTGTACAACCGATCCAATTTTATAGTAAGTTTGGCCAATTTCCCGACAAAAGCGTTCAAATTCATCAACCATGCTCTTCGGAATTGCAATCAATAGTCCTCCAGAGGTTTCAGCAGTATATAACAGCCTTTGTTTTTCCAAGCTGGTGGATTGATCAAAAGAGACATATTTTGAAAAAGCCTGTTCATTTCGGGCGGTTCCACCGGGAAATAACCATTGCTCTGCATATGTTTCAGCGCCTGGAAGGAAAGGAATGTGTTTATACGAGAGTTCTAAAGCCACTTTGCTGCTTACAGCCATCTCACAAGCATGCCCGAGTAAACTGAAGCCGGTCACATCGGTAGCCGCTTTGCAACCGACATGTAATGCGGCTAGTGAGCTTTGATTGTTCAATTCAGCCATTGACACAACAGCAGCGTCTAAATGCTTTGGATCACATTGATCTCCCTTAAAAGCCGTCGTAATTATTCCCGTGCCGAGAGGTTTGGTGAGAACCAGGATGTCTCCCGGCTTCATGGCGGATTTCATCAATAGTTTTTCAGGATGAACAACCCCGCAAACCGCCATCCCGTAAAAAGGCTCTTTCGTATCGATAGTATGCCCCCCCGCAACCACGCCTCCTGCTTCCTTTACTTTATCCGCACCTCCCCTGAAAATCTCGGAAATCATATCTTCCGGTAAATTTTCTGGAAAACCGGCTATATTCAATGTAAGCAATACCTTGCCGCCCATCGCGAAGACATCGCTCATGGAATTGGCAGCTGCGATTGCTCCATAAAGATATGGATCATCGACAACGGGAGTCAAAAAGTCAGTCGTGAAAATGATCGCTTTTTCATCATCGATTTTAAATACAGCCGCATCGTCGGCAGTATCCAGACCCACTAAAAGGCTTTGGTAATCAATTCCTTTAAAAATTTTTCGGAGCGGTTCAACAATTCGGGCCAGAGACTCCGGCCCCCTTTTAGCCGCTCACCCCGCTGCACACGCCATACTGGTCAATCTAATTTTTTCCATAGTTATTCCTATTTGAGCCTTATGAGATGGTGAGCACTCCTGCACCCATCAACAGCTCAGCAATATCGAACATGTTTGAGACGACTCCGACTTTCAGGTCCTCTTTTAAATGGAAAAACTCCAGACACGTACCACAAACCAGAATTTTTACTCCCTCCGCTTCAAGTTTTTTTAAAGCCTCGATAGACAGTGATCCTTTTGCGGCTAGTTTTATGCCGGAATTCAGCAGGATAATTGTCTGAGGGATCCGGCTGCACTCTTTTACGGTTTCTAAAAATGCTTTCATCAAAATCCGACCTAGATCATTATCACCTTTTCCCATATATTCTGAGCTGATCAGAAGAACCGATGCAGGCTTCGTTTCCTGCCTTGTCCTATCTGCATTTTCTTGTACTCCGGGTTCAGATTCGGATTTCCGTGATTTGTTTTTATGAGCGAGACAAACCCGATAGACATTGTTTTCCACGTGCACGGTAAGTGTCCAATCCGAATTGTCCGCCATACGAACGATATTGTCTACCTGATCTTTATTACTGACAAGGGCTTCCACTTCTTGGTTGTTTATCATCGCTTTTCTGATTTCCAGAACGGGTTGCGGACAAGGGCGACCCTGTAAATCCAAAATGATTTTTTTATGCATACCGCTATTCCCTTCTCACTTTGGTAGAAAAATTTTCATGTAATCGTAGATACCCTCTCAACAGTTATCTTTCTTACGTGTAAATTTCAACAGAGTCATAGCTCCTGCAAATAATCCTTTCAATTCGAACATCGATCGTATTCCGGTCACGTATCTCCATACAAAAGCGGGGCGGATATAATACTCTTTAAACGCTCGACGGCGCAGTTCGGCCACCTCTGCATGAGTCATCGTATCCGGAGCATATTCAATCTCTTCCTTTAGAAGGCCGATTTTCTTTATATCGCCCTTAAACCTATCGGATTGACACGCAAGATCCCAGAGGTCTGTTCCTGGAAAGGGTGAGATAGGGAAAAACTCCGTTATATGTGAGTTGAGTTTTTTTGCCAGCTCAATTGTTTTCAATCCTTCCTCGAATGTTTCGCCCGGAATGCCGAATATGTAGGTCGTAAAAGTTTTTATACCGGCGCGATGTGTCATATTGACTGCGTTGACAATCTGATCGACAGTCAGATTTTTTCTCAACGTGTCCAAGTTCTTTTGCACCGCAGACTCAACGCCGTAATTTATACACCAACATCCCGCTTTTTTCATAAATCGAAGCATTTCTGCATCGACGCTGTCTGCACGTGCTGAGACCCACCAGGACACTTTTATTCCTCTTTTTAGAATTTCTTCACAAATACCAATCGTTCGATTCTTGTCGTAAGTAAACGATTCATCCCAGAATTTAATATCTCGGGCATTGAATTTTTTAACGTAAAACTCTATTTCATCAACGACGTTTCTCGGTGATCTGAATCGAAGAACGTTTCTTCCCATCAAACGATAGCAATATAGGCAGTCGTTCATGCAGCCACGGCTTGATTGGAGTTGAAGGGAAGGTAAATGCAGAACCTGGCCATAAGAGGGTCTGTATCCTTTTAAATATGCCAAATCCATTGCTGGAAAAGGCAGAGAATCCAAATCATCGATATAGGGTCTTTTCGGGTTTTCAACAATCTCATCATTTTCTCGAACAGCAGTGCCTTCAACACCGATAGTCGATTCTTTATTTAAAAGCCTTCTCATCAAATCCCGCGTCGAAAACTCACCCTCATGAAAGACAACGGCATCAAGTTCACGACATTCTTTCAATGCCTTTGTGCCGAATGCGGAAGGTCCATGACCTCCTGCAAATATATAACAGTTCGGTAACACTTTTTTTACATCTCGAAACAAAGATTGGGCTCGTTCCCAAAACATCGCGATAACGAAAGCGCCAAGAGCATCGGGTTTTTCTTTATGTATTTCCCTTACCAACTCATCATGGGTGTAGAACGCACCATCTTTAAAAACAACGTTGAATCCATCCTCACGTAAAACCGATGCGATGTACAAGGTGCCGATCGGAGGCCATTTTCCGGCGATACCTTGTGTGTCGTGAGCTCGAATATCTAAAATAGTCCAGGGTGGGACAACCAACATTACCTTCATCTGCAACCCTCCAAAGACGGCTTCGGCAGGAAAACCCACTTCAAACGATACCATAATTGTAGGAATTAAATCATGCAAGACACTTCTTAAAAGGGCTCGTAGTGAATTTATGGAAATACTTAAATCGATTTTGATTGTTTGAGGTCGTTCTATTCTCTAGAATGCTGCTTGGGAGTTGAACATGGCGATTAGAATATTTTTCAAAAATTTTTTCAAATGGCTGGCATTCAGCGTCGATACAAGGATATATCCTTCATTACGAGCGCTTCCAGTGAAGCTTACACTGAGTTTTATGATTCTATTGATCGGTATCTCCGCCATGATCATCGGAGTTAAAATCGCTGTCATTGTTCGTGAAAAAATCATCGAGATGGGCAGAATTTACGAAACTCATTTTCCCCCGGCGAAATTGGTTGACGGAATGCTGATCTTGGAAAATGATGAACCCATTATCTACAAAGGGACGGATTATCAGATTGTTATGGACGTGACCGGCAATGAATATCAGCGCGAAGCTGAATTTCCAATAGCATTGATTTTTCTTCGCGATCGGATGATTATCGATACGGAGTCCTCCGGCACAAAAGAATATAAATATTCCATATTGGGTCAAACCGATATGACCGTGACATCTCAAACCATTGATTCAACAAAGGGCATTACATCTATCATTGCATTTTTTTTCTGGACCGGCTTGCTTTTGATCAATTGGTCGGTTCAAACCGCATTGATGACGCTAATCGGTTCATTTATCGTAGGTATTGTAGCAGCGTTTTCCAGAATTCTGCTTCCCCGTAATGAACAACTCAAAATCGCACTTACCGCTGCAGTGCCGGTCATTATTTTAACAGTTATCGAGCATCTTTTTTTGATTATAGACAATGTAGGCCTCTACGCCGGGCCTCTTCCAGGTGCGCTTCTGGCGTTCAATATCGCCGTGTTTACAGCATTTGTGGTTTTTGGAACGCGTGGCTATCTAAAGCCTTTTATCCCGAAAGACAACCTATAAAATTAAACCTTATCGTAAATATCCGTCGTTGGAATAAAATTTGCTATGTCATATAGCGGGGGTGGTGATTTTTTTATCGGGTCTGGTTTGAGGATTGACACGCGTCTGGCTTGAGCTCTACCAAGACCCTACATAACGAACTTTTTGAACGCCTCTGAAAGTGTAGCATTGATCTCAAGGATGAGGTTTGTTATACTTAATGGAGATTTAATCAGAGTATGAAATTCTCACGATTAGGAGGCGTTCATGAAAAAACTTAATAACTTTATTATTACTGCCATTTTTATTGTTAGCCCGTTATACGGAGCTTATAGCCAAAATCTTCTTGAGAATCCAAGTTTTGAAGTCTGGGGAGATGACTTGCCTGAGCATTGGTTGTCTGAGACCAATGTCGTCATCACGAAAGAAACCGATCCGGTGTTTGACGGTATATATAGCGTCGGCATGGAGACTTTAACGAATAACAATCGTGGTTTATACCAGGATATTCCGGTCATTCCCGGCACATTATATGACTTCAGCGCCTATTTTTACGGATCATCGGCAGCAAAAGATCTTGGTCTTTATTTGGGTTGGCTCGATAGCGACGGTGTTTCACTGGGTGGCGCCGGTCCGGCTTACAATACAGATAGTGGAGATTATGAGTTGGTTTCCCTGTTGGAAAAGGAAGCTCCGGCCAATGCAGCTTGGGCTCGCTGTCGGGTACGAGCTTATGCCGACGATCAGTTTTGCGGTTATGCCGATATGGTTGATTTCCATGTAAGTGGGTCAGCCACGCCGACACCTGATCCCACTGGAACTCCTTCTGAGACCCCCTGTTACCGTAATGGAGATGTCAATCAGGATGGAAAACTGACTTCGGCTGATGCACAGCTTTGTTTTTTAATCGTTCTTGGACAGTATGCCCCATCTTTTGAAGAACAATGTTCCGCTGATTGTAATTACGATGACAAGGTCACCTCCGCCGATGCCCAGACTATTTTTCTTGCGGCTCTCGGACAGGATGCATGCTTTGATGACCTTATTTGATCAGCTTGTGTGTGTTCGAAATTGATCAATCGTCCAGCTTTCTACTATTTTGGTTTCCCGAGATAAAGGGTAGATAGCGAAACATTCTGTCAGCTAATTGCGTCATTCTAACTTTGCTGTATTGGCGGAAAAATATAATCATTTCATTTAGTTTGGGAGCCCTGACATCATGAATCAACAACAGTGGTATCAGAGCGCTCCACCGAAATAGCCCGGTCATGCCGAACAGAACCTGTTCCGCGGCGAATCGCCCTGAATAAATCATCGGCACGTACGGTAAAAGCCAGCCGGAAAGTATCATTGTGAACATCATTGCAAGGCCGGACACCGCTCCGTGAATACCGGAATAAACCTGCCGCCGCTTATCAGGCGCCAATGCCAGGACGAAATTTACCGCGACGATGCCGGCGCCTGCCCACATGATACCTGAGGTCACAGCTTCAAAATAGACAAGCCAATATCTTGACGGCGACACTACCAGCCAAACCATCGGATTGAATCCACCCAGTAATATAGCGATGGCCATAGCGGTTTTATTTCCGAATCGATCAATAAATTTACCCCATTTTTTTAATACGACGAGTTGAGCGATCGTGCTCGTTACGCCATAGAACTGAACTTTGCTCAATGACATTTGAAGCTTGTTCAGCATGAACGGCTGCCAGAATGGAGCGCCGATACCTACCGCAAGCATCCACCAGCAGGTAAATAATAAAAGTCGCAAAAAATTTCCATCTTTGAACGGAACCGAGAACATCGAGATAAGGCTTTCGGTTTCGACACTTTTATGGTTTTCGGGCTGTTTTTTCAGGATACTGATCCCAACAACTCCGATTAGCGTCGCGAAAGAAAAAAGCAGCAAAAAACCTGTAGCCAAATTTGTATCATCTGTCGTTTTCAGAAAGATATTCGTTAAAAATTGTGGTGTTATAATAATTTTTCTTTTTTCGAAGCCATCAATGAACCCAGCGGCTAGAAGACCGGTGAGAAGGCCGATGATCAATAGATAGCGCGATCGAACAGAAAAAAAGCGGCCACGGATTCGAAGCGGGAAGCTGTCGGATATCCATGCAATCCAGGCATTTCCTGCAATTGCCTGTAACGTTGTGCTGACAAAAAACAAACCTAGAAAAAGCGCCATTGCATTGAAATCGAAAAGGATAAAAGGCAAAATTCCTAGAAAAAGAGTCATCAGCCTTCCCGTTAAAGCAAAGAACAGAACCATACCTTTTCTTGATGTCATCGGGCGGGTAATTATTGCACCTATAGGCTGAAAAACCTGCGACAACTGCCCGATAGCCGAAAGTAAACCAAAATGAAAGGGCGAGGCATTCAATAGCACGGCGAAGCGGGTAATAAAAACACTTCCGGGACCGGATAACGACATATAGATCTGTGCAAACGCACCTTCGATTATCGAAATTTTCATTGTCTTACGTAAAAGCCCGGAAACACCGCTCGTTATTTTCGTTTTCGCCACAGCTTCACCTAAGATATTTCATTGGTTTAATTGTTTGGGAGAAAGCTTTCGTTCGTTATGTTCGATCTGGAATAATCATACTCAGAACCGAGCAAACTATGGGGAATCAGAAAAATGATCAGTGTCGATATCGATGCAATTTTAAGAGAAGTCCGCACATCCCGTTTACGCCAAACGCGCCAAACCGGAAAAATCCATATCAGCAGAACTGCCAAACTTTTATTGTCGGTCAAATCAGTTCCGATAGGCCAACCGGTCCAATATTGACCAAACGCAAATTTTTGTACGATCGGACCAAAAATACCGATGCCGAAAAATAGACATAAAAACGTTATCCAAACCAGGTTGTTTTGGAGTGGTTCTTTCAGAAAAACGCTGATTCCCAATTTATTGGACAGCAGCATCGCAGTAAACATCAAGACGATATGCGGTAACAAGGCCCAAACCGGTACCGGGTTTTTAAAACGAGCGATGATCCGGTTTTTTTCATTCGGTATTTGGATAATCTCACTATGTTTTGTTTTTAACTGTATATAATATTCCACTTTCCCAGCAGGGGGTTGCGAGGGGATGCTCGCCTGGAAATTGGCGTCGTATTTCTTCATTGGAACGGATTTCCATGGACGCTCTGTAGGATACTCCCGCCAAAACAACTCAGCTTGATCGACATCTGAACCTGGAAAAATAATCTCATATGGAAAACCGCATTCCGGGCTACGCCCTAATTTGTAATGATGGGTTGCATTTTCTATTACATATATCCCTCGGTATGGATTTGTCGGCCCGGTTAAGCGTTGATAAATGACCGTCAACAGTGTAAAAGCTGCAGCCGAAATCCAAAACCAAAAGCGTCTGCTCGAAATTTTTTTTTGAGGTTGAGCCATCTGTTTAGTTTTGTTAAACACCTGCCTAAATATCAAAAGGTTAAATCCGTCACGTGGTTAGGGTCCGGTAAAAGCTTTTGTGTAAACCGTATCATAGTCATGACCGGTCCATTGCTTAAATAAGCGTTTCTGTTTTTCATTGGGCGCACCAACTGGTTTAATGGTATATTCCACAGGGATCGGCTCACCTAAGACTACTTGAAGCGATTTTATTTCTCCATTTCGCGAAATCATAATCTCCACGGCATCTCCAGGACCCATGAATTCAAGACGTTTGGCAAGGTCATCTGATGAAAAAACACGTAAGCCGTCAAGCGCAATAATTTCATCATTGGGCAAGATACCGGCATGCTGAGCAGCACTGTTTCTACGAATGACTGAAACATGAGGTCGATGTTCGCGCATAGCCAATCGTAATCCCAAATCGCCTTTTCTCATCTCCTTGTCATCGGGTTTATCAACGGTCAATTCAAGACCGGCTTTTTGAAAATACTCTTCAAACGGCATATCCGTGGCACGATAGACATATTTTTGAAAAAACGCTTCAAGATTTTTGCCGGTATAACGCTCTGCAGCCTTTACAACATCCTCGAATGTAAAGCCATCGAACTTCTTTACATAATGTTCCTGATATAAATCACGCATCATATCATCCAGTCGATGTTTTCCGTCCGTGGCTTCCAAAATATCCAGATCCAAGAAAAAGGCGATTATCGAACCCTTTAAATAGTAGGATATCGTTGAATTCGGCGTGTTTTCATTCGAACGATAATATTTGATCCAGGCATCAAAAGAAGCTTCCGCCGTGCTTTGGTATTCGTATCCGGGGATTCTTCGGTAACGAGTGGCTTGGAAAGCAACCGCGTCGATATATTCTTTTGGTTTCATGATACCCGGGCGCAAAAGGAATTGAAAATGGTAATAATTGGTAAATCCTTCTGAAAACCACAAAAGATCGGTGTATGTTTCAGAAAAATAATTTGGTTTGACCAGTTCTTTTGGCCGTAAAGCTTTGACATTCCAGGCATGGAACAATTCATGAGAAAAAATACTGATCATGTTTAGATATGTTTTTCGTGGTTTGAAATTGAATCTTCGTTCAAAAATCAGAGTTGAATTACAGTGTTCCAGACCGGCATCCGTATCCGTTATCAGGAAAAGAAAAACATATCTTTTATACGGAACATGCTGCATTGTGGAAATGATAGACTGCGTGATTTTTTCCAGGTCAATCAAAAATTGACTTTTGTCGATATTCCCTTTTCCTTCAATGGCCACTTCATGTAGAATACCGTTTACAATGAATTGGTGAAGATAATGATTTCCTATCAGCATTGGACAATCCATCAGTTCATGGTAGTCTGCCGCATAGAATTTTCGCTTAGAATCATCGACAGGTTCCATCCCGGTTGAGATATGCCGCCAGCGATCAGGAATAACAGCTTTTAAAGTGCATGGTTGTTCCATAAAAGGTATGACGGCAAGGCAAACTGTTCCAGGATTGATTATGGCGAAATCGTCACAAAGATAGCTGGCATCGTCCGCCAACTGAAACGTATATACTTTATAAGTGATGGTTACAGACTGATTGGCTTGAGCCATAACGCACCACGTGAGCTTATCGATTTTTTTCCATGTAACAGGTTCATCAGAGCCGTTTGTTACTCTGAACTGTTCTATATTGGCTGAAAACTCGCCCAATTTATATGCTCCCGGCAGCCATGTCGGTAATTTTAATTCGATAGCTTCGGAAGGAGCTTTCGGAATATGTATTTCGACATTTACATATCGAGTTCTAGGTTGATCGAGATGAATGGTATAATCGACTTTTGTATTCGGCATAATTTCTTTCCTGCAGCAGCTTCAGACCATTCTGAAGCCAGCTCAGAAGCTAATGCACAGTTACAAAAGAATCAAGAAATTTTTATCGTCTTTATAGGAACTCCCAGCATATCTGAGTAGGATGACCAACTATATCCAAAGTGGAAGAGTCCAACAATAGACCATAAAAGAAAAGCCCGTGTGCTGGACCAGTCACATCCGGCCAGACAAATCGTAAAATACTGGCATCGAGCTGAGTCGCCGCCGGTACAGTCACCTCGGGGACAAAAGCTATGCCTTCTTCCATACTGACCCACGTAGGCCAGAACCAGAAGTTACCATAAACCTCCAAAGCAACAAATATATGAACGGTAAGAGGAGCAGCCAGACCATTTCTCAGCGTCAAAACCAAGTTAAAGTCAGAACCGGGCTTCAAGGTATAATCATCCATACTCAAATGGATGCCGGTGGAAGGCAGATCCGGAGGCGCCGGGGTTGCTGTAGCACGAGGTTCCGGTGTCGGCTTGGCGCAGGGAATCGATCTCACCAGCGTGATATCGTCAATATTCCACCCACAAAATACATTGCTTCTGTTGGTTGATCCCATAACCCATCTCAGATATACATCCTCTTTCCCATCGGCAATATGACTAATATCGTATTGAACCGTTTTCCATTCTGTGTCTGTGATTTCAATATCGGGATTTTCCCAAATCTTCGTAAAGGTTTCACCGTCATTTGAAACTTCAAACGAAGCTTTGTCATACATATTTCTCTCGACTCCCAACCACCGTTTGAATTGAATCATCACATCCATTGAATGTCTGCAGTCGATACGCGTCGATGTCAAGCTGTGAGCAGGTTGGCTGTTATTATAATCACCTGAAAGATTATAGCCATAAACATTTTGACCTGAAAATCCGGCGGTAGGATCCGGAAAACCGTTCTTTCCCCCCTGGCCTTCCGGTCGGCCGAACTCCCATAAACCTTCCATCGTCCAACCCGGATCAACATTCAACGGTTCATAATAGAATATTTCCTGATCGTAGGTGTTAAACCTATAAAATTTTCCTTCATTATCATCTGTGCTTCGGTTTCCTGCTGAATCAGCGGCATTGATGATAAAATAATAATAGGTGCAGGGAGTCAATTCCGACAAAACTATCGAATGATTTTTTTCATATGCCTGAGTTTGCTCCGTCGATATCAGGTCGTCGATACCGTAATAAATTGAACAAATACTTGGCTTTGATGTTTCCCATGTAAGTTCGACTGTCTCAGAAGTTGTGTGGGCAACCTGAACATTGAAAATTTCCGGCGCCAGACCATCGACTGTGGCAACACTTGTTTTTTCAACATTGACACCACCGACGCCATCATCCATATCAATATAACTGACGGTTATCTCGTCACTATGCTGGACATCCAACCTGTCGTTATTAGCCACCGCCTGGCTTTCCACCAGGTGGATCAAACCGATAAAAACACCTTCGGTTTCTGTTGGAATAAGGTCTATAGTTTCAGTGTCCCCGAATAGCGTGGTCGCCGTCACAAATGTATCGACACCTGGGCTGAGATCGGCATCACGAACAGTCACAGTCAGATAATCGTTGACGGAATATATCTCTTTATCCAGCGAGAGTTTACCTTTCGAAGAAATGGGTATATCGAGCCCAAGAGTTGGGCTTCCCCACAAGTTCCATTCGGCGATTTCATATTTTGGGTAATACCAACCATTCTGCTGATAGTTTTTGGCAAGAGCAAACTGCAGAGCTTCGCCTTGCGTATATTCTTTAGACATCACAGCCGTTGAAAAATAATAGTCGAGAGATTGAGTTGAACCATCTGTCGGACGAGTCCAAGGGCGACTGCCATATGCCACTTTCGTCGCTCCAACGAAACCGACTGCTCCTTTTTCCATCATAACTTCTCCCAGATTGGTATAGTCGGTGTCACTGGTGCTGCAGGCCGCTGAAACGACAATAGATGGAAATTCGTTGGAAAGTTGGTTGCAAAGCGTCGATGTCCAAAAAGATGCACTTCCAAACCCCATTTGATAAACGCCGAAATATGACCCGTGACCCGCTAAATTTGCCAATGCATACTTCCCGTTTTTCCATTGCTCCAATACCGTCGCTTGCTTCAGCGGAAAATCACAATCGTATTTCGATGTAACAGTCGAATTTTTTTCGTACATCCGAATGGATGTCCAGTTTTCCACGGCGGGAAACTTCATTATCGCTTCCATCAATTCTGCATTGTCCGTATCTTCCCAATAAAAAGAACCTAACAGCAAAGCATTGTTTTTGAATTCCGGATCTTGATTCAATTCGAAATTGATACTTTTTTGGCATAAAGCTGCGACGACAGCAGGGTTTGACGAAGGTATCCTCCCGATACTCACTTCAGCATAATAATCCGCTTTGTCTGAATCGTCCCAATAACGTCCATTTTGATTGGAATCCCAGTTGATATCATCACGCTCAGACAACTCGGCATAATAAAAATCCGTCATCGGACTGCCGTAGCCGGCACTTTGGCTCACCTTCCGCATTGGAAGGACAGAGTGGTGACCAACCAACAAAACATCTTCAATACCCCATTCACTGCTTAAATACCGTTCACGGAGAAAATATCGAATTTTCTGTGCAAGGTCGGCGCCTTCGATCGATGATGATATTTCTTCGATCGTAGCCACATGGACTGATTTGCCTTTTATATCTTGCTCAAACTTTACTAACGAAGATACTGAATCGCGCAAGGCCTCGGTGGTTATAACCACCAGCTCAAATCCACCCCTTTTCCGAGTAGAGACTTGTGGATACCAGGCTTGGGCATCGTCATAGTTCAATATCAAACGCCGTGCCAATGTTTCCATTCGGGGGCTATAGTCCGACAGTATCTCGGCCCGTTCAGATAAATGGAACGACACTTCTATTTGTATATCGTGATGGCAAATGATTTCGCCGGTTATGGGATTATATTGCACTGGATTGATTTGGACATCGACAAGCCTGTATTTGCGAAACCCGGCTTCGCCCAGCCAAGAACCAAGCACCCCTGGCCAAAATTCATCTTTCTCATATACCGCACGATAATTATCACTATATTCCTTCTCAAAAACCGACAATTCTCTCTCGGTCAATTTCATCAAAGGTAATACCATTCCAGCCGGTTGAACAAAATGGTATCCAGGCATTTTTTCCAGCGAATGCGACCGAATGATGACATCCTCGATAATAGCTCCAGGAGGAACGGCTACAGAAAATATACGAGAAGGCAAAGCCGGTTTTCCTGGAATGTTCATCTGTCCATAGTCATCTATCGCCAGTAATGAACTGCCCTCGCTACTTTGAATATGCAACGTGTGTTGGGGAATAATAACCACTTGTTGTTCGGAAGCTGAACATAACATTCCGACAATGAAAAAGAATCCAAAAATGCTGATAGTCTGTCTATATCTTTTAATTATTTCTAACATCTCATTCTCCTCAAAAGCCCCATTATCAAATCGCTTTATACTTAGCAATATCACTGCCAAGTATTCATTTTGATTACGCTGAAAGGCACTAAAATCGCCAGGTTTTCTTCGCCGATAGAAGATAAATTCAAATCACCTTTGCAACGCCATTCAGCTTCATCGATCCATTTTGTTGAAAACCGGTCATATTTCTGGAATTTCCATTGCTCTTCCCCATCCAAAATAGAATACTCAGCTTCGGAGCCGTAAATAACCGGATGGATCGCCAGATCCGACAGTCTGTGTTTCGCTATCCCAATTGCAAATGGTTCGAATCTGAGTCGACGCAGATGGTTTTGCCAAGTAAACAAGGTTTTAGCAACCTTCCATGAAGCACCGCTGAAACAAACCACAGGATGATTTCCCCTAACCAGATAATTGCTCGATCGAATTCGCTTCTCCTCGATAATTCGTCTCAAAACAGTTTCTGCTGAATAAGGCGCCACCTGACCACGAGCCAATAGGTTGTCCAAATAATCGACCATGGTTTCATCCGGCCAAGGAGTGAAGCGTGCTCGAGTGAAATGCCATATATATTCATTAAATGAACCCATGTCGTCAGGCGGTTGAAAACTCGATCTTTTGTAACATTCAATCGATGACCTCTCTTCTTTCGAAAGAAACCATCGTCTGATGGTTTGAAACTGCGGATTTATAGCCTTCAATAAACCAACCATCCTACCATTTGGATTTACACAACCCACTTCGATAATCGATGCTGATTGCAAAACCAATCGGTCTCTTGAAAGATATGCCTTCTTTTTGTCCCTATCGCTCGACGTGCCAGTCAAACCGGAAGGCAATGCCTGAATGATTTCGATCTGTGGATTATTCACGAGCCAACTATAAAGACCTTTAACATTTTCAGGCCAATCGTTAAATTCTTTATGTAAAATTACTCTTGAAAAGCCGCCTCTATGCATCCATTCCCTGAGAACAATATCGTAATGAAGCATTCCAGCGCTCGTAATCAGAATTTTTTTATCGGGGTCGTGTTCTGATAAAATACGTTTGGTCAATCTAATCCAGGGGGCATTTGTACATGTTGAGCGGCTTTTAGCCGAATGAATAACAGTGAAACACTCGTTTATTTCCAAATTTTTAAATATTTGATTTTCCAATAAATCGGACATTTTCAGATCCGTTTTTATCACATCTACCTAAAAATTACATCGTCACTCGGTCTGATTGACAGGTGTCGGCGATTGAGCTTCAATAAACGTATGTACGGGATGGCTCACCAATCGACAATAATCACGGCGGGTATCAATTTTTTTCTGGCTTTTTATGTTTTATTCAAGTCCAGCGGCTGGAATCGAGCGCTAAACCGTTTTTTTTCTTTTTTATCATTTGGATTCGCGCTATGGAATATCGGCACGGCTTATAATTCCACCCTATTGATTTACATCGGCATTTTTCTGCTTCCACCCGCTTTTCACACCTTTCTCCTGGCATTTCTTAGGCAATTCAACCAACTGGAACGCCTGTTTGGAATCCTTGTTTCTATTTTATCCGCTCTCTCCATTTTCACCTGCTTCTATTTTTTTACCTATCAACCTGCTGCGCCTTTCATCAAATACATTCTTGACTCAGTGGCAATGGCATTATCCGCCCCTGTTTTTATATGGGGAGTCTATCGATTAGGTAACAGTATTCAAGTAAGCCGATCTTCCAGAGAGCGCTTCCAGATGATATTTGTACTAGTAAGCTTATTTGCAGCAGCTTTTGCCGGCCTTTTTGCCGGATTGACTGTGTTGGGCTTGGATATTGTTTCATGGTCTGCAATTGCAGGTCTTGTTTATACAATTGCGATAATTCCGGCCATTATATGGCAACGTTTGAGCGATACCAAACAGTTGGCGTCATACCTTGTCACGACTATCACATTATCCATGATTTTATGGCTTCTATTCGGTGTGCTAGGTCATTTTGATTTGAATAAACGACCTCTCACTTTCTTATCGATGCTCACCATATCACTGGTAATAGTCATGCTGTTTGAGCCCATGAAGAGCTTTATCGAGGAACAGGCTTTTCGGTTATTCAGTACCGATATCGCCGAGTTTTTGGAGGATTTGAATCGCTTTGGCTTGACTGTTAATAATTACCTCGAAGAAGAGACACTGATCAAAGATTTTGCCGATCTATTGCGTCGTTCGACTCGAATTCATTCGTTTTCAATCTTCACGATGGACTCAAATCAAAACATGCTTGTTTTCCACGACGGCGAAGATCCTCGATTCCAACCCGGTGCAACAGTCAATGTTCCCATTCTTTTGGTAGAAACGATAAAATCAACTCGCAAACCGATCAGCCGCAATCAACTTGCGCTTGAGTTGCGTTCCGGCCTAATCAAGCAACTTCATGATGAACGACTTCAGCTTTATCGGATTTTGAATCGATTTCGTTCATCTGAAATCTATCCGTTTCTGTTTGGAGGTCATTTTTATGGTTTCCTTTCAATTGCTTTGAGAGATTCCGAGATCGATCTTACAAATAGTGAAAGAGATGCTTTATTCGGAATTGCTTGTCAATTGACTGCGGCTTTGGCACATATGCGTCTAGAAAAATTCAATCGCGCCAGTGAGCATCTTGTCACTTTGGGACGGCTTGCATCCGGTCTGGCTCATGAAATTCGAAACCCACTTGCTACGATAAAAGCCGGTATTCAATACCTTGAACTGGATGGACTCGATTCTGAAGCAGAAGAGTTTCATATGATTATACGGGATGAAGTCGATCGCCTCGAGCGATTTATACACCGCTTTTTGGATTATGCCAGACCTTCATTTCATGAAAATCAACAACCTCGGAAATCACTCGAAGATATCCTTAAAAAATTTAAAACCACCAGCTTATGTCCTCCGGAATCTATGCATTGCCGGCTGGAAATTTATCTTGATCCAAGCGCTGCAACCATTGAACTTCCAGTGGATTCTTGGACTCAAATTTTCAGCAATCTTTTGTCCAATGCATTTTGTGCGATAGATTCCAAAGGTATCGTTCAGATAAAAGCAAATCTATCATCTTCAAAATCCGCGCTGGAAATTTCAATTGAAGACACCGGTCCAGGAATACCGGAAGAAGAGCGGCTTGCGGTATTCGAGCCGTTTTACTCCAAACATCATGGAGGCATCGGGTTGGGTTTGGCAATTGTCCGAAAAATCATACAAGGGATGAATGGAACGATTTTATGCTCTCATTCCTCACTGGGAGGAGCAGCGTTTTTTATCCGCGTGCCTTTAGACTAATATTTTGTTCCATCATCTCGAACCATCGGCACAAATCTTACGGGGAGAACATCCTTGCGTTCAATTTTCTGACCCGTTTTCGTCAACAATACCAACTCCTGCCCCCAAATCGAATCTACCGGAATGATCATTCGGCCGCCGTCCGCTAGTTGTTCTTTCAGCGGAGCAGGTATATCCGACGGCGCACAGGTCACGATAATCACATCAAACGGCGCCTCGCTAGGCCAGCCTAAATAACCATCACCACAGAGCGTTTTCACATTTTCATATCCAGCATGTTTCAAGTTTTCTTTAGCAAACTCGGCAAGCTTTTCATTGATTTCTATAGTAAATACCGTTTTACAAATCTCAGCAAGAACCGCCGCTTGGTATCCTGATCCTGTTCCTATTTCTAAAATTTTATCATTCTCTTGAAGCTTTAGAATCTCTGTCATAAAAGCGACAATATATGGCTGCGATATCGTCTGGCCCTCCCCTATCGGCAAAGGCATATCCGCATAAGCCTGATTACGATATTTCTCTGGAACAAATAAATGGCGCTCGACTCTCCGCATTGCCGATAAAACCCGTTCATCTTTGATGCCCCGATCAATAAGTTGAGTTTTCACCATTTGCATCCTGGCCTCCAAATAACCGCTTTTCATCTCCTCTGCCCATGAACAGCCGAAAAACACCAACATCAGACAAATTACCAGCATGATCAATTTCATTCGCTCACCTCGCAACAACAAACTACTTGATAGTATAAAACGCTATTTCACCATTTTTGTCAAAATTTAGAATCGCGTCTTGAGTCAAAGTCTTTTTCCGATAAATTCAAACCGATTAAGCGATTTTATCGAAAGGCATGGAATTCACTCCATGATTATCAAACAAGAAAGCTTCTCTGTGCCATGTTCTTTTTAATCGATCAAATGACAAACGAATTTGCTTTTGAAGACATTTCCAGCAAAAATCGTAACTCTTTCTATAGCCTGACGTCTATATTATAATTTGAGGACCACCCCATGGAAAGGAATGGTGTATGAAAGGTTGGTACTTTTTGATATTTTTTGCCGCTTATATTGCCCTTCAATTGTGGATACTTCCGTGGTTTGGCATTGAAACGTGACTGTCGGGCGCATGTGGAAGGTCTTCTACAAAAAAAGCAGTCGATATAACTGAAGAAGTCGATAGCAATTCAGCCAGTGCTTCAATAGATAGAGCCTTGTTGGTGAGCCAGAAAACGACCGATTCAACCAATCCGATCGAAATCACTGACAGCAATTTCAGGTCTTTTATTTCCGATACCAATTTGCCGGTGTTAGTCGATTTTTGGGCTCCCTGGTGCGGGCCTTGCCGTCGCTTGGCTCCAGTCATTGAAGAACTCGCATCTGATTTCGCCGGCAAAGCCGTTATCGCAAAGCTGAATACTCAAAAAAATCAAAACACACCCTCACAATTAGGAATTCGGGGTATTCCGACCATTATAATATTCAAAGACGGAAAAGAAGTTGAACGTATCGTCGGGCTGCAAAGGAAAAAAGTTTACGAAGACGCATTAAAAAAACATTTGGCAGCGACAATTTCTTTGTAAGCCGAGTTTACGAGTACCTATACAATTTGAATGATTGAGGTGTCGCCAGGACTGATGTAAACCTTCTCCCTATCGCTATTCGTCCAAGATCCGCCAGTTTAGTTTCCGTCTCATGTTTCATTGACTTATTATCAGATCAAACTTAGCATAAACCAGTCGGTCGGGTGATTACTCGTCTTCTACAAAAAACTTTCGGGATAATAAAACAATGGACTCAAATATTTTAACAAGCTGGAAGGACTACGAGCTTTTAGATTCCGGCCATGGTAGAAAGCTTGAGCGATTTGGAGATATATTGCTTTCTAGACCAGCTCCACAAGCTCTTTGGCCGAGAAAAGCCGAATCGACGCTTTGGACCCAAATATCCGGCGACTATATTCGTTCGAGCACCGGCGGTGGACATTGGAATTTTTACAAGTCTGTGCCTGAATCCTGGATGATCCAGTGGAAAAATTTACACATCAAAGTAAAGCCTACAGGCTTTGGCCATCTGGGTGTTTTCCCTGAGCAGGTTTTTTTCTGGAATTTGTTGACAACTCATTTGGCGAAAAATTGTCATCATGCCAATGTGTTGAACCTTTTTGCCTATACAGGTTATTCAACTTTGGCCGCCGCTAAAATGAATGCCAAAGTGACTCATGTTGACGGAGCAAAAAGCGCTGTGACCTGGGCACGGGAAAACGCTGAAGCCAATGATTTAAAAAATCACCCCATCCGATGGATTGCAGACGATGTCGGGAAATTCATGACTCGAGAAAACAAACGTGGGGTTAAATATGATGCTATCATCATGGATCCACCTACGTTTGGCCGAAGCCCCCAAGGTAAAGTCTGGAAAATTGAACAGGATCTTCTACCCCTGTTACAGTCAATTCAAACTATTCTCTCCGATAATTTTCAGTTTTTACTATTTACATGTCACTCACAGCACGTTTCCGCGACAGGCGTCGCCAACCTGCTGAACTGGATGTTTGAAAAAAGCCTTGAAACCGTCACGATCGACACCGGTGAAATTCTTATTTACAGCTCTCAACCTGAAACATCATTGCCTTCAGGTGTCTTTGGGACAGTTATTTCCACTAAATAATAATGTATTTGATGATAACTGATTTTGTCCGGCTTCTTCTCTACAAAATTTCCCATTAATGGATATTTCGGGTGCCCCTCAAGAATTGGCTGTATATAGAAGTCTTCATAGTAATCTATGCTTGGTTTGGAATCGGACATCACGAATACTCTTTCATCGTCGTTCAACCAATTGCGGATGACCGGCAAAACAACGTTCAAATCGGCGGATTTTTGGAGCATATAAACATTTTTATCGTAGATGAGTTTTAAAGGAACATATAGATAGCAGCCGGGATAATCCGGTAATATCAGGCGGCTATCGGAGGGCACGGCAGCCGAAATTTCTTCCAAGGTATCAATTGCCCCTTTCCAATGCACAAACCTGTAGATAAGATGCAAATCTCGAGCAAAAAATACAAATGATGAAAGATAGGCAAAAGCAAAAAGAATCATCACTTTGAGCTTTTCATTTTTGAAACTCCATAGAAAAGCTTCCTGATAAAGATATCCAATCCCGATAAGCAAAGAGGGTATAATCACTGGTATAAAACGTCTCATTCCCCAGTAATGAAAGGGTGTGCAGCGCAAGGCATATAAAAAATAAAATCCATAAAGGCCGAACAGCAGGAAAACCGGCGCTGTATTCAATGACCACTTATTATAGAAAAGCAGAGACAATCCAATTATTGCAGCCAATAACATCGGTACAGACAAGTACCAGCTCAACCAGCGCAAGGTCATTTGAGATAAAGATCTTGAACGAGTGGTACTATCGGCTTCATAAAAAGCTTTATAATCCGGTGGGTTCAGAATGGGCCTAAAGACCAATCCGTAGATGAAGCATAAACAGATCAATAAAATCAAAGTTGTTTGAATTTTTTTACCATAATCTTGAAAAAAGGCCGATAATTTTCCCGAATGTCTTTTTAGGTAATGAATCAAGAAAAACGCGAGTAAAAAGCAGATTATCAACATAATGACATGAAGCTTTGTCATCTGATAGACATTGACGTGCACTAATGTCTCCATAGTATAGCTGTGAGCAATGACGATCGCCGACAATATGGCTGCCAGTAAAACCATTCCATAGACGGACAAAAACAGCCAAGCACGAGTGGTTTTGTTTTGAAAAACAATCCAAATAAAAATTCCCAAGACCAGCGCCGGAGCGACGAGTATGCTGTCGATTCGGCAGAAATGAGATATTCCAATCATCATTGCTGCAATCAGCACTGGGAAAACAGGTCCATCATTACGTTCTTTCGATCTGTCATGGTTGAAAATCAACAACCATGACAACCCATTCATTAAGGCGGCCTGAGTGGACATTTCAGTTGTAATATACCTGCCAAACCAAATTTGAAGAACAAATACACTTAGCAATCCGGCAGTAAGAATCGCAGCAAACCGTCCAGTTAAAACCCATGAAAGAAGAAAAATGCCAATAAAGCCGCATAAGCCCAAAAAGGGCGTTGCCAACCATACCCCAGGAGTCAAACCAAATATTTTGACGAACAAGCCAATCCAAAGTGGATGCAAATTAAAATAGCGAGGTTCTATCAAGCCGGATCTCAACGAACGTATAAAAAAACCTGTCCCAAGTATGCCCTCAAAATGAAAATCAGCCGCAGAAGAATATAATTCCGGAGGTGTCTGGCAATAAAATGAGTCGATAAATCCTTGTTCAGCCTCCGCTATTTCCAAGTCGTAAAATCGAAATGACCCGGTTTTAAAAGCGTTTATACCTGAACTGACATATGTTCCGCAATCTGTCGAGTCAAAAATAAAGTCAAACGGAACCACTGTCAAAACAATATATAACATGAAAAATGCATATGGCACGACCACCCAGAAATTGCCTTGAATACGACACATCCGTTTAAAATGGTCAAAGCGGATAGATTTCAACAAAACCAATAGTGTCAAAGCGCTAAAAGTTAAAGATAGAGATAGAACTCGTGAAAAAGACAACTTTCCTAATAAAACCAGGGTTTCCATAATGATGGATACAACTAAAAACCCTGCCGGAAGAGGAATAAAAAATATGATTGGCTGCCAATGCGCAAGCCAATCTTTATTTTGTCGGTAGAGTAAAAGAAAGCTTAAACTAATACCTGGTAAACCAATCAACAGAAAAGCTAGAAACAAAGATGAGAGAGAGTGAACTGCCATGAATATTCGAATAAATTATAGATATCCTAGTCGCCTCAGTCTTTCTCGAACTTTACGAACCTCTTCTCCGCTCAATTGCACTTGATCGAAATCAATGGAATTTCCAGCATCATCAGATTCACCGGCAACTGCAGCGATATCTCGTAAAACATATACCACAAAATCTGTGACGGAATCGAAACCCGACTCCGAAATAATTGTTTTCAATCGATTATATAACGGTCTGGGTATTTTTATCGTGGCTTTTGGTTCCTTTAGTCGAGACATAGCGTATATACTAGATCAAGGACAAACAAAGATCAATCCGGCTTTTCAATTCGAGATCTTTTAACTCAGATTAAAAAACTGTTTTCCGACTCAGAACCGACGGCTATAATGCCAAGGCATTACTTTGACTTTGATGAGAATAACTCAATTAACCAAGATCAATCCCCGGGAATTCCTCGGTTGATGGATATCGTTTTCAATAATGCTTCATTTACCAATATGCCGGTATCGTCCTCGAATGTCACTGACGTTTGACCGTCAAAAGTTACTGAGGCCAGATTCTTGAAGATTCTCAAGTCACGCGCCAATACCAAAAAATTTACAGGAAACTCAGTCTTGTGAAGCCCGTTTTCTAAAGTTTCTTTCAATTGAACCACCATAAACGGCCGATATCCAAGGTCAATCATGGTTCGTGCCGTAGGAACCGGGAACCACCCACCAGCCCATTTGAAAGCCATAACTATGTCAGGAGGGTTGGCTTTAAACACTTCATTTCTACTTTGGTTATCTCCTGCTATAGCCATCTTTCTGGTCGTCAATCCTAACAAATCGATGAACTCACCTTGCCAGTGGACAGGTAAGGACCCCGCTTGCACTGAAGCCATCGAAAGCCCTCGTCCTTGATTCAGTGTCAACTCAGCCATCAATTTACCAGCTTCAGAATCGATCCAGATAGATGGGTGTGTCCAGCGTTTCCAGCATGTTGCCAACGTTCTCACAGGCTCACTGCGGAATTTTCTGTAAAAATCACTGCTACGGAAACTCCATGTGTTTGAAAGTGCATTGTAATAAGAAATAGATAAAAGAAATATGAATAAAAAGACTTCAACGATCCTTCTGGACGATTCGATGCGCGAAATAAAGAGCATCGCTCCCCAAATCAACAGCGGAAAAACGGGTAATATAAACCGAAAAGTCCCCAAATGAAACTCATCACCGCCAACTGCTAAAATGAAGCATGTCTGGGCTGAAATTACGGCAAGACAAGGAAGGTAACCAAAGATTGTCTTGGAACGAAGCATTTCAATCAGGCATAAAACAACTAAAAGTACCAAAGAAGGATGGGACTTGAAATTGAGCAGAAGATAGTCGACTCCATGGATAACGGTTTTTCCGGTTTTGTGGAGAGGACTTTTCAGATAAACAGGATTTGGCAGAATATGGCCGAAATAAAGATAACGAGACAGGGTAAAAAGAAGATAAATCGCAATGAAAACACTAAAAGATTTCATGATTCTTTTTACATCATGATGCTCGATGACCTGGGTGCCAACCGGTTTTTTCAGTTCGTTCAGATTCGTTCGCTTTCGACGGTTGGATATCAGCAAAGCCTGAAAAATGTATGTTCCCCACACAATAAGCGCCAAAAACACACCTTCTGTTCGGGTTATCGCCAACCCAATCGATACCGGTATCGTCAACGTTGGTTTATCAGCCAAAACGGCAAATACCGTCGCAGTTAGGAAAAACGTGTAAAGCGGTGTTTCCAGACCAGAATGCAAATACCAGGATAAAGGATATGAAGAGGCAAGCAGCAGCGCGCTCAACCAATTTGCCATCGATCTGTTTCGCGACACAAAATTGAAGGAAAGCATGAACAACATGGCTGCAGTCGCCAGGTAATTCCATATAAACCCGACAGTAATCACCGCTTTTAATGACTTTGCACCAAAAGCGCCTGCCCCCAATGCTGACAGAATGACCAATAACGGATTGGAAAATCCTTCTTCCCGAGGACCGCCTATCCAAGTCACCGAACCATGGCCGTTGACAAGATGCCATGCGTATCGATAACTGATGACTGCATCATCATTAATGTAGGTCTGGGCCGAAATAAGAAGCGACAACGCTAAAAGCGTCAAAGATATAACAAAGATACCAACTGAAATGCTCGATTTATTACCTGCCGGAAGAGGTTGCCGCGTCATACTTCCAGACTAAACACGTTTTTGCATGCTTTATCAACCCAGACAAAAGAAAAGAAATGTCAAACAGGCGGATAGATCGTTGGAACGAAATGCTACCTGATTACTGCTCAGACGCTTTACTCCCGGATAGAAATGCGCTTTATAAGCTGAGTATTCATAACGATATCGAATTTTAAATTCATATGGTGGACTGAGTTTAAACGGTGAAAACCGGTCAAGTTTTTCCAGCGCTTTCTTGGAATGTAACTGTATCAGCTCTCTCGATATTTCAGGATGCAGGTTGATCGCAGCCGCTCCAATGCCTTCTTTGACAACGACGGTTTCTATCTCGCCTAATGTGTCCCGCGTATAATCACACGTTGCCTTGTCGCCCGAGACGAACACGACAGGCACATCGAACATGCCCGCAATCAAGGCATTCAAACCGGCTTCAGCCATCACGACATCGTTGACTTTCAATTCGGCTATCTTCATTGACATCGTGTGAGAGAGAGTCCCATCCGGCGTGTCCGCAGGCGCATGATAGCCGACAAACATGACTGCATTGTATGAGTTGTCAATCCCTTCCATCATCGACAAAGGCGAATCCGCCCAACCTCTCAACAAACGAGCGGATTTATTCAGCTCTTCCGGGAGTATATTACGTGCTTCATCGTGTGCATCCCGAACGATTATATCACTTGCTCCCGCCTCGAGAGCGCCATTGATGGCTGCATTGACTTCCGCTGTCATCAGCTTACGAAACATCATGAAATCTGATTTGTTTCGTTCGACTTCGTCGAAGTGAACAACCCCGGTTACTCCCTCCATATCGACGGAAATAAATACTTTTTTTGTCATGGATGATCCGTCCAACCAAACTCGAAGAAATCTACGTTTCCGAAAACCGTTTCAAATTTGTTGTCTGTACAACCGGCATACCAGAAAATGTTCTCTGCTGAGCCGGCTCCTTCAGGCCAATCAAAAGCAGGAACTGCCGTTAGAAGCGTTTGACCTGGAGGTAAATCCAACAGATAAAAGCTGAAATCATTGAACTCCGGTAAAAAGAACAGATTTCCGTAAACATCCAAAATGACAATAAGCACAATCTGTTCTGCTGAACAATTATTTTTATTGTCGATAGAAATTGCACAGTTAAAAACATCCCCAGGATGATAGAGCTTGGCAGGCATAACAATTTTCACGTTGAGATTGGGGGTGGGAGGTTGTGTCGGAGTGCCATGAGTCGGTGTACAGGTCGGTGTAAAAGTCGGCGTCGGAGTCGGTGTTTCAGGTGGTGGGGTAGGCGTAACCATAGATTCATCCCAGTAAGCTCCCATACAAGATTCGCTGGAGCCAAGCCACTGATTTAGATTGCCGTCGGCATACGATTTTCCGAATCGGCCATAAAAATCACGCCCATTCTGATTGGAACAAGAAGACGCGCCTGCCCACAACTGACCGACCACGCAATGATTCGAGTCGAGAAAAAGCGCACTCCCTGACGAGCCCACCTCGGTTACACCAGGATTGCTGAAACGATCCCAATTGACTCCCCATTGACCAGCTTGATAATCCGAGCGGACGGTTCCATATGAAATCCTTTTGTAAGCTGCGTCCGGATGGTGAATTCCAGTGACCGCCGTCCCGTTTGTCAATACTTTGCGATCCCAACCCGCAAAATATATTCCTGTATAATCAGCTTCGCTCAAACGCAGCAAACTGAAATCACTCCCTTTACCGTTATTGGCCGGGCCGGTTGCCAACAACGTAGATCCCGCCACTGTGCGATAGCCTTTTTTGGGACGAGGTCCGTTACACTCGTCTGTATGGAAAAAGAACCAAGCTTTCAAACTATTCGCAATGGTTTGAGTGTAAACGCAATGATTTGCCGTTAAAAAATACGGTATGAAATTCTGTTCCGTATTGTTCAGCATAGTCCCTGAACACGAATATGTGCCGCCTTCATCGTTGAACTCGATCAGCGCAGTGGCATCCCGCTGAGGTCGATAATCCATGTCACAAGTGGCATCGTTGTGGCAACTCTCTTCTCGGCTCATCATAGAACAAATATCTTTATAAATATGGCTTATCATGACGAGATCAAAGGGAGTGGATACATCGATGCCGGGCGCGTTTTCCCAATGCCATTCCAAAATGATGGTATCCCCTGGTGAACCCCAGGACCAAAGACTTCTGTCTTCATAAATGTCATGCTGACAATACATATCGGATTCCATCTCTCCTTCACCGTAAATATAAAGAACGCTGGTTTCCGGCAGATCCACATCATCAAGACGAAGTTTGAGTTCTAAGGCGCCTGGAGAATGAATCGCGATACGCCTGACAAGACCATAATCCACATCCAACAGCGACTCGGCCGATGCCATAATATTTTTTGAAAGAGGACGAGCTACTCCGATCCTATAAGGCACTCCCGATATTTCCCGATTTAGCTCATCTTCCTGTAGCCACGTTTCGATATCGGGGTCGGCAAGAATGATATGTGCGGTCTCCGAAATTGCTTCACGACCGATGATGACCGATGGTGGAACACCCCGCTCAGATGCCGAAGCCGATCCGATCGCCAAGATAAAAACTGCATAAATCAATACCAAACGTTTCATAAAACACCTCATTAAAAAAACCCTTCGAGCTTTTTACTGAAATTCTCACCCTTTGTCCACGAAATAACAAAGAGTGAGAATGAAAGAGCTGTTGAAAGTTGAATTAAAATGACAGGAACTTTATTCCGCCCATCCAAATGTAAATGTATCGATATTGCTGATAACTTTTGTGAATACGCTGTCTGTTACACCGGCAAACCAATTGATGTTCGCAGCCTCTCCGCAGTTCTCAGGCCAAAGAAAACCAGGCAATATAATTTTGTAAGTATGTCCCGGTGGCAGATAGAGCGGGTAATAACTGAACGAACTGGCATCCGGCATACAGTAATATTCGCCATAAATGTCCAGCACGACAAACAGGGCCAATTCATTCAATTCAATAGGTCCCTTGTTGTTTATTTCCAAAGCGCATTCGCATTTATCACCTGGGTGATAAAAATCCGAGGGCATATGAATCTTCAATATTACATTCGCGGTCGGAGGTTGAGTGGGATAAGGCGTCGACGTCGCAACAGGAGTTTCTGTTGGGTATTCAGGCGTCGGAGTCGAAGTCGGTATTACCGGTGTTGAAGTCGGCTGCTGAGGAGTGGAAGTGGGCTCCGGTGTAGGCGGAGTTGTGGGTTGTGGCGTGGACGTTGGTTCGGGAGGGGTAACGGTTGGCTGAGGAGTCGATGTTGGTGGATTTGGAGTGGCAGACGGTTGAGGGGTTGATGTTGGAGGTTTTGGAGTTGAAGTGGGAGTCGGTGTGAAGGTCGGTTTTGGAGGAGTGGATGTTGGCGGCGGTGGCGTCGACGTGGGAAGCGGCGTATTAGTCGGGTTTTGTGTCGGCGTGTCAGGATGTGGTGTAGACGTTGGTGTATAAGTGGGAAAAGAGGTTTGCGTGGGGAAAGGTGTATTGGTCGGAGCGGGGGTATGAGTCGGGAAGGGAGTATATGTCGGCAGAGGGGTGTTGGTCGGGCGGGGCGTAGGAGTCGCAGTGGGCATAGGCGCGTGCGTTGGAGTCGGTGTCGGCTCCGGTTCCCTGTAATAGAGCCCAAGATGTGGATTTCCCCATAAATTCCACTCGGCTATCTCATATTTATTATAATACCAACCGTTTTGCTGATAATTTTTTGCAAGAGCATATTGATGAGCTGCACCCTGGGTGTAATTACCTGAAGTGACGGCATCGGAGAAATAATAATCAAACGACTGACTGGAGCCATCTGCTGGGCCGGACCAGCCTTGTGAGCCAAAAGCAACTTTTGTCGCCCCCACATAGCCCACGCCGCCATTTTCAAGAAAATATTGTCCAAGGTTTTTATAAGCCGTATCACTGGTGCTGCAGGCATCGGCGATAACGATGGCAGGGTACTCATTTGATATGGAACTACACATCGAGCCCGACCAGAAATAATCGGAGCCAAATCCCATCTGATAAACAGCAGTCTCAGAACCATGGCCGGCAAGATTGGCAAACGCAAAATGATTGGAAGTCCATACATTCTGAGCATTTGTTCGAGTCAAAGGTTGATCACAGGGATACGATGAACTCACCGTGGAATTTTTCTCGTACAGTTTTATTTTTGACCAAGGCTGCATATGAGGTCGACTCATAATCTTTTCCATTAAAACGGCTGTGTCGGTATCTCTCCAAAAGAACGAACCTAGAAATAGCGCTTTATTTTTAAATCCAGGATCTTCATTTAATTCGAATGTAACACATTTCTGGCTTATCGAAGAAACAATCGATGCCGTTGATGACGGTATCCGACCGACATTGACTTCTGCGTAATAGTCGGCATTATCGCTGTTATCCCAATAGCGGCCATTGTTGTTGGAGTCCCAATTTACAGTGTCGGCAGCAGACAATTCGGCGAAGTAAAAATCGGTTTTAGGCTTGCCATACCCTTGATCCTGATACACTTCCCGCATCGGAACATCCGTATAGCTGCCGACAAGCAAAACATCCTCGATACCCCAAACGGATGTCGGGTATTTGTCTCGAAGAAAATTTCGTATCTTTTGCGTGAGACTATTGCCCGGTACTGTGCTGTTGATATCCTCGACCGTGGCAATGTAAACAGATCTTCCCTTATAATTTGTCTCAAATTCAACCAGAGCGCTCAATGAATTGACAAGCGCCGCTTTGGTGATAATGACCAAATTATAATTATCTCTACCGGAATCAATTCCTTCGATCGGATACCACTGAGCCGCCTGATCGTAATTCAAAATCAATTGCCTGGCCTTCTGCTCCATCTTTGGACTGTAATCCAGGATAACCTCGTACGAATCCATTGGCGTGTAGTCTATTTCAATGGAAATATCTTTGTGTAGAAGCAGTTCCCCAGTCACCGGATTGTACTGCACGGGATTTATTCTAACATCGATCAGTCTGTATTTTCTGAGCCCGGCTTCACCAAGCACGTCTCCTGTCGATTCCGGCCAAAATTCGGACTTTGAATAGACTTCCTGCATATTTGTTTCGTATTCCGCCTTATATCTCGCCGCTTCCTGCTCACTTAATCCGAACAAAGGAAGTATCATCGAAACCGGCTCGATCACAAAACGTCCCGGCAAATGTTCAACACTTCCAGAGACCACTCTCACATTTTGCACGTTCGCATCCGGAGGAATGGCCACAGCATATATTCTTGACGGAAGGCGGGGCTTGCCGGGAATATTCGTCGTGCCGAAATCATCCATTTCCAGAACAGTGACATCACCTCGCGAATCTACTTGCAACGGCTGTTCAGGAAGCTTGATTTCAAGCAGTTCCATAGCCTGAACTCCGTGAATAATACTACCGAGAACAATCATCATGACGATGAATTTTAAGTGTGTTATCTTCATAAGTATCTCCCCTTCAATCGAGTAAAACAACCCGATCAATAGGTATGCAAGCCTTTTGCCAGAAAGGGAGAATATTAATGAATATGTCTTTATTACAATGGGTCAGAGCACGTCGTTGCGCCCAATGCCGTTAGCATTATTTTCTGAGCATCAGCGACGCTGATGAGCCCATTGCCATCACAGTCTGCCGAGCAGGATTCCTTGTATGTGGGCGAATATGCACCGAGAGTGAT
This sequence comes from bacterium, assembly GCA_049652745.1. GTDB lineage: Bacteria > CSSED10-310 > CSSED10-310 > CSSED10-310 > CSSED10-310 > JBASEY01. The sequence continues at coordinate 26,136 of JBASEY010000023.1, read as the reverse complement.
CATGAATGCCAATTGAGAATCAGCGCTGCTGATCATTCCGTCATCATTGACGTCGCCGTTGTTGATACAATCTGGAGTAGGCGTTTCGGTTGGGGTAGGAGTCGGCGGTTGTTCTACCTGGCCGAGACCGAGATTCGGGTTTCCCCACAAATTCCATTCCGCTATTTCATATTTATTATAGTCCCATCCATTTAACTGATAGATCTTCGACAGGCCATATTGGTGAGCGGCTCCCTGTGTATATTCCGTCGAGGTCACTTTCTCGGAGAAATAGAAATCGAAGGACTGGCTTGAACCATCAGCAGGACCGGACCAACCGGGGCAGCCAAATGCCACTTTCGTCGCTCCGACGTACCCAACAGCTCCATCTCTGAGAAATATCTGACCAAGGTTAATGTAATCGGTATCGCTCGTACTACAGGCATCAGCGAAAACAATTGCAGGATAATCATTCGACAAAGAACTGCACAGATTACTATCCCAGAAATAATCCGAGCCAAATCCCATTTGATAAATGGCTTCTTCGGAGCCGTGCCCAGCCAGATTGGCAAACGCGAATTGGCCTGCCGGCCAGACGGTTTGCACATTTGCTCGCGTCAATGGATAATCACACGGATAAGACGAGCTTACAGTCGAATTTTTCTCGTACATCCGCACTGATGTCCAGTTTTGCATGTGGGACTGACTCATGATCGCCTCCATCAAAACCCCCGTGTCGGTGTCATTCCAGAAGAAAGAACCGAGTAATAGAGCATTCTGTTTAAAAGCCGGGGTTTGATTCATTTCGAAATCAACGCATTTCTGACAGATTTGTGCCACAGTAGTGGTCGTAGACCAGGGTATTCTTCCAACATTTATTTCGGCATAGTAATCGGCATTGTCGTTATCATCCCAATATCTGCCATTGTTATTGGAATCCCAGTTCACATTGTCTGCCGCCGACAATTCAGCGTAATAGAAATCGGTTTTAGGTTTTCCATACCAGAAATCCTGATAGACGGTCCGCATGGGAACATCCGTATAGCTACCTATCAGTAAAACATCCTCGATACCCCAGGCAGAGGTGGGATAACGCTCCAGCAAAAAATTCCGCATTTTCTGAGGAAGATCGCTTCCCGGCATTGTCGAGTTTATCTGTTCAACAGTGGCGACATAGACGGACCTACCTTTGTAATTTTCCTCAAATTCAACCAATGCACTTATGGAATCAACCAGTGACGCCTTGGTGATAATGACAAAATCATATGCTTCTCGACCCGTTTCCAGAGCGCCATGAGAATACCATTGTTGCGCTTGATCATAATTCAATATTAACTCTCTAGCACGCTCCTCCATTCTTGGGCTATAATCCAGGACTACCTCATACGAATCCATGCGGGTGAAATCTATTTCGATAGAAATATTTTTATGATGAATCAGTTTCCCTGTCACCGGATTGTATTGAACCGGATTGATACGTACATCGATCAATCTGTATTTTCGAAGTCGCGCCTCACCAAGCATTTCCCCTATTGATGTCGGCCAAAATTCTGATTTGGAATAGACTTCCAGCTTATTTGCATCGTATTCTGCTTTATACCTCGCCAATTCCTCTTCGCTTAGTGTAGTCAAAGGCAGAGACATCGCGACAGGATCGATTGTATAGCGACCCGGCAAATGGTCCATACCCCCAGAAACCACTCTGACATTTTGCACATTCGCGTCGGGCGGGATTGCAACAGCATATATCCGCGATGGCAGACGAGGCTTGCCTGATATGTTCATCGTACCGTAATCATGCATCTCCAAAACAGTGATGTCATTTCTAGAAGTCAGTTGCAATCGCTGTTCAGGAACTTTTGTTACCTGCAATTCCATCGCCTGAACATCCGTTACAAAACCACTGATCACCAGAATCGACAGAATAGAAATAATACTTGCACAACTAGTGTTTTTCATCGCATCTTCCCCCTGTTAAAGCAAATTCGATAACATATTTATCGTTTGTGCAATGTTGCTGCCAATACGGGAGAATATTTTAAATTATGACTTTTTTTAGAATATAAAAACCTTACAAATATAAGGAATGCTTTCCATATATTATAGTTTCAAAATCAGCTTTCCCATCCAAATTCAGCACTATCGACATTACTGATCAATTTCATAAAGGCCGGGTCGGTGATACCGGCATACCAGATAATGTTGCTCGCCGATCCCGCGTTGTCAGGCCATTTGAACATCGGTACCGCTTTCAGAATCGTTTGTCCGGGATGGAATACCATAGAAAAAAAACTGAAATCGTCGGCATCCGGCATGAAAAACAATTCGCCGTAAATATCGAGAATCAGAAACAACGGTAAATCTACCAGGTCGACCCCAGTCTCATTCTCGATCACAATTGCACATTCATACCAATCACCCGGGTAAAACATATCCGACGGCATGACGATATGCACTTTTAACTCCAATGATGTCGAGGGAGTAGGCGTCGGAGTCGGGATCACAGGTGTAGATGTCGGATTTGTGGGAGTAGATGTGGGCGGTAGCGGGGTTGCCGTCGGCGGATACGGGGTCGACATAGGAGGATGCGGGGTTGCCGTCGGCAAATCAGGAGTAGGTGTCGGCGGATGAGGAGTAGATGTCGGAGGCTGTGCCGACGGCGTCGGAGACGGAATTGTTGGAGTTCGAGTTGGCGTCATTGTCGGAGTCCGGGTAGGAACCGGCGTTTGCGTTCCAGGTGACGGCGTTACCGTTGGAATAGACGTATTTGTCGGGATTGGCGTATTCGTAGGTATTGGTGTCTGTGTCGGCAAAGGCGTTTTTGTCGGCCCGGTAGTCGGTGTTGAAGTAGGGGTGGCGGTCGGCGTCTGCCCCGCCCCAAAATAAGCGCCTTGGCACGTCATAGCATTCCCGAGCCAACGACCGAGATCACCATGGGTAAACGACTTGCCGAAGCGGCCGTAATAATCTTCTCCGTTTGGATAGCTGCACGAAGAAGAACCCGCCCATAACTGGCCGACAACAAAATGATTTGAATCCCTGAAAAGAGCGCTGCCGGACGACCCCTGCTCCGTAACTCCTGGCTTTGATGTTCTATTCCATTTGACTCCCCACTGACCGGAATAACCCAATGAAGTCACTGTTCCGTAAGAGATACGTTTATAAGCTCCATCCGGATGATGAATCCCCGTAATAGCAGTGCCTTTCGTCAAATCATTTCGATCCCAGCCGGCAAAATAAACTCCCGTGTAGTCGGCATCATTCAATTTTAGCAGTGAGTAATCCGAGCCGCTGCCACCGTTTGCCGCGCCGGTAGCCAACAACGTCGATCCGGCAACGGTTCGATATCCCAATGGAGGCCGTGGTCCGTTGCAGTTTTGTGTATGGTAAAAAAACCATACTTTAATCGTACTGGCAACGACCTGTCTGCTGATACAGTGATTGGCCGTGAGAAAATACGGGGTGAAATTCTGCGACGTGTTGTTCAGCATAACTCCAGAACAAAGATAGGTATCGCCGCTATCGACGAATTCAATATACGCCGTCGCGTCTCGCTGAGGCCTGTAACCGGTATCACACGTCGCATCGTTGTGACAGTTGCCTTCCCGCTCCGCTATTGCGTGAACATCCTTATAAATGTGACTGATTTCCCTGAGTGTAAAAGGCATGTGAATTTCCATATTTGGAGCATCATCCCAATGCCATTCGATAATGATCGTCGAGCCGGACGATCCAGGCGACCAAAAGGTGCCGTCAGGGTAAATATCGTGCTGAGTGAATCGCTCCGCTTCAATTTCACCTTCGGCATAAATGTAAAGTTCACTGTTGTCCGGAAGATCGACTGATTCCAAATGGAGTTTCAGTTCAATGGCTCCCGGTGAATGCACAGCAAGTCGAGTTATCAAACCATAATCATCATCTCTCACCGATTCCGCCCGATCTCCGGCATTTTCAGGGAGATATCGCAGGGCACCGATCCTAAACGGAACCCCTTTATCACGATTCATTTCATCTTCCAGAAACCATGTGTTCACGTCTGGTTCTGAAAGAACAATTTTGGCTTCAGGCGAAACAGCGCCTAAATTGATGATGACTGAAGGTTGAACACAGCGCTCACTTCCCGAGGCGCTGAAAGCGGACAATAAAATAACAAGAAAAAGAACCGAACGACGCACGTGATACCTCCTAAAAATCGGCAGCTTTTTTTTTACAAAATTTATTTCGGAATGTCCAATGAAATGCTTTTTAAAAAATATTGACTGATAAACTGGAAAATGTTAGGTTATTGATTGTCAGCAGTTGAAGCTGATAGGCGGAAACGTTTCGCCAGGGGGAAGCCGGTGAGAATCCGGCACTGACCCGCAACTGTGACCGGGGACGAGCCCTGCACGGTTCAAGAATTGAACCAGCCACTGAACGAATAGATAAAAGTTTGGGAAGGCGCACGGCATCGGTCGATCCGGAAGTCAGGATACCTCTATCAGCTTCCAATCGGTATCTTCTTTCGCGGGGTGAAGCTAGAAACCGAAGTGATGTCTAACCGGCCCCGAAGCCGGTTTTTTTTACCCCAAAAAGGATGTCACAGTGTCTTTCCATAAAAGAGAGAACAAAAACACCTGGTTTTTAAGGTATTTGCCGCTTCTCACTTTTTATTCGTTCTCGATGTTTTGTCGTTGTCAAAGTGTTTTAGCCGATATCAATTTTACGCCTCACGATGAAGCTGAACAGTCCAATTACGATTTCACAAAAAAAGATGACCGCTTCGAATATTCCGCTACTATAACCGTTTCTGCCGACCGGCCTGATGAAATCCCCACTATCGTTCAACTGCCGGCCTTTGCCACCGTCGTTCACATCAAACCCGATACGCCACGTTTCATCACGCTTCCCGATGTTTTAGCCGGAACAGTCGGCGTAACGGTTAAAGATTTTGGAGGCCTTGGCAGCTTGTCCACTGTATCCATTCGTGGAACCAGCTCAAACCAGGTCATTGTCCTTCTTGACGGCATTCGTATAAACACGGCTTCGGATTCCGGCGTCGATTTATCGACACTGCCGTTAACAAGCATCGAAAAAATCGAGGTTCTTCGCGGGGCGGATTCCGCCGTGTTCGGAAGCGGCGCTATGGGCGGTGTGATCAACCTTGTCAGCCGTAAACACAGTTCAGACGGATGGAGCGGAGACGGCAGTTTAACCTATGCTTCCTGGAATACGGCTATTGTCAATTTCAACACGAGTTTAAACAATCGATACAGCCTGTCGGGATCCTGGCGCCATAGCGACGGCGATTTCACGTTTATCAACAACAACGGAACTGAGTTCAATCCTGACGACGATTACAAGGATAAACGTGAAAACAATGCCTTAGACGCTTTCGACGCTACATTTAGATTTCGCTCATTCCTTTCTGAAACCATGACAATTTCAGGTAACATCGAGGGATTTATCGCAGATAAAGGCATCCCCGGCCTTACAACTTTTCCGTCTCCACATGCTTCACAGACCGATCGTCGCCTTACAGGCTATTTACGATATGAAAAGACGCTTGAGTCCGCCATTTTAAGCCGAATATATGTTGAATCTCACGGCAAATATCTCGACATGAACTTCTCCGATCCTAAAGGTGAACAGACAGGGGTACCCGTCGAAACGGATCAACAGACTCAATTTGTTTCAGGCCAAGCCGGTTTTAATTTTTCATATGGAAAAGGGACTGGAGACTTCGGATTTGTCACTGAAAAAGAAGAATTACATGATGCTGTTTTTGGAAAAGTAGATCGGATTCTATACGCGCTAAGCTGCCGCCATGAGATAGCGCTGTTCAACGGAAAATTCTGGCTGACCAATATGCTGCGTTACGATTCGATTTCCGATGTTGGTGACTACTGGAGCCCCAAAATCGGTTTACATTTGAGCATCAAAGACGGTTTTTCCGTTAAAACCAATGCCGGATATGGATTTAGAGCGCCCTCGTTCAACGAGCTGCATATGGATGCCGGATATATCGCAAGCAATCCCGATCTCAAGCCGGAAGAAGCGCTCAGTGCCGATATAGGATTCGCAATCCAAAAGCCAAAATGGCGTATCGAAGCGGCCTGGTTCACTATCGATTCAACGGATTTGATTCAATATCAATTGGTGTCGGGATTTCGTTATAAACCTTTCAATATCGGCCGGGCCCGTTCACGGGGAATCGAATTGGATGGCGCCGTTACGCTGGGAAAAGGCTTTACTGTGTCCGGTTCCTATACATGGGACAAAGCCATCGATCGTTCAGGCGAACCAAACCTGCACGGTAAACAAATTCCCGGCAGGCCCGAACATGATCTATTCGGCAAGCTTGCCTGGAATAAAAACCCTTTTTCTGTTTGGACAGAATGGCACCACTTGAGCGGGAATTACATCACACGCTCCAACACCAAGAAACTCGATGCACGATTGACGGGAAATCTCGGCGTTGCCTACGACTTGAGTTCGACATGGCGCTTTGGCGTCGAAGTCAAAAACATAGCTAATGACCGGATGCTGGATGTCCGCGGCTTTCCGCTGCCTTCCAGATCCTGGTTTGCAACCGTAAAGATAACTCTTTAGAAGAAAGGATTTATGAAAGGACATGAAAAATCGATCACAAACATTCAGTTATCACATTTTAACTATTTCCCTATTCGTCTTTTTGGTCGTTACACATTTTTGCCAAGCTTCGTCATCGGTCGTCTTATTCGATATCGATACCGGATCACTGTTTGAAATAACCGAAGCTTTGACCTCGATCACCAAATTCAACCAAATCGATGGCGTCGTCGCACTAAAATATATGGAAGGTACACCAGGCGACAACTGGCTTGTGGTTATTGGTGACGACACGTTGCAATTTTTAGATGCGACAACTCTGACTCCTCTTTTTGACCTGCCGGAAGAGGCGGTTCGCACATTATTCAACCTGCCGGCAGGCAAAGGTGTTTTCTCAGCTTTGACGCTGCCGAACGAATCCTGTGATACACTTCTTTATTACGATCCGGCAACAAAAGAATGGTTTGGCATCGATTTACATTCAGGAAATTATGGAACGTTTAAAGAACTGGAATTAACTGAGCCATTTTATACCGGTTTCGGTTACACTTCCCAACATGATATCGGCCTGATTCTTAAGGATACAGAAAATATCTGGTGGTATGAAACGCTCCCTGATCGAGATCGCATTTGGCTTGATTTTGACTCTCTTTTAGGCGACACCCCATCGCAATTGACTGAGTTTTCTTTAAATATATCACCTCATTCTTTCAATTTTCTGATAGCGGTCATAGAAGACGATCCAGGCCCGACACCTACCCCCTCGCCCACTCCAACCCCAACTCCGACTCCATCCGAACCGACTACTTATGACGTTGTCGTTGCCATGAGTCTGGATGAAAATCTGTGGCGGATCGATTCGGAAAATTATGCCGCTCAATCCAATGTCGCCGCGACAGGGCAGGCACCGAATTGCATTGTACAGCACACAGAGGAGTTGTATGTTTTAAATAGCTTATCCAACTCGATTACCGTTTACGATCCTCACACTCTTTCCTTAAAGCGTGAGCTATCTGTTGGAGCGGGCACCAGCCCATTCAGTATGGCTTTTGTCGACGATCAGGATTTTTATGTAACACAGTTCAACACCAACACTGTCAGCCGTGTGAACGCCTATACGGGTCAAGTGATCACCGTGATCGATTTACCTGACAATTTACCAACCGATGAAGGCAAGACCACCTATCCCCGCCCGAGCGGTATTTATGTGCATAATTCCATCGCTTATGTTGCATGCGCTAACTTGGATGACTTCTATTATGCCGGAGGTCCGGGGATTGTCGTCATGATCGATATGAGCACCGACCAAGTTACCGGCTGGTTTGAAAGCGGCGGTCGTAACTGCGCCGATATAACTTATAGCCCGAATTTTCCGGATTGGTTGTGGGTGGTCAATACCGGCGATTATTCCTGGCCGGATGGATTCAGTGAAAACGGCACAATTTCAGCATTTAATATCCATTCGAATGAGCTGATTCATGTGATAGAAACAAATGATGCCCCAAATGAGCTGATATTCGGCCCTGATCATGCGTACTTCGCCAGCTCTGCCGATGGAAGAATCGGGCGTTTCGATCCCAATTCTTTTGACCTGCTATCTTCATTATCTCTCTCCTCCGGCGGCACAGAATACAACATGGCATCCGGTCTGGCCATCGGGCCGGACAATCGTCTTTGGGCTTTGGAATTCAATCATAATAAGGTCTGGGTAATCGATACCGATCAAGATGATATGGCAATTCAAGAGATTAGTGTAGGACAGGGTCCTGACGCATTGATTATTGTGCCAAGAAATTCCGAAAAGAAGAAATAGCATCTTTTCGTTCAACCAGATATTTTTGAAGTTGGTTTTTCCTTGTAATTCTGGAACGTCGGCATTACAGTCCCGCAGCATCTGGTAATTCCGGTATTTCTATCCGGCAATTCGGTCAATATCATCAAGGAAGAGGAATTATGAAACCGACAAGTCTAGACAAGCTTAGAAACATTGGTCTGGTTGCTCATATCGATGCAGGCAAAACGACAACGACGGAACGCATTCTGTTCTTTACCGGAACGACGCATCGAATGGGTGAAGTGCACGACGGAAAAGCAGTGATGGATTTTTTGAAGCAGGAACAGGAACGAGGCATCACCATTACTTCCGCAGCGATTACGACACAGTGGAAAAATCATAGTATCAACGTGATCGATACCCCGGGACATATTGACTTTACACTGGAAGTCGAACGTTCTTTGCGAGTCCTCGATGGAATTATCATGGTTTTTTGCGCCGTCGGCGGTGTCGAGCCTCAAAGTGAGACGGTTTGGCGTCAAGCCGATCGCTACAAGGTTCCGCGTATCGCATATATCAATAAAATGGATCGACAAGGCGCCGATTTATCTGCTGTTATTACCATGATGGATGACATGCTCGGCGCCAATCCACTCGCTTTCCAACTTCCCATCGGTCTCGAAGACAAGTTCAGAGGTATGGTCGATTTGGTTACCCTTCAAGCATGGGCATATGATGACGACTCGCTCATTATGTCACCCATACCCATTCCTGAGGAAATGGAGGATCAAGTCAATCATTACAGAGATAAATTGCTCGAGACTCTCTCGGATTTCGATCCGATCATTATGGAGAAATACTTAGGCGATCAACAACCAACGGAAATAGAAATTCGTAGAGCTGCTCGTCGTGCCGTCCTGAACTTGTGCATTACTCCGGTCTTTTGTGGCTCGTCGTTTAAAAATAAGGGTATTCAACTATTATTGGATGCCGTCGTCGATTACCTGCCATCTCCCATCGATCGCGGGGCTATTGTCGGACACGATATCAACAACCAGGAATTATCGATCTCGCGAATTCCCTCTCCATCACAGCCCTTCAGTGGAATGGTTTTCAAAATTATCAACGACCCTTATGTAGGCCATCAAGCATTTATCCGTGTTTACTCTGGAAAAATCTCCACCGGCAACTCCATAATGAATGCGTCAACTCAGAAAAGAGAACGAGTCGGTCGGATGCTCAGGATCCATGCCGACGAGAGGGTTGAGCTTGACTCTTTGGAAGCAGGCGACATCGGCGCCCTGATTGGTTTGAAAGGCACACGTACCGGACACACATTGTGTGATGAGACACAACCGCTTTTGTTGGAAAGCATTCATTACCCGGAAACAGTTGTAGACGTCAGTATCGAGCCGGTCGATCGTAACGATTGGGACAAACTCAGCGCAGCATTGGCAAAAATGGCCCTTGAAGACCCGTCGTTAAAGGTAAAAGTCGATAGTGAAACACGTGAGACCGTCGTTTCGGGTATGGGTGAACTTCATCTTGAAGTTGTCGTCGATCGCCTTTTCACAGAACACAAAGTCTCTGCTCACACAGGTAAGCCATCCGTTGCTTATCGGGAAACCATTTCTTCGCCCATAAGACGCACCGAACGCTATAAAAAGCAGACAGGCGGTAAAGGCCAATTTGCACAAATTGAATTTTGTCTTGAACCCAACCCGGGCAAGGGCCTTGAATTCGTCGACATGGTAAAAGGCGGCAATATTCCACGTGATTTCATACCGGGTGTCGAAAAGGGGTTTCAAAACACGATGCAAAACGGTTTAATAGCCGGTTTTCCGATGATCGACGTCAGATTTGTTTTACTTGACGGTCTTTCACATTCGGTCGATTCCAGCGAGATGGCTTTTAGAATCTGTACGGAACAGGCCTTGAAGTCATCGATAAATCGAACATCCCCGAAGTTGCTGGAACCCATAATGAAAATCGAAATCAATACTCCTGATGATTATATCGGCGACATCATCGGGGATATCAATCGACGTCGTGGTAAAATAGAGAATATGCGCCGTCATCGTAAAGGGTCACAAAAACTCAATGGGTTTGTGCCTTTGCGCGAAATGTTCGGCTATGCGAATACGCTCAGAAATCTTTCCAGCGGCCGAGCAGGATATGCAATGGAATTTTTCCGCCATGAAATGCTTCCCGACGCTATCGCCCTAGAAATCATCGAAGAATATTCGAAAAAAATGAAGAAATAGATTTTCACTTGAGATTGATTTATGCTTGAGCCGATGAATTTCTTTTCTAAGCTTGTGCTGATTTCGATCTTATCTTGCCTGGCTGTCACGCTGTTTTTTTTTCCGGCTCTGTGTCAAAACTCGCGATCGATTCAATGGGATGCGTTGGATTTGCATTACCCTCACTTGGCCTTTTTTTCCCGATCGATCCAAAACGGCGTCGTTCCGTTATGGGAACCCCATATCTATTGTGGATACTCCTTTATAGGATATCTCCAATCAGGATCGTTTTACCCGGTAAATTTTTTCGTCTCTTTATTTAAAACCATTACACCTCGAGTCATGATTTTTCTGACCGTATTCAGCTATTTTTCCGCTTTGGCGGGCACGTTTGTCCTGTCCCGATTTCTTGGGCTTTCTATAGCGGGATCTTCATTTTCAGCAATCACATGGTGCTTTTCCGGCCAACTTCTTGGACATGCAACCCATTTGGGGATCATTCAATTTTACGCGCTGTTCCCCTGGGTTCTATTCTTGGCTGAAAGAGGATTTCATAAAACGTTTTTCACCTTCTTATCCGCCCTTCTTCTGGGTTTCTCGATTCTAGCCGGCCATTTTCAGTCAGCTCTGTATGGAATAGTGTTTTGGTGCTGCTGGCTGATTGCCATTCATCCTTCCAACAAGCATTCGAAAACCTTATCTACTTTTTCCTTCATAATTACATTTCTACTGGCGTTTTTGATCTGTATAGCTGCAACGGGCATTCAACTTTTAACGACGGCAGACCAAGCTCTACAGTCGTCTCGTCATGAATTATCGAAATCTCTTGGTGAAAGTGAAAGCTTCCAGCTCATTAGCCTGATCACGCTTTTTCGGCCGAATCACTTTGGAGGCATCGATGGGCCTTACTCAGGACCCTGGGACAGAACCAATCAACAATGTCATGCAGGGTTCATCACCCCGGTTTTCTGGCTGATTGCGCTTTTTTACAGTATCAAAACAATAGGATCCGGTAATCGAAAGCAGTCACCTTCTTTTACCCATTCCTCTCGGTTTCACGGTAAGTTCCTTCTGTTTTTATGGTTATGGACGATTATCGGATTTTGTTATTCTATCGGACCGAAGACATTCGTTCATAGTTACCTGAGATCGATTCTTCCAGGTTGGGAATTGGTCCGAACACCTGCAGCTATACTTCCTTTGGTGTGCTTGTCGTTATCGTTGTTAGCCGGGGCAGGCCTCGATTGGTTCACAAGCCGTTTTCCCCCCAAACTTAATCGAATTTTTAAAACCAGTATTCCGCTCCTGACATTTATACAACTCTCGTTGCTTTATCGAAACAGCGACCTGATGTTTGGGAAACAACCGCCATACGAAAGTTTCGCTCCGACATCCCATCGGCTTTTTCTTGATACCTGCTATACCGAAGATGCATCGGGCTTTCGTATTCACGAATGGGATATAGGCAAAGTGCTTCTAACCAATGAATCCTCCTGGAAAGGTTGGTATCAAACCGGCGGCAGAGTGAGCGGATTGCATTATAGAAGAGTTGGCGAATTGCTGAGGTTTTCTGAATATAACAAAACGATTTTAGATATTCTTCGAGTTCGTTACATACTTGTTTCCGAGAAACCCTCTGAAGCTTTTGTAGTATCGACGGCTGCCGTTCCGACAGGGTCGACTCCTTGGAAGCCGTCAGATGCTTTGCAAAAAGTATCTCCGGGCATTTTGTTCAATCCCGAATCTCAGCCTTATCTTTTTCCGGTCGATTCCTGGATAGTCAACACCCAAGAAGCCAAGATCCCTGAATTGCTTTTAAAAACGGACTTCAATCGTGTAGCCCTGTTGGAAGAGGAACCCGGGTTGACGCTGTCGGCTGCTCCACCGAGATTCGATTTCACGATTTCTACCAACGAATATCATCGGTTGGATTTCGATTATTCACTCGATAAACCCGCTCTTTTGGTGATTGGAGACGCTTGGGCGTCCGACTGGAAAGCCTGCATAGACGGAGCTCCGCTCAAACTCCTTCGAGCCAACCACGCTTTGCGTGCAGTGGCGGCGCCGGCGGGAGAACATCGACTGACCCTGTTATTTCATCCCATTGGATATATATTTGGAGCTTTTATCACATTGACGGCTTTATCGATGACAATCGCCCTGGCGACATTCAACTTGGGATCGTTCCATCGACAATGAAATTATTCTTTGTCACGTATCATTTTACCGATTTCGTATTCGTCCCAAAAGTGCCATAAGCCTGGATCCTCCGAAACAACCCTTTCATACCATTTTATTAAGCGATCCAAGGTCATTTCCGGAGTTTGTGATTCTTCAGGACGAATCACTTCATCAAACTCAAATCGATATGTTTTATCGGGCAATCGTTTGATCGACAACGGCAATAGTGGAGCGCCGGTTTTATGAGCCAGGGTTGCCGAGCCGAGGGAAAACGGAATGCAGTGATTGAAAAAAGGTCTCCATAACAACCGCCCTATCCACCTGCCTCCTCCCGCCGGATCGATGTTCATCATGACAATGCCGTTTTCTTTCAGGTGGGAGAAAAGTGGGCGAAGGAAAGTGTCGGCAGGCAGAATTTTAGCCGGAATCATGCTTTCATATCGCATACGAAGCTTGAAAGCGACGTTTCGGCCTGTCCAACTCAACCCGTCATCAGTCGGCAAACCAACTTGAATGATCGGATAACCCAATGAACCAAGTTGAAATAAAGGCAGTTGTATAGGGCCGTAATGCCCGAGAACGATGATGACACCTTTTCGTTCGTTCAAAGCCGATGCTAGAAGGTCCAATCCCTCGATTGAACAAATTTTGTTCATCTCTTTTTTAGATTTAAGCCGTGGATAGGTAAAAATATGAAGTCTGTCGATATAGTGATTCTCAAGATAGCTTTTCAGGATCGCATTTGTTGTTTTGCGGTCAATTGCCGGATGACCCAGAAGAATATTTTTACGTAAGTTTTCGGTTGAACGTGTACCAAGATAAAAGTGCAACCGGCCTAACAGACGAAACAAGCTGAATGAAAATGTGACTGGAAGAAATTTTATGATCAAGCGGACGGGATACCAAATGACAAGGCGGGCAACATCTCTACTAAAACTTTCACGAACGATCATATCGCCAAAAACCTTTTAGGAACGAAGGCGCGAAAGAGATATCCGTTTTTTTCAATTTATCGGGCATTCGACAATCTTCAATATACAGCGACACGATAAAATACCGCTCTAATAACATTCATCGCGCTCTTTCCGATACTCATTGCTCTACTGGGCTTGAAAGGCAGCAATATCAAAGAAATCGCAAAACAATAAGTAGCAAGAATCATCATGGACATTCGCATTGAAAATTCCCAGCCTTTACCACGATGCAGCCGAGAAAATTTGAGGAGGCTCCGATAAAATTGTGTTCCCATATCAGTACGTTTTTTGACGCTTTGTCCTCCGTGATGAATAATCAGAGCTTCAGGGAGATAGTAAATTTTCCATCCATTATTACGAATTCGATAACAGATATCGACGTCTTCAAAAAACATATGAAAGGAGCCGTTTAACGATCCGAGAGTTTCAATACAGCTTCTTTTGATCATCAACGCAGCGCCTGCAGGTTGTTCAACTTCGCGGACGGAATCGTGGGGCCACCGCATAAGGCGTGATTTTTGTGAACACCAAAAAATTCCCGGTAGAGTGGCCAAGTTGGTATTTTCAGTAAAAGGGGTCAGAAAATTGGGGAATTGCCGCAATGAAAATTGAAGCGATCCATCTGTATTCATCAGGCGGGCGGCAACAGCTCCAGCGTTGGGGTTTTCGTCCAGAAATCGCGTCATCCGGCGCAGAGCTTCCTCAAGAATGATAGTATCTGGATTAAGCAATAGGATATAGCGACCCGTCGCTTTTGCAATGCCTTGATTGTTGGCCTGCGCAAACCCTTTATTCTCATTATTTTCAATAAGCGTAACCGTAGAAAATTCAGTTTTGATCATTTCAGCGGAGCCGTCACTGGATGCATTGTCAATGACAAATACTTCTATGTTCAGATCATCTTTATGCTTCCATATTGAATTCAAACAGTCTCGCAACATGTCACGCGTATTCCAATTGACTATACAGATCGATAAATCCGGTATTAAATCTCTGTCTATCTCGAAGGCCTTTTGAGGAAGATATGATCGTTGAAATGTGGTTCGAGTTTCAGCCATTATCGTTTCCTCAAGAAAGGAAATCGGAAAGTCGCTTTTTTTTGCTTTGGCATATCATGGTCGAAACCTTCGAATATTTTGGCAAAAATCCTGTAATTGATTGAACCGACTTGCTTCATCTTATTAATGGTATACCAGGAATTCTCACAAGCATTATCAGCCCAGATCGTGATGGCATTGCCTGGAGCCGAGTCGGGACTGGACAATCTTACGGTCCAAATACTTCCAGGTTTCGATGATAGCGGGCCGAACCTGAACGATTTCCATTTATTGTCTTCAACCGAAGCAAGAGCAAATGGGATGGTAACAATTTTAGCCCCGGAAGAATCCAATAATTCGAATATGCCGTATCCATTATTGACACGTTTGAATGTAGCCAGTTTCAAGTCTATTCTACACAGAGCTCCTTCTTTGCAAATGATTTGCTGAGAAACACCGTCGGTAAAAATTTCACCTACAGGCATTACCGAGTTTTCACAGCTTTCGACAAAATATCCTTCATCAGACAACAATGCTTTTTGCAGGTATTTATGATCCGGCGCACGCTTCGGGTTTTCGCAAAAGTCGACGACAGGTTTCAACACTCTGCTCCAATGCATATGTTCCGCAAGAATTTTAAGATTATCCCGGTGTTTTCGATACATATCCTTGTCAAGCAATAAAGTCTGGAATGCCACAGACAAAGCCTGTACGTTTTCAGGAGGAACAGCCAGGCCTGCTTCATGGCCTTCCGCCCATTCGCTCAACACATCTCCTTCCGTGCAAACGAAAGGCAATCCTGCCCATATATAGTCCAAAATACGTGTTCTGAAAGAGAAGCGTGTTTCAAGATGCGGATAATGCGTACTGACTGCCAGGTGGGCGCTTTTCAAGACCATCCCACGCTCAGAATATGGTATCCAATCGCTGAAAAAGATTTTCTTGTCCAACAACCCCAGCTTTTCCGCCAGGTCGAAAGCTTTTTTTACCATGGACATTTGCGTCATTTGAGGATTCGGATGAGATGTTCCCATGAATAAAAGCGATACATTTATCCCTTTTTGATTTAAATCGAAAACGGCTTGAATCGGGGTCAAAGGGTCAAACCAATCCCAAATGCCTCCTCCCCATACAATCCAGAAATCGTTTGGGTCACCGGGAAATGTCCATTTTTTCGAACTGGGAGGTTCTGCGGGCACGCCGAAAGGCGCCAACTGGATCAGGCCTTCTAAATTTTGATCGACGTTATAGAGGCGAACATTGACTCGTCCTGTTGCCGCTAACATGCCAAGCCAGAAATCCTTTTGTCTTTCAGTCGCACATACAAAAAAATCCCCTCGGATCAAATTTCTCCTCAAAAATTCTAGTTCTTCGTGTTGGATGGCTTCTGTTTTATCCGTTCGGGACAAACTGGAAAGAATAAATGGATCATATAGGTCAACCAGGGCAGGTATGTTGAAATAGGTATTCAGATTCATTGAGCCAGGTAAGATAACCACATCGAAAGCGTTCAGATTCGGCCAGCGGGGTATGAGACCACATTCAATGACTTTCATGTCAGCGGGAATTTCGGGACAGACCCCATTTATTTCCGGACAGGCCAGTGTAACCGTATGGCGCTCAGCCAACACGCGACCCATTTCAAAAGCGCGAATCGCCGGACCCGCCATCCGATTTCCAATCATATCACCTGTCAAAACGAGTACCTTGCTCATGAGCGCTGCCTGTCACTATCACCTTTGCCGGTTCGAAGAGATTTTAACGATAAAACTATGCTGCCTTCAACATGAAAAATATTGAAATCTTCCACCTCTCCGGTTTGCCAAAAAACCCGATCTGCAAATTTTCGATTTCTCTGTATCTGTCGGCGGTTTCGGTAAATAACCGGAATTTTCTTGATGATGCTTCCCAAGACTCTTATATTCATAGCTATTTCCGCCCGGTTTCGAGTTGCCATCGCATGGCGCAAACTGTTCCATAGATAGCGTTTGAATATCCTGCAGCCATATTTTACCAGGTTTTTAGTCTCGTAATTCTTCAAGAAAACCAACAAATAATTTCTTAAAAACCAGAATCTCGACTGTAAAGGATTGGTTCGATCGGTTGATGATGCACGATATTTATGCCTGATGACGGCTTTTGGGGCGGTGATAAATCGGTAACCCAGGATGTTGCTGCGGTAACAGACATCAAAATCTTCACAATAAGAAACAAACATCGGATCGAATCCACCGATTTTGAGGAATTTGTCTTTATCGAATAAAACTGCAGGAAAAATGGAGCCGAAAACAGTCTCACTTATCTCGAATGCGCCCAGATCAGGCAAACCCACTCTTGAATCCCGCCAATGGCAATCGACAAACCATTCAGCGCCAAAAGCATTGATAAAATTCGGCGCTGAATAAAACATGACTTTGGGAAAAACACCTATGACCGGTCGTTCAGCATTTGAATCGGGGGCAAAAATATTGTCCGGCGGCGGATTTTCCCAACTTTCCATCAACGCGGAAAAACACGCTTTATCCAAACTCAAATCCTGGTTCAACAGCAAAACAAATTTTCCCTTTGCCTTCTCTACCCCTCGATTCATGCCGATACAAAAACCCCTATTCTGGTCCAGTTGAATAAGGGTGACTGTTGATTGATAGCTTTTTATATATTCGACTGAGCCGTCAGTTGAACCGTTGTCGACGACAATCACTTCAAAATTTTTAAAATCCTGCGCGAAAATTGTCTGCAAACACTCGGCAAGATGGTCCATCCCATTATAACTCAGAACTACGACTGATAAAAGCGGCACAACCCCCATTTGCCTGGATTGGTTTGGGAATTGTGCCGTTTTCATCTATTTGGTCGCGTTAATTATTCGGTTGAAATCAGCAACCAAAATAGAGCTGAAATTCAAGCGGGGTCGGTGTCTGCAGCATGGGTAATACATGTTGTCGGTGATGCAGATCGATCCAACCGTCGATCAATTGTTTGCTGAAAACATTCCCTTCCATTAGGTAAGCATGATCTGCTTTAAGTGATTTAAGCGCTTCATCGAGATTTTCCGGAAGAGATATAATTTTTCTACGCACTGAAGCCGGTTCAGTCGTGATATCGGTATATGGACCCCACCCCATCTTGCGGGCATGGATACCGTTTTTGACTCCATCGAGCCCGGCCATAATCACGGCGGAGGCAGCGAAATAGATATTGCTGGTCGCGTCAGGGCAACGAATTTCGAACCGTTTTTTATCCGGCGATGTCGCGTATTTGGGGATGCGGATAGCCGAGTTTCGGCTTCCCATCGAGAAAAACATATTGGTCGGAGCCTCGAACACAGGCATCAAGCGCCTGTATGAATTGGTGCTCGGGTTTGTAAATGCTGTCAAGGATCGTCCGTGTTTGATCATGCCGCCGATAAAGCAGTAGGCCATTTCCGACAGCCCCATCGGATCTTTTTCGTCGTAGAATACCGGTGCGTTTTTCTTGCCGACAAGTCTGATATGAATATGCATGCCGTTCCCCGCTTCACCGGCGATCGGCTTCGGCATAAAGGTCGCGATCAAACCTCTTTCGACAGCGGCATTATGAACCACATATTTCGTCAGCATGGTGTGGTCACAGGCTGCAATCATTGGACTCAGCGACATTTCTATTTCCTGCTGCCCGGTCGCGCCGACTTCATGGTGATGATATTTGACGTCGACGCCCATCTGCGCAAGTGTGTTCATCATTTCATTGCGCACATCGCGGTAAAAATCCTGCGGCGCTCCGCGATGATAGCCTTGCTGATGAGGAATCCACTGGCCGGCGATCGGGTTTTCATCGGCATCGGTCGTCCCTTTGATCTCATCACAACGGATATCGATAAAACTGGTGTGCGGCGTCACTTCCCAGTTAACCTGATCCATAATGTTGAATTCCAGTTCGGGTAACAAGAAAATCGATTCCGCTATACCGGCTTTCTGAGCATATTCCAGCGTTCTTTTAGCTGTCGACCGAGGATCACCCATAAAAGGTGCACGTGTATCCGCTTCAACTATGTCACACAACATGCTGATAGTCGGCAATTCCCAATAGGGATCGATAAAAGCGGTTTCTAAATCCGGTATCACACACATATCACCACTTTTGACATCTTTGAAGCCTACACTTGAGCCATCAAATCCGACGCCTTCCTTTAAAAGATCTTCAGTGAGCGCACCGGCGGGAAGTGTGATATGCCGAAATTTTCCTGTGAGATCGACATATTTCAAATCCAGCATGCAGATGCAGTTATCCTTTATCTGTTTCTGTACTCGCTCCAATAATTCCTTATTTTTCATTATCTCTCTCCTTTACATGAAGTTTTGATTTCCTGAGCAATTCGCGACGACACCATAGGCAAATCTAGACATTTATTCAAGCTCGGAAGTAAACGAAGAGCTATTGACCCTGTCATCAAATTGCTGAACGGTTATTCGAATCTTTTTTTCAAATTGAATGGACTTTTCTTAGAATCTTACTATAGTGTATATCGGAGTTTTTTTAGAAACCCTTTATCACAAGGAGGAGACATGCGTAAGTATCATTTGTTCATTGCTATTTTGGCTGTTATTTTAACGATGCCGAATACACTATTTGCTGCCGTGAGTTCTTCTGAAGAAGCATTTGAACTCGTAAAAAGCAAAGTATTGGTCGGAATGCGATCAGACCTGCCTGTCTATGTGTCGAAATCGATCCTTCCCGAAGGAACCGTCATCGATTCTTTCAAGGGCCCGGTTTTTACATTGAAACATGCTTCCTGGATGGCTTTTATCGATTTGCACCCCGGCGCCAACTGGGAGCATGCTTGTCGCTATGTTCTGATCGATCCGGATACTGAAGCCATCGAAATTATCGATGCGACACGACTCCCTGAAATGATCGGTGCAATGAGCCATTTTCAGGGTATAGATATTCTTGGCGGTAAAAATATTCGGCCGGTTTCCGCGCCGAAAAGATTCTTGTCCAGAAGCCCTGAAAATCTCTATGCTGTGATTCTTTCCGGCGGCGCCTCACAATATTCCAACCATATCCGCTATTGGAACGACTGTTCCAACATATTCAAGACACTGTTCGATGTTTATGGTTATGTGAACGATAACATGTACATCGCGATTTCAGACGGCACCAATCCAGCGCCCGATCAATCCAACGGCGGCAATTCGAATCCTGATTTGAACGGCGACGGTATCGACGACACTGAATATGCCTGCACACGCGCAAACCTCAATACAATTTTCGGTGAATTGGCGACAAGGCTGGGTCCTAATGACACCTTGTTCATTTTCACGACCGACCATGGAAACGGCCAATACGGCACCCCTGGACAACCAACGTCGATGAATCTCTGGAATAGCGAAGAAATTTGGGATTATGAATTCGCCGCATTACTGGAGCCCATCCACTGCCGCGAAATTATCGTCACGATGGAACCTTGTTTTTCAGGTGGTTTTGTCAACGACATCGTCAATATGAATTCCGATGTCCCCCGCGTCGTCATGACTGCGGCAAATGACCATGAATACTCCTGGGCAATGGGACCGGACTATGTTTATGATGAATATGTCTTCTACTGGACTGCAGCGGTGACCGGGCAGGATGCTTTTGGGAACCCCGCGGATGCCGACTACAACCAGGACGGTGAAATCACGATGGATGAAGCCCATCTTTATGCTGTGACACATGATACTGCCGATGAACATCCTCAATACGGCGAATGGCCGGCAGGATATGGCGCCACGTTGACATTGGCCGGAAGCGGCCCGGTATCTGCAGGTGTCGTCAAACTGAAACGAGATGCTTTCAATTGCAACGATATCATTGAAATTCTTGTAGAAGATTTGGACCTGGTCGGCGCCGGCACACAAGACGTCGAAATCACCAGTACTACTGAACTCACTCCGGAAATTATCACACTCACCGAAATCAGCGATGGTCGCTTCCAGGGGACAATACAGACCGCTACCGGCACTGCCGCTCCTGATGGAGTTCTCCAAGTCGCTCATGGCGATACAATCACCGTTTATTATGAAGACCTGGACTACGGAGGTGCTGGACCGATGACGGTGACAGCTCAAGCCGGTGTCGATTGCGCGCCCCCGCTGATTTCCAACGTGACCGTTACGAATGTCACTGATTCCGGGTTCACGGTTACCTGGACGACAAATGAGCCTGCAACGTCACTCGTCCACTATGCTGAGATACCTGGTACCTGGTCAACTGAAGAAAGCACGAAACTACTGACAAGCCACAGTGTTACCATTACAGGTCTGGATGACTGCACCTATTATTATTTTATGGTGGAATCCACCGATTCCGCTGCCAACTCTGCCGTCGATGATAATGGTGGTACGTATTATGGTGTATTGACCTGGGAATTGGTAACACTTTTCTCTGCGAATATGGATACTGATCCTGGATGGACATACGAAGGCCAATGGGCTTGGGGTCACCCGACAGGACAGGGAGGTCAGTATGGATCACCCGATCCGAGCAGTGGTTATACCGGCAATAACGTCGTTGGATATAATTTAAATGGCGATTATCCCAACAGCATGTCCACAACCTATTGGGCGACTACCCAGGCGTTCGACTGCACTGGTTCGTCGTCAGTTACTTTGGAATTCTATGCGTGGTTGGGCGTTGAAACCTATTATTATGACCATGCATATATTGCGATCAGCAATAACAACGGCGCTTCCTGGAGCACGCTTTGGGAAAACCCCGGAAGGATTGATGGGGGTTCTTGGGAACTTATGAGTTTTGATATTTCAGCCCAAGCAGCGGGCTATTCACAGGTGAAACTACGCTGGGGTATGGGTCCGACGGATGGCAGTTGGCAGTTTTGCGGATGGAACATCGATGATGTCCTGGTGAGTTACACGCTTCCTTGCACGCAAGCTACTCCGACACCACTTCCGACAGCGACGCCGACCCCGACTGAAACACCTTCTTGCATCAACAACGGCGACGTGAACAACGATGGCCTCGTCAGCTCTGTCGATGCCCAAATGGCTTTTATGATCGCACTGGGATCTTATAGCCCGACCCATGATGAGGAATGTGCGGCTGACTGCGACGGCAACGGACTGGTTACATCCGCCGACGCCCAGCAAATTTTCAGGACCGGCCTTGGTCAGACGACCTGCGCCGATCCTCTGTAAAATTTATTTGTGATCAACAGACAGGGCAAAATTGATCACAAGGTCACCAGCATCGATGCTGTTACCTGATTAATCAGAATGTGCCGATAACAGATAAAATGAGTTGAGTTATTGGCACATTCTTTGCTTTTATGATATATTTAGTAAGATGATTCTCTCTTATTTATGAGGTTTAACAAGGAGGAAATATGAAGCGTTTATTCTTGTTTTTGCTGCTTGTCGCTTGCTGTACCGCTGCTCAGGGATATTGGATCCCCTTTGGGCAGAACGGCAATGCCAGGCAACCGACTGTCGAAAAACTGGACATGATCGGAAACGACACGGTTTTCACCCTGCGTGTTCCAGGTGTTGAATTGATGGAAAAAGCCAACGATCTGGATGATTTCGTTCTGTTGGAAATCCCGGATAACGGATGGCTCATGGAAACCGGAGCGCCTCAGGTGCCGGCTATACGAAAAAATATCATCGTTCCGGCTGACGCATCCGTCGATTTGAAGATCGATGTTATCGACGCCGTTCAACTGAAAGGCTATACGGTGTGGCCGGCTCAACCCAGTTATAAACGATCCGAATCGCCTCCGCCTTTTCAGTTGGACGCACGAATTTATAACCAGGATCAGCTCTATCCGGCCAACTGGGGACGAATCTCACAGGACGCCTGGATGCGCGATTTTCGTTTTGTCACGGTCGAAATCAATCCTGTACGTGTCAACCCAGTTTCAGGTGATCTTATCGCTGCAACCGAAATCGCAATCACCATCGCCACTCAGGGACGGGAAAACATTTCTTTGGAGCCTGTTTTTCCCTCTTTTTATTCAACTTACAAATCTTATTTGATGAACTTCGACCATCTGAATATCGGCCTTCGTTCGGATCCTGAACCGATGCTGATGATCTGCCATAGCTCTTTAATGACATATATGTCCGATTTCATCGATTGGAAAATTAAACGCGGCGTCGATGTTCACATGGTCAGTTCGGATGTGACCGGAACATCTTCTTCGGCCATTTTGTCTTACATTCAAAATGTGTGGAATACCTGGAATCCAAAGCCGGTCTTTATCCTTTTAGTCGGCGATGCGCCCCAACTCCAGCCATTGTCCGGAATCGGCGGTTGTGCATCCGATTCAAAATTCACTCTTCTTGAAGGTTCGGACAAGATTCCCGATGTTTTGATTTCACGACTAAGCGCCCAAAATGCCAACGAATTAAACCCTCAACTGAATAAAATTCTTACTTATGAAATGACGCCTCCGGATGGATACGAAGCATGGCTCGATAAGTTTGCCGGGTTGGCTTCCAGTGAAGGCTCCAGTCCTTCGGATGAAGAATATTCCCGTGGCATCGAAGCCCGCTTTCTCGCTCATAACCCCAATGCGACGGCTGATCGTATCTATCAATCACTAGGCCATGGAGCGACTCAAATTAGAAACGCCGTCAACGACGGTCGTTTCTGGCTGTCCTACCTGGGACACGGCAGCGGCACAAGCTGGTCTTCGCCTTCTTTTTCAAACAGTGATGTCGATGCGCTGACCAATGGCGACTTTACACCTTTTATTATGGATGTGTCCTGCTCAAACGGATATTTCAATGGATCATCGGATTGTTTCGCGGAACGCTGGATGAAAAACAGCGGCAAAGGCGCCGTCAGTATGTTCAGCTCCTCGACATCCTGCTCATGGCATGAACCCGCTCAGATGGCCTGGGGCGTAACCTATTCAGTCACAGGAAACAGCAGCGGCACGATACCTGGAGGCAATTGCATCCTTGGCCAAATGACCCTCGACGGCATTCTGTTTATGTACGATTATTTCGGAATTATATCTGCCACTGAAGAGGTAATGAATCAGTACGTACTGTTTGGGGATTGTTCATTGATGTTCAGATCGGATGCCTATTACGCTCCGACTGTCACGCATCTACCCAACGTGCCGATGATTTCAAGTGAATTACAGGTTAGAGTATCCGACGGTCGCGGCGGTGTCGAAGGCGCTTATGTCTGTGCCTGGAAAGAAAACGAAGTTCATGAGGTCGGCCGAACCGGCGCCGACGGTCTCGCCATATTGAATGTCGCTCCTACTTCTGTTGGAGAAATGTTGATTACGGTTTCCGGACTGAATATCTATCCGCAGCAAAGCGTGGTCAATGTCGCGCCTGCCGGTTGCGGCGTCATCGTCATGAATAAAAGATATTATAATTGTGCTGACCAAATCACTTTGGCGGTTTACGATTCAGATCTCGACGTCAATCCCGGACAGGTCGAAACGGTGATCGTCGAAATCAGCTCGGATTCAAACCCTGTGCCTCTCGAGGTTCTGCTTTTTGAAACCGGCCCCGATACGGCGGAGTTTTTTGGAACAATCATGACCTCCTCCACCCAATCGGGTAATGGGTATTTAAAAGTCGCTCATGACGATACAATCCTCGCTTATTACTATGATGAAGATTGCGATGGTCAACCGGCGGAAGTAACCTTCACAGCCCAAGTCGACTGCCAAGGACCGGAAATTTCCAATGTTGTGGTCAGCGCAGTGTCAACCGATTCCTTTACCGTTACCTGGAACACAAGTGAACCGGCGACGACCGGCTTGATATGGGGTAACAGCGTGCCTCCGGTCAACACTGAGACGAAACCCAAATATGTTACGGCACATTCGATCACTCTGGAAGATCTGGATGACTGCACCCTATATTATTTCGCTCTGTTCGCGATCGATCCCAGCGGCAATCGTACGGACGATATCAACAGCGGATCATACTATTTTGCCATTACGAAAGAATTGGTCGTTTTTCTCGATGAAAACATGGATACCGATCCGGGATGGACGTACGAAAACCTGTGGCAGTGGGGACCGGCCTCCGGGCAAAACGGCAACCCGCCGTCCGGCCATACAGGCACTCATATCGTCGGTTATAATCTGACCGGGACCTATCAGAATAACCTGCCCGCTACGTATATGACCACCACCTCCTTTGACTGCACGAATGCCAGCGAAGTCTATCTGAGCTTCTGGAGATGGCTCGGTGTCGAGAGTTCTTATTGGGATCACGCATCGATTGAAATATCCAACAACGGCGGCTCCACTTGGAGTATCGTCTGGGAGCACACCGGCACTACGCTGACTGAAAACCAGTGGTCTTTCCAGGAATACGATATCACCAACTGGGCAGCAGGGCACAATAACGTCAAACTGCGTTGGGGTATGGGACCATCCGATTATATGGTTTCTTATTGCGGCTGGAATATCGACGATGTGCTTGTCAGTTATGTCACTGATTGCACAAGCGTATCGACGCCGACACCAGCCCCCACTTCAACACCTACATCATCCTGTATTCATAACGGCGACATCAACGACGACGGCGCGATCAGCTCCACAGACGCTCAAATGGCGTTTTTGATCGCACTCGGCTCTTATGCTCCGACATATAAAGAAGAATGCGCAGCGGACTGCAACGGGGATGGAAATGTTTCCGCCAGCGATGCGCAAACGATTTTCCTGGTGGCTCTCGGCAGCGAAACCTGCGCGGATCCATTGTAATCACGGATCAATCAGCTTTCCATATTTAAGATTTCGAGGCGGTTGAAAAACCGCCTTTTTTTTTCCCGCAGCTTTTTTCACATTTTTTTTGCTAAACAGCTTGAAATATTGATATAAATAGCAGGATGAAAATTTTTCAACGTTAAAAAGGAGAAAACTATGATGCGCAAAGGATTAAATATCTTTTTGATCGTACTCTTTCTGTCTTCACCTGTATTCGCCGCTCCTAAATGGCTCAAAAACGATGGATGGACTTCTGGACAATCAACACCTCAAATCGGGTTCATTGCGAATGAAATGATGGCGTCCGTGTTCGTTCCTGGTGCAGGCGATTACCCGATAAAATTATTGAAGATTCAATACCTTCTAAGAAAGTTTTTATTTCCTGGCGACACCGGACAATTCACCATGTATATCTGGAAAGATACCGGCACAATCAATCCCGGCCAATTGCTTTTTGAGCAAACCTATACGCTCACTATTTCAAACAACTTACAGGAAATCGATATATCATCTGAAGACATCGTCATCACAAGTGGAAACATCAGAGTCGGTTGGAAATTTTTTCAAGATCATTGCCCTACATTTTGTACTGATCCTGAATTCCCGCATTTTTAATAACATGGTTTTTTGGGGAGAGGTATATTGAACGCCGTCAGGA
>JBASEY010000022.1:0-70120 GCA_049652745.1 bacterium | reverse complement strand
ATCAATCACTGAATGGTAACACACCTGATCAGGTGTATCGAGAAATGACATGGCAAGCAGCTTGAAAAGGAATATGAACCGAATCATATACCATAACTTAATTCAGCAATACCGTGGTTTGAAAATGGGGACCACTTCAATCAGCCAATACCTTTTCTGCCCTTTGAACTTATATTTTTAATAGGTGAATGAGAACAAACGCCCACAAAATAAAATGGTGGGGACAGCGAGGTTCGATCTCGGGACATTGAACCAAATAAGCCTAAATAATCGATGTGCTGAATTCAGTATAATGGCCTCTGGTAATTTTGTTTAAATGGGTTAAAGCGATATTATAGTAAAACGATTCTAAATTATCGTAACAATTTGGTTGGCCGATTACTGACATATCTTCAGGCTAATGCTTCCATATGATGCATCTCATGCGAATGTAGCCGAGCGAGCGCCGTAATTAGGAGCAAATCGTTAATTATCACGTGTTTCAGCTTGAAAATAGCCTATTTATCGGGATTGCCTTGGTTGACCCGACAACTCCTTCATTATATGATTTCAATGCTGTAAGCGTTTTCGTCATGTGTTAAACAGGTGGAGCGACAGGGGGAATTCATGGATGAAAAGGTTGAGGTCATTGTCGTAGGAACAGGGCCTGCAGGGTTGGGAGTGGCTGCAAAGCTGAAAAAACCGGCGATAATATTTGAATCAGAACACCATATTGGTGGATTGATGCGTTCAAAAACCGTCAATCAGTACATTTTTGATTGGGCCGGCCATATTTTTTTCACTCAAATCCAGCGTGTACAATCATTAGTTGATGAGCTTTTAGGCAATAATATCCATTATCAGAATCGTGAAAGTTGGGTTTTTTCAAAAGACATCTATACGCGTTATCCGTTTCAGGGGAATACATATGGGTTGCCGATTCCTGTTGTCAAAGAATGTTTGATGGGTCTGATCGAGGCGACATACAGATCGGATTCGGGGGAACCGAACAATTTCAAGGAATGGATTTACCAAACGTATGGTGAGGGTATCGCAAAGCATTTCATGATACCTTACAACCAAAAATTATGGGCGTGCGATCTGAGTGAAATGGATCACCATTGGCTGGCGGGACGAGTGCCCCGTCCCGGCTTGTCTGAATTCGTCGACGGCGCTTTGGGTCCGGGCCGGAAAGACATGGGACCCAATGCCAGGTTCGGCTATCCGCTCGAGGGTGGAATGCAAGCGCTTGCCGATCGACTTCTATCGATGACGAAGCATCCTCTGCATACGGGTGAACGCATCGTCATGATCGACCCGGAAAGCCGAACTGTGGAGACATCGACTGGAAAAATATGGCATTATGACAATCTTGTCCTGACATGTCCGTTGCATGAAGCGGTCAGGATGACCTGCAACGTTCCCGATGAAATTGAAAGATATGTGACGTCGTTGAAACACCTGTCTGTTCTATGTGTCAATGTGGGTATAGGTCGAGCGGCTTTAACGGAAAAACACTGGATTTATTTTCCCGAGCCCGATTTTTTATTTCACAGAATCTTCGTTCAAGGTAACGCTGCGCCTGGAGTTTGTCCGCCGGGATGCTTCTCCTATACTGCAGAAATAACCTATTCAGAAAACAAAAAGGTGGATTTTGAATCGGCAGGTGAAAGGACGGTCGAAGGTCTGATAAAAGCTGGCTTGATGGATAAAACCGACAGGATCGACGTTGTTGACCTGATAGACATCCCCGTTGCCTATATCGTTCCGACGCATAACCGTCAGGAAACAGTTGAAAAAATCAGAAAGTGGTATCTGAAGAACAACATTTTCCTTGTCGGACGATTTGCCGAGTGGGAATATTACAATATGGACCATTCCATCGATGCAGGATGGCGGTTGGCGGAAGAATTGAATCAGCGATGACCGGTAAAATTCAAAGAGGATTACGGTTGACGGCGATGTCTGCCAAAGTGGGCATGCAGGCGATTATCGCCAGGTTGAATCTGTTCTTGAAATCGCCGAATTCTGAAAAAACAACCGCTTCACCGGATGCCTTGTCTTTCGTTTCATACTCCATAACACCATGGTTCGGCGTATGGCAGCGGCCTCAGCAATTTGCCACCCGTTTCTCTCAACACTATCCGGGAATATATGTCGATCCAATGGGGCTTCAGCATGTGTTGGCAAAAGATGCGCCGCCGGAAATAACACGGTATACAGACAACCTGACCATCTTTTGCCCCCGTGTTTTACCGATGGGAAAAACCCGATCGATGATCATCGACTTCAATGATGCATTGATTTTAAAGCGATTGGACAAGATGATTAAAGATATGGGCTTGAAACAGCCCGTACTCGTGACAAATACGCCTTTAGCGGATGGTATCGCAGAAAATTATCCATGGCGGGCGGTTGCATTCGATGTGATAGATGATTTCACCAAATGGGAATGGTCGCCGCCCGACGCAGAAAAACGTGAACAGCGTTTATTTCGCAGAGCTGATACGGTGTTTACCGGCACATATAGTTTATGGGAGAAAAAACATCGTTTTCATCCGGAAACGGAATTTATTCCCTGTGGTGTAGAAGTCGAGCATTTTATACAGGCCAATGACCCGGAGCTGCCGATCCCTGCCGATATGGAAGCGATAAAAGCCAAAGGGCCTGTGATCGGATATTTTGGAGGGTTGAATGAGCGAATCGATGCTGATTTGCTGGTTTATATTGCTGAATCGATTCCGTGGGCATCGATTGTATTGATCGGACCGATTTTCGCCGATTTCGGCTTGAGCGCTTTTGAAGATAAATGGGCTTCGCTTCTTCCCGGTCCGGACAGCCCAGGATTTAAATTAAAGCCTAAACCGTCGAATTTGCATATTATTGGTATCAGAAAGTATCAAGAACTTCCCGCTTATTTGAAAGCATTCGATGTGTGCCTGCTGCCGTATGTTTTAAGTGATGCAACCATGGACATTCATCCGGTTAAAGGATTGGAATATCTGGCATCCGGCCGGCCTGTCGTGTCAACTCCATTGCCGGATGTCGTGGCGTTTTACAAAGGCGTTATCGATGTGGCGGAAACATATGAAAAGTATGCTGAGATAGTGCGGCATCATCTTGAGAACCCTGACAGTGAAAAACAGGCTGAAAGGATAGCTTTTGCCAAACCCAAAACCTGGGAAAACATGGTCGAACGCATGAAGGCAAAAATTCTGACCGCATGCGGTGTCACATCTTGAACTATTTCTGGAGGAAAACCTGTGGCTAACAAAATCGTTGTGGCAAACGCAGTCGGAGTCGATAGGAAAGGACGCTATATCATCCATTCTCCCAGCCGATGGACAACGAGCGTCGCTCAAAATCCGTTTTTTTGGTATCCCTGGGAATTGGCTTACCTGTCATCATTGCTGAAACGTGAGACAGACTGTGATGTCACATTTGTAGATGGATGTCTGGAAAAGCTGAATGTTCAGCAATATATCGAAAAAGTGGCTCCGTTGAAACCGAATTACCTGGTGATGGAAAGCTCGACGCGTACTATCGAAGATGACAAGTTGTTCGCTTGTGAAATAAAAAAATTGACAGGAGCGAAACTCATATTTTGTGGGCCGCATCCAACGGCATTTCCTGAGGAAACTCTTGAATGGGCGGACCATGTTTGTCAAGGTGAATATGAATTGACGGTTCTTGAGCTCATTCAAGGGAAAAACGTCGATGAGATTTTGGGGCTTTATCCCAATAAACGCAGACCAATCATTGAAAATATCGACTTTTTACCCTGGCCTGAAGATGACGATGTGCAGCGTATTGCATACGGTAAACCCGGTGTGCCGGGAACGAACTATTTGGAAGTGCAGATGTATGCCAGCAGAGGCTGTCCTTTTCAATGTAATTTCTGTGTGTGTGGAAACATGTATTATGACAGGCCGAACTGGCGTCCTCGGAACATCGAGGATGTCATGGCCGAGATCAGCTATTTGAAAAACAAATATCCCGAAATGGAAGGGGTCTTTTTCGACGAAGAATCGCATAATCAAGATCCGCGCCATTTTGATCGTTTTCTGGACGCTATAATCGCTCATGGCCACAACGATCTGAAATATGTGGCCATGGGGAGTTACTCCTCTTTGAACGAAAACCTGATCGGAAAAATGAAAAAAGCAGGTTATTACCAAATGCGTATCGGAATAGAAACTGCCAGTGAACAAATCGCTGAACAGATCGGCATGAAAAGAAAATTTAATCTGGATAGGCTCAAAAATGTTCTGCAATCCGCTCGAAATGCCGGTATCGAAACATATGGCACGTTTTTGTTTGGCGCCCGCGGATCTTCTGTAGAAGAAGACAATAAAACCATAGATTTGATGAAAGAGATTGTAAAAAATGAGTTGTTGACCGAGCTTCAGGTGTCTATCGCTACGCCTCAACCCGGGACTCCGTTCTATGCCTGGGCGGATCAAAATGGTTACTTGGTGACCAAAAACTGGGAAGATTATGACGGCGGATGCGGGGCTGTCATTAGTTATCCACATTATTCAAAACAACAGATCGATCGAATGTTTCAAAAAGCGGTGGATATCGGTCGAGTTTATCGAGGTTTACAAGAAGCACGTCGAGATGGATGGGTTTCTGTTCTAAAGAGAGCGCACAATCGGGTAGGAACACTAGGTATTCTCAAGGCTGGAATTCACGTCCTGAAAAACCGTATCGTGGGTAAATAAGTCCGATACGTAAGGTGTTTTTCAGCCTCGATAGAGGGGGGGAGAACAGAGTTATGGATCGCCGATTGGTGATAATAGGTATTCTGTTATTTTCCTTATATTTTTTCAGTACACGATTTAGTTTAGATGGATATGAATTGGAATATGTTCTTTCTGCCATGAATATCTATCATGGTAACGGCCCGGCTTTGGCGCCGGGATTCACGGGTTGTCCGGGAATATGGCCGACAGATGGGCACCGGTTGATTTATCCCAGGCAAAACCTGTTACAGTCCTATCTTTCCGTGCCTTTTTACGCAATGGGCGCCTTATTGTTTGGCGAGCATCCCACGATCGAAGGCAGGGGTGGTTTTTGGGAATTGCCTTGGGGCCCTTTGGCAACGGTTTCACTGTTGAATCCTTTACTTGCAGCATGGATAGCCGTGCTTGTGGGGCTGATCAGCAAAAAGATGGGGATTCATCCACCAGGGCACCTGGTCATGTCTGTGCTTTACGGGGTTACGACGATGAACTGGCATTATGGAGCCTTAGGGATGGAGGTTGTTCAAACGGCTGTTTTGATGACTGCGGTATGGGCGGCAATTTGTTACCGGCAAACAGGAAAAAAAATTTGGTTGCTGGTTTCGATGATCATGCTTCCAGCTCTGGCAAATACAAAGAAAATTTCTTTTATTTTTGTTTTTCCTATAGTCGTCTATTTGGCCTGGGTTCTAAGCAAGCAGGGGAAAAAAATAACCCCTTTCGCTGCTGTAATCCTGGTAACGTTAACAGGAATCGCTTTGATGATATGGCTCATGGTTGTCCGGTTTCATGCAGATCCGGAGCTGTTTCCTCATCTGTTGAGAGTCTATTTTGCTGAAAAGGTAAACATCATTGACCTAGTGTTTGCTCTTCTGATTTCACCCGGCGAAGGCCTTCTCATCTTCAATCCCATGCTTTGGTTCTCTTTACCGGCATTACCTGCTTTTTTCCGTAACAATCGACAAGAGGGCTATCTTTTTCTAGGAATTTTTATAATGCTTATGATCCTTGCTCAACTAACTCCCTATATTTTAATCGATGAAGAATGGGGTCCGCGCTACTTTTTACTGATTTTGCCGCTTGTGTATATTATGGGAGCGAAGGGGTTGCTAAAAAATAGACAGAAAATTTCCCGTATCCTCTTTGTTCTTGTGTTGATCATCAGCCTGGCTATTCAGTGGCTCAGTTCAATGTACCTGGGGTTTAAAATGTTGGATATACCCATGATGATGGGGATATCAGACTATATGATAACCGTCTTTACGCCGTCCATGTCACAAATTGCAATAACAGCCGCTTGTTTCGGGTCTTATCTACATTGTTTATTCACCGGCGACTCTTTTGTGCTTAAATATCGCCAGTACAGTCAGTACACGGGTAAAGGAGGTAATTATATTACGTTGTATCAGGACCTTAAAGGCCTGGACAGTCCTTCGGGCGGATTGTTTACTGTTAGGTGGGTATTGTCGGAAAAGGGTTATCATGAGATGACGCCTGGGTTAACTTTTCTAATAAAGCTTATAATAGATATTCTTTTATTAGGAACGTTGGGGCTGATATCGATCAGGGCTCTGAAACAATACCGATTCGGGGAGCAATCTATAACCGAGTTTGTCGATTATCCAGTATAAAAAAATGTATGAAAAAAAGTGTTCGAGCGGTTAAACCCTGGCCAAGGAGCCGGCAGAGACGATGTTTGGGGTCCGGGCATTGACAACAGAGTCTTTTGTAAAAAGTCATAAAAAAACAAATCGAGGTATGTCGGATTTGAAAAGGTTTTTAAACGGGTTGTGTTAAGGTTTTTTTAGGCCGATGGGTTTGACTTGATAGGAATCGGTTCCAATGTGAACCGATAAATCTGCCGCTTGTCTGGCATATCGCCCGTTTTCCAGGTAAGCCACCGAAGGCAGGACATTGGACAACAGCATTTGATTGTTTGTCTGGCGGCCGATTTCAACCAATAGTTGATATCCCAAAAAATTGTCTATGGCAATTCCTTCCCATTGAGCAAAAGAACGTCGGACACAAAATGTCGCCATATCAAAATTCTTCTCGAGCAGATATATCAACCCCAAATAATTATAGAGATAAGGGTTTGTTTCGTTATTGGCAAGAGAGTGATAAATCACGTCCTTGGCGATATCTGCTCTGCCGTTGTCGATAAGCATATACACTGCCTGGTTAACGATTTCGGGAAAAAAAGGATAGTTCATGGCAGTAGTCAACAGGCACCTTAGGGCGAAATTTTTGTCGCCGCTGCGTAGCACTGCTTCAACGGCGGGTATCAAATGTTTCAAGTTATGTTCAGTTGTCGCTCCTAACGATAAAAAACCACCGAGATAGTTATAAAGATCGCGTATCAGGTTGGTTTTCAGGTCTTTATTATATTCCCAATATGGATCATCAATCAGTTTGGGATTCAGAAGTATCGATGTCCAGAAGTCTTGTTTTGCATCAAGATATTCCCCCCGTCTCCAGCGTAAAATCCCTAAATTAAATCGAACTCGCGCATCTTCATCATAGGGTTCAAGCGCTGCTGCCGTCATAAGATGATTTTCCGCTTCATCGACCTGGTTGCGTTCCATCAAGGCGACAGCAAGAAAATACCGATAGAAAGGATAGTTGGGACAGAGATCGACTGCGCGTTTATGGTGGTTGATGGCTTGGTCAATGTCGTTTATATTTTCGTAGCATAGAGCTAAATAATATTGTGGATGTGCGTTTAAAGGTTCCAGATAAGCGGCATTCTGAAAACAACGCGTAATCTTTGTCCAATCGTTACCGGATAAAAGTTTTTGACCTTTTGAAACAAAGTGTTTGCCTAACCAGGGAAGCGAACAGAAAAGAAAAAGTGGGATAAGCAACAGAAAAGACAGCCATGGTTTGACCATTATTTGTTTCGTAATGAAGGGTTTGTCATGTTTGGCATGAACAGCGATGATAAAGCCTAGAAACACCATCAGATAGGTGCTGGTATCCGGCGCATGAATCCTGAAATTGAAAAAGAGATCGATCCAGACAGCGATGCCTAAAACAAAGGCTATCTGAGATTCAAAGTCCTCTTTTCTAGACTTGGCGAAAGTGCATATTCCAAGAAAAAACAAAAATATAATCAAGCCTATACA
Organism: bacterium; assembly: GCA_049652745.1. GTDB lineage: Bacteria > CSSED10-310 > CSSED10-310 > CSSED10-310 > CSSED10-310 > JBASEY01. The sequence continues at coordinate 62,271 of JBASEY010000022.1, read as the reverse complement.
CCCAAGACTCACAAGAATGTCTATATAGGCATTATGAGCCTCGAATAAAAATTGTCGGGTCGCCGGTTCACCCGGTCGAAAATAGCTGAGCGCTTTGGGATAAATATACCGAGCCGACCCCATACCATAGCCTTGAAAAGGTTTTTCAATAATCAAGTCCCAAAACACACGCCAAGCATTGAAGCGTAAACTGTTCGTTAGGTCGAAAATAGATTTGATACGGTTTTTTAAAGAATCTGAGAGCAGGAATACAATAACAGAAAATCCTGCGCTGATTAGAGCCGCCCGATAAATATATTTACGTATGATTGTTTTGGAACCGAAAAGCAAAAATGCGATCAAATAAACAGCCAGAACAATATAACCCTGCCTTGAGAATGACAATAACAACAGGTAAAGCAGCGATGATATAAATCCGGTCAAGAGAAAAGCCCGTTCCTTGGGTCGAGAATCTTTCACATACAATAACCAGAAGGGAAGAGTATGTAATAAAAAGAAAATTGCATAATTAGGGTGACGCTCAAAAACATATATTCGGAATCCGGTTGCGTTCAGCCAACCTAAGCCCAGAACACGTTCCATGAAGGCTGTTCCAGCAGCTAAAACATAAACGCCGGCAAAGGAAAGAAGTGTTTTCAACAGAAGTCGTCGTTGGTCGTTTGACGATGCAATGGAGACAATCTGTAGAAAAATGAAAAAGTTGATAATTAAAATACCTGTAAATCGGTGAGCGTAATATGGGTAAACTGACCATAGTGTCCCGGCAAGGGTTATACAGGTGATTAGAACCCAGGCCATGGACGCCCATTTTAGACGCCGTTTTTCAAATATCGGTAAAGCTCTATTGTTCACCATGTAAAGCGTTCCGGCCAGACAAGCTGTCAACACCCATAAATTTCTATCCAGATGAAGTTCTGTAAGGGGAGCGGTGGATAAACCCAACGTAACGGTTAACCAAGCCAAGGCCGGTTTCTGACGGAATAAAAAATATTCCGCCCAAAAACCGGTGAGAACGGCCATTAGAATGATCATGGCTAATCGCTCCGGAAAAAGTGCGATTAACTCAAGCGAACAACCAGTAATAATAGAAAGAGCAGTGAATTGTTCAAAAAGACAAGGCAAAGAAAAAGACTTGGTGACAAAAAGAAAGACCAGCCAAGACAGGCCGATTGCAATGGGAACGGCGGCGAGAACAAAAGGGCGTACTATTATCCAGGTGACCATGGATAAAAGAGCTATACTTACGAGAATCAAACGATTGCCGGAAAAAGATGCCTTAAAAGAAGTCAATTCGCTCCACCTGTTTTATTCAGCAAAAGCCACTTGTCATCATAAGATACCGTTACAATGGATTCGTGGGAATTGGGGAATAGGCGTTGAATGAGATTTTTACGAGATTCAAGCTCATGAGTTCGGAAAAGAAAATAATCTGAGCGATCAAATTCTAAATCAACTGTAATTTGGTTGTTCTTGAGGATTTGTTCGGTAAGGAATCTCGATTCCATAGCCATGTATTCCGGAGTGTATCGAATTGGTATATGTGCCAATGTGGCAAATGGATTGTAAACGCTTCCATTTTTATCCAATTGGTAATATTGACCGAAATGTAAATAGGGTTCATGGTCGGCAAAAACACTGCGGTTATCAAATGCTGCATAACTTAAAGATTTTTCAGCAGGAATCAAGCGAATGATGTCTCTACCTTTCCGAGCTTCGTCCGAAAAGGACTTATAACAATGAAGAGTGTAAAATGACAACCCTATACATAAAACAGTAGTTCCCAGAATAAAAAGAGCTGGATGCAGTCTGGAAGATCGCGGCAGTAGCGCTAAAGAATAGACCGGCACCAAAAAAGCCACTCGGTTGAAAAGCCAGACGGCAGTTAACCAGGAATAGGGGCAAACCAGATAAATCACCACAATGACAATAAAACAGAATTGTCCATATAGGTTTTCCAATCGGTTGATTCTGAGGTTGGCATTTGAAGCGATGTCAGACATTTTTACATGTTTGCGTTTGTCATTATTGGATGGGGATGGAAGAAATTTAAGAAGAATCATGGCGACCAAGCACGCAAAAATTACCCTATAGGTATTCCCAGAATCGCCACTGATACAATAATCGGGGAAATACTTGATTTTAGTCATCAACGAAGCGTATCTAACGCCTTTATCAAGAAAGTAAAAATCATTTTTAGTCAAAACCAGTGTGAAACGCCATATGACAGCCAAAATAACGGCCGGCAGCGAAACAAACGGAATAAGCGATGCAGAAAAAATTTTTTTATCTACTATCAAGCCGGCTATAAAAGAGCATAACAAAAAGCCAAGTCCTAGAATCAGGGCAAAAATATGAGTAAAAAAGAGCAGAACAAAGAGACAGGACAGAAACAAGCCCTGTTTCCATGAGGCTTTCTTTAGGTAAAGGTATGATTGAGTAGATGATTCAATCACAAGGGGGATTGCTGTCAGAAAAGATAAAAAGCCCCAAGACATGTTGAAATTAAATAGAAGTAAACAAATTGGAAAAGCAAGATAAGGGGGTTTTCCAATCGATCGCATGAAACGGAAAAACAGTAAAGGTGTCAGCAGTAGGTATGTACCAAGAAGGATTCTTCCGATTGTTTCTACTGAGAATAACAGAGTCATCGATCGTCCCAGCAAATACGTGACGGAATAAGGCGAAAACCAGTGGGTTTCAAAGTTGTTTTTTAATGTTGCCGGTGTGTTTGCGGATAGGTCTATAGCCTGAATCAAGCTTAGGTGAACGGGATAATCGGTAAATGGCAACGTGTTTGGTAACCAAACAGGTATCTGAATGCTTAACAGGCAAATACATAGGCATGTCAAAAACAAGGGTCGTGATGGGGTAATCGATGACAATCTCACAAAATCATCATGCAGCAAATATAAAGCGAATTCAACTGTTTCACACTGAAGAAAGATTACCGATGTCGATCAGGCTCACCAAAAGCAGGTCGGAAAAATAATAGGCCTTGATGAATTTTCAAATCTGTTCTATATAAGAACGGTAATATTTGATGAGGAAATAATGAAAAAGCAATCGGATCAAAAAAAATATAAGAATGAAAGTCTGCTGCGTGCCGCATCCAATGCCCGTATTTTCATCGATGCGTATAATTTTATTTTTCAGGATCCCGTTTTATCAAAGCAACCTGTATTGGAACAAGCCAGAGATATGCTTCGTATGTTGTGTAGTCAATATCATGAGAGTTATCCTGGGCATATCATTTACCTGGTTTTCGACGGTGATTCCTCTGTCGGACTGATACCGGAAAAATCCAAAAACCAAATTTTGAATGAAAAACATGGGATTAGGGAAGTATATACGCAATCCGGAGAAACGGCTGACGATTGGATTGTAAACTTGACAGCTCACATTTTCCCACCAGACAATTTATTTGTCGTAACTGGTGATATTGAATTAAGTAACGCCGTTGTCGCTCATGGGGTTAAAGCGATTCCTCCGGAAAAATTTTTCAAGAAGACGCATAAAAGCAGAAAGTCTCGACAAAAAAGCCAAGGCCTCGACCATTCGTCATCACCAGGAAGCCAATCAGTAGAGCAAGTAAGTATTTCTCCGAACAAAGCTCGCAAAATCAAGGATGAATTACGCGAGTTGTTCGCGGATCAACTGGATGAACCTGTAAGTTTTTAATAAGGCCAGAAGTTCTGATCAAACCAGATTTGTTGTTGTAATTCCCTGTCTATTTCGACCAAAAGGTCCAAATGTGTTTTTTCCCATTCCGCCAGCCAATTGAAAATTCTGGCTTCGTCTTCATCACGTGTTGCCTTGGCTTGACTTGAATAATAGTCAATCGCTTGTTGCTCAAAATGCATCGCTGCTGTAATGGCGGCCGCTTCATAGCCGGCGCCGGAAATTTCTTCTTTGACTCTTGCCGTCAACACATTCGGGCTAAAATCATCTTTTAGCTTTTGAAGCTCCATGAATTTGAATGAACCTGTCTGAGATAGGCTTTTCAGTTGTTCGGACAAAACGCGAAGATGCTCTTCTTCTTCAAGCGCCATCGATAAAAAAATTTCCCTGATGGCTTCGCTATGTGTGCTCTTGGAAATCGAATTGTAAAAAGCACGCCCTTTGTGTTCAAGTAAAATAGCTTTTTTGATCGTATCTTCAGCATTTCTCTTCATGTGTAAACCTCCATGTTAAAAACCGGCCTTTTCATCAAAACATATTCTAACATGGGACAAGCCTTGGCTGCAAAAGTTACAATTGGTTGTTCCTCATAAAATTGTTACTTCCAAAGCCGGGAGAGTTGAATAATAACATTTAACCCATAGACAATTTCAGGCGTCGAGCTAAATATCCATGAGGCATGAAGGCTTCGGAAAAAAGAGATTTTATACAATCCGTACCTTTGATATGATCCCGCTAGTGTTTTGACTCTGGAGGGCCAATTCATCATGAAACGAAACATAACTATAACTCTTTTAAGCGCCACGATACTTTTTATGCTTTTTATTCCGTCGGTTAGCGGAGCCTGTAAGCTCAGCAGCGGGGCTGTTCCGGCGGTAGGAGTTCAAAAAACGATTTTGTCGGTGATGGATGCCGGACGGTATTCCATTCGAGTGCACAGTTCAGCGGGCGCATCTTTTCAACTTGTCGACCTGATCAAAGGACCTGGGCCCGAATATGGAGTTGCAGGCGCCAACGATGGGCGGTTGGACACTTTTTTAGATGCCGGCGAATATCTGTTGATGGTAAAAGGGTCGGGTAACAGTGAAGAAAAGGTCGAATTAAAAGCTGAACCATTTAAAACTGTTACCGATCGATCGGTTCAATTGCCGGGAATCGAGCCTTTAGAAACGACACTGAATGATCTTGAAAGCCTGGATTTCTGGTTGACGCTTCCCCAGGCACAAATGATCTATATCGACGCCGCAGGCCGATCGTTACAAGACATGCGTCTATGGTTGAATGGAAGTTGGTTGACGGATATTGAACCGATTCTTTCATTTGTAGAAGATAACTCCGGCCAATCATTGAAACGCTGCCGTTTCCTGACGCGATGCCCGGCCGGCACTCACAGAGTCACCGTTTATGGCGGCGAACCTTTGCCATGGGCTTACGGAGGCACATCATCACCATTATATATTCGAACCGGCATCGCTTCAGTAGCGGCTGCCGGATCGATAAATCGAAATATCAGTGTTTTCGGCGATGATATTTTTTTGGTTGATTCCGGAGCCGATTTCTTTCGCCTTGATTCCCTGAGCCTGGGAACCGGCCTGTCTGTAGACCAAATTTCCAGTGATGACAATATTCAATTGGAAACCGTTTACACGATTAAAATAAGTGACTTGCGCAATCCTTCGGTAGAGCGGAAGATGTATGACTACGACCCCAGAAAAGTCGTTGTGGTCAGCGGATACCCAGGCTCTTCATATAATCTTACATGGTTTCGGGAAAACTACAACAATCCGGCTGTTTACCAATTGGACGGCGTAAGAGATGTCACATTTTTTCACGGAGGAAACCCTCGGGACCAGGCCGAGTTGAACGCAATAATTATCGAAGAGAACAAACAAACACCTCGACAAGAAAATGTTCTGGCATCAGAGCGAATCGATGTGGAACCAAACATTCCTGCATATCGTCGCTTTAATATATCGAAGCCGACCACTTTTTTTGTCTGGTTTAAAGAGGCTGGAAAATACACACTCCATTCCCGTGGGTCTCCATGCCGATTTGTACTTGAAACCTTTCATACCCACCAATCCAGTGATTATGTCAGACCCCTGCCTCAGAATTTTCCGTCGACAGTTGATGTCAATACATATATCTGTCAATTGACGATCGAGCCGGATAAACCAGGATTGGTAGAGCTGGCATTTTTACGCGAAAATGGTGTGCCGGACTGGAACATACTGAATTCAAGTGCGAGACAAGCCGGCGGATACGTACACTTTCCGGGTTTGACCTTTACAAATCAAAAACAATATCTTTTCTTTACTAATAATATAAATGTAAAAACCGGAATTTTTATAGGCAAACCAACTCTTGACGGCACGACTATTCGTGCAGATTTTCAGCCGAAAAAAAGTCAAATGCCTGGGCAGCGAGAAACCTCATCACCAAAAATTGCCGTTCTGGTACCTGAAAATCAGATACTGATCGATAAAAAACCTGGAATTACCAGTCAAATACATATTCCGATATCTGAGACAGGGGTTTATGAAATAACGGCTAAGGCCCGTTTTCAATCGTCTTTTAAACTCCGTAGCGCCATGCAAACCAATCTCGACGGTTACCAAGCGCCTGATACGGGCAATTCAACAATCCTACGGCAGTATCTTATAAAAGGTGACTATTATATCGATATATCAGCTTCTCCCAATTCGGCAGGACCCATGACCGTATCGTGTAAAATTCTCCGCAATATCCATATGGGTGAAATCGAACCCAATACTATTTGCCGAACAGAATTGTCTGAATCGACCTATGCCAGCGCAGAAATCATCTTGTCGGAGCCTGGTTCCTACCACATCGAGGTTGACACGTTGAACACACCGCCGCTATTGAGACTGGTTGACTCAAATGGTTGGCCTTTGGCTGTTCGGTTGGAGGAAATCGTCCTGCGGGATGTCAATGCAGGGCGATACGGCCTGGTACAAATCGCTTCGCCGTTTATCGATGCCGCACGTGTTACTGTTGGTAAATCCGTCGACACGGATTACTTGCAGGACGCTGTCCCAGGCCAAATGAATTTGGCGGAAACGATCAAAGGGTTCTGGAAAGATCCGGAACAAAAAAAAGATACCTGGACATTTCAATTGCAGGCTGAAACCCAATTGTCGGTTCAGATGACGTCCGGTATGAAAGGCCGAATACAAAACAGCGCCAATGATACCTACGGCGCTGAAATATTCGAAAACACCGTTTGGAAAGGGCATCTTCCCGCCGGTCAGTGGTATTTCCACGCTGAATCGGCACTTCCCGACAACCTTAAACCCTATACCATAGATATATTCGCCGATCCGCTGGTCAGTGGCACAAGAGCTCGAATCGAGTGCCCCGGCAGTGTCGATCTCAGGGTGGGAGGACATGATGCGCAGTTCGCTATCATTACGGTCGATTCGTCGATGGATACACGAGCGGTTTTAACGTCTTCAAAAGGCAGCGTGATCGCCAGCTCCGATGATATTCCGGGAGATTGGAACCCCTATTTAGCCTTATGGCTCCAACCCGGCGACTACAAACTCTTTGTTGAACCGATTCTTTCAGACACACATGAAATAGACGTGTTTTTCACGATACCTTCTGTACAAACTATTCAATGGCCGGACTCCGGACAACTTTCTGTCACACCTGGAAAAGACGTTGTTTTCATTCCATTGAATTCTTCACATAATACTTTTTCCGCCATTCATAGTGTTTCTCGTGGTCTGACCGGTATCACCGAGCTTCTTACCGGTTCCAATGGCTTGGTTTCATTGGGAAGAGATCTTGTCTTTTTCCCTGCACAAACTGCAAACAGCGGTTGCATCGTCTGGAATGTCGATGGGCGCAGCGAGGTTATTAACCTGGAGAAAACCATGATTCCTGTCGGCAGTCAAACAGACCAATCAGGCGGCACGTCGTTGAAATGGATAACAAAGAAGCTTGGGGAAACCTGTATTGCCGTATCGACCGTTTCAATTGAGAAAAAAGGCAGTTATCTTTTGGAAACGAAGGGTGATACACCATTATGGTTTCAAACACGAGAAAACTGGCCGTTTCAAAAGGTTGTCGGCGAAAAAGTCGCCTTGTATTCGAAAGATGGATTTGCCTTTGCGCAACCCTTCGATTGCAATGATGGACCCTCTCAAGCGACTTTGAAAAGGCTGTCGTTTTCAAGAAATACGCCTAGGGTTGAGTGGCTTGTCGCTCAAAACGACGAGGTCTGGATCGATATCGAACTGGGTAAAAAGGATGAGGTCGTGGCAACTGTTTTCAGTAACGACGGCAACGTTCAAATAGGGGTCGATGGGCATTGGGAGCAGAATAGTTTCGAAAACCCGTCATCCGACAACACGATAAATTTTCTGGTCCCTGGTGAAGGCAACAAGCAAATCGGCTTTAAAACAGCTCCGATTAAACCGGGTGAAGAGTCTTTTATAGAACAGGAGCCACTATTTGTGGAAGTGACGTTTTTCGATGCCGGCAAAGCCGTCGAGATTTCGTCTTCGGTTGGGACATATCAACTCCCGCCGGGCTCTATGGCGATTGTGCAGACACGCGAAAAACCCCGTTGTTATGCCGATCAGGGAGTTTTCGTCGGGCGTTATGATTCAAAACAACATCATGTAAAGTTTTACAATACCACAAAGCACATGAAAGGCATTTCATGGTCTGCATCGAATGGTATGACGGCTTTACCTGATACCCTTGTCGTCAAAAATGATTCCGTGCCGGAAATTTTTCTGGGTCCCGGTTTGATCCAAAATTATAAATTTACAGTGTTGGAAGCGAAAGAAATAGGAATTTATGTCAACAGCAGCAGTGGTTACATCCGGCCGGTCCTGTCAGATGCCGCTGGCAGAGAGTTGGTGGAAGGACTCATGATAAATAAGCGCCTCGAAGCCGGAACATATACTCTGTCAATAAAAAATCCGCTGAACCGACCACCGGCAAGTGTTCAACCGGTATTTGTCTTAAAAACTCCGGAAAACCTGACCCTGTTTGGGATGGAGGATTGATTCCATGATTTATTCACATCACCGCAACAAGACCTTGATTTCCAGGTTTTTGTTCCTGGCGCTTCTCTTAGTTATGACAACGCCTGTTTGGGCGGCATATCCCGGTGATCAAAATACGGTCAGACCGACAGCTCAACGAGGGGATACAATCGTTCCGGATCGATGGCTTCGGACATTCGATCCGATCACGGTCTTTTTCGATTCCTCCACCGGCCCTGTCGACCCTTCGACGGAATTGAACCCGGAACGATGGGTCGATATGAAACCAGCTCATCCGGGAGGATGGCGGTGGCTGAATGCGAAAATACTCCAGTTTTCGCCTTCAGAACCGTGGCCTGCATATACCACGTATCATCTTAGGGCAGGAGGCGCAAAAGCGACACTTCAGACATTGGCGGCGGGTCCTGTCCGGACTGTGCCAGAACAAAATGAACTGGATGTGCCGCCGGTTGAGATGATCAAGCTGGTTTTCGCTTCACCGATTCATATCGATAAACTGACTGAAAATATACAAATTCAATTGTGGAATAGCCCGGGAACAGATAGTGCACCATCTCGTGTTTTGAACAAAGAGCATTTCTCGATAAAGCGGTCAGGACCCGATATCCCTGAAGGTGAAGCCGAATATCTTGTCACACTCAACCATCCTATACCGGAAAATGTCCGCGCTCGAATGGTGATGAACCTTGTGGAACCTGCCGATGAAACAGCTCGTTTCACCCTTGATTTTACCACGGTGCGCCAATTCAGCGTTCTTGCTGTGGGCTCGGGGGAAAGCTGGCTGAAGGTGCCTTATAGACCGGAAGAGGACGTTCTGTTTACTGAGCCGTTGGAACTTTCCGTCAATCCTCCTGAGTTGTCGATTCGGATGAGCGCTCCGCCCGAACCGACAACACCGGCGGGAATGTGGGATTTTGTGCATATACATCCGACAGTCGCAAACATGCAATTTGTCATCCAGGATCGGATCATCAAAGTCACCGGTGATTTTCTGCCTGATACGACGTACCAGGCTGTCTTGCGCCCGTCGCCTTTGATCAAAGATAACCGTGGTCGATCGTTGGCATTTGGAACCAGTCTTTCCAATCCGGAGGCTTTAGTCAATTACATCGAATTTCAATTTATATTTACTCAGCCGGATAAAATTCTTAAATGGGCGGGCCAGGACGTTATCGTCGAACGGTATGGTCCGAAGATGCTGCCGTTGACCGGTCGAGGTCATCATGTCGCGGATGTGCGTATATATCGAATAAATCCTTTGGACAGAACGCTGTGGCCCTTTCCGGACGAGCCTGTGACCACAAATCCGGATACATGGTCTTCAAGAAATCACGGGGAACGTTCAGACGAATACTATCATGATCAAACGCTGTACTCCTCCAGTTGGGAATTGCAGAAAACATTGGAAACGATGGGTTCTCATCAGGTATCCGATGTGGTTGAAATGGCGTTGAAGCCGATGGGAGACGCCCGGACATACGGGGTGGATTTGGCGGATTATCTGGCACAGATCGATGGGGCGAATGCGCCTGGAACATATCTGGCTGGAGTTCAGTCTTTGGATAGCCCGGGTGAGCGCCATTGGATGCGTATACAGGTGACGGATCTTGCACTGACGACGATAGAAGAGCCCGATGCCGTCACTTTTTATGTCACATCGTTGAAATCCGGAGCCCCGGTGGCAGGTGCGCGAGTGACGTTGGAAGGGTTCAGCTATGGTGAATGGACACGTGTTCTCAGCGGCCAGACAAATGCAATGGGTTATTTCAGAGAAACACGGACCGGCACGTCGGATTTTTATAGTCTGAAACGGATTCGTGTTGAGCATGGGACGGATATACTTGTCCTGAATACCGAAAATCCTCCGGAGCTTTTCAAAGATGGATATTGGCAGAAATATGGAGATTGGTTGTATGAACCTATAAATATACCGTATAGCACTCATAGAAGCGCTTATGTCGGTCACACGTTCACTGAACGTCCCGTATACAGACCCGGTGAACCGACTCATATTCGCGGTTGGATACGTTATCGTTCGGAAGGACAGTTTTCTTTGGAAGATCAGGCTTTTTCCTTGACGATCGAAGGGCCTGGTGATCTGTTGTGGACACAGGCGCTCGAAGTGAATTCACAAGGCGCGTTCTATCACAAATTTCAACAGCAGGACGCTCCGGCAGGCCTTTATCGAGTGTCCGTCAAGCAAGAAGGTGAAACCATTTCAACCTGTCGATTCAGACTGGAGGATTATCGAATACCTTTGTTTGAAGCCCTGCTTCACAGCAGCGATACGGTGCCTTTGGATTCCAGCTTTACCGTCTCACTGACCGCACGCTATTACGCCGGCGGAGCTCTCGATAGCCGCCCGGTAAGTTGGAGGGTGACTCAGCACCCCGCTGTTTGGCAGATTCAATCCCTACCAGGATTCCGGTTTGCCGTGGATGAACAGTTTTCATCGCGACCGGGTTTAAGGGAGAATGAAATTGTCAATATCGTTACTAAAACGGATGCAAACGGTGCATCGGAAATAACCGTCGATCCTTTGGAAGAACCGTCGCTGGCGCCGCGTAATTACGTAATCGAAGCGACACTGACGGGTGTTGACGGTCAGAGTGTGACGGCGGTAAAACAAATCGCCGGTAGGCCGCCTTTCATGTTGGGCATCAAAAGTCCCCGTATTTTGAACAAGGGTGATTCGATCACTTCACAAGTGGTGTTGCTTGGGCCGGAGAATACCCCTGAACCTGGCCATGAACTGACGGTGCGTTTGATCCGCCGTTCCTGGCACACGGCCTTGAAAGCCGGAAATTACGGTGCAGGAGATTTAAAATACGAAACACATGTCGTTGAAACACCCATCACCACAAAAACGAAGGTTTCCGGCGACAAACCGGTGGATGTGACGTTTTCTGTGTCTGAAGCCGGTGTGTATATTGTGGAGTTGTCGGCACGCGACAAAGTCGGCCGGGCTCAACGAGTGGCTATGGACGTATTTGTGCAGGGTCCGACTCCTGTCACCTGGGAGCGTGCTCCGGAAAGAGGTTTTACTCTGCGCACCGATAAGACCGTTTACGAACCGGGTGACACGGCACGCCTGCTGATTGAAAGTCCGTTTCAAACTGCAGAGGCTCTGGCGGTTGTCGAATCGCCAGACGGCCTGAAATTTTTTCATTCGGCTGTCAGAAATGGAGCCGGCATCATCGATGTTCCCATCAAAAACATCTGGTGCCCCCAAGTTACCGTCAGCGTCATGCTGATGCGCGGTCGCCTGGAGGGCACACGGATCGACCCGGTCAGCGGCATCGATTTGGGCAAGCCGCAAACTCTTGGCGCTACAGTGGATTTACGAGTCGCTGAAAGCCGATACGTCGCTTCTGTCAAGCTGATACATCCGGACAGAGCCGTTCCGGGCGAGACAATCGATTTGTCGATCGAACTTCACGATTCCAATAATCAGCCGATCGCCGGTGAAGCGGCAGTATGGCTTGTCGACCGCGCCGTTCTCGCCCTAGGCCGAGAACCGGATCCCAATCCATTGAAAGATTTGCTCAAACCTTTCGGGAGCACGATCGGAATACGTGATACGCGGGAAATGGTGATAGGAAATCTACCCGGTGTTTTCACCAAAGGCGGTGATTACGGAGACGATATGGCCGGGGATATTTTCGATCGAATGAGCCTGCGGAAGAAGTTTGTTCCTGTTCCGTTTTATGAGCCTTTTGTCTCTGTCGGACCCACCGGAAAGGCGAATCTAAAAGTCGAACTTCCGGATAACCTGACTGAATTTGCGGTGCGAGCCAAAGCCAATTCCGGCGTTGACCGATTTGGCTATGCCGAAAGCCGTCTGGCGGTCAGGCTGCCGCTGGTTGTACAACCAACCCTACCAAGATTTTTACGGCCGGGAGATACCTTTGATGCGTTAGCCGTTACGCGGGTCGTGGAAGGAAAGGGAGGTGTCGGACATGTTGCATTACAAGCGAAAGGGCTGAATTTAAAAGGTCCGGCTGCTCAACAGGTCAACTGGGAATTCAATCAACCGTTGCGCAGCACATTCGCGCTTTTTCTGCCGCACCCGGGATATGGCTCGGATGGACGCTTGAAGCGTGATACCGTCACTGTTTATATGGCCGCTGAGCGTCTGGAGGACGAAGTCGGAGATGCTGCGGAAATGACTCTGCCTATTTATGACGGTGTTCGTGACTGGACCAAAGTCGATGAATGGCCCCTGAAAAAAGGCGAAACCCTCACGATACCGAATATCGATTTCAATCAGATCAGAAAAGACAGCGCCCGGCGAATTATCCGCATATCGACCTCACAATTGATGTCGACGGCTTTGCAGGCTGAATCGATGTTGAGAGAGTACCCGTACACCTGTACTGAACAGCAAGTCAGCCGCGCAGCGGGATTTCTTGCAGCGAAACACCTTCGCGCCGCCCTGAAGCTTCCTGTCGATGATGCCCGTTACGATACGGTTATCCAAAACGTAATCGATTATTTGCCGACGGTTGTTACACCCAATGGACTGGTCGCGTTCTGGCCGGGAAATCCCGGGTATGTACACCTGACGGCGCGATCGCTTTTGTTTTTGGGTCAAGCGCGTATCGATGGGTTTGACGTTGACACCATGCTGGTTGAAAAATTGGTTCAGGCCTTGAAAAATGCTTTGCGTTCAGACAGTCCATTGCTGGTTCACGGCCATGAAATGGAAGAGCGGGTGATGGCTTTGGAAGCTCTGACACTATTTGGACAGGGTGACATCGGATATATTGAAGAGATGTCACGGCAAGCTGGAAGTCTGGGTTTGGAAACCCGGGCTCGAATCATCAGACTGTTTTCTGATTTGCCGGATGTGGAAACCTCCCGGTTGAAGGCGTTGGTGGAAACTCTGATGGATGGTGTCGTTATTCAGAGTGTTCATGGCAAACCCGTCGCTGTCGGATTACACAGCACTTTTTCCGGTTGGAGGCAAGGGTTCATGTCAGATGTGACCGCTCTGTCGGAAATTTTGCGCACACTCAATCGACTGATGCCGGAAGATGATCGTGTTCAATCGCTTGCTGATGGTATTGCCGCCATTATTGCGTCGGGGCGCTTGACAACATACCATTCTGCGGCCGTATTGACGGCTGTAACGGAATTGCTTGAGACGGGTCAGCCTAAATCCGAGACGACTCGGCTGAAGCTGGGGAAAAAAGACTACGTGATCGATAAAAACTCACCTTTGTTGCTGGTTGAAGATAATGGTTCATCCGAAATGGTGATTAAAGTCGACCAGGGCTCTGATGTGATGATTCAAGCTGAATTTCAAGGAAAACCAGCAGTCGATCCAGCCGAGTTATCCGGTGAATCATCCGGATTTGCAGTTCAAAGGGAATGGATAATCCCCAAAAGAGCGACCGTATCGGCACGTAAGATTCAAATGAATACAGCAGGAGATACCGTTGAACTGGTTCAAGGAACGGTGGTTGAAGAGCATGTTCAGATTGTAAACCCCGAAGATCGCAATTACGTTGTCGTATTTGTTCCGTTGGCTGCAGGGTTGGAACCTCTCAACCCTCATTTGGCTACGTCCCCGCCGGAAGCTGTTCCATCGGGGCAGCTCACGCTGTCGCCGGATTACATGGAAATGAGGGATCATTATGTTGCGTATTACTACAACGTCTTGCCTCGCGGAACGTACGATTTTTATTTTCGAACCAGTGCGATGTTTAGTGGCACGTTCACGCAGCCGGGAGCTTATACGCGATTGATGTATAACTTCGGTCAAACTGGAGCATCACCAGGAGTTTATGTCAGAATTTCGCCGTCGGAATAACGATTGGTTCCGAATTGCCGTCTTTATTGTTGGGTGTATCGGACCGGGCATGTTCTTATATGCCATAGGTGATACCGCGCTATTTTCACCATTGCCGACCCGTGTCGTCCATGATGGTAACGGCGCTTATATCTGTGAAATTCGGAATGGAGACGACAAAGCGGAAGCGGGTTACTGGCCGGTGGAACCGATTCCTCATCGCATCGCTGCAACAATAAAAGTGATGGAAGATCGTCGGTTCGGTTATCATTTTGGAGTTGATCCGTTGGCAATACTTCGAGCCGTCAAACAAAATATTTTAGGTGGTCGAAGAGTGTCCGGTGCATCGACCTTGGCAATGCAAGTCGCCAGGCTTCAAAGACCGGCCGAACGCACGGTGCCCAACAAAATCCGAGAAATGATGACGGCTGTCTTTTTAACGATGCGTTATGGGCGAAGCGGCATAATGGACCATTACCTTCGCCTGGCGCCTTACGGCAATGGGATACGTGGTATCGGTTATGCTTCGTATTGTTATTTTGGTAAGCCGGTCGAGGATTTGAGCTGGGCGGAGATAGCCTTTTTATCGGCTGTTCCCCAGCAACCCAATCGAATGAACCCCAGAACCAGCGCAGGAAGGACCCGACTTGTCCGGAGAGCTCGCCAGATTATCGACGCAGTACACAAAGCCGGTTACATAACTGACAATGAGGCCGCCAGAGCTCGAAAACAAGTGGCGGAAATCAGGCTTCAACCTCGGTTGACGCAACAACCCGAAACGATACATATCGCCCTGCGAATCAGGGAGATTCTGCGTGATCCTAAAATGCGCGATACTATCGACGGCACGATTATCCAAACCGCTTTAGATCAGAAAATTCAGAGAAAGATAGCTGAACAGGCACAGTTGTGTGTCGATAGCTGGTCAAAATCGGGCGTCGAGAATGCGGCGGTAATGGTTGTCAATGTGCGGACGGGAGAGGTTGTCGCATCATTGGGCTCGACAGATTATTTTGATGCCGATCGCGCCGGTGCGATCGATTATACTCGTGTAAAGCGTTCTCCCGGCAGCACGTTGAAGCCCTTTATATATGCATTGGCTATGGAGAATGGAGTTATTTCCCCGGATTCCATGATTATCGACCATGTAACGCATGCGGGAGGTTTTGGGAATTTTGATGGAGTATGGTTGGGTGAGATACCTGTCCGGCGGGCTCTGGCTTCCTCCCGAAATGTTCCCGCAGTGGATTTGATTCGACAAACCGGCTTGCACCGCACCTTCGGGCATCTGGCGGATTTGAGATTACACAGCCACGAAAAAGAAGCGGCGATTCATGGTCTAGGTATAGCCGTAGGTGGTTTGCCGGTAACGATGGAACGTCTGGTTCAGGCATATACGGTTTTTTCGTCAAAAGGAGTTTTGCGTGATCTTCAATGGTTTCAAGGTCAAAAGCGATTGGCGCCACAGAAAATTTTCAGTGGAGAAACCGTCCAGTGGATCAATCGGAGTTTGTCGGATCCTATGGCCAGGCTGCCGAGTTTTCCGCGAATGGGATACCTTGAATATGAGTATCCTGTTGCGGTCAAAACCGGGACCTCGGAAGGCAGTCGCGATGCGTGGGCGATCGCATGGTCTTCGGAGTATTTAACGGCAGTATGGCTTGGAAGGCCGGATGGGCGGCCTATGCATCGAGTTGGGGGTTACCAGACTGCCGCCCCTCTTGCGCGGGTGATCATGGATGAATTACATAAGAACCCACTGTCTGAAATAGGATGGAAAGGAACAGCTCTGGATATCGGAAAATATGGGTATGACGATACCGAAAAAGCTGTGGCCGCTATACAGAGCCCTGACCATTTTGTACCAAACACATGGCTCGCGCCACAACATCGGCGTCGAGGTATTCAGATAATCTCACCGGAATCAGAGTCAGTATATACGTTCGATCCGGATATGCCCTTGGAATATTCGACGATTCAATTCACCGCAATTTCCGACCAAAACCTTTCATCACTTACTTGGGAGGTGGATGGGATTCCTTTTGCCACAACGGATTATCCTTGGTCAACCTATTGGCAATTAAAGCCGGGAACGCATCGGATACGTGCAATTGCACCTGTAGAAGGTATCGAGTCGCCTGTTACGGTGATTCATGTCGAACGGCCGGGCCGAGTTTATGATTGGGGTCCCAGAGATAGTTGATGGAACATTCACCGTTGACTTTTATCCTGTATCCTGAGCAGCACATTGCATTGACAGATTTTAAGCAATCAGATTAAATGCTATAGTAACAAGAGTCAGCTCAACAAAAAGGTAGTTATTTATGAAAGCAGAATTTACGGCAATTATTGAGAAAGCTCCTGAAGGTGGATACTGGGCTGTATGTCCTGAAATTCAAGGGGCAAATGGTCAAGGCGAAACAATTGAAGAGGCAAAAACAAATTTGCGATTGGCAATCGAGATGATTCTGGAAGACCGCAGGGCGGACTATCTTCGAGGATTACCGGATGATGCGATTCGCGAAAAAGTAATCATTGGATGAAAAGGCTTGATTTGGAACGAAAGTTGAGAGTAGCCGGTTGCTATTTGAAACGGGAGGGCGCGTCGCATTCATTGTGGATCAATCCAAAAACCGGATCAATCGAAGCGGTTCCACGTCATAATGATATCAAAGAACCATTGGCCAAAAAAATTTTGAAAAATTTGAATGCAGAATAAATCCAGGTATTTTTACCATTAGAGATATTGTTCAGCCGCCTGTGCATCTCGCTTGAGGGCTACCCGGTCGATAGCGCATCCCTGACTATTTTCCGGAAATTATGGCCACAAACACTTCGGATACGTGCAATTGCACCTGTAGAAGGTATCGAGTCGCCTGTTACGGTGATTCATGTCGAACGGCCGGGCCGAGTTAGCTTCGAGTTCTGTCTGTGATCCAGAATTCAACGTTAAAATTACCATCTTTCCATTTGGCGAACAGATATTTACAGCTCTTTATACTCGTCTCCGTGAGATTTTCGAATAAATCATAGGCATCAGCGGCTTTAGCGGTTATTAGGACAGCGTTGAAAAACTGGGTTTCTTGGATGGCTAAAACTCTAATCTCTGTGTCCGGTAATTTCGCCCAGTGTTTTTTGTAGGATTCAGGCGATATCGTTGTCGGCAAAGATAGAAACCGACGCATTTCCACAGCAGTAACACTACCTTCACAGCGGAGATTAGTTTTATTGGCCATGAGATTTTTCCTCCTTTTCTAAAAGTATTCTATTTCTAAAATTAATTATTTTAGCATTATGGTTTTCGTTCCCAAGTTTTCTGGAAATTTCCAGAGCTTTATTCAAATCATCCAAAACGTTTTTATCTAGAAAATAGTTTGCTATGGCACGAGAGAACAAGGCATCTGCCAATATTTCGAGAGATCCGGTTTTATAAGTGATTTTTATTACCTGCTCAGCCAAATCAAAGATTTTTTCAGCTTTTTCTCGATAACGATCATATTCTTGATCGATCATTTTCTGATCTTCTTTCAGAAAAAGACCTTCTTGTATTTTCTTCACATAGTAGGTGGCTATGCCTGATAAGGCATAGGCTTTTATTGTATCATTTTGGAAAACATCCAACATATTGATGGCACGCTCTAAATACAGCAAACCGTCGTTGGCTAGCTCTGGACAGTCGATATAAATACAACCCAGATTGACCAAAGCGGTAACGTAGCGAATGTCATCACCGATTTCTTTGGATTTGTCTAGAGCAAGTGTTACATATTTGACCGCATTATTGATCTCACCAATGTAAAAATAGGAACCGCCTAAATTTGTATAACAGTCAATAACAGTTGCAAGATTATTCTGTTTAGTCGATAAGGCAAGACAAGTGTTCAAATGTTGCAGAGCCTCATGTATTTTACCCTGTGAACCATAAACGGCGCCGAGATGTTTGTGGACATCGATAGTGTATGTTATCAGACCGAATGCCTCCAATTCATCCAGGGTGTCCTTCAATGTTTTTTCCGCTTCTTCAATCTTGCCTGTTCTAAATAATAGACTGCCCAACAACATCTGAGCTTTAAATCGTTTTTCTTCCATTTTTCCATTCTTTGTTTCAATGGATGGAAACAGGGCAATAGCGTGTTCAAGGTGATTTTTCGCTTCAATCAGATCTTCCACCTGATCGGCATTCATCGCGGAAAGTAATCGGTATTCAATAATCTTTTCAGTCCAATCACTGTTTATACTGTGGTGTAACAACCTTGGTACAACCGGCCCCAAATCAAACTTATGAAGTCTTTCCAGTACATCGATGCATCGGCGGTGTAGTTCTATTTTTTTAGCGACGGAAAATTTTTTTAAAATGGTATCTTGGAGTTGTGCATGGGAAAAGCGATAGAAATCCGGCTGATAGATATCTTCTTCAATAATGCGGTTTCGAATTAACAGGTCCAGTTGATCCAGGAAAGTGTGGTCAGGCAAACCACAGACTTGTTCCAGTTCATCGGCGCGGAAAATCATGCCTAAAACCGCACTTGCCATCAATACATCTTTGGCTTCGACAACCAACTGATCCAAGCGTTTGACAAGCAGGCCAACAAGCCTGTCATCAATACTAATCGCGATAGTTTCTTGCTCAAAAACCAATTCATCAATGAAATCGGAGGACAATTGTTCTTGCATGTTTTTAACCAATTCAATGACCAGCAGAGGGTTTCCACCGGAATCCCGAAAAATCGAATGTGAAAGGGAAGGTGGTGGGATTCTGCCCAGCATCGATTGGATCATGCCTGCCACGGCTTGTTCTGAAAGTCCTTTCAGCGGAATGTCAACTCGATAGGGTGTTTCGTTCAGCCATTTTAGAAATTGTGCAAATGAGTCGGAGACATCGTTGGATTCTTGCCTGTAAGCAAGGATGAAATAAAGCCCCTTTTGCTCGTGTTTCTCAAGCATAATTTCATACTGTTCAATTATGTTTTTCAGAAGGACCAGATCACTATTGCCGGCAAAATGGATGTTGTCTAGAACAAGAAATAAAGGTTTAGTCTCGGCCAGTTTCCTAAAAGCCTCTAAAAGCCTGGCAGCTTTGGCTTGAAGGCTGCTGGATGCTTTGGATGTATCGGATTTGATTTCCAATTCCAGGATCATCGATTTGAAGTGGTTTTCGATGTCTTCGATGGGTTCTGTTCGTTTAGAATTTACCAGGTAGAGCTTTTTACGATTTTGCAGAATTTTATTCCCTGATTTCAAGGCTTGTATAAATCCTGAATGTATGGCTCCATCTGCAAAAAATTCACCTCTACAGATAGGAAGTGATGCCATTTCAGGCCTCGAAAGCAGTCGATTTATCAACCTGGTTTTTCCAATACCGGCGTCACCGCTTATAGTACAGATTTGTGTTTGGCCTTTTTCGGCAAGATTCCAAGAGTTCATCAACTGTGTTATTTCAGCATTACGGCCAAAAAAATCCGGATGAAACACGTTCCCGATTCCTAAGGTGGCACGGATCAATTCTCTATTATCATACAGATTACCGGTCAGAATTTGGTCGATCCAATTGGCGATTTCAATAGCGCTGCTGGGCCTGTCATCCGGGCGCTTGAACAGCAAGGTCAGAACAAGATTTTGTAAGGGCTCCGATATATAGGGATTCAATCGTCGTGGAGGCAAGGGATCATGGGTTTGGTGCATATTCATTAAAAGCAGCGGATTATCGATAATAAAAGGAGGTCTTCCGGTTAATGCTTCGTACAGAATCACTCCCATTGAATACAGATCGGAACGCAGATCTATCGCTTCGTTCGTGATCTGTTCAGGAGCCATATATCGAAGCGATCCAAAGAATGTATGTTTTTCCGTTAAAATCGTATCGGCCAGGCTCCAATGGATGACGCCAAAATCCAATAGCTTGAGAGGGGTGTCGGCGGAAGAATCCATAATCATGATATTACCGGGTTTCAAATCCCTGTGAACCATGTTTTTGCTATGTATATACTGCAAAGGTTCACATAAATACCGCATCCAGAGCAGAACCTTTTTGATCCATTCAGAGTCTCTGGCTTGCACCTGCTTTATAACCATGTCCATCGATGTGCCGTTGATATACTCCATCAGAAAAAATATCTGACTTGGGGTATATTCCAGGTTTTTTACCTTGACGATCGCAGGGTGGTCGAGAGCTTGAAGAGCACGAAACTCGCGGCGAAACCGATGTACCAAAAGCGAGCGGGTCAAATCTCCTTTGTATTCTTTAGCAGCCCAAAACGTATCATCGTGGTCACGAACAAGATAAATCCTGCCCATGCCCCCCTCTCCAATCTTTCTGACAATCGGATAATTTCCTAGTGCTTCTGCCATTTTCGAGCTCGGTCTTCTATTTCCTTTTATATTATACTAAATAGAATAGTTTTGTTCCACTGTTTTCCTCGAATTGAGTTATACGACCTCCAATCAATTTCCGTTTCCACCGCTCCGTCTCCGGCAATCCTGGTTTTGAAGTTCAGTGTTTTACGACTGTCAAGTAGATTATTAACCACAAACAATACACCGATTGCTGTTGAATGGCAGCGCTTATAAGATTTGTCGGCGTTTGCCTTGAGTCCTGTGTCGGTTTTATTCTAAACTGGAAACGGCAGTGATGAATTCATGTGGGAGGAAATATGGCGGAATCGATGACTGACAAGAAAAAAAGAGCCCACCGGATAGTGGCCCTACTGATAGATGATTACCCTCATGCCAAATCAGCATTGGATTATTCGAATCCTCTGCAATGTTTGGTAGCGACTATATTGTCTGCACAATGCACGGATGCACGGGTAAATATGGTCACCCCGGCTCTGTTCGAACGGTATAAAACTGCGGCTGATTTTGCTGAGGCCGATCCCGATGAACTGGAGGACATGATTCGTTCAACAGGTTTTTTTCGGAACAAGACAAAAAGCATTCGAAATGCATCTCGAACCATTGTGAAAGAATATGGCGGAGTCGTGCCGGACACGATGGACGAATTGTTGAAATTGGAGGGAGTGGGCCGGAAGACAGCGAACTGTGTGCTTGGTAATGCCTATAACCAGCCGGCGGTGATGGTGGACACTCACGTTAAAAGATTGTCTTGGCGTATGGAACTCACTGATAATACCAATCCTGATCATATCGAGATGGATATAAAGGCTTTGTTGCCAGAAGCGCTATGGATGCCGGCATCACACGCATTGATTTATCACGGTAGAAATGTATGTAAAGCCAGAAGGCCGGGTTGTGATAAATGCTCAGTTTCTGTCTGGTGTCCGAAACGATCTGTTAAACGCTGACTGACTTAAGGGGGAATAATGATGAAACGATCTGTAATCAATACGAATAATGCTCCGGCTGCTGTCGGACCTTACTCCCAAGCTATTCGTGTCGGGGATTTGCTGTTTGTATCAGGGCAATTGCCGATAAATCCACAAACAGGTGAAATGGTACCAGCAGATATTGAAAGCCAAACAAAACAGGTTTTGGCAAATCTCCAAGCGATATTGAATTCTCAAAATCTGACGGCGGATAACGTCGCCAAAGTGACTATTTTTTTGACCAAAATGTCGGATTTTGCTGCGGTGAATGCATTATATGCCAAGATGTTTGCCAAAGATCCGCCGGCGCGTGAGTGTGTTGCCGTGGCAGGATTGCCTAAAGGCGCCGATGTCGAGATGTCTCTTATAGCTGCATTTTAACCGTGCTTCCAGGTCAAAAACGACCACAACAATCAACCTGTGGGATTATCGACAAGTTGATACTGTAACAGGTTTCAAAACGTTCAATATGTTTATACCTACAACACGAAAAGAATTGATCGAGTTGGGATGGAATACTCCCGATATAATCCTGATAACGGGTGATACCTATATAGACAGTCCAAGCATAGGTGTTGCGCTGATCGGTCAGTATCTAATAAAACACGGTTTTTCAGTGGCGCTAATTGCTCAGCCTTCTTTGGAAAACGACAGCGATATCGGGCGCCTGGGCGAGCCGGGTCTGTTTTGGGGAGTGTCGGCCGGAAGCATGGATTCGATGGTGGCAAATTATACGGCATCTAAAAAATTTCGCCGGCAGGACGATTTTACTCCCGGCGGCATCAATATTCGTCCCAACAGAGCATCTATCGTATATACCAATCTGATTCGACGCTATTTCAAGGCGACACGCCCAATAATATTAGGTGGTATCGAAGCGAGTCTGCGCCGTATCGCACACTACGATAACATCGACGATACTGTCAGACGATCACTGCTTTTTGATTCCAAAGCGGATGCTTTAGTCTTCGGAATGGCGGAAAAGACAGTTGTCGCGCTAGCTAAAGCTTTTAAATCAAACTCCAATTGGAAATCGATACCCGGCCTTTGTGTGATCGATACCCGAAAACCTGTCG
Source organism: bacterium (assembly GCA_049652745.1). Lineage (GTDB taxonomy): Bacteria > CSSED10-310 > CSSED10-310 > CSSED10-310 > CSSED10-310 > JBASEY01. The sequence continues at coordinate 39,359 of JBASEY010000022.1, read as the reverse complement.
GTTTTTTGGAATTACCGTCGTATGAAGAGGTTTCCGGCGATAAGCAAGCCTTTATGAAAATGTCACAAATGTTTCATCGGTTGGCGCAGAATACCAAGCAAGGTTTTGTGCAGAAACATGGCGAGAGATATCTGGTGCATAACCCGGCTTCGGAGCCGATGACCCAGGTCGAACTCGATGAGGTTTACGAGATGGATTTCGAACATGATGTCCATCCTTATTATAAAACGGGTAAAGTGCGAGCTCTGGATACCATACGCCAATCTATCACTGCGCATAGGGGTTGTTTTGGGCAATGTAATTTTTGTGCCATCAGTGTTCATCAAGGGCGCCGAATTGTATCCAGAAGCCCGGAGTCTGTCGAGCGCGAAGTTATTGCGCTCAGCCATCGGCCGGGCTTTAACGGCATTATTTACGACGTCGGCGGTCCGACGGCAAATATGTACGGTGTCGCCTGTCGAAAAAACTGGGAGTGTAACAATCGACATTGCCTATTACCCAAACGCTGCCCGAATCTGATTTTAGATCATCGGCAGCAGGTGGAATTATTGGACCGACTCAGAAAACTGCCTCGGATAAAAAAAGTATTTGTTTCCTCTGGTATCCGACATGATCTAGTGATTGCGGACCAACGGTGGGGGCGTCTTTATGTTGAGCAACTGGTTCGAAGCCATATTTCCGGGCAGATAAAACTGGCCCCTGAACACAGCGAACCTCAAGTGCTGACCTTGATGAACAAACCATTTATCGACGATTTGTTACTGTTCAAGAAACTGTTTGAGGACGCTTGCAGAAAAGAGAGAAAAAACTATTTTTTAACCTATTATTTGATGGCTGCACATCCCGGCTGTACCCCGCAACACATGCGCAAGCTAAACATTTTTCTGATAAATACGCTCAAACATATTCCCAAGCAGGTACAGGTGTTTACGCCGACCCCGGCAACTTTATCGACGGCTATGTTCCATTGCGGAACAGATTTGCACGGACACAAAATAACCTGTGACCGATCGATGGAAACGATGTCACGTCAAAAGGCGATCATCAAGAAAAAGTGAGATCGGGAGCTCCGTTTATTTTTTCGGACTCATAAAGAAAACGGGAACCAATCCTCCGCCTTGGTGAACATTGATCAGTTTACCGTCCGCCGCTCGAAGAAAAGCTCCTACAAACTCACCGGCATGGGACCAGTAATTGATGTTGATGTTTTTGTTGACGAAACCCTTGTATTCACCATCTTTAACGACAGGGAATCTATCCTGCGGAATGCGTATAAATTCCTGCACGGCATAATCCGCGCCTGGTGCCGATGCTTTTTCGACAGCTTTATTCCAATCGGCTTGTCCAAGATCGTTGCCTATAAAAATACCGAAACCACCGTATCCCACATTAGGCTTCAAAACAAAACTGTCCTTGTTGTTTTTGATCAGATCGATAAGACGAGCCTTTTCCCCGTGGTATTCGGTAACCATATCCGCTTTCACATGGCGAGTCCATGGAACCGTGGCCGTCATCGTCTCCCACTGCTCATCGGTAAAGAAGTGTTTGAATTTCTTATCGCTCATAATGGCCGGCAGTGTCTTGAAGTCACCTGTGGCAGCTCGGGGAGGATTGACAAAGCAAATATTCTGATCCCGGAACGCCTGGATGACATCTTGGCATGAGCCCCAAAATTGAGGTGCGATAAAGTCATCGATGGCGTCTCGATAAATCGCATCGATCCGGGTATCGCCGACCGTCAGATACTTCCCATTGTATTTGAAGTCGGCCGGATCGGCAAATACGGCAGGATAACCGGCGTTATTGTAGCGATGAATTATTTCCATTACGTCATCGAGAATCGTTGAGTGTTTCCAGCAGACGATCGCGAAGGTCGGTCGTTCTTTGGGAGCCACGCCTTTACCTTCACACCACTGCCGATATTTGAGCAACATCGCTTTTCGATGAGTTTCCAATAGATGATCAGTATGTATGGTATATCTTCTATCGAGTTCTTCGACGCATGGCAGATCCAGAAAGATATCCAACATGGCATCATGCCAACCCATTCCGCTGGGGTCGCCGCAATTGAATTCCAAAAACTTCATTTCCTGTGTTTCCGGATGAAAAAAGCAGTCCAATCGAACCATTACTTGGTAACTGGGATAAACCGGATCGATCTTGGATAAATCTGCAATAATCCCATCCAGATGGACCATGCCGTCAAAATCGTAGCCTTCCATGAAAAGCTGACCCACCCGTTCGACACCCTGAACGATGTTCCGGGTATGCCGGGAAATCAGATCTCTGTGTTTCATGTCAACGAAGTAAGGCTTTAAAAAGGTCGGGAAAGGCCGTTTCACGCCGCCGATTTCCATGATCATGTTTTTTTCGGACATGCGATGCTCCATGACCTGCATCTGTTCGACCGGATTCTGACTGGACAGGATTTGTTCGTAATCAGCATTCAGTTTGTTGAGAAACTCCATTTTTCCTCCTGATTGGATAAAAACCATTGAATCAGCGACATATCATGACGCCTGTTGTCACGCCGAAGTATAAAGACTGTTCGCTTGAATTTCAACAAATCTAGAGATTCTATAAAAATTGGCCCTTTCATCTTGTGAAAGGGCCACTATTCCAAGGGAAAAAGGAGGTCTAATCAGCAATCTCGGAGAGATCGCCTAACTAAAAAACGTTTTATTTTCTAAAATAGTTCCCAAAATTTTAAAATACCCAAGTGATTGACGAAAAAAAACGAGCAATTTAGACTAAGATCCGGGTGAACCGGATAATGAATAAATCAGGCAACTCATGAAAAAATATTTCATACGATCACATCCACGCCGTGTTATGATGGCGCGTTTAACAGGGTTGGTCAGCGGGATTCTGTTTTTTGCCCTCTTTATCCTACTTTACCATGCTCCTAAATATAATCCGATTTCCCATGGCTTCGATGTGTCCGTTTTACAAGCACCGGATCCGGTTAAATTGAAAGAAAATTTGACAGGCACAAATGGACGCGTTCTAAGTGAAACCCATGCTTTTTTTCGGCAGGATCAAATGAAGCTGATCTTTAAAGGTTGGCTGCTCATCGAAGAAGCCGGGGAATATGGATTTTATCTTACCGCGATCAAAAAAGCGGAGCTTCGAATAGATGAAACGGATGCCATACAGTCGGCATCCAGCCATCATCAGGAAAAACCTGTGACAAAACGAGTTTTTTTATCTTCCGGTCTGCACCAGATCACTATAAGCTTTCATAGCGAAAATCTCCCGGCGCTCGTAGATATCAAATGGGCTAAACCCGGCTCGGGAAGCTATCGTGCCATACCGAAATCCCGCTTGTATCCAACCAGACCCACCGTCGAACAAGTTCTTATGGATACACGATTCAAAAACCGGATCACTACGGCTCTTCTAGGGATTGGAGCATTGATCGTTCTTGTTTCAGTAATAGGGAGACTATTTGTTGGCTTTAGATATACAGGATACTATTTGAAGTCCGCGATCGCCTTATTTGTTTCTCTGTTTTCCATGCATGCGCCCAGACTTCAACAAGAGCACCAGGCAGGCTTGAATTGGATAATCGGTTTACCGCTATGGGCGAGGATTCTGACGGGAAGTGTCGTTTATCTGTTTTTGTCAGGCACGATGACACCCTCGATAAAGTGTTTTCGAAAAGCTGTCAAGCGGGTTCCGAAAATACGTTATTGCTTAGGCTTTTTGGCCGTTGTCACCGCCTGTACGGCTCAATACTTAATCGTTATCAATTATAAAAATTCAGATTGTATACCGATAGTCTTGTATGTTGTCACAGGCATTTTGATCTGGTCTATCGGGTTTAGATCGGCTCCTATCCAGCGGGTGGAGACAAACGGAATACAATCTGGAAAATGGCTTTTTAAAGCGATCTTTGTTGTTGTGATGGCATGGGCTATATGGACGCGGTTTTATCTTATCCATAAGCTGCCGCCGGGCTTATGGTATGATGAAGCGAAGACCGGTAGAGTTGTTCAGGATATTTTGAACGGGGTAAAACCGCCTATTTACGATCTGCGCATAAATGCAGGGACAATCGCTTCTTATGCCGACGCTTTATGGTGCCGCGTCGTGGGGTCGACGGATGCCTGGAGCCTTCGATCGTATACCGCCTTCATAGGTGTACTGACGGTTATTGCGTCTTGGTGGTTTTTCAGAGAATTGTTTTCAGCTTGGTGGAGTCTGTTTGGGGTCGCGTTGATGGCAGGGTCGAGGTGGTTGTTCATGATCAACAGAACTGCAATGGCCACTATCGATGAAACGATTTTGCTGACGGTTTTAATTTTGACCTTTTATATTCGGGCGATTCGCAGAAACAGAATACATTTGTATGCAATTACCGGGTTGCTTGTCGGTTTATCGATGCACTTGCATACTGGTGCTAGGGTGCTCCCGATAATTTTGGGGACGGATATTCTTATTCGGCTAAGCCGTGTGCGTCAACGTCACTATAAACAAAAGATTTTGAATGCGGGTGTGCTGATTTTCTGTGCTCTGGTGACGTTTGCACCGATGGGGAGATACATCTATAAAAATCTCGACTCCTACATGAAACGCTCTAAAGAGACTTTGATTACCACTGAATATCCTGTTGGTTATTTAGCAAAACCCTATCTGAACAATATCCGGTATTATCTGGAAATGTACGTCATTCGCGGTGATTGGCATCCCAGGCATAATTATGATCGAATGCCGCAGCTTGCGACCGCGGCATCGGTTTTGTTTGTGTTGGGGTTGTTCCTGAGTTTTCGTCTGTTTCGCCGTCATCCCGTTCATCGTTTGATGTTAGTGAGTTTCTGTTTGGTTTCGCTTCAGGGTATCATGACGGTTCATTTAAACAGCGCCAATCTGAATCGTGTCGCTGAAAATATACCCGTCGTTATGGCATGGGTGGTGTTCGGCGCTGCTTTTGTCGCTGAAGGCATCCGAAAACTGCTGAATCGTCGTCAAACTCAAATACTCATCGTGAGCATGATGATAGGCATTACGGGTTGGATTTGGCAGCAAGAGTATATTATTTATTTTTACAAATATCGTATTTGGAATGAGCCGGCCGGTCTTTATGGATTTCAGGTCGATGTTGTCGAAATGGCCCGCCTGTCTCGCGAGATTCTGGAATCGAGCTCAAATACCCATGTGTGGTCAATGTACTCCAAAGCGGACCCTTTTCTCTATATTTACAACGGCCACCCCCATCTTCATGTAATTGGTTGGGAAAACGTGCCTGAAATAGACAGAGACTTTACCAACATTTTGTTATTACCGATCAGAGACCAACAAATGATTTCCAGGATAGAGAAAGCATTTCCTGAAGGTGAAAGCAGTATTGTTTACTATTCGCTCAACCCGAATGTGCCGCTGGTATGGAAAATGGTCGTTCCCCCCTTGACATTGGACTCGTAGGGCGACCTGATGAAGAATTTCTGGACGGGAGTCGTATTAAAAAAAATCATTCTTTTTACTTTGCCGGTTTCAATAATGTTGTCTGTAGCGGTTTATAAACAAGCCCATTTGTTGTTTTCGTTTATTCTGCCGACTTTTGTGGTCAGCTTGGCCCTTCCTGTGTTCGATATCCTGACATATTTATTTCCGGATTTCTTCGCCTCTCTCAACAGCGGAAAACAAACAAAGCCGACCTTCAGTATGATACGGAGTATGAAAAAAGCGCAGAAGTATGATGAAGCGTTGAAAGAATTGCATCGGCTGGCAGACTTGTATCCTCAGGAAGTGGATATTTGGATTGAACTGTTGGAAACTGCACTGATAGACCTAAAAGATAAGAAACAAGGTGAATCGTTGTATCGAGAAGCTTATTCCGTTTTGGAGAAGGAAAGCAAACGGCAACAGGTTCATCGATTTTACAAGAACATTGTCGGTTGAAGATTTCATCAATCGATTTTCGAAGCGGAGATATCAAATCTCGAGACTTTGTACCAAAAGTTCCGGACTCACGTCATCGACAACCGTTACCTGACCGATACGCTCAGGTAAAACGATTCGCAATTTTCCCGAACGATTTTTCTTGTCTCGATTCATAGCTTCAACAAGCGCGTTTTTATTTAAATTGTGTATTTGGGTGGGCAGTCCCGAGAGTTCGAGCAAGTTTTTCACCCTATCGAAGGCATCTCGATGACATATTGACAACATCACTGCCAGGCGTGTTGCTGCCAGGAGACCGACAGCGACGGCTTCTCCATGTAAAAATGTCCGGTAACCATCCACGCATTCCAGGCCATGGGCGTAGGTGTGTCCCAGGTTTAAAAATATTCGGATACCGTGTTCTTTTTCATCTTCTTCCACTATTTTGCTTTTCAGCTTATTGGCCGTGATCAAAGCCTGCATCAATACCATTCGACCCTGTTTATGCAATAGAGATTCAATATGATTCTCCAGAAACATGAAAAGATCGGCGTCTCCGACAATCGCTATTTTGATAATTTCAGCAAAGCCGTTACGGATATGACGCAAGGGAAGGGTATCGAGTGTTTTCAGGTCACACAGAACCAAGGTAGGCGCATGAAATGAGCCTACCAGGTTTTTGCCTGTCGGCAAATTGATACCCGTTTTACCTCCAATGGAAGAATCAGCCTGTGCGAGTAGTGTGGTTGGAATTTGTATATGAGGGATGCCGCGCATATAGATGGATGCCGCAAAGCCTGACAGGTCGCCTGTAACTCCTCCGCCGAGGCCGAGAATAAAATCAGTACGAGTTACCTGGTGTCGAACCAGATGATTTAGAAGGCGTTTGACGGTGGAGAGGGATTTGGATTTTTCCCCCGGCTGAAAGATGAAGGGTTCAAGTTGTTTGATTTTTGAATTTTCCAGGATTTCAGAAATTTGATATTGGTATAATTCAGCGACATGTTTATCTGATACAATACAGGCACGGCGGGATTTGAGGGTATCCGGTATGAATTCAGGGAGCGACGGTAGGGTTGCGTGACCGATAACGACGGGATAATTGCCTGTGCCGTGCTTAATATGGTGAATGTAAAACGGTTTGGTCATATGAACTCGTTTTCTTCAATATTTTCCGGTGGTTCCGGAGACACAATAAAAGGGAGCCGCTCCTGGTAGGCTTCGAAATTTTCTTTGACTTCATCGATGGAATCCCCGCCGAATTTCAACAAAATATTATCAGCGATCACCAGGGCAGCCATAGCTTCGCCAACCACGCTCATCGGCCCGACTGCGCAGACTTCTCCAAAAGTCCTGGGAGGGTGATCGGGATGCATGGTTTGCAAATTGACCGATGGGATAGGTTTCATCGGTCCCGGGTTAGGCGCCAGGCAAACGCGCATGACTATTGGGCTGCCGTTTGTCACGCCGCCTTCTATGCCTCCGCTGTTGTTGGAAACTCGATAGACGATATCTCGTTTACCCTTTCCTCTTGTCCGTTTAACGTATAGCGCATCATGAGCGTTTCCGGATGACTGGCTGGCGGCTCTGAAGCCACTGCCGAGTTCAATCCCGCGGGCTCCCGGCAAGCTCATCAAAGCCATACTGAGTTGTGCGTCGATTCGCTTGTCCCATTGGTTATATGAGCCGAGACCGACGGGCACTCCGGTTATAATCACTTCAAAAATACCGCCCAACGTTTCGCCCTCCCGTCTAGCGGCCTCTAAGGCAAGATTCATGGTGTCGGCGGCTTCCGGATCGGCGCAGCGAACAGTGCTGATTTCAACCCGGCGTCTCAATTCATCCAAGTCGGATGGAATGTGGCCGACTTCAGCTGAGCCGATCGCTATGATATGGCTGAATATGTCGATACCGAAATGGTAAAGAAATCGTAAGGCGATTGTTCCTGCGGCCACTCGAATAGCGGTTTCGCGGGCGCTTGCACGTTCATCGACATAGCGCAGATCGCGGTAACCGTATTTAATCGCCCCGGCAAGGTCGGCAAATCCCGGCCGCGGTGTGCTCCAAGCGCCTGTCACGCGTTTATCCATCGAGTGAATCATCATGGTTTGAGCCAGGCCCGTATATCGATTTTCTATTTGAAGGGTTATGGGCACTCCCATCGTTTCACCGGATCGTACACCGGAAAGAATGGAAACCTCATCCTCATGTCCAAGAATGGACTGATCATCGGCAAGGTTGTATTTGGATTGAAGTTTTGCGATTTGCAAATTGATGCTTTCAGGATCGACCATCAGCCCTGATGGAATACCTTCCAGAATAGCCAGCAACGAAAATCCGTGCGATTCTCCGGCAGTCAGAAGACGAATGACACTCATTCTGTTGTTACTCCTTCCTTCCCCAAAAGTGTTAATCAAACATCAGATTTTTCATGGCCTCTTTATCGACGTCGAAATGAGACAAGGACATAGAATAGGTCGCTCGGCCTTGGGTTGTAGAACGCAAGTCTGTTGAATAACCGAACATATTTGACAGAGGAACTTCAGCCGTGACGGATTGCATTTGTTTTCCCGTATACATGCCCTTGATGTCACCATTGCGAATCCGAAGGCTGGTAATGACATCGCCTAAAAATTCCTCGGGCGTCATGACTTCGACAGCCATTATCGGCGACAGTAAAACCGGGGAAGCTTTTTCACAGGCGGCTCTGAATGCTTGTGCCGCTGCATATTCAAAATCCAGTTCTTGGGAGTTGTCCATATGAAAACTGCCTCCAAGCAGGTTCACTGTGACATCGACGATCGGGTAGCCAAACTGAATACCGGACAACAGGCTGTCACGAATGCCTTTTTCAATGGAGGTTACGAATTTTGGAGGCAACACAGAATCGTCGACACGATTGACAAACGAAAAACCGGCCCCTCTTTCAGCCGGCTCAACTTTTAGTACGACATGTGCAAAGTGTGTTTCTCCGGCAATGATCCGAGAGCTTATTTCTTCGTGTGTTGCTGATGAAGCTATGCTTTCTCGGTGTGAGACTTGCGGTTTTCCAACTTTAACATTGACTTTGAAATCGTTCAGAAGGCGGTAAATCAGGATTTCGAGGTGCAATTCACCCATGCCGGATATGATGGTTTGGCCGGTATCGTCATCGATGTTGACCCGAAAGGTCGGGTCTTCTTCCGCCAGTGCGTCCAGAGCCTGCGCCAGTTTATCCTGTTCGGCAATAGTTTTGGGCTCGATAGCGACAAAAATGACAGGTTCGGGAAAAACCATCGACTCCAGAAAATGAGGATTGTTTTCTGAACACAGCGTATCGCCTGTAACGGAGTTCTTCAGGCCGATGACGGCGCCGATATCGCCGGCGCCGAGAGTCTCAAGTCGTTCGCGCTTGTTGGCGAACACTCTGAAAAGTCGGCCGATTCTTTCTTCTTGTCGAATTCGCGGATTATATACTTTATAAGGTGGTTCCAATTTTCCCGAATAAACACGGATATAAAACAGTTTCCGTTTTTCGGCGTCATTCATGATTTTGAAGACCAGCATGGACAGTGGGCCTTTGGGATCTGTCTTGATTTTAATGGTTTCTTCGGAGTTTAATCCTTTAGCGATAACCGGCGGCAAATCTAAAGGAGAAGGCAGGTAATCGATAACGGCTTCAACAACGGGCTGGATACCGATATTTTTCAGGGCTGAACCGCAAAGAACAGGGTAGACGTCAAGCGCCAGAGTGTGTTTGCGAATGGACTGCTTGAGAAGAGCGGGGGAAATGTCCTGATTTTCCAGATATTTTTGAAGGATGACGTCATCGAATTCTGAGAGGGTTTCGATAAGAAATTCATGCATTTCAATCGCTTTTTCGCACATATCTTCCGGAATGGGTTGTTCGGTATAATCCATACCGGTTTCCTGATCCCAGATCAACGCTTTCATCTGAAGTAGATCGATGACGCCTCTGAATTCGCCTTCAGCGCCGATAGGAATCTGCAAAGGCAAAGGCAAAGCGTTCAGCCGATTCCGCATCATTTGAAGAACATTGTAAAAATCAGCTCCTGTACGGTCATTTTTATTGATGAATACAATTCTTGGGATTGAATAGCGGTCCGCCTGATGCCAGACGGTTTCCGATTGTGATTCGACACCGCCGACAGCGCAAAAAACGGCAATGGCGCCATCCAGGACTCTAAGGCATCGTTCAACTTCCGCAGTGAAATCGACGTGACCCGGCGTGTCGATCAGGTTCATCTGGTGCTTTAAAAATGGGCAGGTCACGGCTGCAGACGTAATCGTGATCCCCCGATTCCGTTCCTGCTCCATCCAATCGGTTATGGTGGATCCATCATCCACTTCTCCAATTCGGTGAGTGAAACCCATATAGAACAACATGCGCTCCGTCAGTGTGGTTTTTCCAGCATCGATATGAGCCATTACACCAAAATTGCGGATAAACTCGATTTTAACCGGTATCAAAATGTCTCCTTTCCAGGTCAGTGTATGGAATGATCCTGTGTTGCCATTAAGATTTCTTCAATGGTCGTTATCCCTTGAAGAGCCTTGCGTATACCGTCTTGTCTCAACGTTTGCATGCCGGTTTTTCTGGCTTCGATTTCGATTTCTGCAGTGCTGGATTTGCGGAGTATCAATTGTCTCATATAATCGGTAACCAGCATTAGTTCAAAAATCCCGGTTCGTCCTAAATAACCTGTGTGATTGCATTCACGACAACCTGTTCCTTTGTACAACTGCAAAGACGCAGGCGCTTCTTTGATTCCTACAGATTGCAGAAGCGCGGGTGAAGGTTGAAAACTAGTTTTGCAATTTTGACAGATTTGGCGCACGAGTCGTTGGGCAAGAACTCCTATCAACGATGACGAAATCAAATAGGGTTCGACCCCCATCTCAAGCAGACGTACAATGGCGCCGGGCGCATTTTTTGTGTGGAGTGTCGACAAGACAAAGTGACCTGTCAAACCTGCCTCCGTCGCGATCGAAGCAGTCTCCTGATCTCGGATTTCAGCGACCATGATGACATTCGGGTCGTGTCGAAGTATGGCTTGTAGACCCTTTGCATAGGTGAATCCGGCCTGAGGATGAATTTGCCCTTGAACAGCCCCATCGATCTGATACTCAACTGGGTTTTCCAATGTGACGATCTTTTTTGTCGGGTTTCGAATTTCATTGACGATGGTGACAAGAGTAGTTGTTTTTCCACATCCGGTCGGGCCTGTGACAAGCAAAATCCCGCGATCTGTGTGAATAGCTTTTTGAAATTTGTTCAACATTTCCGATGAAAGGCCCAGTTGTTCCAAGGGGATGAGGAATCGCCTTTTCAGCAATCGAATGACGATTGATTCGCCAAAAATACCGGGGAAGCTGGAGACGCGAAAGTCAATTTCCTGGTCATTGATGATTCGGGAAAACCGTCCATCTTGGGGAACCATTCGAAGGTCAATTTTCATCTGGGACATGATTTTTAGTCTTGAAATGATTGGACCGATAATCGATGAAGGGATGGTTTCAATTGTCTGGAGGTATCCGTCGATTCGCATACGGATTTTGAGGCCGTCTTCCAGGGGTTCAAAATGGATATCGGAGGCGTTTTTTTCCAGGGCTCGTGTCAGGTAATCGTCGACAAGTTGAACGATAGGAGCGTCTGTTTGTGAGACTCCGATGGTAGCGAATCGTCGGTCATCCAAAAGTTGATCATGTTTCGTTGTGGTTTTCAGATCTGAGATCGCTTTTTTTATTGCGGTTCTACGTGAATAATATTTATTTAAAAGGCTTTTAATTTCGTCAGGAGAAGCCTCGATATTTCTGATTTGTGTATAGCCTGATGCAAAACCGATCATTTGCTGAGCTTCGATATCTTTTGGGTTTGCCATCGACACATATAATTTGCTTCCGATGGTGAACAGTGGAACGACCAGGTGTTTAAGCACTTGCTCTTCCTTGAATTTTTCCAGCAGGTCTCCCTTCAATAAATAGCTGTCAAGGTCATTTACTTGGAGTTGAGCGAGGTTGACATTGATTTTTGAGTCTGAGGCCATTTTCTTTTCATAAATAATCAGCGTTACTTGTTTTCCTGTTTCTTTATGAATCTGCATCACTTCCTGTCGCTGCATTTCTGTGATGACTTTTTTATTTTTCAGTGCTTCTGCGATTCGTTCTTGGCTCCAATTTTCCATTTTTTAATATCCTCCCGATAGATGGGTCGATAGCAGTTTAAGAATGCCTGGTGGCGGTTGTCAAGGCGCGGTAGTTTGAGATGGTGGCGCTGCCGGCTTTCCTATCCAACGGTGTCGGAGGATCAGCGGTTAAATAGCTTTGTAAAGGTTTTGCTTGCAAGTGCTTTACACATATTCTAAAATAGCTTGCTCGCCCGGATAGAAGGGTGAATGGATAAATATATTCAATTCATCCGACAGATTCGGACTGGGATACGGGAGTTTTATTATGGCGAAACGGAGTAGCGGCGACAGTACTGGAATGAGTATGCATGCACTGATACATCAGTTGCTGATAGATGGGAAAGTGCATTCATTGAAGCAGATTTCTGATCATATGCAGCAATACATGTTCAAAGGAATGTCGTCGGAAGATGTCCAAGAGAATGTAAGGTTGTTTTTGCTGCGTAACAACCAGATTGAAAAAACGGCTAGAGGATATCGACTAAAAAACGGAGCGAGTCTCATGCAGGTTGTCTCCGAAATTTTAGCGGATATTTTAGTGCCGATGTCAGCTAACGAAATAATGAAGCTCGTTGCCAAAAAACAAGGTATCCCTGTCAGCTCGGTAAAGTTACAGCTCGATGAAGATGAAAAAATAAAATCAGTAACCTACAGCGCTAAAAAATTTTATTACCTCAGCGGGAAAAGCTCGATCAACGAAAAGGTTTACAAAATCCTGAAAGCTAAAAACCGTGCGATGACCATCGATGAAATTTTTGAGGTTTTACAAGCGGATGAAGGTTGTTCCAGGGAAGCATCGATCTTCTTTTACCGAGAAGATAATAAATTCACGAAAACTTCAAATAAATTCTCGATAAAAAAGAAAGAAACACCGAAAAGTGCACCGACGGAGCCACGCCATTACGTAAAAAGTGCAGAACTTGAGAAAGTGATTGATTTTCTACGCCAAACACAGAGAAGAATGACGGCGAACGAGTTGGCGGAAGAAGTGTTGAATTTGCCATTGGAGAAAACCAATTTACGAGCTAAGCTTGCGCGTGATCCACGTATCAAGCGGGAAAATGACAAATTTTATTTTGAAGCGCAAAAAACAGATAAGCAAGTCCCTGTCAAAATTAAAGAGAAACTGGTGAATGACTACTTCAAAGTCAAAGCCAGAATGATGGGTTCGAGTGAAATACACACCATCGTAGTTCTGTTGGATCGAATTTACGGCGTAAATATCGCCACTCAGGATTACGATTTTTATCTACAAGAATTAGAAGATCTGTTGTTGAATGACGACGAAACAGTTCGACTGCTCGATGATGGCTGGGTGCACAAATCCAACGAATTACGCACGTCCTGGAAAGCAGGAAAAGAATTTGAGCCCGTTCTTTTACCTATACCGCCGTCGCCTCTGCAGAAGGATAAAGTAACGGCTGCTGAACAGAGTTTTCTGGATAATGAAACAAAAACACTATCTTCCAGCGATAAAAATAATGTTGTCGTTCGCGTAACGGCACTGGACAGAAAATACGGCTTGGTACGTTCTTCTGAGTTGATACGAACGATTTTTCCTAAAAAACCCACTGCTTATGAAATCGTTTTGGATCTGGAAGAAGAGTCGGATAGTTACGACGGTTTCGTGATTGTCGATAAAAACCTTGTTTTAGGTTTGGAAATGTTGTTTTCGGATCGTTTGCCTTTAGAAGGAGGTATCGTTGCTTTTACGTCGAACCCCGACAACCCATACCGGTTTACCGTGAGCTTGGACAAGGCTGATGATGGATTCGGCCTGACACGGGATCGTCTTGCAGTGTTAAACGAGATGGTGGAGATGGATTGGCTGCTTCCTGAGCTGATACGAGAACTATATCGCACATCGAAGGATCCCTTCCTTTCCTGTTGGCAGGTGTGGGCCGAGGTTAACCTGGTTCGTCAAGCAAGCAAAGAAGATGTGCTTGCCACATTGAAAGATTATGATTGTTTTTTACCGATTAAATCGATGGATGGATTTTATTCATTTGATTCAACTCGACCGTTTTTAAGGTTGAGCTACAAGGAAGAAACGCAAAAAGTGGAATCGGTTGTCGTGGAATCGGTGGACGTTGTAGAGGTTCCTGCTGAAGTGTTGGCAACGGATGCTGAAAAAGGTCCAGGAGTCAAGCTGGAACCGGCTAAAGACGATAAAAAAGCAGGCAAAGCCAAATCCAAGAAGAAAGATAAGAAAGAAGCCGCTCGAAGAAGTCGAAAAGATACTGAGACTGCATTGGAAGAATTGCCTGAGCATTTACGGAAGCTCAAAGATTTTGAAATAAAACTCCCTAAATTAAAACCGACTCCGCAGCCTTCGCTCGAAATTACAACACCCGTACCACCTCGTGAAAAACCTGCCAGAATAGGGGCCGTATCGACTGGAAGAACCGCCAAAACCAAGTTTAAACCTTCAGAAAAAGGTGAGGAAGAGGCAACACCGATACTGCTGGAAGTTCCCTCTATGCCAAAAGAGCGTCAAGAATGGGATACGGCATCGTTTGTCAATCCGCAGAAAGGGAAAGGATATGAAGAGCTATACACAGCTTTGGATATTCTAAAATCTTTCTTGAAGCGGGCGCCTAAAGTCAGACCGACGGATGGCAGTATCGTGATCTTCCTGGATAAGAATGACATAGCCGTGTACTTCAGAATCCCTCCGGAAAATCAGGAATGCTGGCTGGCATGGATTCCGGATAAGTCCCTGGAAATTATCGAAAATAAAAATATCTGGCTCAAAACAGATAGCGCTCGAGCAAAAAAATCCGATAATGGGTATTGGTGGGCAACCGATACTTTCCGTGGACCAAAAGGTAACTTCCGCGACAAAAATGTCATTCAGGGAGTTGAAATTATTGGTAAGCTTCTGGAATTGATGGAACAAGAAAAAATATGATTCCCGTGTTCTATTGTTGTTGAAAAAACAGTCTATGTTGATTGTTGATGGTGTTTTTCTCCCAAGATCCCTGCTGAAAATGCGCTTCAGTTGTCCTTATGAAATCTGCGGTGGCGCGTGTTGCGTTGTCGGAGAAGGCGGGGCGCCGATTCAAACCGGAGAAATAGACCGGATAAAGGAACATGTCACGGCCGTTCTGTCTTTGATGGATGCCGAAACAACCGATTGCTATCGGAGGTTTGGCTTTTTTCAAGATGATGGTGGAGGATATTCCACAACATGCGTCAATGGAACAGGAAGATGCATTTTTACCCAAATAACAAACGATAGCTCTGTTGTCTGTGTCTTGGAAACAATCTCGAAAAAACTCGGTATCAAAACACTACGGCCTGTTTCCTGTAGGCTGTTTCCACTTAGAATCAGGTCGTTTAACGGTATCGATATAATCGATGTCGAATTCTGGAACGAATGCAAAAACGCGTGGGGCCAAGGACCCTTTTTGCTTGAGTTCTGTCAAAGCGCCTTAATTGACGCTTTCGGACTCGGTTGGATGGAAAAACTCAACCGCTATTTTTTAGGTTTACGAAAAGATATGGGATGAAGGCCATGCTTGCTCATCAGTACGTATAGCCCTTTTCTATCACGACCTGCTTGTTCGGCGGCGCGTTTGACGTTTCCTTTTGACCAGGTCAAAAGCTCAGTCAAATAAGCTTTTTCAAAAGACGCTTTAGCAACTCGGTAAGGATCGGGCATCTTGTTTTTACCAGACAGGATCAACTGCTTTTTCATTTCCTACCTCCATCGGTTTATCATGACGTTCAACAGACAGTCATCACATCACAAACCCAGCCAAATAGGTGCCTCATCTAATTAATGCAATTATAACGAATAAACACCTATCTCCGCAATACGGAAAATTCAAAATTTTTTACAGGATCTCCAAGCGTTTTTCCGACTCCCATAGCCCATGAATATTGCACAATGCAATTGCATGCATGGTTCCGGGCTTAGAAGTCTTGAATTGAAAGGCAGCATGATCACGGGTATACACAGGCCCTTCATTGGCGCCTGAAACATGCTCACCGTGGGCATTGAAATTAAAGGTGCCCAAATCATACGTAAACGAATCCCCATCAGGGCTGAAAAATACCTTTATCCAACGAATATGGTGCTCAGTGGTATTCGGGTGTTCTATCGCTTTGCTAAGGCCGACATGGACATCGATCCATTCCCCAGCCTTAACTTTATCCGGACACTCTATTACCGGAACATGCTTTTCATTTTTCCAATCCGCTGTTTTAATTTTTTCACTGATTTTCATCATAACCTCCAGAGTAAAAAATCCACATTACCGCTTATCAGGACGCTTCAGACGGCAAAACGTTACACGCATTCCTTTTTCAGGTAGTTTTCGGACAGAAAAATTTTCTGTCAGATTCTGAACCAAAAAAATTCCTCGCCCATGAACGTTTAAAAGGTTTTCAGGCGATGTGGGATCAGGAAGTATGCCTGGATCGAATCCTTCTCCTTCATCTTCGATATCTGTATAAAAACAATCACCTTTTAAATAAAATTTAATTTTTACCCGCGCATCGGGCTTGCCTTCATTACCGTACACGATAGCGTTGACGAGCGTCTCATGAATAGCTAGACGAACAGCGGAAATGTCTTCCGAACCAAAACCCTTCAAGGCAGCCAACGAAGTGCCTAAATCAACGATCATGCTTACAAGATCCAAGTCTGAAGGTATGTTTATCTCGACCAGAAACGTCTCCTCCGAATCTGCCCGGGACGCTGAACTGACCGGATTCGTCATGATGCAACCTCTAATTATAACCTAAAGCTGTCTACAGCCTCTTTCTCATTCTCAAAGGTTTCAAAAATCGTGATCAACCGAGTGATCACAAACAAATCACGGACTTTAGCTTCCAAATGCAATAATTTAAGAACACCACCGTTCTTTTTTATCGTTGTAAAGCAACGTACGATCTCCCCCATCCCTGAAGAATCGATAAAATCGACCTTGCGCAGATTAAGAAGAATATGTTTCTGATCATTGTGAACCAATTCCGAAACCTTCTTACGCAACTCTACATCACCTTCACCAATTGTGATATCTCCAGACAAGTCCAAAATAGTAACGCCATCTCGTTCACGAACCTTGATTTTCATTGTATATCCTCCAAAAGCAATTTACAGCAACATTACGTGTATAGCTACAGGTAATCATCAGTCATATCTTAAAGGGTTAGTGTCAATGAAGCAAGAAGCCAGGAACCGCATTGCGAGCTTGCGATCAAAGAAACAAATCGTAGATTTACGTTGTTAATTAAAGTATGTTTCTTTCGTCCGAAGGAAACTGTCGGAATCGAAACATGCTTTTTCGCATTATAAAATCAGGAGGCGTTTATGAAGCAGAAAACAGTTTTCTCCATGCAAATTTTGGGGTGTATCGCTTTGGTCATATTGTTTTTTACTCAATCTCTCCAAGCTGATACCGATGATATCTTCAAAAAGTATCTCGAGGATCAAGTATATGAATTCACGCTTGATAACGGGATAAAATTCATCCTGGTTGAAAGGCCTGAAATACCGGTGTTCAGTGCGATTCTCCAAGTCGGTGCCGGTAGTGTTGATGAACCACAGGGCAAAACCGGCATCGCACATGTTTTTGAGCATATGGCTTTTAAAGGAACCACGTCGATAGGAACCCGAGATTATCAGGCAGAAAAAGTCTGGTTGGATCGGATAGAAAATCTGGGCGCTCGGCTCACCGAGTTAAAAAAAGACAGCTCGTCAGATCCAGAAGAAATAGAAAATCAAAAAGCGGAATTGAAAGAGACTCAACAAAAACATAGAGAGTTCGCAGTAGATAATGAGCTGGATGAGCTTTATTCTCGAAACGGCGCTAATTTTTTAAATGCTGGTACAGGGAGGGATTCCACAACCTATATGGTCAGCTTGCCGGCGAATCGGCTGGAGCTATGGGCTCGGATAGAGGTTGATCGTTTGCTCAATCCCGTTTTCCGACAATTTTATGAAGAACGTGATGTAATTATGGAAGAGCGACGCATGGGGACGGATAACAGTGCAAGCGGTGATTTGTATGAAGAATTTTTTGCGACGGCTTTTCGCGTGAGCCCTTATGGCAAGCCGGTGATAGGCTGGATGCATGACATAGAAAACCTGACGATTGAAGATGCAAGAAGTTTTCACGATGCTCATTACGTGCCTGAAAATATAACGGTGGCGATAGCGGGGGATATTTCACCTCAGCAGCTTAGAGAAGTGGCTGATAAATATTTTGCCCATATTCCTCGTCGGGAACCTCCAGAGGCGCCGGACCTGCGTGAACCACCGCAAAATCATGTTCGTATCGTGCGGGTTCGTCGTGATGACGCCACTCCCGAGATCATTTTGGGATGGCATATACCGAAATATCCGCACAAATCCGCCATTCCTCTTGATATCGCTGCAAGTATATTGGGAAGTGGGCGAACTTCACGACTCTACAAACGATTGGTGGAAACCGGTATGGCCATAGGCGTAAATGCCGGCGCCGATACGCTGGGACGTTATGACAGCCTGTTCACTATCGAAATCACTCCGGTATCCGGTGTCGATGAGCAGGAAATAATCGATGCGACTCTTGGGGAAATACAAAACCTCGCTGAAAATCCGCTGACCCAGTTTGAGGTCGATAAGATAAAAAAACAGGAACTGGTGAGTTTTGTCAAGCGGCTTAACGGAAACATGTGGCTTGCCATGCAGTTGGCGTATTTCGAAAACATCACGGGAAGTTGGCGATCGATCGGACAATATCTTCGAGATGTCAATGCATGTTCCCGGGAAGAGGTTTCTGAAGCTGTTGGAGAATTTTTGAAATCGACAAATTACACGATGGCCGTATTGGAAAAAATTGAAACCGAAACAAATGTATCTGAAGATGTTTTGGGGGAGGATTCATGAAATGATTAAAAAACATGCTGTTATAGTGTTCTTCGCAGTTACGCTGTTGATGGGAGTCTGTGCTAAAAGTGAATCTTCCTTGTCGGAAATATCTTTACCTGATCCTTACGGCATGGAGTTTGAACCCTTGAATTTCAAACCGGTAAAACCGACGATAACAACATTGAAAAACGGCCTGGAATTTTGGCATATCATCAATCCGAAACTTCCGTTGGTTACCTTGATTATCGATATCGATGCCGGAAGCTTGCTGGACCCGATCGACAAATTCGGTGTCGCCGAATTGACGATGCAGATGCTGCCGACAGGCGGAACTGAGTCGATGACGGCAAAAGCATTTAAGGAGAAATCAGAATTGATGGGCTTGACATTCAGACAATCTGCTTCTGAGGAAGTAGCTCAATTATCTGTTACATGCTTATCCGTCGATTTGAAAGAAACACTCGCGATGTTGATGGACATCATACAGCATCCACGCTTTGACTCCGATGAGTTTGAGCTGATTCGCAGAGAAGCGCGAGAATCAATTATAAAAGCTGAGCAAGAGCCTTTTTATCAGGCGTTTAACACATTGAGAAAGCGCGTTTACGGTGAGACCCATCCTTCCGCACGATTTCTTGATAAAGAAACGTTGGAAACAATATCCTGCAGCGATTTAAAAGCTTTTCATCGAGCATACTATCACCCGAACACAGCCAGATTTGCTGTTGTCGGGGCGGTAACTGACGCCGATATAAAATATATCAAGAAAACACTTACTCGATGGAAAGGCAAATCCGAGAGAACGATAGTGTGGCCTGAATATCAGCCGGCCAGCGAAACAGCAAGCATTGTTCTTGTCGACAGACCGGGAACACAAGCAGTCGTTGCGATGGGACATCTGGGCTATGAACCGAGCCATCCTCATCAATACGACTTGGAGGTTTTTAACGATATTTACGGGTCGGGAGGTTTGAGCAGCAGGCTCATGAACCATGTACGAACTCAGAAAGGGCTTGCCTACATGGTATTCGGCCACCATAGCTTGGGAATACCCAAGGGAATGTTCGTTGCAGGTTGCATGACCCAGAACAGTTCAGTGGTAGAAGCGATAAAAACTATTTTAGATGTCACGCGTGGGATGCAAACCGATCTTGTCGGCGAAGAAGAAATGGAAAAATCTATCGAGTCGATAGAAAATTCTTTTATCTTTCGGTTTGAAAGTCCCCAATGGGTACTGCAGAGGCTTCTGGTGCATAGACGAAGGGGGTTGCCGGATGATTATCTTGAAACCTATCTGGAAAATGTCCGAAAAGTGACCCCTGAAAGCATCCAACAAGCTGCAATCGATACCATCGATCTGGACAAGATACAAATTATCGTTTCCGGTCCGGCAGATATTTTGAAACCAGAATTGGAAAAATTAGGGTTGCCGTTGGAAGTTGTCAACAAACATTGATCCCGTTGCAGCATCGGCGTCTTGACTCTGGAAGAGAATGTTCTCAATTGACAATGGTGCTCAAACACCTTAAAGCGGCTCTTTTTTCCTGGCGGAAACCGAAGCGGTGGCTCGACTGACCTTGTCGAAATGAAGGCCCATGATCGCCAGTTCTGTTGCGATAGGGAGGCATCGTATACGTGTTAAAAAGGTTTTAATCAATAGTTTCCAATAATGTATCCGAGCCCGAGAAAAAATTCCGATTCGCCAGGTGCTGCGTAAGAATGCGCGAATATCCTGTAAGTGCAACTTTGTCACGACACAAGGTTTATAACTTTTAATAAACGTGTCGATGCGTCGGTAGTAATACTTTGGTGAATAGATTGTAGCGATCAGGTTTCTGTAGCCCTCTTGCAATTTGTCCACACCCATGCGCGGAATAAAGTTTATCGAATCGCCGGTGTTTTCACCACTGGACTCGCCCAACAGCCGGTTTTCGCCTTTCAACCGATGCCACAGGCGGGTGCGTGGCAAAGCGGTCAGGATACCCACCATGGCCGTCACAACTCCTATTTGCTGGATGAATTTTATCTGACTGTCAAAAACAGTCGAAGTATCGTTGTCGAAACCGACGATAAAACCGCCCATTACCTGCATACCATGCTGATGAATCGTTTGAACGGCGGTTTTCAAATCCATATTCATATTCTGATATTTGCCACACTCTTTTAAACTGTTGAGATCCGGTGTTTCAAGGCCGATAAAGACTTTATAAAAATTAGCTGCGCTCATCAGTTCAAGAAGCTCTTTATCCTGAGCCAGGTCGGTACTTGCTTCTGTCAGAAAGGTAAATGGATATTTCATACGCTTCTGCCAGTCTATCAGAAAAGGAAGCATCTTTTTTACTTTGGGGCTATTGCCGATAAAATTATCATCGACGATAAAAATGGCTCCGCGCCAACCGGCTTCATAAAGAGATTGAATTTCTGCGATCATTTGGGAAGGAGTTTTCGTGCGAGGTTTCCGTCCATTCATGATGATAATATCACAGAATTCGCAGTTATACGGGCAACCTCGTGAGTATTGTACCGGCATGGTCACATATTTTTTCAGATCGATCAATGACCACATAGGCAAGGGTGTCAGGGTTATATCGGGACGTTCTTGAGAAGTATAAACCCGCTTAGGTCTGCCCTCAGCGAGGTCTTTCAAAAATAATGGGAGCGTAATTTCCGCTTCGTTGAGTACGTAATGGTCAACATCTTGCCAGTGATTATCCTGGGATGAAAACAATGGGCCGCCGACAACGATCGTTTTGCCGACTTTTTTGCAACGCTGAACGACCTCTGAAGCGCTGTCTTTTTGCACAATCATGGCGCTGATAAAAACCATATCAGCCCAATCAATATCCTCATCACGCAGAGCCGATACGTTCATGTCGATCAGTTTTTTCTGCCATTTTTCCGGCAGCATCGCGCCCACCGTCAATAATCCCAACGGCGGAAAAGCCGCTTTCCGAGCGACAAATTTCATGATGTGCTTGAAACTCCAAAACGTTTCGGGGTTTTTCGGGTAAACCAATAAAATTTTCATGAATCCCCTTCTTTTTTTGTTCAACCGGACAACATTCCGCTGTCCGCTGTACCATAGGTATATTCCATTTCCGATGTTTTCACAAAAACGATAACACCAAGCCGCGACTGATAAATGGGAATTTGATCGGTTTGCATAGTTACATTAAATAATGCTGATTGTTTTAAATCGATTGTTATCCGATATAATTGTCTGGCGATCTTTCAGAGAGAGTTGTATTGCAGTTGACAGGATTTAACATGTCGGACATAAGGTTTTTAGACAGTCTGGATAGTTTTTAAAGGGAAGCGGCCGAGTATGTTCAGCAAAATATTTCTTCGAAGAATAACCTTTGGAATATGTATTTTGATCGGAATTGTATTCATAAGCGGAGGATGCCTCAGACCAGCTAGAGTATCTCCTGCCGGCAGGCCGAAAAGCATGGTGGCTGAGGATGTGGGAGTTATGGGCTTCACGATTCAAGCCGGCGCATTTGCCGTGATGGATAACGCGGTTCGTTTAGCGGACAGACTTCGCGGCAAAGGTGTTGAGGCAATTTATTTTATTGATAAAGATGCCTTGTACAAAGTACGGTTCGGCGATTTTTCGGATCGAGACTCTGCTGTTGGATATGCCATGGAAATCAAGGCACAGGGATTGATCGACGATTTCTTCATCGTTTCACCTCAGAGTTATCCCGTCCGATCACCGGCACCAAATAGGCATGGTATTCGCAAGAGACTTGTGAGCGATGCTCATCGATTCATCGGCAGCCCATATCGCTGGGGAGGAACACAGCCCAGCGGTTTTGATTGCAGCGGACTGACGCTGACGGTTTATCGCCTGAACGGTATCGTCATCCCCAGAACTTCCGCTGAACAATACGATCACGGCCGCGCTGTATCACGCAGGCGACTAAAACCCGGAGACCTGGTTTTTTTTAGCACCGGAAAAAACAAACGAGTTTCGCATGTCGGGATTTATATTGGCAACCGGCGTTTTATCCATGCTCCCGGAAAAGGTCGGCAGGTGCAGGAAGCGTCACTATCGGATACGTATTATAAAAATACATTTGCTGGAGCGCGAACATATCTGCGCTAGACCAAGTCACTCAAAAAAATGTGAGCCCAAGTCATTTGTACATTTTATGTTAGCCCATTCGATGTCAGGCCTGTGATGACGGTGATTCACCAGAGGATGAGCCCTGGGCTTCAGCCTGATGTTGGTCAGGTGAATCTTTTACTCGCATAAACGCCATAAGAGCGCCGATCACAGATGCTATACAGAGCCCCCAGAAACCAACTTTGTAATCCACCGAAACTGGAGTAAGCCCTCCCGCCTCCTCCATCATTTCCGCATCTATTTTATACTTCATCAGGAGCATTGCAGAAACCGAGATTATTCCCATGATTCCGGCTATAATCGATGCTCTCTTTTGGGGAGTTAGCGAGAATAACAAGCCTAGAACAACGGCAATCAATGCAATAAGCGCAAAAGGGTTAGGCTGGTTGTTTTCTGTGTTCTGGCCAATAAAACTGTCTAAATCATAATAGCCTGTGGCCAGTTGAGCCCCTGAGAAGGACATCATTTTTTCGCCGGCACAAGATATCTCCAGGAAGGGTAAGATGAAGCAAATAATTCCGATTAGGTATGGGGCGATTCTTATTCCTGCTGATTTCTGTTCCATTGAGTTCTCCTTTTCGATTGTTTCAAGATCTTGTAGAGTATATGCTGATTCTGTTTAACAACTGTGAATTTCGATAGATATAATCTATAGATTGAGCAACAGCACAAGTGTAATGTTGCGCTTTACTTTTTTCAATCGGTCTATTTGGAGTTCTTTTCTTTCTTGGAAGTTGTGCACCGACCTGATGGCATTTTTCGAAATCTACTGTTTTGACCCTTCTACCACCAAAATAAGCCCTTTTTGATCAATCAAAAGACAGTTTGACTCCACTACGGTTTTTGAAGCGGTGCTTTTGTTTGACTCTAATACAAAATATGTTCACGTCGTATAATGCATCCGAGCTTGATTTGATCCTCAACAAGCTCAAGATATGCTGTTATGTTGGTAACCCTGACAACTTTGGCGTGTCCAACAAAATATTCAATATATCCAAACTGTTCACCTCAATATGGATCATTGTCATCAGTCAGCTTGGTTTAAGGGAAATTTATGTTGTTTTTGTGATAATCCGATAGCAAAACAGCAAGACTCCGCCAACGTTCCAGTGAAAAACGCGGCGCATCAGATACGTATTACCGCTCATCATCAGGTTCAGCACACAACCGCCTCGAATTTACAAATAGAACGCCTTCTATTGAAGATTTCCTGAAAAACGGGCATAGTCATTTTCGGTTCGACAGCGATACGAAGCTGTCTGGATAGATAAATCGCTTATATTAGGAGGGTTGGATATGAACCGTAGTATCATAGGGATTTGGTTAATGGTATTTGTGAGCGCGATTGGAATGGCATCGGACACTGCGCTCGAGGGGGTCTGTATGACCAATTCGTCCGCAGATACAGGTCAGGTATATGTTCCTCGCCATTCAACGACACTGGAAACGGGCGCCTATTTTACTGAAACGTACCCCCAGCCCGTATTGACAAACGCTGCCAAACAGGCAATCAAGGCATCGCCGGGGTGGATACAGGAATCTCTGGCTATAGCCTTCTCATCGTTGAAGGATACAGAGCAGGACTTGTTTGCGGAAAAAATCCTGAACGTCGCTGTCCCGGAACACAGGGATGAGATAGCATTCTGCATCGCCCACATTCCCCTTAGCACATTGACTCACCATAAGTTTGACGCCGGCTTGCTGGATGAAAATGTGGCATGGATATACCTTCTGGATGAGCATTTGAAGTATGTCCGTCTGGTGGAGTACGGCGATCCTGGTCAGGGAGGCACAGATTATTATACTACCGCAGCCTATATTATTGACGAGGGAGATGGTCCGTTTGAGTTGGAAATTCCTCGTGACATCTACTACTGGTGGGTCGTGTATCCAGCGGTGACGGAAGAGCGTCCGGGGTATGTCAACCCTGAAACCAGTGAAATTGTCTCAGCCGAAGAAGGCTTTTTCTGGCGTCAGTATTTTTGGGAATCGGATTCCGTGTACGATTACCGCACGAACGGCGACTGGATTTGCACGCTTTTTGCCGACGTGGCGTATCTTCCTTCCTTCCTGTGGGACCGCCAGGCACAGACGCTGCCGGCAGGCCGCGAATTTACCGACGGCTGCTCTGCAGTGGATATCGTCAGCAACTGGGTGCTGGATGTCATGCACTGGGGCGCGACCCCGCCCCGACCAAATCAGCCGGTCGCCCTGGCCTATGATCATGACGGCAACTGCGGTGAATATCAGGACCTTCTTGGAGCCGCGCTCCGCACAGCGCTGATACCCACCAATGGCGTCCTGACCATCGTGGATGATCATGTCTGGAACGAATTTTGGGATCAAGGATGGAGGCCAATCGGTGATTCGGATCACACCAATCTCGGCAACTATAGTAATGGCGCGGATTACACCTATGATGGCTGGAAGGATATCTCCGCAGCATATGCCTTGCGTGGCGACAAACTCGAAATCAATCGCACCGCAGATTATACAGACTCATGTGTCATGACGACAACCGTGACAGATAGCGCCGGCAATCCCGTGGACGGCGCTCTGGTGCGGATTCACGGACAGTCGTATTATAATCCAAAAAACTATGGTGTCTGTATAACCGGTGTCACGGACGTGAATGGCCAACTGACGCTGGATCTTGGCGACAATCGGAATTTCAAGGGAGAGGTATACTCATCGATAGGCAACGCCCCGTTGAAAATGATCGTCGAGAATACTGAAGCCGGGGCAAGTTATGAATACAATGTGGTTCTTCCGGGGTTGATGGACGTGCTGCACGTGACAAATCTGGGCACGCCGCCGGAACACAACCCTAAATGGCGCCTTTCAGCAAGCATCGATGTTCCGTCGGCCATCTTGTACGGTGTAACGAGACCGCCGACAGGAGGGGATTTACAAAGGACATTCCAGACAGAGATCACGCCGGGCTCAGTGGATGTCTTTCTTGTGGACACTGTGCAAAAAACGGCATGGGAAGCCGACAAGCCGTTCAATGCCTATCAAGTGATCAGAGAGACTTCGTCGTATGATAAGACCATGATACTTAATGACAACATCTGGACTCTGGTCATCTCTAACAGACATCACAACGGCCATAGGGAAATGGTGGATATCAACCTGACGCTGGAAAAAATTTCAGGCAATTCCTGGATTGAAGTCGATACGATCAGTCGGCAGGTATCTTTAGAACCCGGCGAGATATATACCGCATCGTTCAGTGGCGATGAGTTCACAATGACCTTTGAGATGCCCGGCCAGCAGTTTCGGGAAGGAGACACGGTTTATCTGAATTTACTTCTTGTGAATCCAACTGCTATAGCCGTAGATGCTGATCTGTATGTGCTGATGGAAGTATATGGTGAATTCTTCGCATATCCCACATGGGCAAACGTCATTGAAGGACTGCCAAAAACAGAAATATCCGTTCCGGCCGGCTCTGTTGATTCCAAGAGTCTCATACCGACATTCACGATGCCGGCGGTGACGAATGCCGGGCCGTTTTACTTTTACTGCGCGGCCTTCGAGCCGAAC
This sequence comes from bacterium, assembly GCA_049652745.1. Classification (GTDB taxonomy): domain Bacteria; phylum CSSED10-310; class CSSED10-310; order CSSED10-310; family CSSED10-310; genus JBASEY01. The sequence goes on along the minus strand of JBASEY010000022.1, from coordinate 12,754 downwards.
ACCTTGGCAGTGGAAACCCTGATCGGAAACGTCGATATGTGGGAGTTTGCGTTGACGGATTGATCTTGCGGACACCGGTCTGGTACCGGGTTTGCCAATGCCGTTTGTTATCTCAACTTGTAATAGTGGACAAATTTGTCCGGTTATGATGGTTGATATAACTGATGAAAAAAATGACATAGAGGGAGATAATTAGAGTACCCCTACCCGATAACTCAGATGAGTTTATCTTGGCTCTCGTATTGTTTTTAAAGGAATCTGCGCTGAAAGGCCTGTTGTTTTGAAACGTTTTTTTTTATAAACTGTCATATAAAAGAGAAAAATTTAATGGACACTCAGGGAGGTTGAAATGAAAAAAATATTACTAAAGATAAACAATGTGGATTTAGGGTTACTGTTTCTACGTTTGTCAGTTGGCGGCTTGATGATTTTTCATGGGGTACACAAACTGATACACGGCACGGAGGGTATAGCGTATCTGCTTTCCGCAAAAGGGCTTCCTGAAGTTATGGCGTATGGAGTCATCATCGGCGAGTTCATTGCGCCGTTATTGATCATCATAGGACTTTTTACCCGGCCTGCAGCCGCTACCGTGGTGTTTGTAATGGTCATGTCTATCTATCTTGCATTTGGCTGGAGTGGTTTTAGGCTGACGGAGCAAGGAAGCCTTGCGGTAGAATTGAACCTATTGTATTTACTCGGTGCGTTGGCACTGGTTTTTACTGGTGCGGGCAAATTTGCAGTCTCAAAAAATTTATGGAGCTGATTCTGTAAAGAAAAGGTAATCCAATGCTTTCGTTGGTAGATCTGCGTCGTCGTCCAATTCCACCAACTCATTTATGATGGCAAATATGGGGTGATGATCCGGCAGATACCCGCTCCAAAGACGCGCCGCACGGTTCCAGTGAAGGCGCGCTTCACGGAAAGAACCATCCAAACGACACGCAATACCGGCTCCAAAACGAGCCATTTCTTCTGCAGGAAATAGGGTGGATGCGGCGATAAAAACATTCAAAGCGCGGGTTATCTCATCACAAGTAAGATAATATCGTCCCAAATCCAATATAGCTTCCGCTTCGTCAGGCTTTTGCATAATGATTTTCACCAGTTCAGTTGTTTTCGGATCGAGATGGCGCTGATAGTGTTTGACATTATTAACGTACGCGGCGAAAACAACGGGATTTTCCCTGGGAGGAAGAAGCTTGATGGCTTTTAGGACGATTTCATGGTTATCTTTGTCTTTGCCTGACAAGGATTCCAGCGCTTGTTCAAGACTCTCGGCAAGATCGTTTCCTTGCCGGAAACCGATTTCTTTTTTGAAAGACTCGCGAAGTTTTTGAACAATCTGCTCAATAGCCGTATCTTTATTCAGAGCGAGTTCATGCAGTCCAAGCAAAATAGAATCCAGTGAAAACAGGAGTTCAACAGCGCCGGATTCGATCAATTTCAGTGCGTCTTTTTGAGTTTCGGTGCTGTCTTGGGAGAGATCATCGGGTATGAGTGTCGAGAAATCGCTGCCTGCGATGGTCGGACCACTTGAATCAGAAGAGCTTGGGGTGTCTTTATCGGCTTTGTGTGCCGCAGCCATTGCTTCATCATAGGAGATTTCGAACATGAAGTTCCAAAGCGGGTTCCCGCCAGGGTTATCTCTCTGCCGCCTGTGAATCTCAAGAAAATACAGCCCAGCACATGCAGCTCGAAATTTTTCCGGAGATTTTTTAACCAGGCTCAACCGTTCCATCAGTTTATCTTCAATAAATTGTTCAAATGCCGGGGTCAAGAACGGCGGCAGAGTTCGGTTTAAAATGGTCATCCGTCGATTTAACAAATCCGGTATCGATTCAAGCTCATCAGATGATGTTTCTGCGAGTTGGTCAAGCGCTTCCATCAATTTAGCATGAGGAAAACGAAGCGAGGCTAGTTCGGGTTCATACCGAATTGATTCTCCCAGGTGTTCCATTGCCCGCTGAAGTTTTTCCGGGTTGGTAAAATCTTTGCGAAGCGTATCAAGGCTGATAATCGGTGAGTTGCCGGGTGAAGTTTGCCGTTGTTTTTTTTGAGTTGTTTTTTTTTGTCGTTTTTTCCAGACCATAGGAGTATTACTATCCGGAAGGCGGCGTGGATTGTCAAATGAAATAACACGGGTCAGATCATGAAAAGCGAGGAACGACGAAGATTCAGAATTCTTTTTGTTTGTGAGGGGAATACGTGTAGAAGTCCCATGGCGGAGGCGGCTCTGCGGGCGAAAGTACCGAAGCCTTTGGTTCAACAGGTTGAGGTTTTGTCTGCGGGGCTGAGCACATTCGACGGCTTGCCGGCAAGCGAGGAGGCGGAATTTGCGGCGGAAAAAAAAGGGTATGATCTTACCGGGCACAGCTCACGGCAAATCAACGAACATCTGGTCGAGACCAGCGATTTGATCCTCTGCATGGAACCGGCTCAGGCGCAGTATCTTCGGGATCGATTTCCGGGCAGTGCGAAACGGATTCATGCTTTGCGTATGTTTGCCGGTGGTGTGAATGAGCCTATAGAAGACCCTTATATGAAAGATTTGACAGCATATATTAAAACCATGGCTTTGATCGATGATGAGCTGAAGCGGTGCAGAATCAAAATATGGAATATGGTGCGCAACCAGAAGGAAAATCTCCGCACACTATCTGATACACAATAAAATCAATGCGTTTGTTGCGGCATTCATTCAATTCTTGGGAACAGGTTGTGTATTTCTCCCAATATGCTTCCTGGTTTAAGTGTTCCAGGGATAAACGATGCATCTTTTTGATAAGAATCCTTGGCCAGTCCAAGTGACTGTAAGGCTTTTTCTGCAGTTTCCGGGATGATAGGATAAAAGGCTCGAAAAAACATTTGAAGGCAGTCGAGCATCGTGTAGCAGACGCTGAAAAACCGGTCGCGCTGCGAGTCGTCTTTTACCAGTTTCCAGGGTTCGATATCGTTATAGTGGGTGTTGAGTCTGTCGGCGATTTGCAGGAAGGTTTTGATGGTTTCCGGTAAGTTCAACAAATCAGTGGTATCGGCGATGTGCTGTAATTTTTCGGCGACAAATCTGCCCATCTCATTGTCTTCATCCACTATTATTGCCGCTTCCGGCACTTTCCCGTTACATCGTTTAGACACAAATTTCAAAACACGGGAATGCAGGTTTCCGATATTGTTGGCGAGATCGGTGTTATAGGTTGATTCTATCAAATCTTTTGAAATCTGGGCATCACCGCCCCCCATATTTTTGGCTAAATAATAGCGCAGGGCATCCGCGCCCATTGAATCGATGATCTGGTTCGGATCGACGACATTCCCAAGAGATTTAGACATTTTTTGCCCGCCTTCACCTACCCAATATCCATGAATACGATAATATTTCGGAGGATCGATACCGATGGCACGCAACATGATCGGCCAATAAATCAGGTGTGTTTTGATAATGTCCTTAGCCATGATATGAGTGACATTGGACCACCAAAAATTGAATTTATCGCTGTGTCCGTAACCGATGTTGGACACATAATTCAGCAGAGCATCGAACCAGACATAGGCGACAAAATCCGTGTCGAAAGGCAACTCGATACCATGCCATACCCGGCTTTTAGGTCTTGAAATACAAAGGTCTTCCAGAGGTTCGTTCAGCATACCGAGGATTTCCCGGCGATAGCTTTCCGGTTGAATGAGTTCATCGTCGTGCTTCAGCCAATCGATAAGCCACAGTCGATGTTTCTCCAAATCAAAAAAATAATTTGTCTCCGTTTGTTTTTGTGGATGTGTCAAATGGTCTTTACACCGCCCCATGTCATCCAACTCGCCTTCGGTTTTGAACTGCTCACAACCGATACAATACAAGCCGGTATATTGCTTCTTGACGATCAATTGTCGGTCATACAGGTTTTGCAGGATTTCACGCACCAGGGTTTTATGGTGAGAATCCGTTGTGCGTACAAAAATGTCATACGCAACATTGCAGCGGTCGAAAAGATCACGAAACTGTTTGGCTTGAGCTGCGAGAAAATCTTCCGGCGTTTGCCCGGATTGCTCGATCACCTGTTGGATTTTCTGGCCGTGCTCGTCGGTACCGGTAGAATAGAGTGTCGGAACACCACGCATGATGCTGAATCGTTTCAAGATATCCCCCATAATGGATGTATGAGCATGACCGATATGAGGTAGGCCGTTAACATAATAAATCGGTGTTGTAATATACTTGGATGTCATCATCAGCTCCTTTTGTTATCTTCGAAACTAACATACGGGTTTCGCCATCGGAATTATTCCGTTGAAACGAAAATGAATGATACCGGCTTGCTGAAAGTGGAGCAAGTCAAAGATGAACATGATTTCAACCCAGCCATTCCCAATCATGTTCGCCGGAGTTTCAAACATCGGTTTGGCATAGTCGGATAGTTAACCGGGTCGCACCTTGGGATCAGGTTCTTCGATCGGTCGAACGGTAATTCGATCGAGACGAAGCGCATCACGGATAACATAATAAACCAGTACTCGAAACTCCATTCCTTCAGCGCCGTCGTATTCGAAAGGAAGGGATATTTCGATAAATTCGTCCGGGGCGGCGAAATCAGAGGTTGACAATCCTCGTATGGCATAGGTTTTGTTCCCGGTACCGCCGTCAAAGTGCCCATAATGAGAATACACATCCAATGTGGCGATTGATTCGGCATTGAAGTTTGGAGCGATCGCGAATCGATAAATCGCTTCATATCGACCAGGTTTCGACAGCGCAATATATGGGCCGTAAGCTAGAGCATGTGCATTAGTCCATGCTTTGCCGTCAATAGCGAGAGGGTCATCCATCTCAACACCGACATGATGTTTTAAAAGGCTGTTATTCCATCGTGTCAGGCCCTGAGGACCGGCAAATCCGATGCTGTCCAGGTAGAAATCCTCTTTACCGCTGATCAACATGTCGACATCAAACTGTAGTGTTGTCTGTCTATCTAGAGTAAACGGCCACTCCACCAGTGCATAAGATGAGCCGTCACCGAAAATCTCTCTTGCGACATCCCGAGTGAACAGAATGGTTTGTGAATCTGTTTGAACAATTTTCAGCCGACAGACCGGTGTTGAAGTTCGCGCCAGACAACGGGCATATAGATAAAACGTATAATCACCGGCATCTAGCGTAACCGGCGGCGAGCCTGCGATCAAGGGGTCCAGCCACATGGATCGGCCGTTCAATGCTTTTGGGTCCGAAGCAATGCGCCCGATGAAATGGTTGAAGTCTGTTTCTTCCAAAACAAGTTCATTTGATGGACGTGAACAGGAAAGCAGCAGAATCGCTATTCCAATACATAATATTTTATTGGCGACTGTTATGGGATGAAAGTTTTGTTTAGGCATTCCGTAACTTTTATTGAAAAATAATTCGGTCACGAAAGGGCTGACAAGCTGTTTCATTGGATTCCTTCAAAGATAGGGTTTTATCTTTCATTTTTTGTCACTTTAAGGTGAACTTCAGACCTGATCCATTCAAAAACCCCCCTTGTTGAGAAGGGGGGTTAAGCCATTTTTACAAAGTAATCACGGGCTGTTCAGCCGATCACTGTTTTTTTTTTCTACAGTGGATCGACACATGCAGTCTGGCCCAAGGCTGCGAAGAATATCTGTTGTGCATCGGTGGCGGTGACTTTGGAATCGCCGTTACAATCGGCTGCGCACGCTTCTTCGTATGTTGGGGTGTACATGCCGAGAGAGAAATAAAACGCCAATTGTGAGTCGGTCGATGTCAAAGAGCCGTCAAAGTTGACGTCGCCATTATTGATGCAAGGCTCTTGTGTCGGAGTCGGAGTCGGTTCGGATCCTTGTGCCAAACCTCCGGTTACCACCAGAGCGTAGGGTTGGTGTCCGCCGGTTTCGCCGTTGGGCACATTATAACCTTTGACTTTTATCGTGTATGTGCCGGCCGATAAAACTCCGCCGTTGATATAAATGCATTCCGCTGGATTTGTTCGATCACGGGTTGTACCAGTCGAACTCCATCCACCGGAAAAATTATTTCCGTAATAAGTTGTTGTGCCGTTTGTCAATTCCAGATCCAGGTCGTTGACGAGGTTGTTGCCGACGCGGTCTGTCCAGACAAGGGATATTTTAAGGGGAATAGCAGGATCGGAGATAGAGATATCGTAGGTATGGGTTTCACCGGTGGTGACTCCGACAGCTTTGTCGATGACTTTCAATTTTCGGGCATCACCTGGGAAATACAGTGTGTCGTCCAACATGATGCGTCCCCAACCCTGGTCATTTGAAGGCCGGGCCGTCGTTCCAGTCATGTTCTGAGCGGAATTGATCAGGACCGCTTTCATCAAAGCTGCGCTTGGAATCATCGGTAGAGCTGATCCGGCCGTTCCGCCGGGATAGTATCCATCGACAAAATACTGGCGGATCATCGCCGCAGCTCCGGCGACAGCAGGTGTTGCCATCGATGTGCCGGAAAAATTGGCATTTACGATGTTACAAGTGCGGCCTGAAGGGCTTGTCGTGTTTTTGGCGGAATGAATACCGGCAGGGTTCACAGCAGTGTCTGTAGCCGGCGCAGTCACGGTCGGAGCCATTCTGTTCGAGCCGGAAACCGGACCGCGGCTCGACTGAGTGAACATATTCTGCATATTCTGTAAATTATCCGAACCTCCGACACAGATCAGGTTTTTAGCAACGCCCGGAAATCCAACTGTGCCGGAATTGGGGCCGGAATTGCCGGCGGCGAAGAGCACAAGAAAATCCTTGTTGCTCCACATGAAATTATCGACGTCTTCACAATAGGTTTCGTAGCTGTTGCTTGTGCTTCCCCAAGAATTCGTGTGCAGATAACCACCATCCGCTTTCGTATCCGAAAAGGTCGTCGTCAGTGATGACGGTGGATTGACCATGCCAAGCAGGCATTGGAACCAGCCGTCTTCGCCGATATCGCCAAAGGTGATTTTTGCCCCTGGCGCCATACCTTGATATTGTAGATTGGAGGTGCCGTCATCGGGTGAGCCGGCCGCTGTACCTGCAACGTGAGTTCCATGACCCATCGAGCAGCCGTCCCAGGTTTTTCCGCCATACAGTCGATAAGCGATGATTTTACGGTGATTGTAATTCGGGGTGGCACCCGGCAAACCCTGAGAGGCATCATAGAAAAAACAATGATGCGGATCGACACCCGAATCCATGACACCGATGATTTGACCGGTTCCATCGACTCCGTTCTGCCACAAAGGCGTACCGGCGGCAACCGAACCTGATTGAATGACGTAACGGGTTTCATCGTTCAAAACAAAAAATTCACCTTTTTCTTCAATGCGGTAGATGCTTTCAATCTGTGCCAGTTCGGGAATGAGTTCGGGCAGAAGCCTGATATGCAGCGATTTTCGATAGGGTGTATCGACCACATCGAGAATCTCGTCAGTCAAATACGACAAATCCGCTTTCAATTCAGACAAGGATTCACCTTCAAACAAAGTGACAATCAGTGTAAGGTGGTCATCTTGCAGGCGTTCCGGATCGACCATCGGCGTTTGACCGATCAAAGGGTCGATGCGATAAGCAGGCTCAAACGGACCGACCCATCGAATTTCAGGTATTGATTTGGCTGTTTCGGCTGCGCCTGAATCCATCGTTCTGCAGATGAACGTAAAATGGGATACGTAAATCAGCGGCTCAAAACCGGCGTTGCGCAGTGATGCTTTGTGAGCTTCGGTAATCGGTCCGGTGAACTGAACAAGCTGATATCGCGGAACGACATCTTCGGGAAGCCTAAGCGCATCAGGAATAACCGGCAAACTCTGGAGCGGATCGAAAGCCGCATTTTTTACCTGAATTACTCCTGTGTCATCAACATTCGCCGCCAATGCGAAAGGCGGTTGGGCGGCGTTTGGCCAAAAATCTATATTTCTTTCAGCCATTTCTGAGGATAGGGATGCGGATGCTGCAACACCCATCATCAGCAACCATGACAGTGTAAGGACAAAGTTTTTTCTCATTTTAGTATCTCCCCATAATTTTTTGACGAGTCAATTGCTGTGGCGCGGCAATTACGTTATGTTGAAAACACCGATGCAATTTCACACATCAGTGTCGACAAGGTTCATATCATTAACTTTATTTTAAAACAAGAGTGTCGAATTTCCTTCCAGCACATCTTTTTAAGGCTGAATTTATTCATACTCCAGCGCGTTATATATCAAATCTTTAATCAATAGAAAGGTTTGACCCTTCGCTCTATGGCCATACTACTTTCTTACTATCGTTTTTGTCTGAAAACCGGGTTGAACATCAGTATGCCGAACAGGGTCAGAAGCAATCCTGTTCCGATCGGCCCGGTCGCCGGTATTGGTAAAGGCTCAGTGGGCGTCGGCGACGGCGTATTCGTAGGCGTCTCAGTCGGCGTATTCGTAGGCGTCTCGGTCGGCGTTGGGGTATCAGTAGGTGTACTTGTAGGAGTTTCTGTGGGAGTGAACGTCGGCGTTTCGGTCGGAGGAGGCGGGCAGAAAAACGTAAAGACGCCGTCAATCCCATCGAAGCCTATTAGATCATCTAATAGCAAGTCTATTGGCAGCTCGCTCGAGTCTTCATCTTCACAATTCAGGCATGTGACCTCGAAGAGCATCTCGACAAGCACACCGTTGCTGTTGGTGGGGATTGCGGCAGGTGGAACGGAAAAACCGCCCATATTGATACGGCCGAGCGACGGCTCATAACAATCGAACATTTCCCATCCCGGGTCCAAATCACCTGCCGAACAAGCAATAAAGGTCAACATCTCCGTATCGTATAATATCCTTATCAAGAAAGCGTCAACCTCGGTGTCAGGATTGGCCATCCGCACTTCGACAACGATGATATCGCCCGTGCATCCTTCTACGTCAGGTATGAAAATCGTGTCGGTATTGGGCGGTGTCGGCGTCGGCTGTCGATCGGCGCAAACCGGCATCGCCAGAATGACCGTTATCAAAATCAGCACCATTGATTGTCTCATGTTAAAACACCTCCTCAGCTTTCACAAAATTATTCGATATCAAAACTGTTTTCAGGTTAATCTTCTTTCAATTCATAACGTTACGGCACTTTTAAAAGAAGGCCGCCAACGGTATCTTCTCTATCTAGGCTTTTTTTTGAAAACCGGGATAAGCATCAGGATGCCGATCAATGCCAACAGCAATCCAGTTCCCATGGGCCCTGTAGCTGGTATCGGCAACGGCCAGGTCGGTGTCGGTGATGGAGTTTCCGTCGGTGATTCGGTAGGTGTATCAGTAGGTATTGGCGGGTCGGTAGGTGTCGGAGTCGGGGTATTTGTGGGCGTATTCGTCGGCGTCGGCGTATCGGTGGGCGTGTTGGTCGGTGTCTGTGTCGGTGTCGGTGTGTCGGTCGGCGTATTGGTCGGCGTCTGCGTCGGTGTCTGCGTCGGTGTCTGCGTCGGTGTCTGTGTTGGTGTCGGCGTATTGGTTGGCGTGTCTGTCGGCGTATTGGTCGGCGTATTGGTCGGTGTCTGCGTCGGTGTCAGTGTCGGTGTCAGTGTCGGTGTCTGTGTCGGAGTATTTGTCGGTGTCGGCGTGGCAGTTGGTGGTATGGGTGTAAATGTAGGGGTGAATGTCGGCGGTACAGGCGTAAATGTGGGTGGTACAGGGGTAAATGTCGGCGTGGAAGTCGGCGGCACAGGGGTGAAGGTGGGGGTGGAAGTCGGTGGGATCGGTGTAAATGTCGGCGTGGCAGTCGGTGGCACAGGCGTAAATGTGGGCGTGGCGGTCGGCGGTACAGGCGTAAATGTGGGTGGCACAGGAGTGAATGTAGGTGGCACAGGGGTAAATGTCGGCGTGGCAGTCGGTGGCACAGGCGTAAATGTCGGCGTGGAAGTCGGCGGGATTGGTGTAAATGTGGGGGTGGCAGTCGGCGGTACAGGCGTAAATGTGGGTGGCACAGGAGTGAATGTTGGAACCGGCGTCGGTGTCGGCGGAATCGGTGTAAAAGTCGGGAAAGGTGTCGGCGTATTCGTCGGTTCGTCACAAGGGCCAAAACAGAGCGAAACCTCACCATTTTCAACCGTCCATCCGTTGCCGTCGTTTGATGCTCGGGTACCGTCACCGATGCCCTTGAACGTGTTCAGCCACAAGAACCAGCAGGACCCTGCTCCGGGAGCGCCTTGGATGGATACCCATCCTGACGGATTGTTAACACAAGACGCAAACTCGGCGTAATATTCATAAACCGGGAAGATCGAAAACGTTTCCCCTGTGTTGAACCGAGAAGCTGTGACAGTTTCTTGATAGACGACTGTTCCGGGCAGTCCATTGTTGTTCGAATAAAACGTGATCGTAAAACCGGTATTGGTGCGAGTGCAATTCGACCAGCCGGAGCCGCTGTTGTAAGCCTCAAGTCCGAACCATGTGACAGAGGCGATGCTGTTGCTCAGGCCGGAATAATTTTCCGCTACCAGGTAACCCGCGGACGAGTCGGAATTATAAGCTGTGCCGGAGAGATTTCCCGGCTGACTGTAAATAGTATCGAACGGACATTCCAGCATATCGCAGGGGTCGAAACAGATGGTTGTGGACCCTGTTTGGCTGTAGCGCCATGCGACGACATAGTAGGTGGTCCCGGGTTGAAACAACAGACAGCCTGTCGTGAAAGATAAGGGTGAAGAACAGGAGCCTCCGCACGAATCATCGTCGCAGGCGATTTGAGTTCCCGGGCATGAATCCGCCCAGACCATCACGGACCAGTTATCCGAAGTGCGGCAGTTATTGATATCGAAAGCCCAGTAGTCCGTAGGTGTAAAACGCCAGACGATATCTCTGGAGTTTCCTGGAGAGCCGCAAGGAGCATCGGTGCATTTGGTATAGGAAATGCTCATGCCGACGTTGGAAGCGGGCAGACACAGCGGAGAACCGTAAGTCCAGGCATGGGCGAGATTGTTCGTGATATCGGGCGCCTGCGCACAGGTGTTGCCGCCGTTGGACGGCGTGGCCGGCGGTTGCGGCGGGGTATTGGTCGGTGTCGGTGTCATAGTCGGTGTTGCGGTCGGGCCGGACGGCGTCGCCGTCGGCGTTGTCGAATCGGAAACGCCACCGCTGATGACCAGTGCATAAGGCTGATAGCCGCCTGTCTCACCCTGAGGCACGTTGTATCCCTGCACGTGAACCGTGTAGGTTCCAGCCGATAAAACGCCACCGTTGATATAAATACATTCCGTCGGATTGGTGCGGTCGCGGGTGGTGCCGGTATTGCTCCAACCATTGGTGGTAAAGTTGTTGCCGTAATACGTGTTTGAACCTCCGGTCAAAACCAGGTCCAGATCATTGACAAGGTTATTGCCGCTTTGATCGGTCCAGACCAACGAAATTTTCAAAGGGATGGATGGATCGGTAACTGTGAATGAATAAGAATCCGTGCTGCTTGTGGTGACTCCGGTCGTTGCGTCGTGAACTATCAATTTTCGGGCATTACCGGCAAAATACAACGAGTCGGTCAACATGATGCGCCCCCAGCCCTGGTTATTGGAGGGGCGAGCGGTCGTGCCTGTTCCTGTCATATTCTGTGCGGAGTTGATCAGCATGGCCTTCATCAGGGCGGCGGTCGGCGTCATCGAATTGCCGGGGTTGGCGGCGCCGCTGGGATAATAGCCGGCTCGAAAATATTGCCGGATCATCGCGGCTGCGCCGGCAACGGCGGGCGTCGCCATCGAGGTGCCCGACCAACCGGAATAGACGATATTGCATGTACGGCCGGTTGGGCTGGTGGTATTTTGAGCTGAATGGATACCCGGCTGACTGACCGCCGTGTCTGTGGCCGGGGCGGTCAACGTCGGCGCCAACCGGTTCGAACCGGAGACCGGACCGCGACTGGACGCATTATACATATTTTGCATATTGGCCAAATTGTCCGAGCCGCCGACACAGACCAGGTTTTTGGCTGTTGCAGGATACCCTACCGTTCCGGCGTTCGGCCCGGCATTGCCGGCAGCGAACAGTATCAGGAAATTCTTGTTGTTCCACATATAAGTATCGACATCGACACAGTAGGCTTCATAGGAATTAGTATTTCCTCCCCAACTGTTCGAGTGGATATAAGCACCGTCGGATTGCGTATTTGTGAAAGCCGCTGTCAATGATGCCGGAGGATGAATCGCTCCTTGAAGACAATCCCAAGTATTGTCCCGTCCAATGTCTCCAAACGTGATTTTCGCGCCTGGCGCCATACCTTGATATTGTAAGTTGGATGTGCCGTCATCGGGTGAGCCGGCCGCTGTTCCGGCGACATGGGTGCCGTGGCCGCCGGAGCATTTATCCCATGCAACACCATCCCCATATGTGCGATAGGCGACGATTTTGCGGTGACTGTAATTCGGAGTCGTTCCGGGAAGACCCTGAGAAGCATCATAAAAAAAGCAATGGTGAGGATCCACACCGGAATCCATGATCCCGATGATCTCATTCGACCCGTTGACGCCTTTGTCCCAAATCGGCGTGCCGGCGCTTTGCGAGCCTCCTTGAATCACGTATTTGGTGCCGTCGTTCAACAGAAAATACTCGCCTTTTTCCTCGATGGTATAAATGCTTTCGATTTGAGCGATCGTCATGACGGCTTCTGGCAGAGCCCGGATATGGAATGATTTTCGATACGGCGTATCAACCGTGTCGATGATTTCCACACCGCATCCCAACAGGTCGTTTTTGAGCGACTCCAGCGTTTCACCCTCAAAAAGCGTCACAATAAGAGTCAGATGATCATCGACAAGCCGATCCGGATTTGT
>JBASEY010000021.1:0-68203 GCA_049652745.1 bacterium | reverse complement strand
CCCGGCACCCCATTATGTCCGTAAGGGCGGGTTTCAAACCCGCCCGAAAAATCCATCTGATTTATCGGGATTATAATGGGTTCTAAAATCGAATTAATCGAGGATCTAAATCGTTTTCATAGACATTGATTTTGATCATATTGCCTATAGGTATCCCCTCAATATTTTCAAAATTGCATCGTGCAACGATTTTTGATTATCCGGACGAAAAAAACGGGCGGGTTTGATTGATTGTCGGGATCGTTGATGATCGTGAACTCCCAACCAGAAACCAGGAACCGCGCTCGAAGAGCACCCCTCTCAGCACTTTGAACGCGAAGCGCTCAAACGCTGACGCGAAATGCGCTGGATTTAACGGCAAAAAAAGAGTTACACTGAAACCCATGTTTTCAGCCTGCTTGAATGAGCGGCTAACAGAAAGGATTTGTTTATGGTGGTTTCAATCAAGCATTTTTTAATCACAATCCCCGTTTTGCTGATCGGGCTGCTGTTGGCGTCAAACTGTAAAAATATCGATACCGGCACGCCTTCAGAACCACATGCTCCACGAATCGTTTTCGAAGAAACGCTTCACGATTTCGGACGCCGGATGTCAGGCAACAATCTTGAACATACGTTTACATTTACCAATAAAGGCGATGCCGTTTTGGTCATCGAGGATATCAAGCGCGGGTGAGCGACCGATGGTCATTTGGCTTCGTCCAATGACATTCCCCCGGGCGGGGAAGGCAAAATCACCTTTATCTACAAAACCAAAAAACGTTGCGGTATCGATAAACAGCGACTGACCATCGAAACGAACGATCCGGCTTCTCCGGTCATTTCTCTTGAAGTTACGGCGGACCTGTTTTACGCCCTGGAAGTGCCGGACCCAAGCCATTACCTGACTCCCGTCAAGCCGATAGGAAAGACGACAACCACCTTCGTATTCCAGGGGGAGATGTTGGATGAAGCGGAAATAACCGGAATTCGCCTAAAGGAAGATGTAGCCTACCCGGACGCATACAGTTGGGAACTGCATGACACGAAAACAGATGATGTCCGAGAATTGTCTTTGGATGTGTCGATAGACTCCGCTTTGATTCCTCCCGGCAATTTCGATACCGGTATAATCGTTACGACCGGTTTTGATATGCCGGAGCTTGAACTTCAAGTTTTCGGCTATATGCTCAACCCAATTTATGCCGACCCTGAAGACATATACATTCGTCATATTGAAGTGACCTGTGACATGGTCAATTCCGTCACATTCAAGTCCAATACAGGTTTACCATTCAAAATCCTGGATGCCGCCATTGAAGACGGTGAGTTCAAGCTCGATCCCTGGAGCAAGAAAGCCGGCCTGGAGCACACGCTGACATTCCATTATTGCCCCAGTGCTCCTCGAGACAGATTCAATACAAAACTGACCATTAAAACGGACATAGAGCGATATGGCGAATCAGCGGCGACTATCCACGCCTATCAGCGTTGGCCGATACCGACACCGCGAAGTCTCGAAAATACCGACCAATAATTCTCTTGATGTCGATCAAGCTTATGACGATGAAATTACGGATGTCGCCTTTCAGATTTGTCAAAGTATTCTTGATTCGCTCAGACACTATCGGCAAAGGCATGGAAATGAATGTCTCCTGTGAATCACATGATATCTTACTCTTTTATACGATTTAACAGACGGATAATCGGGCATTTTTCTATAGCTTAAAGAATTCAGATATGAGTCTTTTTCAGGTGGAGATATCGATTTCTTGATTTTATTTAGATCGGACACCAGGGTTCGAAATAGAAAGCGGACGGATGAATTTCTTGTTTATTCCGGCGGTTTTGTTATGCTGGAGCTTTCATGATTTTGGACATCTGTAAAGGGTTTCAGGTATTTATTCAATTCAAGGAGATTTTAGAATGAAAACAACGATACAAACACTTCAGGCAATGGAAATTCTTGATTCCCGCGGAAATCCGACTGTTCGGGTTTTCTGCACGTTGGAAAATGGGGTTATTGCGTCGGCATCGGTTCCTTCCGGCGCTTCAACCGGGGCAAACGAAGCCTTGGAATTGCGTGACGGCGATAAAAAGCGATACGGCGGCAAAGGTGTTTTGAAAGCCGTGGACAATGTCAACCGCTTGATAGCTCCCGAACTGATCGGAATGAACGCTCTGCATCAAAAAGATATCGATTCTGTATTGATTAACCTGGATGGAACACCAAACAAAGGCAAGCTCGGCGCCAATGCCACGCTCGGCGCTTCGATGGCCGTTGCGCGTGCGGCTGCAAGCGCTATCGATGAACCTCTTTATTCTTATCTGGGTGGAGCTGATGCCGTCCGATTGCCTATTCCTATGATGAACATCATCAACGGAGGCCATCATGCCCAAAACAGCGTCGATTTTCAGGAATTCATGATCATGCCGGTCGGTGCCCCGACGTTTGCCGAAGCGCTGAGATACGGCGCGGAAATTTTCCACACACTTCGAAAAATCCTTGTCTCTAAAAATTATGCCACCGGCGTAGGCGACGAAGGCGGGTTCGCTCCGAATTTGAAAAGCAACGATGAAGCCTGCGATCTGATCCTTCAATCTATTGAAACCGCTGGATTCAAACCAGGTGCCGATGTCGCGATTACCCTGGATACAGCCGCCAGCTCCTTTTATTCAAATGGAGCATATCGACTGGAAAAATCCGGACAAGGAACCAAAACAACGGATGAAATGAACACGCTCTATCAACAATGGGTTTCTAAATATCCTATCGTCTCGATTGAAGATGGACTGGATGAAAACGATTGGGCAGGCTTCAAAGCCCACACAAAATTACTCGGATCGAAAATTCAGATAGTCGGCGATGATTTGTTTGTCACGAATTCAAAATTTGTGAAAAAAGGAATTGCTGAAAATGCGGCAAACGCTGTTTTGATCAAATTGAACCAGATCGGTACTGTCACGGAAACGATTGAAACGATAGAATTATGTCGCAAAGCCGGCTGGAATTACGTGATATCCCATCGCAGCGGCGAGACTGAAGATACGTTTCTGGCTGACTTCGCGGTTGCTATGGGAGGCGGCCAGATAAAGACCGGTTCAGTCTGCCGAAGCGAACGGATAGCTAAATATAACCGATTGCTGGAAATAGAGGTTGCCCTGGGGAAAAAAGCGGTTTTCTCCAATCCTTTCGCTCGATAAACCCAAATACTTTGAGTCTTAAATTTACAATTTTAGGAACAGTTTAGCGGTCACAAAGAAAAGCAGCAGTCCGGTGACATCGACAATCGTCGTCAGTGCCGGACTGGCGACGACTGCCGGGTCCCATTTCAACTTTGCCGCCCCCAAAGGCAGCAGAGCGCCGATCAGAGTTGAAGAAACAACTTGCAAGCCCAATGCGACGGAAATAGCCGAGCTGATTGTCACCAACGAGTAACCATCCGGTATATTTGATCCGGCGCCGAACAGCATCACTCTGCCAAACGCAAACACCGCCAAAACCAATGAAATCAGTATTGAAACTTTGGTCTCTTTCCATAAAATTTGAAAGATATCTTTAGGTGTAATTTCCTGCAACGCCAAGGCCCTAATCACAAGGGTTGCGCTCTGACTTCCGGTGTTACCCCCCGTATCCGCCACCATCGGCATGAACATGGCAAAAATCGTAAACTGTAAAAAAATACCTTCAAAACTCTGAACGATAAATCCTGAAATCAATCCTACCATTGCCAGTAAAACAACCCACGATACTCGGTTTTTAAAGTGGTCCCAAGAGGATGTCCGCATATAGGCGCCGGCTTCGTGGCTTCCGGTGATAGCCATCAACTTTTCGACATCTTCCGTGTGTTCCTGGATAATGATGTCCATCGCGTCATCGTGAGTGATGATGCCGACCAGAGCATCACCGCCGTTGATGACCGGCAGAGCCAGCAAGTCGTATTTTTGTATTTTGCGGGCGGCCTCCTCCTGATCATCCGTCGTTCTTGCATAGATCATATCTTCATGCATCACATCCCGAACAAACGATTGTCTTCGAGATATAATCAAGTCTTTTAGCGAGACGAATCCTAAAAGTTTGCGTGCCTTGTCAACAACATATGCATAGTAAATCGTCTCCTTGTCCGGGGCCACGTCCCGAAGATGATCGATAGCCTGCTGGATCGTCATGTTTGGAGATAGGGTAGCATAGTCGGACGTCATCACAGCCCCTGCCGTGCCTTCCTCATGCGCCGTCAGCCGTCGAATATCCTCCCTTTCCGCCTGGGCGAGCGCCGGTAAAATAGTATCGCGTCTTTCTTCCGGCAATTTTTTGAAAAGATCCGCACGATCATCAGGCGGCATGTCCGATATCAACCGAACCATTTTTTCACGTGGAAGAATTTCGATTATTTCAATTTGCGATTCCGCATCCAAGTGGCTGAATATCGTAGAACGCTCCATAGCCTCCGCATGGCTCAACACATACCACGCCTCTTCAGGGGATAGTTCTTCCAGAAGTTCTGCAATGAACGCCGGGTGGTTCGACTTACAAAACTCTTCGATGGCAACTGTGTCTTCCTTCGCGATAAGATCACGAAGATCTCGAGTGATAAGAAGGTCCTTCATGGTTTACCTCCATTTCGGTCGTCGGCGGGTGGAAAGCGACCGGAGATAAACTGTCGGACTAATCAGATGATGGCGGCCGACTGTTCAGAGCTGCGGTCGCGGCACTCACGCACCACGATCCAGGGTCTTCGAATTCGTCTTTTCTCAGCTTCTGCGTCATCGTCTTTTGGCTGCACTGTATAGTTGATTCAACTCAGCGCACTACTCCACATTACCTCTTGATTCAAGCGGAAACAGAGTCCGCTATAACCGCGTGGGTTATATAACGAAATTTAGCCGATAAAGCAAGCTTAAATTTCAATCAGACATTTAAACATACCAAGGCTGAGATAACATCGATTGCCATTTCTCATTGCCTGCAATATCACTATACTCTATAAAGACCGCTATGGCCGGAAAAACGGTTTGCGGATTGCAAAGGAGGTTTTCATGAATTTGCTACGGAAAATAACTTTTTACCCTATGATATTGGTTTTCTTGTTCCTGTCAGCTTGTGCCGGCGGAATTCAAATGACGATTTTGCATATGAACGATTCGCATTCTTACATCGAAAGCGTTACGGCCGCACCAGAGATAGACGGCGAAAAAGTTCTTGTTCCTACCGGTGGCTTTGCTCGATTGACCACACAAATAGACACGGTTCGCGACCAGAAAGAAAATGTGGTGTTTTTACATGCGGGCGATGCCGTTCAAGGAACACTATATTTCACGAAATATAAAGGTGTTCCGGAATTTGAATGGCTCAATCGTATGAAATGTGACGCAATGGTTACCGGAAACCATGAATTCGACAAAGGGTCCGAGGTTTTGGCAAACCTGGTCGATATCGCCGCTTTTCCTGTTTTGGCAGGGAATGTCGATGCATCGAAAGATCCTCTCCTGAATGGAAAATTGAAAGCCTATACTATCCTGGACGTAGGACATGATAAAATCGGGGTGATCGGAATAGCATCCCCCGACACCCCGGAAACCTCAAATCCGGATAAAAGAATCGAATTCGAAGATTTTATTCCAGCGACCGACAGGCTGGTAAAAACCCTGTGTTCTAAAGACGTCGATAAAATAATCGTGTTGTCCCATATCGGTTATGAAAATGATATCGAGCTGGCCCAAGCCGTCGATAATATCGACATCATCATCGGCGGACATACCCATACGCTACTGGGTCAAGCGGATAACCTTATACCAGGAGTCGAAGGTCCCTATCCAACGATCGTTACCGGACCCTCCGGCAAACCGGTGTACGTGGTTCAAGCTTGGGCCCATACTCGAGTCTTGGGCCGGCTTGACGTGATATTCGACCGGAAAGGCATTATCACCTCCTGTGACGGCCACGCAACTATATTAGCCGGCGACACGTTTTATCGAAAAGACGATCAGGGTATGTACACAGCCGTCGACGATGAATGGCACCGCAAAATCGTCGACGCCATCGAGAATAGCGTCATGTTTGAAATCGTCGCCGAAGACCCGAATGTATTGGATTGGATTGTCCCATTTCGCGAAGGCATCGACGATCTCAAAGCTCAGGTCGTGGGGTATTGCATCGAAGACATTCTAAATGTGAGGATTCCAGGATCCCGAAACTCTATGTCCGGAGAAATCCTCTATCATGGCAGTGAACTGGCCCCGCTGATTGCCGATTCGATGCTATGGAAAACCCGCCAGATCGGCCTGAATGCCGATTTTGCCATTCAAAACGCTGGAGGTGTCCGAACAGGCCTACCGGCAGGTGAAATAACCATCGGCATGGTCTATGAGCTGCTGCCGTTTGAAAATACTGTCTGTGTTCTGGAAATTACCGGGGAACAACTGAAAAATTTGATGGAATCGTTGATGGAACGAATTCGAAACAGAGATAATGACGGCGCGTTCCCCTATACCAGTGATCTGAAATATACGGCGGATATGAATCGCCCGAAAGGCGATCGGATTGTTTCCATGACCCTCGCAAATGGGAATGGTGACTGGATTCCCATTGATCCTGCGACGGTCTATCGAATGACGACAAACACTTATCTGGCTGCCGGCAGAGATGGCTATGGCATTTTGTTGGATTGCACCAGCTATCGATATGACACCGGTTTTCAGGACGCCGAAGTATTCATGGAATATGTCGAAACAGTCGAATCTTTGTCAAAAATACAAGAGCCGTTGATCACCTTTATACCCGAAGCCGACTTCTAAGAGCGAAAGGGAATTGAACGCTGCGCATTCAAAGTGCTGAGCCCTGAGTGCTGAGTGCTGATTTGGGAGATTTTCAGTTGATATTGGTTTGCGAATTTTCTAAACAAAACTAGAAAACTTTAGAGACTGGAATCCAACACTTGGTGATTGGATATTAGATATTGAAACTCTCATCCCCCACCCCTTACGCCTCACCCCTTCCCCCTCTGCGCTCCCGCCTCCTTGCAACCTAAACTGCTTTCATTGACTTTAACGGAAAATCATTTATACTTTGCAACCGTTTACACTCCGACTGCGCAGACCTAACGCATTTCGCTATGGATACGCAGCAGGAACAACCATTTGTTCGAGGGTTTGAAGGGAAACGTTCAAACCTCCCGTGTTTGGAAAGGAGTTCATATGAACCGCTATTTTTGTATCGCTTTTGTCTTTTTTATCGCCTTCGCAGGCCTTTACCATGACAGTGTTTTCGGGGCAGATCAGTCCCGTGATGACTTGATGGTATTCGACCTGGGAAAAATCGAGGTTGTCGGCGCTGAAGTCCGAGCGGAAACAAACGCCGTTACAACCGTCGACACGGAAACATTCGATGCCGAACTCAAGGAAGATGTCGTCGATGTGGCTCGTCGACTGCCCGGAATAACCGTCACCGTCGGCAACAAGAACGAACCTCAGATTATGCTTCGAGGTTTTTCTCAAAAATATCTGACGATCCTCTATGACGGTGTTCCGATGGCGTCACCTTACTATTCCGATATAGATTCGTCAGAGCTTCCATTGGATAACATCGCCGAAATGAAAATCGTGCGAGGCAACGCATCTGTGTTGTATGGGCCGAATGCCATGGGCGGAGCCCTTTCGCTTGTTTCCGCCAAGCCGGGCACACAGCCCAACTTGAACCTGCTGGCTTCAATCGATCAGGAAGGTAATTTGGTCTCGCGTTTGGGTCATGGCCGAAAGATCAACGATTATTATTATCAACTGTCCGCCGGTTACAGAAAATCCGATGGCTGGCGTCTGTCGGACGATTTCAAACCGACGTATGACAAAGACGGCAACTATTTGGAAAACGGCGGTATCCGGGAAAACTCCCAATACGAACAGTGGAGCGCCGGAGCGAAAGGCGGGCGTGAATGGGATGATGGAGAGATGACTCTGTCATTCAATTACCAGGACGCCAGTAAAGGCATTCCGCCGACGACCAATCCTGCCGACAAAGTGAGATACTGGGATTTCACCGAATGGAAAAAATACAGCTTGATCCTTGCCGGTCGACAGCAATTGGGTGAAAAAGGTGATCTGCGCGGAAATATTTTTTATCACAAGTATGATAACACTCTCGAGGTTTTTAAAGATGTCGAACGCACCAAAATTGACTGGATCAGCAAATATGACGATTGGTCGGCCGGCGCAGTGTTGAGGACCGGCTGGGCATTGCAGGAGAATTTCGATCTTCGGGCGGCATTTAACGGTGTTTACGATTTTCACTCCGCCCAGGACAATGTTGGTTTACCCTGGGAAGAATATACATCGATGACAACCTCTTTCGCAGTCGAAACTGAATGGCTGCCAATTGAAAAACTCAATCTGCAGATTGGCGCCGCATACGAACAGTACCAGTTCGACGATTATAAAAATGTCGAAGGGAAAGCTTCCAGCATCGCCGCACGAACAAAAGATGTGAATTCTTTCGGGTTCAATCTGTTGGCAAACGTTCCGCTTGACGAAATGAACGAAATCACGTTCGGTGTCGGCAAGAAAAACCGCTTCCCGAACATGCACGAACTGTTCTCGAACATCGATCTTTATGAGCCGAAAGATGTAACCACCCTGAATTCGGAAGTTTCCATGCAGTATACGCTTGGCTATACCATGAAACACGATGCGTTCGACCTGGGTCTTTCCGGCTTTTATTACGATGTCGACGATAAAATCCTGCGGCCGGACAAAAATTCTCTGTACGAAAACATCGAGAAAGCCATCTACAAGGGCGTCGAACTCTGGGGCGCTTTCGGAGAAACTGTCGGCGTATTCGGATCGATGTCCTACACCTATCAGGAGACCGAAAACAAGAGCCCGGGACAGCCGGCTCAATCGCTCCCCTACGTTCCGAAACACCATCTGCATGTCGATCTTGGTTATGGATTCGATTTCGGCACCAGGATCACTCTCGGCAACACCTATCGAGGCAGCGCCATTCAGTATGCCAAATCCGGCGACCCCGTGACCGTCCCGTCTTATACATTGTGGGATGTGACGATTCGACACGATTTTGATTTCGGTCTTGGCATAACGCTTCAGGGAACGAACCTGCTGGATGAAAACTACTACCAGGAAATCGGATTCGAGCAGCCTGGTCGTAACATCAAACTTGGACTTCAGTATAAGATATGACGCACCGAGGCGATTCGCTGGAACCTACCATTATCTTCATAAGCGGCCCACTGCATTCGGGTAAAACGACGCTTGCGAAGAATCTGGCGGATCGCCTTAAAGCTGAAAATATACGAGTAAAAGGGTTTTTGGCGCTCGGTGAATGGGCCGGCACGGTGCGTCTCGGGTTTAAATTGCTGGAACTGAGCACGTCACAAATTTTTCCACTGGCAACGTATGATCCCTCACTTCATACGACAATACCTTTCGCATTTTCCCCCGAAGGGATTGCACGTGGTAAACGGGCTTTGAGTCCCGATACGTGCTGTGACGCCCAAGTCGTCTTTCTGGATGAAATCGGCAAACTGGAGCTTAGCGACAAAGGCTGGGCGCCATGTCTCGAACCCTTGCTGACACTACCAGGTATTCTTCATATTTGGATTGTGCGCGATACACTTATCGATTCCGTTTGCGACAAATGGAAAATTAAACCTCTTATCGTTTCCACGCAACAACCCGGTGCATTGGAAGCTTTGCTGAAAAAATGCAGGGAGTTATTACCATGAAATCAATTTCATCACCCGCGCCGCCTTTCAACCTATGCGTGGTCGGCCTGCTGAGCCTGTTTATGTTCATCTGCCCATGGCTCTCTATGGCATCGGACGGCCCCGCCGGAACACCGATTTTTCCTCTGACACTGACCGATTCGGCTGAACAAAAAGTCTCTCTTGATAAACCACCACAACGAATAGTCGTCATCGGTCGAGGACCTTTTATGACCATTCACATGCTGTATATGTTTCCCGAAATACAAGAGCGGCTTGTCGGCTATGAAAATCGATCTCAGGAACTCAAGAATTTTTTGGCGCTGTTGGATCCTAAAGTCAATGAAAAAACTGAACTGGGCATGAATCCAGGTATCGAGCAGATTTTTGCGTTAAAACCCGATCTGATCGTCAAAAAAGCCTATTCCGTCGACAAAATGGCCTCCCTATTGATGCAAGCCGGAATTTCTGTATTGCATGTCGGTTTAGAGACTCCGGAACGATTTTATGAAGACATGCTCAATATCGGCCGCGTTTTGGGCAACCTCAAACGCGCTGAAGAAATCGTGGATTTTTACAAGGTACGCCTGAATCGTATAACCCAACGAGTGGCCTCTATACCGGATAATCAAAAAGCGAGAATTCTTATTCTTCACCTGGATGGTCGGAGCAGTACATCAGCCATGAGAATACCTCCTGAAACCTGGATGCAGACCATTCAAACCAAACTCGCCGGCGCCGATCCCATTTGGCTTGACGCTCACCCCAACCCTTCAGGATGGAATGTTGTCAATTTCGAACAGATCGCAGCGTGGGATGCAGACAAGATATTTATCATCATCAAAGAGTCCGCCGACACGGAACAAATCCTGATCGACCTGAAGAATCATACGCTCTGGAAACAACTGAAGGCTGTCAAAAACAACAATCTCATCCCGTTTCCAAGCGATGCGATCGGGTGGGATTCGCCGGAGCCGCGCTGGATTCTTGGAACGACCTGGATTGCGCTTCAATCCTATCCTGATCTGTTTAAAGATATCAGTATGAAAAATGAAGTGAACGACTTCTTCTCTTTTCTCTATAACCTCGAACAAAGCAAAATCGACAGTGGAATCTGGCCGGGGATCACTCTTTATACCCACGACAACCCCTGATATCGATGACCCCCTCCAACAACCCGCATACACTGTCGAAAGCCGGTAAATACCAAAAGCTATGGCTTTTATTGACGCTTCTGTCGATCGTATTGTTAGTGTTCTGCTTTATCATCGGCCGCTATCCCCGACCGTATTTCACATCGCCGACCGATTTGATCGAAGATGCTTTCACCCGGAACATACTCCTGTATTTTCGACTTCCTCGCATTGTTTTCGCTTTTTTATTGGGAGCCGTTTTAGCGGCAGCCGGCACCGTTTTTCAGATGTTGTTTCGCAACCCGCTGGTGGATTCAGGCTTCCTCGGAGTCTCATCCGGTGCGGCATTCGGCGCCTCGCTGGCCATCATCGCTTTCTCGGGATCACTGGCTGCAACACAGACGCTTGCAACTCTTTTCGCCATCGCCGGGTTGGCTTTGAGCTATTTTCTGTCCGTCCGCTTCAAAATCGACGATTGGATGTTGAAACTGGTTTTGGCTGGCATCGCCGTTTCCGCCTTGTTCAGCTCAGGAACCGGACTGTTGAAATATATGGCGGACCCTTTGAAAGAACTCCCCGAAATCACCTTTTGGCTGCTGGGAGGTATCTGGACGGTGACATGGATGGACGTTCTCCATGTTTTGCCCATCGTTCTGCCGGCCCTGTTGATTCTGTTTATCATGCGCTGGCGGCTCAACCTGTTATCCATGCACGATGAAACCGTCTTTTCACTGATGCGTTTCGCCAACCTGGAACGCCTGGTTCTGCTGCTGGCCGCCGTCATATCCACCGCCATCATGACAGCCAAAGCAGGGCAAATCGGTTGGGTAGGCCTGATCATACCTCATGTCGTCCGAGTTTTCATGGGATCGGACGCCCAACGCGTACTCCCTGGATCGATGCTGGTTGGAGGCTTGTTCGTGTTGGTCTGCGACACTGTCGCCCGAACCCTTTCAAGCGGAGAAATCCCTCTGGGGATACTCTCATCCAGCATCGGCGCCACCATTTTTCTTGTGTTGCTGCTGGTCAAACGCATACGAGTTCAACGATGAATACCGGAAACCCTGTTATCGACATTCGTAATCTTTATTTTCGCTTCAGTTCGGACTCGGCGGATGTGCTCAGCAATCTGTCAATGCAGATCTATCCGCACACAATCAATGCAATACTCGGCCCGAACGGCTCTGGAAAAACCACACTGCTCCGTCTGGCCTTGGGTCTGTTGAAACCGTACTCCGGCGAAGTTCTGATAAACGGACGACCTGCACATACCGACAACTCAGATATCAAACGTTTGGTCAGCATCGTTCCCCAAACCGAACGCTTTTCGTTTGAGTTGAATATCCTGGAATATGTATTGTTGGGCAGAGCGCCACACCTGTCGCTGTTTCAACTTCCCACGGATGAAGATCGACGCATCGCGTTCGAGGCCATAAAAACCGTTGGGCTGCAACATTTGATCCAGCGCCCTGTATCCTACCTCAGCGGAGGCGAAAACCAACTGGCGCGAATCGCTCGTGCGCTGACCCAGGAAACAAACATCATCCTGCTCGACGAGCCCACAGCACACCTCGATCTGGCAAATATCAGCAAAATCACACGCATCATGCATCAGTTGTCCGATCAAGGCAAGACGATCATCTATTCCACTAACGACCCCAATATCGTGTCGATCGCCGCAGACAACGTTCTGATGCTGAAAAACCACCATATCATGGCGGCAGGAATCCCGTCGGATGTCTTTACATCAGCTAACCTGAGCGAACTGTACGGCATAAAAGTAGACGTTTTCCGACAAGATGGCAAGTATTTTGCCGCCATACGTTAAACAGCTACAGATTATCAACCCCTTTTTGACGTTATAACCTAAATTTTCAAATCTCTTCCAATACTTTTACTCAAAAACATACTCAAGTAAAATTTTTTTGTTTGAAAAACATACCAAACTTCCAAAAAAAACCTCTCCCAAGAAGGGAGAGGTAGATTCTAATATCGAAAATAGTGTTTACAGAAAATGCGCTACCGGCAGATGGGTTATTTGGATT
Source organism: bacterium (assembly GCA_049652745.1). GTDB lineage: Bacteria > CSSED10-310 > CSSED10-310 > CSSED10-310 > CSSED10-310 > JBASEY01. The sequence goes on along the minus strand of JBASEY010000021.1, from coordinate 55,333 downwards.
TGATTTCGATTTTTTTACTCTCAGGTTTCAATTCGGGTTTTCTGGGAATCGAAATTGTCATGATACCATTTTTGTATTCCGCACGAATAGCTTCCTGGTCTGCATCTTCCGGCAAGGTGAGTGAACGCTGGAAGGAGCCGTAGCTGCGTTCAACACAGTGATAATTTTTGTCTTTCTTTTCGGTTTCTTGTTTCTTTTCACCCCTGATTTTCAATGTGTTTTCAATCAGTTCGAGTTCGATGTTCTTTTCATCGACACCCGGCAACTCTACGGTAATACTGTATTCTTTGTCCGTTTCAGAAATATCGAGATTCGGTTTGAACAGTGCAGAGGGCATAAGCGTATCCCAGGATTCGGCTGCACTTTTATCGGCAAAGCCGAATCCGCCGAAAATCTCATCGAACACCCGATCAATTTCTTTGTGAATCTGCATAATCGGAAGCCCGAAATATCCGGCCAGGTCCTTTCTTCGAACAGGAAACCTCGACTCTTCCCGCTCTTCTTCCTTGTTGAACCAATTCCAGGGAACCAGTTTGTTCTTTCTCATGATGTATCCCCCTTTCTTTAATAGGATTCTTCGCTATCAGCCTCACCAGGGAGACCGACTTTTCGCATCTTTGAAAAAGCAAGCTCCATGCCAAGCTGTTTGATAGACTTAACCAATTGTTTTTATTTGATTATTTCATCTGTTTTCGTCGCGCCCCCTCTGTCGCAGCGCCGTCGCCAACCGTAGCTTGCACCTGCACCTCTACCCTCATCGGTCTGTTTCTGGTAGTATCTATCTGCCAAAGGAGCCTTTCATGCCCTCAACATTGCCGGCTATCGCAGTTCTCCATTACAATAAAATCCGTTTGACTTGCGCCTGTCTGGACTCGTTGTTATTCAACAACGTGTCTCCTGAACGCATATACTGCTTGGACAACGGTTCTAAGCCATCGGTTTATCGACAACTTACCGAGAGCTATCCAGGTATGCACCACGTTCGCCTCGAGTCCAACCGAGGTTTCTCCGGTGGATTCAACTCAATTCTCAGTCATGTTTTTTCAAAAGGGCATCGAACATGCCTGTTTTTGACCAATGACACGATCTTTCACGCCGAAGCCGATCGACAGCTAGCCGACATCCTGGAAGTCCATTCCGCCGGTCTGGCTGCGCCATGCATACGATATCTTTCCCAACCCAACTCCATCGATTCGTTGGGGGCATTTTTCGATGCCCGCACAGTCTCTTTGAACCATTATCATCAAATCGACCTGCCACCGCTGCTCCAACCGGAAAAAGATTATATTCCTGGAACCGCTCTCGCGATAACCTCACAGGCTTTTAAAATCTTGAACGGTACTGATGAACGTTTTCACACATACTGGGAAGATGTCGATCTGTGTTTCAGAGCCGCCGGCATCGGCATCCGCATGGCACGCTGCCCTAAAGCACGAATCGATCACGGTGTCGGCCGGACTTGTCACAAAAAACCCTTCTATACGACTTGGCTTTTTCAACGGAATCGCCTGCTTTTCTGTCGACGCCATTTACAGGGTGATGACCTGCACCATGCCGAGATGGTTATACGCTCAGATTGGCGGAAAATGCATGAAAAAAGCTTGGAACGCGTTGACAGTACACGCCTTGCTTATATGATGAAACTGTTTGATCTGCTGAATACTCAGCCTTAAATACGGCTTCTAGAAAATCTTGTTGCTTTCATATCCCCATATTACTCGAAGCGCCACGACAAAATCTCTGAAATTACCAGCGCATAGGAACCTGTGGCCATACCGGAGAAGGGTTTCCAAATGAGTCGTCGACAATAAGGTTGATCTCTGGAATCGCACCCTGATGAAAGACATGCTCGAATACCAACCGAAAGTAAATGTAGCCCGAGGATTCCAATCGTTCCAGCAGCTCATAATCTACAGATTCGCCGTCCAAACGCACATCCAGTTTATTGATATAAACCTCGTCCCACGGGTCTCGAACAAGAGCGTTCATGATGACTTCCACTGGTTTTCCGGCCGCTGCCTTGCTTTTCTCAAATCCCGCCACAAAGATTTCAGGTGACGGCGGATTGAAATAGCACCATATCTCTGTTGTCTCGCTGCTGATGTTACCGCTCCAGTCATACGCACGTGCTTTGATGGATATCGGCCCTTTTTCCAAGCCGGAAGCGACGAAGCTCCAAGTGTTCTGACCAAAAACCTCTTGCCATGTCTTGCCCGAGTCCATGCTGATTTCAACCATTCGAACACCGGATTGCCCGTCCTGTGCCGTACCAGAAACGATGAATGTCTTGTTTTCAAGCCAACTCAACGGTTTGGGATTCTGGACAGTGATATCCGGAGCCCGTTTGTCCGCCTTGAACGGCAACCGGCGATAGACGGATAAATCATACATATCGGCAATGAAAATTCTGTCAGGTGATACTCCCAGCCCTAAAGCGTCGCCGGGTGTATTGACATATCCAACCAGAACCGGTGTTTCGGGGTTGGTTATAGAGTATACAAATACACCATTCGTCCCGGCGGCGAGGTAAATCAAGTTTTCGTCCAGCAAGAACTTATTGATCGACAGGTTTTTAAACGGCATTGTGGCAAAAAGTTCCGGAGACAATGGTTTTGAAACATCGATGATATCGATTCCTCGAGATGGGTTCAAAAAATACAGCAGGCCATCTTTTTCTTTAACGGATACATAACTTTTAGAGTTGTCTCCGGGCCAAACCATCACCAATTCCGGGTCAGAGGGATTGGAAATATCGATAACTTTTATACCTTTCCAGCCGTTCGCGACAAAGGCGTATGAGCCGATCACTTTGGCTTCATATGGATTTCCCTCTTTCGCCAGCCAGATCGCGCCAATCCGCTTGATATCCGCGGGGTTTGAGATATCCAGAATATAAAAACCGTATAAATCACACATATAGATTCTTTGTAAATCAGTATCAACCGATAGAGTATAAGGGCGTCCACTGGTACGGAAATTACCGAGAATTTCGGGGTTTTCACGATCGCTGATATCGACGATAAAAATTTCGCCTTGTCCGACCAGATAGGCTGTTTGACCTCGAATGATACACTGGCGCAGTGAACCGGGTATTGGCAGCGTACAGAGTTCGATCAAGCCTTCAGGTCGGCTCGTATCATAAATGACCAAACCTCTGCTCCAATCAACTAAATACAGCGTATCATCGTCATAAACGGCATCCAGCCGATTACCCCATTCGCCGCCGCCGACGTGAGCTTCCTGAAACGGTTTGTGAGGGTTGGTGACATTCGTGACCAAAAAACCTGAATCATCCAGAACCGTATAGAGATACCCTTTATGTGCTATAAGTTTCCTGGGATTTCCGGGAGGATAAAAATAGGCTATTTGCCGCGGCTTACGGATATTCGAAATGTCGTAGACTTCAATATAACTTCCATGCCCGACATAGGCGAAATCGCCCCACAGCGATACCGTCAATCCGGTTCCATCACCTGTCGGCCCCATATCCGAAACATCTTTAGGGTTAAACGGATCGGAGATATCCATGATCCGAAGCCCATCGACATAACCCAAAAACAAATGGTTGCCCCTGATAGCTGCACCTTGAGCGAACATTGTATTCAATGTTTTTCGTTTGACCGGGAAGTGCGGATGACGGATATCCATTATCGCCATGGAAAAAAAGTCCATGATGTAGATCGCTTGATCACCTAAAACCAGATCCCAGGAATAAGCATCCGCCTTGGCATGGCCTACAAGCACAGGAAAATCAGGATCGATGACATCGACAATCTGAACTCCCTGAGTATATGCCGCAATATAAACAAGGCCGTCACGATAATAAACCCGCTCTTGATATCCAAAAGCCCGATCTGTTTTAACGGAGCTCCTCATAACAGGATTGTCAATGTCGGTAATATCCCAAATGCTCAATCCATATACATCGCCGACATATACAAACGGATGGTTTACTGCAACTCCATTTGCCAGGCCGGGTGTGGCGAATTTTCCTTTTAAAACCGGGTGCCCGGGATTTTCCAATGAATAGATTTCAATACCCAGTTTTGTCGCCAGGAATAACCGGTCGCCCGAAGCATCGGAAGATATCGATAGATCATAATACTGACCTCTGGTTCGTATCATTTCAGTGAATTGCAGGTTAAAAGGAGATGCTTTTATAGAATTCATCGACAGGATTATCACCAATGATAAAAATATTTTTTTCATGATTTTTCCTCGTGTCGCCTATATTCCAGAACAGTCATTCATTATCCTGATATATAAGAACTGGGGCGACGGATGCAAACTCATCATTTTCCCTATCAGTTTTTTTATTTAAAGGCAGATACAACTCGGCATCTTCCCCCAGATAACCGAATCCAGGAAACAGACGTACTCGAAAATAATGTTTTTCCAAAGCGTACATGATTTCAGGTCGAGCTCCGATTTCACCGGGATTGTAAAAGGTCGGAAAATTCCCTATGAATGAATATTTAGTGATCAACACAGCGCGCAATCTACCGCCTTGCAAGGCTTCTTTCAGCATGTCGACGTTTAAGACCTTGAACTGTTCACATTTTTTGCGTGTCCAATCGGGGTGGTATGTCAATACGTTCATTTCATCGCCCGGCATCACCCGCCGATCCGCTTCGACCACCAATGAATTGTTGAAGGTCAGAATTTCATCATCCCGACCGGTCAGCATTTCGATTTCACTGGCAATTGTGCGCAGTTGTGCTACCGGACCAATTTTCTGGAAAACCGTTTCCGGCTTACCCATGGCAACCAACATGATTCCAATGATTACCGTCCACACAAGACCGGGATTACTGATTTGTTTGGGTTTCAGTATATGTGTCAATCGAATGACTTCAGGCCCTGCGAGCGTAGCCAGAGCAGGTATGGTCATTGCCAGGTAACGATGTACATACGGCGCCTGTGAGGAAAAATGAAACAGGATCACTCCGCCGATGACCAAAGCCGCATCAGCAACTCCAGAAGACCATTTTTCAATGACTGGTGCATCTGCACCGACGCCGCGCAATCGTGCTCTTAAACGCACGAAAACAGACGTCAATATGGTCACACCCAGAACAGCGTATAAAGCGCTCAGCTTAAACAGGACATCCACGCGGTGAAAAATCTGTCGGAGCAGTGAAAAACCTTCTTTGTCAAAGTGATAGCCAAATATGCTATATCCAAAGGTTTCCGAGCTGATCATCCAGAACGGCAACAGCGTAGCGGCGAGCACGACGAAACCTGCGATAAAAGCCATCCCGACGGTTTTCAAGCGCTGAACACCTTTCGTTCTGAATGCTGCTATAAGAACGATCAACGGCAGCGTCGGCGCAACCGTGACACGAATGCTTATCGCCGCCGCAGCGATAATAGCTGCGAGTGTATATCGCCATATATCCGTCAGTTTAGATGTCAATACCGCTACCAATATGACCAGCATCAGCCCGGTTACAGCGTAGAGTTTGACAATTGTCAGATAATAAATCGTATAGGGTTGAACCAGTATCAGGGACGCCGTTATGCAAGCAGCAGCAGGTCCTTTGAGTTTTCTAGCTGTTCCAACGGCAACAAGAAAAGTCATGAATCCAAATAGAGTTGAACAGATCCGTGCCGTAACGAATGCTGAGCCGAATATTTGGAAAAAAATGCCGTAGATGAAAGGGTAAAGTGGTGTTTGGACATAAAAATAATCGCGGTAGGGAAGTTTTCCTCGAGCCGTCAAGCTGGCGATTAGATGGTAATACCCTTCATCGACATGAAGACGGCCATAAAAAACAATGACCAAAGACATCACGCCGTACAGAGCGCCGCAAGCAATCAAGAGCCAACCGGTTTTTTTCTGTTCCTTCAATTTTCATCCTTTCTGGGAACATATAAAACCAGCTTCGGCGAGCCATCACCTAAAGACGGCAGAACAAGAGTCTTCTGGTAATTTTCGTCGATGGCCTTGAAAATATCGTTCTGTAATTGTTGATCGACAGGATAAAACCCTGGAAAGCCGACCGTGAAGCTGTCGGACTCGAATAAAAGCAGCCCAGCTTCTTTTTTGTTCATACAATCGATCAGCAATCGATTGTTCAAGCAACCGAAGCGACGGCACTGATCATCGCTCCAGTGGGGGGCATACGTGAAAGGCGCGCCGCCGAACCCGGCGGTTATCGGCCGGTTTGCCTGTAGAGCGAATACCGAACTGCAAGCAGCAACCGACGAACCCGGCTCTGTTCTGCTTTCAATTTCTCTCGCCACGTTATCCAACCAGGCAGGCACGGATTCACCGCTCCATACAGGTTCGCGCCAAGAATAAAAACAACTGACTGCTATCAGACCAATACCAATGACAACACCTGATTTCATAAATCGTTTTTCCGTAATCCAGCGACCTGACAAACCTCCCACCAACGCCGCCGTCAACGGCATGACCACGGACTGATACCCGACGGAAAACCAGTTGGCTGTCAAATGCGCCGTCGTTACCGCCAAAACGGAAAAAATCATAGCTAAATCCAAGCGTTTCAAACTTTTTCTGTGGTTTCGATCAAACAATTTAATAATTATGAACAGTATTCCAAGAGTGACAATGGGATATAAAAGAGCGATTTTTATCAAAACTTTGAGCTGTTTGGCGAAAGAAAAGAAGTAAACACCTTCTTCAGCACTGGTATGAATACCGATCAAGTAATATATTACCGCTTCGGCATCGGCAATTAAAAAAGGTAAAGCCAGACCGAGGGCAATGATCGACGTTGTCAGGATCGCCGCCCATGGAAAAATCCGTCGAAGAACAAAGCTTTCATAAACAATATAGACGACGACGACAAGAACGGCCGGCGCCAGCGTCAAACGTACAGCGGCTGCCAGAAGCGCCAATATCAGCCCGAAAGTATGGCGCAGAACAAGAGATTTACGGGAACTCAATATATAAAACGCCGCCGTCAAAAAGAAGGCGGACAGCGAATACAGTTTAACGGATGAAAAGTAATAGGCATGGGATGGAACCGTGGCCAGGGCTGCCAGAGCGATTAGAGCGCCCATTCGACCGCCGGAGCGAAAAGCGGTCATTCCGGCCAGGACTAAAGCTGATAATCCAAAGATAAGCGAAAGGATACGCGCATTCAGCACGGAAAAACCGAACACGTTCAAGATAGGTCCATATATATATGGATACACCGGACCTTGAACATAGAAAAAATCACGGTAAGGCATATGGCCGGCACAAATTTCGCGGGCGGCATTCAAATAAAAACCGGCATCCAGGAATACTCTTCCATACAAAATATAATATGCGCCCAAACCTATAAAAAGAACCAACAGAGCTATACAACTCTTGACGGGACGGCGAAACCTATCGGCTGTTATCGCTTTGTTCATCTTTTGACAGTAGACCAATATCGGATTCGGACATCGTCAATCGACAGATTCGACCATATCGGCCCGCTCCCCAAATATACTTGCCGTTTTTTTCCGACGCGAATGCCTGGATGGGGTCTATTGAAACACACCTTGAAAACCTTGTTTTTGCATCTAAAATATCGCCGTTGCCCAGCCCCAGATAGCGTCCATTCTGCGCTATCGCCGTCACGGAACAATCAAACGTCTTATTATGCCAGGAAGAATTGCGGCCATTTGACCAAGATTCCAATAGTCCTGCGTTGGACAGTGCCAGAGCATATCCATTTTCACTAAAAATACCGCTCCGAAAGTCATATGTCACACCGGTAAACTGACCCAACCAAGTTGAACCCCCGTTACCGCTTTCCATGATCAAGCCGTCGTCGCCCACCATAAACCCGTTCTTTTCGTCGATAAAGTAAATTCCATGTATGTTTTTCTGAGTCGACAAACCATATAACTTCCAGGTTTCACCGGCATCCTTGCTATATAACAACGTCCCTTGGTCCCCTGCGATGAACCCCAGGGAATCCCCTGCAAACGTGATTGCGTTCAATTGGTGGTCATTTTCAATCGGCAAATTAACGGTTGCCCATCCATCTTGGCTTGTATAGCGAAAAAGAGTTTTCGGGCTGCCGTTCAAAGCCCAAAACCGCCCGTATTGGTCGGCAGCAACGGCTTTCAATGTTTCCTTCGAACCCGAATAGGATATTGTCCAATCATCATCCCCATGCCGATGAATCATTGCCCATCCATCCGCACCGACAGCCATCGCTGTTTTTGACTTTTGATCCACTGCGGTATCAAGCAGATCTGGAGCAAAATACGGCTCCATCATGTTCCATGTGCTTCCATGGTCAACGGAGCGCATCAACGTCCCCCAGTGGCCGGCTGCCAGCACGACTCCATTGGCACCAAACGCTACGCTCTGCAAATACAATCCCGGCAAAGCCGCTTCCCGTCTCCATCGATCCGCGCCTGGTGACAACGTCAACGCAACTCCATATCCAATAGCACATCCATTCCCCTCGGAATCAAAGTCTATATCACGAAGAAAACTAGTAGTTACGGCCGGAAAAAGTCGCCATGACTCGCCAGCATCTGTCGAAGACAATATCATTCCACACGAACCCACCAAAAAACATGTGTTTCCACCCGGATCAAAATATGCCCCATAACAACTGATATCGCCTGGAGTCTCCAATATGGTCCACGTGTCGCCGCCATTGTCTGTTGATAAAACCTTTCCTTCATAACCGGCGGCAAAACCTTCGTTTTTGTTTTTAAACCATATTCTTCGAAATCCGGCGTTGACTCCGGTATTCAACAAAGTCCAATTTTTACCGCCGTCTTTGGTGTGCATGACAAGACCGTCATCGCCTGCAACCCATCCCGTTAATGGATCGATGAAAAACACGTCAACCAACCGTAACCGTGTTGGAACAGGGATCTTATACCATCGATTTCCACCATTCGTAGTGGACAGTAGAGTTCCTTCCGATCCACAGCAGTACAGGATGTTGCGGTCCAAAACACAAAGCCCGTACAAGCGGGCATTGACGCCGCTTTTCTGCCGTGTCCACGTGTTGCCGACGTCATCACTGCGCACGATCATGCCTTCAAACCCAACCGCCCAGACTGTTCTTTTGTCCGGAGAAAATCTTATGGCTCTAAAATGAGTTCCCAGCCTTTCAGGTCGCATTTCCTGTAATTGAACAGACGGCTTTTCAACCTGTAATGCGACAGTGATCAGAATCAACCCGGCAACAACCATAATTATTATCGGCAAGCGTGAAAACTTCATGCCCTGACTTTGCCAATAGATGTGGAATATGTCAAAGGAGTTTTGCTATATTTTATCGATAACGATTGTCAAACTCTGTTAAAGGAGCCAAGGTGCACAAGACAATTTGTATTATTGGAAATCGGTCTGCAACACTGGAAGCGCGATTGTTTACACGAGCTGTCTGTAGAAAAGAAATGTTTGATTCTTTCCGCCTGGTCACACGCTGTGCCACGGCATTGGAAATGATCGCTTTTAAGGAATGGAAACGCTTGGGACGTTCGATCGATCTTGTAATTCCTTCAAACTGGGCTGACAACCCGACTTCATCACAGAGAAAAATTGTCTCTGATACCAAGCAAACCGGTGGAAAATTGATTGATTTCTCATCCCCTGAAACCAATACGGATTCAGCTCTGAAGACAGTGATTCGCAACGCTGGTTTGAGCTTGATCATGGAAATCTCTTGTGATCACCCGCTGATTTCAACATCATCTATCCAGTTGAGTCACAAGACTTGTGCCGCTTTTCAATGGGCTGTATCGAATCGTCACAACGCTGGATGCCGACTTTTACTGGAAACCGGTCGTGTGACTCCAATTTTCCCTCCACGCTATTCGGAACAATTACAAGCTTTTATCAGCGGTGAATCTCTTTTTCCGAACGTGTGGACACAACCCAAGCTGAATTTGTGATCGGCGGAAAATCTGGCACGATTTTTGATTTTTACAAACACTGATGATAGACTGATAGAAAAAACAGGGACGTTATAATGAAGAAAAAAAGACGAGCTGACAGAAAAAATATCCAGTCGCTGATGAACCTGATCGATGGCTTGGAAGACCGAACGGGTATGGTGATTCCCGGTTGGATGGTTCTGGACGCTTTGGCGTCGTCGTGCACCGATCACGGTATCACTGTGCGGAAATGCTGTCGTCGTCATTTGCGGTCAAATGGATTACAATCGACACATTACTTAGCCTTGAACGATCAGATAATTGTGACATGCTCCACCAGCGACCGGCCTACTTCCGATTCCCGTCAGAAAGATAAGAACAAAAAGTTGTGCAGCGCCCATGAAATAATTACAACAAAACTCTATCGAAATGCCTTGTTGGAATTTTTTGTTTTGCAGGACGATAATAATGAAAACCGGTGAACCAAAAAAATATTGGGTTGTCTTCAGAAGCTTTGAAGGGTTCAATCAGAAATACCAACTAAGCAAGACATCGATGACTGTTGGGTCTCAGGTCGATGCCGATATCTGCTACCCCGGGTTGGAAATAGGTCATGCGAAAATAAAATTCGACAACGGCGCCTGGGTTATCAGCCGGCAACATCCTGATGCCGATCTGTTTTTCCGAGGTTATCCCTTTGTTATAAAAAAACTGAATCCCGGGGATCAAATAAGCTTAGGAGTCGGGATTTTGACTTATTTGGGAGATGATTCTGAAAAAATCACCGCTGTTACAGAAATAAATGAGCTATCGGAATCTCTCTATCCATTTTATTTTACTCTTCTGAACGGACCCCAAAAAGGCCGGAAAATATCTTTATCGGTCGGTGAATATATTGTTGGCCGTCTGGATCATTTTGAACAAACATCGACCAATGCTCGTCGAATAGAACTTCACCATAGATATATTTCCAGAAACCATGCACGAATTTTTGTCGAATCCAACCGGCTGATCATCGAAGACCTCCAGTCGACAAACGGAACTCGTATCAATGGCAAAAAGATCCAAAAAGCGCAATTGGCTCCAGGCGACATATTGAAACTGGGCAAACTTAAAATTAAAATTTCAGGACATTCAAGGCAGCCCGGTGATTCGATCCCTACTATACCTGTGCGTCTCAGCGACACAAACTCTGTAACAATTTTTTTCCGGGTGGCGGTCTTTGTCCTGGCTATTATGATTCTGCTGGTACTCTGGCTGTTTGTTTACAGATAAATTCATCAGGTTTTTACAACGACCTTCCGTCCGCCATCCGGACAGCGGTGTCCATCGCCTGGACACTGCAACTGACTCACCTAGTCCCCATTGCCATCATTTTTTGACAATCCTCGAATAGAAGTTTTTCATTGGGACTCGACAAAATTCAAGGCGCGACAGAGGTGATATGAGTGCAAAAACCCCATTTTGAGCCCAAATCGCCCTCGCAAACCATTGAAAACACAACATTGATTTCCCTAAAAATTACTTTTTACACACGCATCAGATATTGAATTTCAAATGTTCTCTTCGTCGATAAAAGTCGAGATTCCAACAAGAGTACAATCATTATACAGCAAGGTTAAAATAGACGGTTTTATCCTCGCTTTCAACTGGCATGCCTGTTGCTTTTTCATTCGTGTAAATGGCTTTTAATTTCAAAGGAAAGGCGGTTGCAGGATGACAAAATTAGAAGAACAACGACCATCGGCCGACAGGCAGGATAATGTTAAAGTTTGCTCGGTTGAAAAACCAATTGGGATTGTCGACAACTGTGTCGTCACGGATGTTTTCTGCGATGGCGAGTGTGAAACCTGTCTTCAGAGCAAATGGTGTTTGTTGACACCTGTGTTTCGATACGTAAAATAACAGCTCAGTCATGGTCGGCTGAAAAAATGGTTATGGGAGGTTGATGTGGTCGATCTATTAAAAAATTTGATGGAACGAGGTTTTATCTATCAGGTGAGCGATCCCGCTCTTGGGGATGCGCTTAACCAGGAAATGATAACGGTATATGCCGGTTTCGACCCGTCCGCTATCAGCCTTCACTTGGGTCATTTGATACCGGTTATCGGTTTGATGAGATTTCAGCAGGCCGGACATCGGCCGATAGCTGTGGTTGGCGGAGCGACAGGTATGGTCGGGGATCCCAGTGGGAAAGACCAAGAACGTCAGTTGTTGAGCTTGGAAGCTTTACGCGAAAACGAAAACGCTCTTCGAAAACAACTGGCCAGGTTTTTGGATTTCGAAACGGGAAAAAACAGCGCCGTTATGGTCAATAATTACGATTGGCTGGGAAAATTCAATTATCTCGACTTTCTTCGAACCATCGGTAAACATTTTTCCATCAATGCTATGATGGCAAAAGACTCGGTGAAACAGCGACTGACAGGTCGCGACCAAGGTATCAGTTACACGGAATTTTCCTATCAGATTCTTCAGGCATATGACTTTTATCATTTATGGAAAGAATATAGCTGCAAATTACAAATCGGCGGTTCCGATCAATGGGGCAACATCACCGCTGGAATCGATCTAACCCGTAGATTGGGCGGGCCGCAGCTCTATGGCGTTACCTTCCCACTGTTAATGACGGCGTCAGGAAAAAAATTCGGCAAATCGGAAGGGAATGCCATCTGGCTCGACGACTCCCTCACACAACCATACGAATTTTTCCAATATTTCATGCAAACCGATGACAGAGATGTCATTCGATTTTTGAAATTATTTACCTTTTTAGACAATTCGAAAATCGAAGAACTCGAGCAGGAATTGGCGGCAAATCCTGAAGCCCGAGTCTGCCAACAGACGCTTGCAACGATGGTTACCCGGCTTGTGCACGGAGAGGAAGGCCTCAAAGCCGCGGAAAATGCTACAAACATTTTGTTTGGTTGTGCCCCGGTTTCAGGATATGACGATGCAAGTCTGAAGAAGATATTTGCCGATATTCCATCCATTGTGCTTCCAAAACATAAACTCATGGATGGTATTTCCGCCGTTGATTTACTGGTCGAAAGCGGTGCGTGCGTTTCCAAAGGTGAGGCTCGGCGCTTGATTACATCAGGCGGCGCATACTGTAACAATGTTAGAATTGACGATGTGAATAAGCAGCTCAATACAGACGATCTGGCGTCTAAAACCTGTATGCTGCTGCGAAGCGGAAAAAAACGGCATTTTTTGATACGCTTTGAATAAAATCAACCATATGATTCCGTCGGATTTTACCGTCAGCCGGTACTGATTATTTGGTTGCCGCCCATCGATTTCGCTTTTCTTAAACGCTGTGCCAATTTATACAAAAGAGCCTCGGGGTCATAATCTTCTGGCGGCGCCAGAACAATCGACAATGACGCTTTCAACGACAGCGGCATTCCTTTTACTTTATAGGGCTCGTCAGTGACAGCTTGATGAATTTTCCAGGCAATTTTGTCAATGGCATCAGCATTCACATCAGCTACACCTATGATGAACACATCACCATAATAATGGCCAGCCAAGTCCCCGGTGCGCACCACCGACCGAATCCTCTCTCCGACATGTTTTAACACCGTATCTCCACCTGAATGCTCCATTCGGTTGTTGATGTCACGAAAACCATCCACACCCAGCAGAATCAAACCATACGTCTGCCGTCCAACCCGAGCGCTGTTCACGCGATCAATCATTGTCTTTAAAAATTCCGTCCTCGTCCGCAATCCGGTCAATGCATGTTCTTGACTGCTGATCAGAACGCTCCGAAGAAGCTTCTCATGCTCGATATACAGAACCCATAACAGGCCGGCGGAAAAAAACAACAGCCCCATCATAACGGCAAAAATACCTTTAAAACCAATTGGATCAAAGATATCCACCATTGCCAGATAACCGACAATCAGTGTCAATACGATCAAACCTGTCAGGGTTAGGATAATTATCCGCACTCGATTCCCACTCCCGTATAATTATACACTATTTTTGATAAAAACGAAACTGATGTGCCTTTAAAGTCAATATAATCCATATTTTCAGAGCATCGATTCCAAATTTTTTGCCCAAGCTAATGAAATGCGGAAGCGAAGGTGACAGTTTGAACACGATTAACGAGATTACAGGATGGGCAGGATTAGATACCTTTGTCATTTGAACAGGGGTGCGAAAGTTGAGTAATGTCATGCCACGTTAATTTACCCATCACAGTTTTCACCACTTAAACCGGTTCTGACGTTTGGTTAGAACATGATTATATGATACGTATTTATCGGCTGATTTATCAGCCTATGAAATTTTACGATGAAGGAACACTTTATGCGCGCTTATGATGGAATAATTTTCGACTTTGATGGTACGCTCGTTGATACTGAACCCTTGTATTATAAGGCAAATTACGAAGCATTCAAATTATACGGCCATTACATAGATGAAAAAGAATACTATCACTACTGGTCGTTGCTCGGCACCGGAACGAAAGGAGAAATCGATCGATATGGCCTGACATCCATAGATGTCGATACCGTCAAGTCTATTGCTCGAAATAATTATCGGCGTCTTGCTGAAACCCACGACATCTCCTTCTTTCCATATGCAAAGGCACTTTTAACTGCTTTACCGGAAAAAGGATTTCGAATCGTTATCGCATCGAATACCGATCGCGACTTGATAACATCCATTTTATCACGTTCAGGAATTCCAAAATCAACGGTGGCTATTATCGGCGGAGATGATTACAGGCCCAAGCCGGCCCCTGATATCTTTATTGCCGCACATCTTCAACTGGAAATCAGAAAAGACCGGTGCCTGATTCTTGAGGATACCGACAAAGGCGTTCAAGCCGCTCGAGCCGCCGGTATTCCGTTTGCCGTCGTCCATTCGCCATTGTATCCTGACTATCATCCCTATGACGCCGTTGGAAAATTTCCGGACCTTTTAACTTTTTATCGATTTTTAACAGGAGATCTCTCAATACCATGACGGCTTCGATTGAAACTCTCCGACAGCGAGCAGCCATTATTCAAGCCATACGCGAATTTTTCATTGAAAACGGTTTTCTGGAAGTCGAAACACCGACGCTGGCCACCTCGCCAGGTATGGACCCTTATCTAAACGCCTTTGAAACGGTTTACCATCCTGAGTTTACGTCACCGACATCCACACAAACTCTCTATCTGCCGACATCCCCGGAATTCCATATGAAACGTCTGATCGGACGCGGATGTGGTAACATATTTCAAATTTGCCGCTCCTTCCGAAATGGAGAAACCGGCAGCTTGCACCAACCGGAATTCACGATGATCGAATGGTATCGGTCCGGCGAATCCTACACCAAAATAATGGAAGATGTCGAAAACCTTTTTTCCTACACTGCTCGGAAAGCGCTCTCTATAACCTCGATTCTCCGCAACGATAAACACATCAACTTGCTGCCGTCTTGGGAGCGGTTGACGGTGAAACAGGCTTGGTTGAATTTTACCGGTATCGACCTGGACATATGCTCGACAGTGAAGGATCTTCTAGCCGAAGGCCGTCGAATCGGAGTCGAGAATCTTAAAACCGATGATTCCTGGGATACGCTCTATTTCAAAATATTTTTAGGCCGTATCGAACCGTATCTTGGGAAAGACGCCCCACTTATTCTATATGAATTTCCTGCGGATATGGCGGCTCTGTCCCGCCTAAAACCGAGCGACCCGTCTGTTGCGCTTCGTTTTGAGGTCTATATCGACGGCGTTGAAATCTGCAATGCTTTTGACGAGTTGACTGACCCTGACATACAAAGAACTCGTTTCGATGAGGCCAGGGCGCTGCAGAAATCATTGGGTAAAAAACCCTTTCCGCTGGATGAGCAGTTTATCGCTGCGCTTGAAAAAGGGTTGCCTGCGTGTTCGGGAATAGCTTTGGGAGTCGACCGAATGGTCATGTTGTTGTTGAACAAGCAGACTATTCAAGAGGTTCTGGCTTTCCCGTTTACAGAAAAATAGTCGGTATACCCAAAATTTCTTTGTTTCCTTTTTACATCTAACCAATAACGAGTTTTGATTCTGTTCGATGTTTTGCGACATATAAATATGATGCAAGTGTAAAAACCCCGTTTTGAGTCCAATTTCCCTTTGCAAACCTTTGAAAACACTACATCGATTACCCGGAAAATTACTTTTCACGCATGCATCAAATATATTGACACATTAAAATGCACCTGAAATCGAATCAATTTCGCTGATTACGAAGCCGTTTTACTCAATGAAAAGTCGTTTATTGCAAAAGAGCTTGAGCCCACAATGTGGCTTGGCTGAAAAGGTCGTTTACACCAAATTTCACGCCCCATACATGTCGATGATTTCGTTCTTGGTTTTTCCCAGAATATCGTATTTCTTGCCCACTTTGATAAATGCATCCAGAGCGGCATCCAGGTGATGAATTTCGTGTCCGGCCGAAATTTGGGTACGGATTCGTGCTTGGCCTTTAGGAACAACCGGGAAGAAGAAACCGATAGCATAGATGCCCAAGCCGAATAGGTCTTTAGAAAAATCCTGGGACAATTTGGCGTTAAAAAGCATCACCGGCACGATCGGGGTATCCCCTTCCTTTAAAACGAAGCCGGCTTCGGTCAATCCTTTGCGCCAGTATTCGGTGTTTCGTTCCAACTTGTCGCGACGTTCGGTGCTTTTAGAGAGAATTTCCAGCACTTTCAACACTCCCGAGACGACGACGGGAGCTATGGTATTCGAAAAAAGGTAGGGGCGCGCTTTTTGGCGGCACATTTCGACGATTTCTTTTCTGCCTGAAACACAGCCGCCGGAGGCGCCGCCCAACGCTTTTCCAAATGTCGTGGTGATGATATCGACTCTGCCAACAACTCCATATTTTTCATGGGTTCCGCGGCCGGTTTTACCGATAAAGCCTGTGGCGTGTGAATCATCCACGAAAAGCATAGCATCGTATTTCTCACACAAATCCGCCATTTCATCCAGTTTTGCGGTATCGCCGTCCATAGAGAAAACGCCGTCTGTTATAACGACTTTCAGACGTTTGTCTGCATGCAGTTGCAGCTTCTGCTCGAGATGTTCCATATTGGAATGTTTGAATGTATCGTGCATGGCGCTGCACAGGCGTATACCGTCGACTATGGACGCATGCACCAGCCGGTCGGAAATCATGACATCGTCCGCTGTCAGGATAGCCTCGAAAACACCGGTATTGGCATCCATGCAGGATGGAAACAAAATTGTGTCTTCAGTGCCCAAAAATTCGGTGACCCGCCGTTCAAGTTCGCGGTGAATATCCTGTGTGCCGCAGATAAATCGAACGGAGGACATCCCGTATCCTCGATGATCCAGCCCGGCATGTGCCGCTGCAACAACATCAGGGTGGCTGGATAATCCAAGATAATTGTTGGCGCACATGTTGATCGCTTTGGTGACCGGTGCGCCGACAGGGAATTCAACCTCGATATCCGCTGCTTGTGTTGAATGAATAAAGCGTTCTTGCTTAAAAAGACCAGCGGCCTTTATATCGTCCAACTGATCCTGATAAATCTTCCTGACAGATTGACTGTAACCCATAATGATTTCTCCTATTTTGAATCCTGCTCCCAATCAAAGGACCAGGTTGTAAATTATCAGCCGGTAAATTCTTTTACCAGTTTGACAATTTTATTGACTGAATCAAAGGCTTCCGGGGTGGCTTTTTCGTCCGGAATCGAGATTTTATACTTGTTTTCCAGGAAACGTTTCAGGGAAACCATCGAAAAAGAATCCACCAGACCTCCAGAGATCAATGGCGTATCATAGGTGACCTCATCTTCTTCATCTTCCACATATTCATCGATAACATACTGAAGAACCACTTTTTTTAATTCTTGATCCTGCATTGTTCCCATCTCCTTTAATAAAAGATTATATCCAAACGATTATTCATCGTCTTCCAATGTCGACGTGTCCCCGACTTCTTCGCCCCATTCACGAGCGTGTAGAATTCGACGCATAATTTTACCGCTTCGTGTTTTCGGCAGGCTCCCGATGAATTCTATTTCCTGAGGCATCGCCAGAGGTGAAAGTTTTTTCCGAATGAAATTCATTATTTCCAATTCCAGGTCCTGATCGGGTTGATAACCGGGTTTTAAAGTAACAAAGGCTTTGACTACCTCCATGTTGACAGGATCGGGTTTACCGACAACAGCAGACTCGGCGACGGCAGGGTGCTCAAGCAGCGCTGATTCCACCTCGAAAGGTCCCACCAAGTGGCCGCCGGTGTTGATAACGTCATCGTCCCGGCCGATAAACCAGAAGTATCCGTCCGAATCGATCTGGGCTCTGTCACCGGATAGATACCATCCGTTTTTGAATTTCGAATTATAAGCTCCCGAATTTTTCCAGTATTCCCGCATCATCGCCGGCCAACCGGGCTTGAATCCGATCACTCCGGGTCGGCCGATATCTTTGATAGGCTCATAATTTTTTACATTGATAACGGCAGCCGTGATACCGGGAAAAGGCTTGCCCATCGAGCCTGGTTTGATTGTCATACCAGGAAAATTCGTGATCATGATGCTGCCGGTTTCCGTCTGCCAATACGTATCGTGAAACGCTATACCAAATACTCTTTTAGACCAGTTGACCGCTTCGGCGTTCAATGGCTCACCGACGCTGGTCAGATGGCGCAAGGACGACAGATCATACTTGGCAACCAGCTCATCGCCCGCTTTCATCAATGACCGAATAGCCGTCGGCGCTGAATACCAGATCGTGATACGGTGCTTTTGAATGAAACTGTACCAGGCTTCCGCAGAAAACCCGATGTCCATCACACATTGTGTGGCGCCCATACTGAATGGACCGATGATTCCATAAGAAGTCCCGGTCACCCATCCAGGATCGGCTGTGCACCAGTAAATATCGTCATCATGGATATCCATGATCCATTTGGTCGTCAGATACTGCGATATCAACGAATAATGCACATGCTTCACACCTTTCGGAAAACCCGTTGTGCCTGATGTATAATGCAGAACCGACGGACTTTGCGCAGTTGTCGGATGAATGGTGAAATCCGGATTTTCCGGCAATTCATCCATATGCATGGCCAGCTCGTTTTCCTGAAGGCTCTTTTTACCGTCATGATCAACAACGATGACATATTTCAAATTCGGAAGGCGATCGATGATTTTCCTGACCTTCAACGCGTGTTTTCTCTGAGTGATGATCGCTTTGGTGCCGGCATTGTCCAGCCGCACAAACAACGATTCATCACCAAAAGCGGAAAACAGTGGTTGAGCGACTGCGCCGATTTTAAGAATACCCAGAAAACCAATGTAGAGCTCCGGAATTTTGTCCATAAACAAACATACTCGATCTTCAGGATCGATACCGATATTTCTTAGAAAGGTGCCGATGGCATCGCTGCGCACACGCAACTCATTATAAGTATATGTTTTCTCACGGCCTCCCAATCCTTCCCAAATCAGCGCCGTTTTATCGCCTTTGCCCATCCGACAGATGCGATCCGAACAGTGCCAACCGATATTGAACGTCTTGTTCCCATTGTACTCCAGCTCTTTTTCAGCAATTTCCCATGAGAAATTCTTTATGCGATCTTCATAATTACCAAAAAATGTCATACACTTATTCTCCCGTTTCAATGATCACCATTGCAATAGCGTAATGGTTCAAATGTGATAATGACAAATGAATTAGACAGTTTGAAGACACCGACTGCTTCAAGATGTCGGCAGCTTTTCCTTTCAATACGATACCAGGTTTTCCCAGGTTATTTAGAACTACTTCGATATCACAAAACCGGATCCCTCCTCTCCACCCTGTCCCCAGCGCTTTCATGAAGGCTTCTTTGGCGGCGAATCGAGCAGCGAAATTCCGCTCGGGAAACCGTTTTCCTGAACAATACTCTATTTCTTGAGCCGAAAAAATACCGTCCAAATTATCCAGTCCTTTGGTCAGAAATTTTTTCACTCGAGCGACTTCGATCATGTCTGTTCCGATACCGAAAATCAATGATTAAAACCTCCAAAACCATACCCGTCCCGTTTGGGACGCGCTATACTATACATAAATCAGGGTGGCAGTGCCAGAGTTCTTTCCATAAAAATCAATTGAATATTCAAGATATGATTGTGCCAAGCTGCGCCTCGATTTTCAACATTGCTGATGATAGACTCAGCTTGTCGAAGATCGGTGTTGAACAAGGAGGCTGATACATATGGCTGTTAGAAAACCCGTAAAAAAGCAAAAATCCATCGAGCATATTTTATACGGCGACAAGAATCTTCCTATCGACATTAAAACCGGGGAAATCGTTGTTCAAGCGGATACTCACAATGGACTGTTGCATTACACACGCACCTGTAGAGGCAAGCAATTTGACAGCCGCCTGGCGATGGCGGACAGTAGCGTGAAAATTCATCCGGTCGAGCCTTTGCATGTGCCGAAGCTGCTGACTCACCTTTTGATGATCGCATTTGAAACGCCTATTTTACTTGAACCCTATCATTCGACTGAAATTTTCGTCACGTTTCCCGTCGAAATCGCTGTTCTGGTGACATACAAAGATAATGAAGAAGTTTTGGATGTCTTTTCCGTATCCCCGTCAAAATATTCATTATATGGAAACCCGCATGACGGTCATATCTGCAAATACTGGCTCAGTACTGTTTCAACAGAAAAACCGGACTGTGATATTTCCAGCGAAGGAATCATGCATTTGAATTTGAGAAATGAAACCAACCAATGGGTGAACGTCTCTAAAAGTATATTTAATGGATACGGCATGAAAATTTATTTCAATGAATCCATCATCATGATGAAAGCAACGATGAGAATTACCGGGAAGAATATAGCGGAAACGGATTTTGAAGACATGCCCTCAGAACAAGGATTACAGCGAAGTACGGAGTTGTTTGCCGTGAAACGGCTGTCGATGGTGAGCCGAAAGTTTGTGATGGAAGGAGACTTGTAATGTTGAACACGGTTCTATTTGGTAATGTCACATTCTTTGATCTGTTTTTGTCCGTGGCTATCATTTTGGCTTCCTGGCCGACAGCTCAGTTGCTGACGAATTTTTTACGACGCGTTTTTAAAGACAAAGTCTCTAAAGACAACTTGCAAATTATTATAAAAACAGCCTATTACGGCGTGTTTACGCTGGCGCTTCTCATTGCCCTGCCTTTGCTGGGAATCAGATTGTCGGGTTTGTTGGTCGCTGGAGGGTTTGCCGGTATCGTGATTGGATTCGCCAGCCAAAATATCGTCAGTAATTTTATTTCCGGCGTTTTTTTGATGATTGAAAGACCGATAAAAATTGGAGACGCCGTCAATATCGATGGTACGGTGGGCATCGTCAACGATATCAAAATCATGTCAACGGAAGTGCGTACACTCGATGGACTGTATGTGAGAATACCAAATATACACGTATTTACAGGATCTTTGACAAATTATGTATCGAATATCGTGCGGCGATTCGGCTATATTATCGGCATTCGTTATCGTGACGATACCGATCTGGCCATAAAAACCATCAACGATGTCATCAACAGGGAAGAAATGGCTCTGATCAATCCCGCGCCCATGGTTTTTGTCGACAACTTGACTGAACGAGCGGTCGAACTACAGATTTTTATTTGGGCTCCGACAACTGAATGGTATACATTGAAAACTGAGTTGCTCATAAAAATTAAAAAAGCGCTGGAGCAGAATGGAATACAGCTTGCTTTTCCGCACCGGGTGATATCATTTGAAGATAAGGCGGCCGAAGGGGATGACGGCGGCTCCGCTAAAAAAGCCCACTCTCATTCATAAACCGGTAAAAAATTGGTCAGCATTCAGCGATTTGTAGAGAGAAGTGTTCATGGACTTTGGCCGCTCACGGCTCTTTCGACGGATTGCCTATGAGAATGCACGTCACGAGTTGGCCGCGACACATCGAAGCCGCCGGAAAAACCCCCATGTGGTCGATCGCCGGCAGCCATACCTTTCAATTGTTTCGACGCTTTTCGCGAAAAGGTGTGTGAATAAAAAAACTGGCGCACAGTAAAATTCACCGCAACTTCGATCGCTTCCCCAACCGAATCCATAGCGGCTGCCATACCGACAATCGCTGCAGCGGGAGAATCAGTGGTAGTCACAATTTGCACTTTGATATCGTTGGGGAAAATCTCGATCTTTTGTTCGCGGGCAATCCGCTGTACAGCATCTTTGACTGGGTCCAACCCCGCCCGCCGATCGAATAATTCCAACACCTCATGTTGTATTCGATCCATGAAGCGGTCGGCCTGTTTAGACATATAAAAGTAGGCAAAACCTGTAAACAAGGCAAAACAGAGAACAATCACCATCACCAGGCGAAACATGGCAGCCCTCCTTTCCGTGGCGCATTGTCCAACGACACGAACAATATTAATTAAACGAAATTTCTGCCCGATTCGTCAAATGGATGAAGAAGCGGAGAGAAAGGAACGGAAATTTGGCATTCGATCTCGCTTCTCATTCCTTTCTTCCTGCTTCTCAGGAGTCTGTCCCCAAATTGCTTCTCCAAATTGCTTCTCAGGAGTCTGTCCCCAAATGACTTACAGTTTTTGGAGTCTGCACGTCCAGTCAACAAGAACCTGCAGGTGTTGTCGAATAAAATTTTTCGTTTTTTCGTCAACCAAATTACCGTTCTTGTCGAATTTTTGTGCGGCGTTACCGATCATCACTTCCGGCTGATTTACAGGGAACATATTCAGAAAAACCATTATCTGACGTAAATGGTATTGTGCTCTGGCCGTCGCAATTGCGCCTATTGACGCTCCCATGATGGCGGCTGGCTTGCCTTCCCATGCATTATCACCGTAAGGGCGTGAAACCCAGTCGATCACGTTTTTCAACACGCCGGGAACAGAGTAGTTGTATTCAGGTGTCGCAAACAAAATAGCATCTGCTTCCCGAATACGTTTTTTCAATTCAACGATTTTGGCTGGTGGGTTTTGTTCCTTGTCTTGATTGAAATCAGGCACATCGGCAATATCGAAAATTTCAAGCGTCACGTCTTCCGGTACCAGTTCGGCTGCCGCTTTCAAAACACCGCGATTGTATGAATGTTGCCGGACACTCCCGGCGATTCCTAAAATACGAATTGGCTTGTTCATTTTTCCTCCGCTATTGAAGTGGTTTCGTTTTCCTCATTTTCCAAGTCCGGACTCTGATGATATATCCGGCTTTGACGAAACAGTTTGAAGCTTTTATAAAAGAATACCATTGCATTCCACAAAAAAAAGACGACGATCGGGTAAACCAGTATCCGTGGAAAGAAAATCAACAGGATCGCCAACGCCAGCAGGACAGCGCCGACTGTTGTTGTGATACGCATTTCGGTCGGTTCCAGCACCCGCCGGTCCGTGACAGCCGCTCCGATCGTGTTACCGATACGAACCGCTCCTGCCGCCGCCCGCCCCATACTGCCGCCACCACTGGTCATGATCCGATGAGGTTGACGGGTTGGCCCGATAGGATACGCTTTGCGCTTGGCATCCAGAACAATTTCGGTCGCATTGGTCAAATCCTCTACATACATATCTTCCATATCGCGAGCAAACGCTTCGTTTTCGATGACTGCGTCCAGCTCACAATTACCGAACCAACTGGCGATATTCAGGTTTGTCGATCCGACTCGGGCCCAACGTCCATCAGCCACGGCGGTTTTGGCATGAAGCATGGTGCCGTTCCACTCGAACACACGCACACCTGCCGCTAAAAGTGTTCGATACCCCGCACGGGACAACGGTTTTATTGCAGGGATATCCGTCGAATTCGGCACGAGCAGCCTGACATCGACACCGTCTTTCGCGGCGACCATCAGAGCCTGAATATAGGCGCTCATGCCGGCAAAATACGCATCCGTCAACCACAGCCTTTTTGTGGCGAGCGCCGCGATGAGTTGATCCAGACGAAACATGCCTGCGGTCGACGGCAGGCTGGCCACAACCCGCACGCTCATATCGCCGGAATCCTGCGGGAGACCCATAGCATCGATTTCCTGCTCCGGGATCGGATCACCCATCATCGCCCAAACCTGCGCAAACGCCAGCTCCATATCACGCACCGCCATGCCGCGGATTTCCACTCCGGTGTCACGCCACGGTTCGATACCCTTTTCAGGAACGCCTTCCCACATCTTGCCGACGCACAATCCCGAAATAAATCCCACTTGCCCGTCAACCGACAGCATTTTACGGTGATCACGCGACAGCCACCCCAGCGTGTTGCCAATGCGCGGCGGATTATAACACCGCACATCGGCTCCGCCGGCGCGCAACCGTCGCCAAAACAACTTCGACGTATTGCCTAGCCCGCCCATCCAATCGTAAATAAGCCGCACAATAACACCTTCCTGTGCTTTGGCGATCAGAGCATCGGCAAATCGGCGACCGGAAAAATCGTCACGAATGATATAGCTTTCAAAATAGATATGGTGTTTGGCTCCTGCTATCGCTTCAAGCCAGGCCGGATAGTTTTCCCGGGCATCCTTGAGCAGTCGGATGTGATTCCCTTCGACAAGCGGCGCGCCTGCGGCACGTGAAAACGCCTGATTGGCCAATCGACGGATTTCCAACACTGTTTGTTGTCTGCAACTGCTTTGATCCACAAGAGCTTTCATTATCTTAGGTTTCGGTCTTAACTATCATCTCCATCGCCAGCGCCGGTGCCGTGAACCCAAAAACAACTGTCCTTTCAGGTTCGGTGATTCGGGTATCATAGATGTTCCGGTGTGCCGGATCAATAAACCCTGCGCTTTGGATAGATAAAGTGGTTTAAAGGTTACAGTGGTGGGAAGTTTGGGATATGGGACTTATGAGACGGATGGGACAAAATTGTTTATTGTAAGATTTTGGAAGTGTTTATTTGAACTTAATCCATTAAATCCTGGGTTTTTAGTGATATCCAGACAAAAAAGAACAGAACCAAACAGATTATCACCATAGGAAAATGAACTTTAAACAATGGGTTCCCAAAAACCTCCTCATGAGGCATAAACCCCAGTTGATGTTCAACAACTTTTGAACCCCATTTAATAATAGCATTATCATTAAAGACAAGCGCCAGGCCTTCAAATCCCCACCGACTGACAAGAACATTCGAAATAGCTTTGGGAATCTTGTGCATTTTTTCGAAGAAATTTGGAGCAATCGCGCCAGACCATATAATTTGTGGAATAATGAAAACGATTGACAGGATAATTGCTGTTTTACCTGATTTATCGATACTTGACAGTAAAAGACCCAGGCAAACACTGCTCCATGCAACTAATGTCAGAGTGGTAAGACCCATTAAAAAAGGTATTCCATGAATATCTTTTATGACCACCGTAAAGGAAAACAATATCGACATTTGAATAAACGTGATTCCAAACAGTAAAGGTATTTTGGATAATATATATGGTAAGATACTGGTGCAAACAAGGCGTTCTCTTTTATAGATGCTCCATTCTTGTGAAATTTCGGAACTTGAGATAAAGATGCCGCAAAATATGGCGGTCAGCACAAGAGTAAGGGGAAAAATATGAGGAATTTTCGGTTTTAACAGCATTCGGCTGGACTCAATATCCAATTCGGGCACTACCGGCTGCATATCTACGATTTGCGACGAGTCTGTGTTTAATGGCTTATTTTCTTTTTCTCCTTTATTTTCATTCTTTCCGCTTTTTTGTCTCTCTATTGATTCAGCATAATGCTCTTGATCGCTTTTCATCGATGCGATCTCATCCGTTGATACTGTCTGTTGCATCGATAAGATAAACAGAACAACTATCGGTACCATAAGATACAATAGTAGTGTCCGCCAGTTACCCAATCTAAGGTGAATATGCCTGTCAATCAAATTCCAGAATTTTTTATACTCAAAATCAATGATTGATCGCGGTAGATTGCGCAGTGTATCCGTTATCTTTTCCGATATAGATTTAGGTGACTTATCATCGGTAGTTTTTGTTGATCTGTCAGTGATTATCCGTTTATAGCAAATGGTGTTTTTATAATTTGCAGCATGCCTTTCGGCTATAGATTCCCTATGGGTTGGATTGCCTTCTTTTCTAGTGTCCAGCTCTCTGAAAATATCTCTTGCTTTGTACGTTTCCTCTTCTTTTTTAAAAAAAGCCAGCGCATCTGAAGGGGCGCCGTAAAACACCAGATGGCCCATTGATATAATTGCAACGTAATCGAAACGATGGAAATTATCCAACGTATGCGTCGTCATTATCACCGCTGCTCCCGAATCCGCCTGTTTTCTAAACTCATCCATCAACTGATCCTGAATATGAGGGTCCAGTCCTGCATCGGGTTCATCCATCATCAGAATCCTGGGGCTTGTCAACATTTCCACCCCGATACTGACACGTTTTCGTTGACCTCCACTTAACGAAGACACGCGTTGATGTCTAATTCCTACTATATCTAGATGAGCCAGTGTTTCATCAACAACTTTTTTTAAATCTTCTAACTCCGTCCCAGCCGGTAATCTTAATTTTGCGGAATACAACAATGATTCTTCAACAGTAAATTCTCTATAAATTATATCATCTTGGGGAACATAGCCGACTCGTTCCCTAAGCAAATCAAAGTGATCTTTTAAAGGTAAACCACCAATGTAAACGTTGCCTTTCGTCGGTCGTTTGTTTCCGCTCAACAACTTTAATAACGTTGTTTTTCCTGAACCGGAAGGTCCAAACAATCCAACAAATTCTCCTGGATGAATGACAATATCAATATTTTTAAGAATCTGTTTCTTACCAATGTTATAATATAGCTGATTTGCTTCAATTCGGTATTGGTCGCTATTCTCGCCATACTTTACATATAAATGCTCACCATCTTTGCCTAATATCAGCGTAAAAATACTTATTTGAATAGTAAACGAGGTGCGACCAGGTTCGAAATAATAGCTGTTTTCTGAAAAGCGATCACCAAGATGATCATAAACTCCATTTGCGCTACGCCGATCTTTAACTTTAATCTTCGTCTTACCTTTATTGACAATTAAATCAGCATGGTGCCCTGAAACGGTGCGATGAGGCAGAACAATATCACAATTTTTATTACTCCCAATACTGTACACAGTGTAAGATTTTTTACTATCTTTTTGAATTAAGGGGATCTCACAAAATGTATTGTTCTGCCTATGTTCAAAATCAGGATATAGAATTACCGTACTATCTATATTAGGTCGCACCATGTTCAATCACATAGCTTTCAAAGATAATTTTTTCTATGTGTCGTTATACCGGTAGCATCTTTTCAATATTCTTATTTACCAGCAGGGATTTCACTTGAACCATAAGGTGGAGATGATTGTGATGATGTCATGTAAGGATTATTGTCATCAAGTTTCGGAATCTGCCGATCAAGATGGCTCCGCAAATCTCTTAATCCAGGCGTGGCCATCTGTATATTCATGGTCTCAAACTCGGCATCATTAAACATCAAAAATCCCGCGTAGTTTACACCGATTTTCATGATATGCTTGTGGCCGTCAACCGGCAAATATGATTTAAAAGTCAGAACATAATCGTTGCGGTTGATATCTTGAATTTTTGAGCAGATCGATGATAAATACGACATGGCATCTATCGTCCAGTATCTACCGAAAGATGCAGTACTGATATATGCTAAATCTGTAACGTTATAGCCTGGTTTTCCAGTATAGATAACGCTGTAAATAGGAATAGGAACTCTCATGTTTTCTATATTTCTCAATAAATCCGCTCTCGTGAGCGCGCTACCATTGTCTTCTCCATCCGTGATAATCACAATGTTGCTGAGAATCGTAACTTCTGGATCCGAAGATGTAAATGAAACACTCGCTCTTCCGGTAAAACACGCTTGAATTGCTGTTCCGAGTCCATCATAGATCGGTGTTCTTCTACCGATAGGCTTTAAATCATTCAGATATGTACGTAAACGTCCCTTGTCTTTCGTAAACGGGCAAATCGTTTGGACAGTATCCGTCAGAGCCAGAATACCAATTTCATCCGAAGGACTTTTAAAATCGATAAAGCTTCTTGCAGCATCGAGCATATTGGAAAACGGTTGACCAGCCATGCTGGCACTGCAATCCAGCACCAAAACCGTTCGGAAACCTTCCCTTCTTTCCTTCAGTGTTTGGACTACGTATTGTTTTTTATAAGGATCGTACACCTGCCCTTCAACATATAAAGCAACATTGGCAACATTTAAATTAATCAAAGGATCCCGGTTGCCATCCATGGTACGAAAATATGCCATGACATATGGATAAAGAGCGGGATTAACAGCATATATTTTAAATGCCGGCGATTGAGCATCCAGAAAACTCGCCACTACAGTTGTTGAAGAGGGTGCGTCTGAGTGATGGTGACATCCTGTCAACACAATAATAATCAAAACAACGCTTAAACAAAACTTTTTCATCATGAACCTCCTGTTTTCTTCGATTAAGCAAACATCCAAATATGCTTGCAGAAAAATCAACGAAATTTAAAGGGATCTTGAGGATCAACTTCCCTTTCCAGCTTTTCAGCATGTAAACATGGTAAAACTATTATCTCTGCTTTTCTCCATTGATCCCGTTCCCACTTGGTCGAATTTTGCGGCAATTCTTTTACTTCTCCATTTACCTTTTTTATGACATCGGGATGAACCCCTCGTGCAACTAACTCTTCCTGAATCCACTGAACCCTATCAAATGCCAATTTCCGATTGGATTCATAATTTTGCGGCTGACCCATCACACTATCGGCCCACCCAATAATTTCAATACACGCATCGTGTTTAGTCATCAATTCATCAACTGCACGATCAATTTCGATTATTCCTTCCTCATCAAAATCATCCTCATTTACAGCAAAATATATTGTAAACACCTGCTTTTCAAATATGTAGGACAACCGTGATTGCTGCTCCGAATCGCTTTCATCATAATTCTCCCATTTTTTGTATTGTCCATCATGTAAATTTTTAGGATTTTTTTTCGGAGGACAACCTATCAAAGAAAGAGCGATAAACGATAAAACAATTATTTTAAAAAAGTTAGATATCATGCCAATCTCCCTGTGCTCAAAAAAGCTTTTAATTGAGTTTTTTTCGTCATTTCTACTTTTCATCCCCAAATCAGAGCTGTGGTTTATAACTCAAAGCGAACTTTTTATGTTCTTTATCTAACGTAAAATTTGCTTTACCCTGTGGCTTAACTACCTGGCCATTCGGTAAAAATGCCTCTACATGATAACTTCCATAAGCCAAACCGCGAATCATATGCCTTAATTTGTTTTTAGGAACATTATACTCCTTTCTTTGTTTTGATTTGTCATCAACTACCCATATTTTAATCGGTTCATCAAAATAGTTTGCAACGCTAATTTCTCCTGGACGAGGAAGAGGCGTTGGCGATGGTGTAGCTACCTCCGGTAATCCTGTTGTTACCGTTGGTACTTCTGTCGGTGTTTGAGTTGGCGTCTGTTCCGGTGTTGTCTGCGTCGGCACATTAGTCGATGTCTGCGTTGGAGTCTTCGCCGGTGTTGGCGTCGGAGTTTGCATTGTTGCTTCTTCTTCAACAGGCACTTTTGAATAGTGGTTAGCGATCAAAAAATCTAAACCTGCAAACAAAAGTAAGCTTGCAAAAAAGATAATGCTCAGGGATCGTTTTATCCAGCCTTCGCTTTGTCGTATATCAATCATATCGCTCTTATTTTCAAACTGTTAAAACCATGATTCTAAGAACGCCCCCGTTGTTTACTGGGGCGATTGTAAAACTCTACAACAGTCCTGTCAATAGGTAATCTATCTTGATGTATGTGTAAAAAGTCTTTAATTTGCCTCAGAAATCACGTTGTGAAAAAAATGAGTTTTTACGCTTGCATCATTCATCCCCACGTTTATTGCATATCCTTTAACCTTCGATAACTTTTGTCGTTTATTTTTTGACATAATTTATATCTTTATCGGATCAACTCCCCCTAACCCAATGACGTATCAACCACAATCCTCAAACACTGAACCCCACCTTCCGAAAAAAACTATTGACAAAAACCCCTCTGGCGATTAAAGATAGTAATTGATTACTTACTTTTGTTAAAGGAGAATCCACATGAGTAAACAAAGAAAGCATCTTCCCGCCGACGAACGTCGAGAAGTCACTGTCAAAACCGTGATCGAACTCGCAGGCGAACAGAACCCCAACGAAATCACCACTGCCGCTATCGCCGAACGCATGGGCTTGACTCAAGGCGCGCTGTTCCGACATTTCACCACTAAAGACGCTATCCTACAAGCTGTTATGGAATGGGTATCAGAACATTTATTGTCTCGCATAGAAAAATCTATACACGCCAAATCATCTCCACTTGCCTCACTCGAAAGCATGTTTATGACCCACGTGGACTTTATTACAGAATATCCTGGTATTCCTCGTTTACTGTTCGCAGAACTGCAACGCTCCGATAATACCGCGCCGAAACAAGTTGTGCAGGCTCACATGCGCCGTTACGGAGAGTTTCTCAATCGCCTCTTTGAACACGGTAAAGCTGCCGGACAGCTTGACGGCGAACTCGATAACGAAGTTGCCGCCACACTCTTTATCGGCACTATCCAAGGTTTGGTCATGCAATCGTTGATAGCCGGCGATGTGAACCGTATACGCGTCAATGCACCGAAAGTTTTTGCCGGCTATTGCTGCAGTATCAGGAGCCGATCATGAAACAGTTACCTTTTCAAAAACGCACCTTGGCACTGGTTGCCGTGTTAGTTCCTCTATTTATACTTTTCGTCTATGTAGCGCTCCGTTCCGGCCCGCTGGCTCCGGTGCCGGTCGTGTTGACCACGGTCGAGAACAAAAGTCTCACACCGGGGCTGTTCGGCATCGGAACCATCGAGGCGCGTTATACCTACAAGATCGGCCCAACCCTGGCAGGGCGAGTCAAACACTTGGACGCCCACGTCGGTGAGCGTGTCGGGGCCGGACAAATACTGGGTGAAATGGATCCAGTGGATTTCGAAGAACGTATCACGGCGCAGAATGCCGCCCTGAAGCGAGTGACCGCGCAAATCAACGAAGCACAGGCTCGAAAAGATTATGCTCAGGCACAGGCTTCTCGATACGAACAATTGCTCCGAACGCAATCCGTAAGCGAAGAGGTCGTAGCCTCAAAAAGACAAGATCTGTCGGTCGCCGAAGCGGGACTGGCTGCAGCACGTGAAGAGCTGTCCCGGGTGCGCGCCGAACGGGATGCGCTTGAAGCGCAGCGGAGAAATTTGTCTCTGATCGCACCTGTCAACGGTTTGGTGGTCGCTCGCAATGCCGACCCCGGAACCACAGTTGTTGCCGGCCAGGCTGTCGTCGAACTGATCGATCCAAACACGCTCTGGGTCAACGTCCGTTTCGATCAAATTCACTCCCAAGGTCTTGCCGCCGACCTACCGGCGCAGATCACGTTGCGATCTCAGACAGGTAAGCCGGTGACTGGGCGAGTTTTAAGGGTTGAACCGCTTGCAGATGTAATTACAGAGGAAATACTCGCCAAAGTCGTTTTCAACACTATTCCCGACCCGATGCCGCCAATCGGTGAACTGGCCGAAGTTACAATTAGTTTGCCCTCTCTTGCAGCGGCGCCGGTTATTCCGAATGCGGCGATTCATCGTATCGACGGCAAAGTAGGCGTGTGGCAGGTGACAGACAACAATCTCCTGTTCACGCCGGTTACATTGGGGGCAGCCGACCTGGAAGGCCTTGTCCAAGTTTTGGAAGGTCTCGAGGTTGGCAACCAAATTGTGGCTTACAGCGAAAACGCCTTGAGCAAACGCAGTCGGATTCAGGTCGTTGAGCAAATTAAAGGAGTTTTATCACCGTGATCAGTTTAGCCGGTCGCGACATCATGCATTCCTGGGGCAAATTCGTCTTTACCGGTGTTGGACTTGGATTGCTGATCGGTATCACGTTGTCGATGGCGGGGATTTATCGCGGTATGGTGGATGATGCCAAAATGCTGCTCGAAAACAGCGGGGCGGATCTGTGGGTAGTGCAGAAAGATACTCTTGGCCCTTACGCGGAGGCATCCAGTATTTACGACGATGTCTGGCGTGGGATTCGCAGTATGCCGGGCATCGATCAGGCCGCCAATATCACCTATCTGATCATGCAGGTCGGCAAACAGGACGGCGACGTGCGAGCCATGGTCACCGGCATCACCCCGGGAAAACCCGGAACGCCTGGGTGGCCGCCCTATCTGGTTGCCGGCCGCCACATCACGCGGAGCCATTACGAGGCCGTCGCCGACATCGCTTCCGGATTCAAACTTGGCGATCGTATCCAAATCCGCCGCAATCACTACACCGTTGTCGGCTTGACCCGAAGGATGGTCTCTTCCAATGGTGACCCAATGGTGTTCATTCCTCTAAAAGATGCTCAAGAAGCACAGTTTCTGAAAAACAACGACGCTATCCATCAGCAACGCCGACGCACAGCAGAAAACTCTGCCTTCAACCGCCCTGGTGTGCCGGGTCTGCTCGATGCGGTTATCGCCTCACAAAGCGCCAATCCATTCGTCAATGCGGTCTTGGTGCGAGTCAAGCCCGGCTACACCCCCGAAGACGTTGCCGAGTCGATTCGTCGCTGGAAGCGCTTGACGGTCTATACCCGCAGTCAAATGGTCGAGATTCTGGTCGGCAAGCTGATCGCCACTGCCGCCAAACAAATCTTCATGTTTTTGGTGATTTTGGCGATTGTCAGTTCGGCTATTGTGGCGTTTATCATCTACACTCTGACGCTTGGAAAAATCCGTGAAATTGCGGTCTTGAAACTGATCGGCACTAAAAACCGTACGATAGTCGGTCTAATCATGAAACAATCTATCGCTCTGGGTTTGCTCGGTTTTATGGTGGGCAAAATCGCGGCGACGGTATTGATGGCACCGCTATTTCCAAAATATGTGCTGCTGTTGCCGCTCGATTCCGTCGTCGGCTTTTTTGCTGTTGTTATTATCTGCGCATTGTCGAGCATTATCGCTATTCGAGCCGCTCTTGCAGTCGATCCGGCCGAGGCTATAGGAGGCTGATATGGCGGGCAAGGGTATATTTATTCAGGGGTTAAAAAAGCGTTATGGAAGCGGCGATACCGCCGTCGATGCTCTCAAGAACGTCGACATGCAGGTTGCGCCTGGTGAGGTTGTCGGCTTGATCGGTCCGTCGGGCTCGGGCAAAACAACGCTGTTGAAATGTTTGGGCGCCGTAATCGAGCCGACCGCTGGAAAAATGATGCTCGGTGATGACACAATTTATGACGAAGGATGGAAGGTCAAAGATCTGCGTGCATTGCGACGGGACCGAATCGGCTTCATCTTTCAGGCGCCTTATCTGATTCCGTTTCTTGACGTCACCGATAATGTCGCTTTGTTGCCGATGCTGGCCGGAGCACCAAACGCCGTTGCACGTAAAAAAGCTATGGATTTGTTGAAAGAACTCGAGGTGGACCACCGCGCCAAGGCCATGCCGTCACAGCTTTCCGGCGGGGAACAGCAGCGTGTCGCAATTGCACGCGGCCTGGTCAATCGACCTCCGGTAATCCTTGCTGATGAACCGACCGCTCCGCTTGATAGTGATCGCGCCTTGACGGTGATTCGGATATTGAACGATATGGCCAAAAAATTCGAAACGGCGATTATTGTCGTCACACACGACGAAAAAATCATTCCGACATTTAAACGTATTTACCATATCCGCGACGGGGTGACATACGAAGAAGCGGGGCAGGGGCGTGGGTTTGAATGAGCGCACCTCGAAGAAGCCTTTAGAAAGCAGACATTAAGCCGGCTTTTTTGACTTCCATATCCTGCCTGCAATTACACTCCTTGCATTGATATCCCCCCTAAAAAACCGTCGGAAAGCGTCGGTGAAGGAATTAATTCGCCTCGAGGATCGTTAAAAAACTCAAATCGGAGTTTGACGTAGTTTGCATGCTTGTAGTATTTTATTTACAGTTGTTTGGCGTTACTCGACGGGCGAGTGGACGTGCTTTGAGGGAAGGATTTCAATGCAGATCCGCATGCGATATTCGTTTAACCCGCTAAGTCGGCGCCATAAGAATGAAGGAACTGATTTTATCGCTTTTCTAATAAACTATTCCAAAACTTCTTATACGGACAAGATGTAAGGATTTTGCATTTTATGCGGGTAGATTTAAGCGATGTTCAACTGTTACAGGAGCCACTATGAGTAATGAGACGTCTTTTTTCGCACGCCGACGCATTCTGATTTCGCGACTGATCATTTGGCCGTTGGCGGCCGTTCTTCTGGTAACGGCGTCAGCGTGGGATAAACGCCCGCCGATAGACGGCTTGATCTTTGCGATGGGTTGTGTGTTGGTTGGCGTCGCAAGCATTGGAAGACTGTGGTGCTCCCTGTACATATGCGGGCACAAGACGAAAAACCTTGTCACGGCCGGGCCGTATTCGATGACCCGTAACCCTTTGTATTTTTTCAGTGCTGTCGGTGCTATTGGTATTGGGCTCGCTTCCGAGACGTTTACCGTTCCGATAGTGCTGATATTGCTGTTCGCTATGGCCTATCCATCTGTTATTCGAGCTGAGGAAAACAGGTTGCGTGAAATCCACGGAGACGCGTTCGACGCTTATGTCGCTTCGACTCCGCGCTTTTTCCCTCGATTCTCACGATATACCGAGCCGGAATTTTTGGAGGTCAACCTGCGCAAGTTTCGCGGCGCGCTCTTCGATGCGCTGGCGTTTGTGTGGCTGCTGAGCATTCTGGAATTGGGCGAAGCCTTGCGGGAGGTTGGCATTATCCCGACGTTGTTGACCTTGTACTGATAGGACGTGTCACTAATAGTTCCACGAATGCCATCCAGCCGAATCGAAGTGTGGAGCGCTACGGATCTTTTACAGCCTACTATGGCTTAACCGAGGATCATGCTTGACGTTAACGAGGCTTCATTCTTTATCCGTTCTGTGAGTTATACCTGTTGGAATTCCTGCCAGAGACCAACGGGAAAAGTTAGTAACTGTAATACTTCTAGACAACAGAGGCTAGGCCGTCAAATGGATGAAAAACTCTTGGCAATCTCACGACCAGCATTGCCTTTTAATATCTTTGCGCTACAATATAAGTTGAAACTTCTCGGAGATTTTGTTCTCTGGGCAACGCCCAAAGAAAAACACGATGAAAGCACGATTTCAAATAACTCGACACAGCCGAACACCAATAACGGCGGTTGATGCCAAGAGGTAAACCATATGCGAAAGCAATATTACCTCCGAAAAAGCGACCAAGGGCTCCTGGCTTGGGACATCGATAATCTCGTTTCGCTCACGACGAACCTGGAGGCGATCGAATTGCCACTCAGCGATATACGCGAATTGAATGAGCCTTACTGGTATGACTTGGAGGGCGATAAACCCACCTGTAAATCTATCTCGAACCATATCCGGTTAATTCAATCTGCGGATCTATCGCATCCCATCATTGTCTGTCCGGAAGGAAGAGTCATGGATGGCATGCACCGCGTTGTCAAAGCATATTTAGAAGGTCGACAATATGTATCGGCATATTGTCTTCCGCTTCTTCCGCCACCGGACTATGTTGGAATAGATCCGGACGATCTGCCTTATGGCGAGACTTAACCTTTCTTTGCAGCCGACCACCGCTGACGTCGGCGGAACTCAGGGTGTTCGACGGAAAGGAGAATGACTTGGCGCTAAAAGAAGACTTCGAACATTCAGGTAATTGGTTATTTCGTTGGCGGAGCTATCTTCCCCTTGCCGGCCTTGGCATTATCCTCCTGGCGCTTCGAGAGTACGAATATCCTGGCCATAGTGAGACGCTTGACCACATATGGGAGGTTATTTGTCTCATTGTCAGTTATACAGGCCTGGCTATCCGCTCATATACGATTGGATATACACCCAAAGGGACTTCCGGTCGAAACACCGAACAGCAGGTGGCGGATACGCTCAACACCACCGGAGCCTACTCTGTCACGCGCAACCCCTTGTATCTCGGCAACTTTTTCATGGGCCTCGGTGTCATTCTTTTTGCCCATCAATGGTGGTTGACGTTAATCTATATCCTTGTGTTTTGGCTCTACTACGAACGCATCATCTTTGCAGAAGAAGCTTATCTCAGATCCAAGTTCGGTGAGGAGTATCTCGCTTGGGCCGATTGTACCCCGGTTTTCATTCCAAGGTTCCGAAACTTCAAGAAGTCGGCGCTGCCGTTCTCGTTCAAGAATGTGCTCAGGCGCGAATACAACGGCTTCTTTGCCGTGATCGTCAGCCTGTTTCTGCTTGAAACGCTTGGGGAACTTTTCACTAAGCACAGATTGGAATTTGATTGGGGATGGATTGTGGCTCTCGCCTTCGGGTTTGTGGTGTGGCTGACATTGAGAACATTGAAAAAGCGAACCCGGCTTCTCGACGTCGATGGAAGATGAGCTTGAGCTAAAAAAGGGTTGCTGCTACCCGCCGCAAACGACTTGAAAGAGAACGATAACATCAGCCATGTGCGGGTGTTCGATGCGGTTTTCTGTAAACATAAAATCAGATTCAATCGACCGACTATAGCGTCGGATGAACTCAGGGCATTAGGTCATAATGAGGAAAAATGACACCGGAATCGATCGATAATCGTCGGAACAGATCTCTTCTCATGACATCAGCCACCAAAGTTGATGTGGTGGCTCTGGTCTTGGCAATCGGCGTCATTCCGCCGGTTTGTGTCACCACGCTTCCACACGTCACCCCTGATCGTGCAGTACCGGCCTTTTGAGTGAGTGCCGGGCTGCATCTTCTTGCTGGAATGGCTCTACTACTCATCGCCAAGCACTCGAGACCGTGCCATAACAGCTTTCCTCATCACCACGGGCATTGTGGTTCTGTTGCAGGGAATAGTTCTTAATGACGCAGCCTTTGCATTTCGTTCGACGGGCATGCCGACAG
Source organism: bacterium (assembly GCA_049652745.1). Taxonomy (GTDB): domain Bacteria; phylum CSSED10-310; class CSSED10-310; order CSSED10-310; family CSSED10-310; genus JBASEY01. The sequence continues at coordinate 18,517 of JBASEY010000021.1, read as the reverse complement.
TATCCGCCCTTCTCTTCGGTAGTGTTGCAGCGGACACGTTGGCTGGAGTGCCGGCTATAATCATGGCATGTGTCTAGACATCTGCAAAGGGGGAAGGCGGGGGACTTTCAATATCCAATGACCAATCACCAAGTGTTGGACTTCGGTGGCTTTAGTTTTCTCGTTCTAATCAGAAAACTCGCTTAACCTAAATCAACTGTAAATCCCCAACTCAGGACTCAGCACTACTTGGGGACAGACATCTGGAAACGGGTAGAGGTGAGACGGAAGGGATAAGGGGTTGAGGTTCAATATCCAATATCCAATGTCCAATTGTCCAATAGCCAATTTACAATTAGTAGATTTCAGCTTTAAAAATCCTATTATTTGCCCAAGAAATCTTACCCGTAATAATCAACAGAAAGACCTAACCAGAAACCCAGTACCAGAAACCAGGAACGGCGTTCTGCGTCAGTAGAACGCCTCTAATTTGGGGACAGACTTCGGAAAAATAGTATAAGAAACCAGAAACGCAGAACTTTGCTCGAAGAGTTCCGCTTTGTCTGAACACGATTACAGGATTAAAGGATTAACAGGATTAGTCTTTTCTTTCTTGGAATCTAATCGTGCCCATCTTTGTAATCTTTGAAATCGGATTCAAACAGTCATTGGGGATGCGCAGTCAATATTCAGTAAACAGTCATCTAGTTTTGGACATCAGAAACCATTAATTAGGGGACAGACTTCCAGAATTTGAACCGGGGCAGCAAGGGCGTCAAAAGTCTGATGGACGATTTGTAGAGAAGGAGCGAAGGTGACTTATTTGGAAACCATATATTCCCCGTGTTCAGTGCAGAACATAGCCTGATCTTCTGTAAATGCGGGTGTTGCGGGAAGATTACAGATGGGGTACCATACCGCTATGATACGGCCCAAAGGTGTTATGATGAAACCATATAAACATTGTTGGGCACACATCGAAACGTCGAGGTGACCGATGGAAAATCGAAAAGACAATCACATCAATTTTGTCGAGTTTCCGGCCAAAGATATTTTTGGTCTTGCTCAGTCCAAGCGTTTCTTCTCTGAGGCTTTCGGCTGGTCGTACCAAGATTGGGGCGACGACTATGCCGATACAAACAGCGGTGGCTTGGGCAGCGGGTTCAATGCAGACCCGGCACACCGTCCAACTCAGCCGCTGGTAGTCTTGTTTTCTTCCAACCTTGAGGCAACGCGGGACAAAGTGCTTGGCGCTGGGGGCTCGGTCACCCGAGACATATTTTCTTTTCCAGGCGGGCGGCGGTTTCATTTCAAGGAGCCAAGCGGCAACGAACTTGCCGTTTGGTCAGACAAGTGAATCACTGCAGGCCTAACAATTCGTCGCAGCCGACCGCCTACGGCGGCGGCTAACATTATCATGAAGGCAAAAACAGCGAATCGTCCCAAGGTTGAAATTATCAGTTTGGATGGAGATAACATCCACAAGCATAGAACCTTCTGCGCCGTCTCAGTTCGCCACCGCCAAGGTTATGACCGCAAAACTTCTTGGCTAGAAGCCCGTTTCAGAGAAGGTTTGCGATACAAATTGTGCCAAGTCAATGATCGTAATGTTGGATTTATCGAATATATTCCCGGCGAATATGCATGGCGTGGCGTGGATGCTACTGGCTATTTGTTTATCCACTGCTTCTGGGTGCTTGGACATCATAAAGCGCAAGGCTATGGCTCACTGCTCTTGCAAGAGTGCTTACGAGACGCGCAAAGCAATAATTACTATGGTGTTGCTGTTGCGACGACCAACGATACATGGTTGCCCAGCAAAAAGATTTTTCTCAAGCATGGCTTTGAACAAGTTGACGCGGCTCCGCCAGCATTCGAATTGTGGGTCAAGCCACTCTTGAAATATGCGCCCTTGCCCAAATTTAATAACAGGAAGCGAACCAAAAGCTACAACAAAGGCTTGGTAATTATCAAAAGCGACCAATGTCCATATATACAACATTCGATAGACGAAATGATGAATGTCGCAGATGACATGGGTATCCCTTCCACAGTGATTCACCTACGTACTTACAAAGAAGCGCAGAATGCACCTTGCGTTTACGGCGTTATCAATATCTTGCTGAATGGAGAATTGTTGAGTTATCATCCATTGGATGGCAGGCAACTGATAAAACTATTGCAAGAAAAAAGCGGTACGCAATGAAAGACATCGAATATACAGAATCGCCGCCCAACACAGCGTGCAGCGGACGGCGGGGCACGGCCCGCCAGGACAGGCGGTCGTCGGCTGGTGAAATCTCGGCTTTGGTGGTGAGTCCAAGTCCGCCCCGCCGCCGCAAACGCAACCCGTTCGGTGATACAACGATATGAAAATAAGAGGTTTGGGTTTTGACCAATGGTTTGAAGATTATTCCACGGAGTTCCGCCAGGAAGGGTGCAGTTTTGCCCGCATATCCGTAGTTGACCGCGGTTCGTATCTTATAATGAACGAATCTGGAGAAATTCCGGCTGAGCTGACAGGGAAGCTTTCATATCAGGCTGAAAGTCCCGTCGATCTGCCGTGTGTCGGAGATTGGGTGACAGCGCAATATTATAACGATAACACAGCAGCAATTATCCACCGAGTTTTTCCGCGAAAGACGTTCCTTCGGCGTAAGTCTGCGGGTGTGAACGTCGATTTCCAGATGATTGCGTCCAACATAGATGTTGCCTTCATTGTTCAGTCATGTCACTTCGATTTTAACCCCCGCCGTTTGGATCGATATCTGGTAATGGCAGCGGACGGACACGTTGAACCTATTGTCATTCTTACGAAGACGGACTTGATTACTCAGGATGAATTGGAACAGAAGCTGGCGATCATTAGATCGACGGCCACGAAGGCCAGAGTGCTTGCCCTCAGTAATATTAGCGGTATCGGGTTTGACGAGTTTCAACAGACATTATCTCCGGGAAGAACGTATTGCCTACTTGGTTCATCGGGTGTTGGGAAGACAACACTCATCAACCGCCTGATCGGTCAAGACACTTATGACACAAAGGCTGTCAGCGGTACGGGAGAAGGCACCCATACGACCTCGCGCCGCCAGCTCATCGTTCTTGATCAAGGTGCTATGTTGATTGATACACCTGGTATGCGAGAGCTGGGTCTTGTTGCTACGGGTGATGGGGTCAACGTAGGTTTTGAAGACATTGTCATCCTTTCCGCAAATTGTCGCTATGCGAATTGTAGCCACGAACTCGATTCCGGCTGTGCCATCCGAGCTGCGGTCAAACGTGGCGAATTGAGTGAAGATCGCTATTACAGCTATATCAAGCTCAAAAAAGAGTCAGAGTACTATGAGATGTCCTACCTGGACAAACGGAAAAAGGATAAGGCTTTTGGACGGTTCATCAAATCGTATAAGAAACAAATGAAGGACTGAAATACAAACACCGAACCAGCAAATCCAGCGGACGGCCTATAGCCGTGCGCCTGAGCCGCTCGTTATGTCACAGAATCAAAATGAGCCATGAAAGATGGATGCCTCGACAACTATTAGAAAAATGATGGCTGGCAACAAAATTGTCCTGCCTGCATATCAGCGTGCTTATTCGTTAATTTGGGGACAGACTTCGGAAAAACACATTCCATCTTTCCTTCGCCACGCACCTCCTGGGATCGGGCTACGACATCAGGACAGTTCAGGAACTTCTCGGTCACAAGGACGGCAAGACTACGATGATTTACACCCATGTCCTGAACCGGGGCGGCAAAGGCGTCAAAAGTCCGATGGACGCTTTGTAGAGGAGGAGCAAAGGTATCTTATATGGAAACCATATATCTCCCCATGTTCAGTTTAGAACAAGGCCTGATCTTCTGTAAATGCAGGTGTTGCGGGAGGATTACAGATTGGGTATTATACTGAGATTGTGCGACCCAAAGGTGTTATAAAGAAACCATATAAACATTGTTGGATGAAAATGAAACGTAAGCAGCTACTTATAGGAGTATTCGTGCTCCTAGTTATAGGGGTACTATTGCGCGTAGTTTGTAAATTATTTTTACTCATTGCTGCTTGGTTCAAATCTCTCGATCCTGCGATCGCTGGTGCAGTCGTCACCGCAGTAATTGGCTTAGTGGGGCTGTGGTACGCACAATGGCAATCCAAGAGCCGAGATATCGCCGAGAGCCATAGGCCAAGCAAAATTGAGGTATATAACACTTTCTTCAATATCGTCGAGAGATTTCTAGAAGAAAGCACTATTCCAGGGTCGGAGGCAGCCACGGATCCGCCCGAATGGGCAAAAAAGGAAATTATTAAACTTAACAGAGGGCTCATCCTTTGGAGTTCTCCTCGTGTGATCTCAGCTTGGATCAAATTTCGCACAGCAGCAGCTTCAGGTGAGAACATTCTTGTTGCAGCTGACCGAATGTACCAAGCTATCCGATCGGATCTTGGACACAGCAATTTAGGCCTTAAGAGCGGGGACTTAATAAGAATTAATCTCAAGGATCCGAACGAATGGAAGAGTTGATTGTGATATCGTCATCTAACAATGCGCTGCACCTGATTGACTACGACATCCGGTTCTGCCGGAACTGCCTGGCATGCAGGGATAGCCCGACGGATGCAGACGTTGCCCCATGCCCGATAGATGACGACATGAAAACGATTTCAGAAGATGTGCTGAATTCTGACGCCCTCATCTTCGGCACGCCTGTGCATATGGGTTATGCCACAGGTATCTTGACGACGTTCTTGGAACGGATTTGCTGGACCTTCGCAAAGCCGGAAGGGAAGGTGCTCACCATCGCCGGCTGCCCCGTGCCAAGATCGGGCAAGAAGCGCAGGGCGGTGATCCTTGTGGTATCAGGCTCGGTGCCGCCCATTCTCAAGCATTTCTGCGATGCAGCGACCCCGCTAATCAAAGACACGATTGCTAATTCACTCAACGCGAAGACTGTCGGCACCATGTATGCCGGTGCCGTGGAGCACAGAGGAATAGAGCGTTACCTCTACAGGGCGAAGGTGCTAGGAAAAAGACTAACAACGAAATGAACGGTATCTGTCAATTAGCGCCACCGGCGCGTCTTGCCGGAACGGTTAGTTCGGGCGTTGGGCGTTACAACAAGGAGGAATAACATGGCATTGGTACATTGCTCTGAATGCGGGCGCGAAATTTCTGATAAAGCAGCGTTTTGTCCCGGCTGTGGTGCGCCAGTTTCGTCATCAACGCATAATCAAGTGCAGGTAACGCAGCCGCAAGTTCGCGTCAGTTACGACCCCAATTCAGATACTTTTACTGGCACCATGACTATGGTGGTCAAATTGGCAATGCGTGCAATCCAGCGATTGGGATGGAAGATCGATAACGTCAACGAAAATCTTGGTCTTGTAACCTTCCAGACAGGAATTAGCTGGGGTTCATGGAGTGGAATTTCTTGTTCGCTCAATATTGAAGAGCTTGAGGCTGGTCGTTTTAAGATCACCGGATCTGGCAAACAAAACGTCCGGGGCGGGCAGCTTGTTGCGTTTAACATTGGCGGTGAAGCGCAAAGTAAAGCGCGCAAGGCTATAAAACTTATGAAACAGCTTGCAAGCCAAGGCGGTAACGCCTAACAATTCATTCAAGCCGACGCCGCTTCGCAGCGCGGGTTAACTCAAGTGCTGGAATGAAGAGATGGAAACCATATATCCCCCCGTGTTCAGTGTAGAATATGGCCTGATCTTCTGTAAATGCCGGTATTGCTGGAGGATTACAGTTGGGGTATTATACCGCGATAGCGCGGCCCAAAGGTGTTATGAAGAAACCATATAAACATTGTTATGTAGAAGGAGTAAACTCTAATGATTCTAAACAAAAATTGTTTATCCCCAGAACTATTCCTTTCCATTTACGGAACCAAGTCAGATTTGCAGTCTGCATGTGATTCTGCGGAAGCATGCTGGACTGGCTTTGATTCTTTAAAAACATCCTATCTACAGGTTCCATATTTCCCATTTTTCGGGCCAGAATATGATGGGTTAATATTTGCAGGGATAAATCTGAACGGCGGGAATGAAAGCTTTACGGCAATTGATGAGCTCGTAGAGATTGCCATTGACGACTACCTAAAGCATGGCAAATTTAAGATCTTTAAGAGCGAACATTACGGAGGGTCACCCTTTTATTATTACGTTCCACTGCTCTCTTTTTTGTACCGCGAGTATTTGACGGGCAAGCCACTCATTAAGAATGAAACTCAGATTTCTTTCGAGCAAATTATCAGCGGCTTTCAATATTGTGGCTTAACAAACGTCATCAAGTGTTCCACAAACTCTAAGGACGGGCGAAGCAAGCCTTCTTGGGCAATGTACTCGAATTGCTCTAAAAAATTCGCCAATGAGCTTCAACGATTTAGCTGTCATACATTGATTTGCTTTTCCTTTTTCCTTTGGCCTTCGTTCTGTGAAAGTCTTGGTTCTTTTGAAAACCTCATTTCGCATGACCGGTATCGAATTTTAGGAAACCAGCGAATTATTATCTTAGAACTAGAGCATCCTTTATCCACACATATCACACGAAAAGAGAAGTTCAAGAATTATTCCAAAGGTGTTTATGATTTGGTTCAAATAACCAAAGAAAAGTTGAATGAAACGCATAACAAGGCTAATTCAGCCGACGCTAAAAGCTACACAGCTGATTAGCGTCGTTATGTCACAGAATCAAAATGAGCCATGAAAGATGGATGCTTCGACAGCTATTAGAAAGATGATGGCTGGCAACAAAATTGTTCTGCCTGCATATCAGCGTGCTTATTCGTTAATTGACAGACTTCGGAAAGTCATTGAAAAAAATTAAGGGACAGACTTCGGAAAAATACATTCCGTCATTCTTTCGCCACGCAACTCCTGGAATCGGGCTTCGACATCAGGACAAACTTCTCGGTCACAAGAACGTCAAGACTACGATGATTTACACCCATGTCCTGAACCGGGGCGGCAAGGGCGTCAAAAGTCCGATGGACGATTTGTAGAGGAGACGCGAAGGTGTCTTAAATGGAAACCATATATCGCCCCCTGTTCAGTGTAGAACATGGCCTGATCTTCTGTAAATGCAGGTGTTGCGCGAGGATTACAGATGGGGTATTATACCGGCATGGTGTAGCCCAAAGGAGTTATGAAGAAACCATATAAACATTGTTTTGCAAAGGAGGAAAATCGATGTGGCCACGTGATCAATACACTGGACCTGGAGGTGGTAGATATACGGGACCAGGCGGAGGTCTCTATACGGGACCAGGCGGTGGAGCTTACACTGGGCCTGGTGGAGGTTTGTACACCGGCCCGGGAGGCGGATTGTATACGGGACCTGGAGGTGGGCTCTACACAGGACCAGGCGGTGGTTTGTATACAGGTCCAGATGGAGGGCTCTACACTGGTCCAGGAGGCGGGCTTTATACCGGTCCGGGTGGCGGACTATACACTGGGCCTGGTGGTGGGATGTATACAGGACCTACCGAGTCGCCGTACATGAGTAATATCCCGCCTTGGGAGGTCTTTGTGCAAGAACTACGAAATAGGGGAATGCATGCCCAAGCCGATTTGATCGAGCAGTACCTATAAGAATGCCGAACAACCGTATCAACTCGGTCTGGCAATTCCGCTTTGCTCCATTGCCAGCCGGTTATGCGGAGTGTTATGTCACAGAATCGAAATGAGCCATGAAAGATGGAAGCCTCGACAACTATTAGAAAAGATGATGGTCGGCAACAAAATTGTCCTGCCTGCATATCAGCGTGCTTATTCGTTAATTCGGGGACAGACTTCGGAAAGTCATTGAAAACAAATTAAGGGACAGACATCTGGAATGGTTCAGAGGTAGGGCGTAAGGGGTAAGGGGTGGATGTTTCAATATCCAGTGTCCAATTTCCAATCGCCAAGTTAAAGAACTACGAACTTGCTGTCCTAAAGTTAAATGTATTTGTTTTGAATTACTTTTCGATCAATTCAAAAAGTCGGCCACTTGCCCGATATGGCCATAGTCCTTTCGCATGTTTTCATACACGGGTTTTCCAACCAGAAACGTATAAATTTCATCCGCTTTTTGTTGAGGATCGATGTCGTCAAACTGTTTTTCGTATAAAATTTTGCCTATCGCATAAGCATCTGCCAACGTCGTGTCGATGTTGGTCATATACCAATTGAACGGATACAGCGTATGAACCCGGCGGTTCGCAAACGCTTTCAGCACAGCAAAAATTTCGGGCTTTTTGCGATAATCTTCCTTAACATGAGCGATTCCACCACCATCGATAAAAATAACATCCGGATTCAATTTCAACAGAGTTTCTTTGTCTATAACAACATGACCGTCGCTGGTGGCTTTAACTTTCTTGGCTACGTTATTCGCTCCAATCCATTCAAACGGAATATATTGTTGCTCAGAACTTTCAATACCCTGAGTCCCACGGTACCCAATACCACCAACATATACAATAGGTTTTGACTCTTCGGAGATATCCTTCGTTCGCATTCGCATATCCATTCGCAAGGATTCAATATACGCCACAACTTCCTCAGCTCGTTTTTCACGATTCAAAACCTTCCCAACAATGCGCATGGCATCGTAAACGGTGTCGTCAAAGGTCCCAAAATCGCCATAACTTAACACAACAACCGGAATTTTCAACGTCCGCTGCACCTCATCCGCCAAAGAGGCGTCCATGTACGTGATGAATATCACCTCCGGCTTAACCGAAAGCACGGCTTCAAGATCCGGTTTTTTGTTGATGCCGACAGGGCCTCCCGGTCCACAGCTCGGCAATTCCCAAAGCTCAGGATGAGCAATCCAATATGGCCTATAGCCCGGATTCATTTTTTCCATATCTTCTACGCCGACAACCTTGGACTCCGCCTGGAGATATACAATCAATCTCAACGCGCCGGGACTAAGACAAATAATTCGTTCCGGATCAAAAGGAACTGTCACCTGACGCTTGGCCATATCCGTCACCGTAACCGTCGATGCCGCCACGCCGGCGGAAGCTACTACCAAAACATTAACAATGATATACAAACCAAAAATGTTTGTTCTCTTCATTTATTTCTCCTTATTAATTTACAATGGTACAATGATAGTATGACCCTCAATCTCTTCCAAAATAACTTCCACACCATAAACTTCTCGAATTATTTTCGGATTAAGATCTTTTTTAGTCGATACCGCATGAATTTTCCGGTCTTTCAAGAACACGAACTTGTCGGCAAACCTGGCGGCAATATTCAGGTCATGAATCGCAACCACTGCCGCCAACCCTTGAGCGTCAACGACACGCCGAAGCAGCCCTATCACCTCGAGCTGATTTTTTAAATCCAAGTTACTTGTCGGTTCGTCCAGCAGCAGCACCGCCGGCGACTGCGCGAGCGCTCGGGCAACAATCACTTTCTGGACTTCGCCACCGCTCAAGTTGTTGACCGGCCTTGCTGCCAGATCAGAAATCCCCATTTGGCCGATAATATCTTCCACCAGTATGTAGTCGCTCTCCGACAGAGACCAGCGGATATATGGCTTGCGCCCCAGCAGCACCGCCTCGAAAACCGTCAGTTGTGTTTCCGGGTGGCGTTGCGGCACATATCCCATGCGTTGAGCGACGCTGTTTTGGTTCATCTGGAGCAAATCTTCACCATCCACCAGCACCGACCCATGTTTGGGTTTGAGAATGCGATTCATACACTTGAGCAACGTTGATTTTCCCGCGCCGTTCACTCCCAAGACACACATCATTTGCCCTTGGTCCAAACAAAAACTCACATCCGATAATACATGCCGACTGTTGTAAGCAAATTCGATATTGGCCACCCTCAGCTTCATCTCTGCCTCCGAACAAGCAGATAAAAGAACATCGGCGCTCCCAAAAACGAAGTTATGACTCCCACCGGCAATGCGCCGGAACCGATCAGTAAGCGCCCGAGAGTGTCAGCCGTCAACAGAAGCAGTGCTCCGATAGCCGAAGAAAAAGGAATCAACAGGCGGTGGTCGTCGCCCACCAAGCGCCGAGCCATATGCGGCGCTATCAGCCCTATGAACGCGATAACTCCGTGGAAGGCCGTGACCAGGGCGGCGACCAACGAGGCGGCGACCATACCGGTTGCTCGGATTCGTTCGACATTCACGCCGAGCCCTTTAGCGGCTTCCTCCCCCGACGCAAGAGCGTTGAGGTCCCATCGAATTGCCGTCAGGTAAAGGGATACAAGAAAAACCACGGCGGTCATGAGCCCGATTTCTGTCCAGTTGGAACGTGCCACGTCGCCGAAACTCCAAAAGACGACCATCGCCAATTGAGCTTCCGTCGCCACATACTGTATCAGGAACGTTGCCGATACGAAGAGAGATGACAACGCGACTCCGGCCAGGATAAAAGTTTCCGTAGTGAGACGTTTAAGTCCCGATAAGAGGAGTACGACCAACGTGGCCGCCATCGCGCCTCCGAACGCGAAAGCCGTCACCGAGAACATTTCGGCGCCAAAGATGACGATGGCCGCAGCGGCTCCGAAAGCGGCGCCCTGGCTAATGCCGAGAGTCGATGGCGCTCCGAGCGGGTTTTTAAGCAGAGATTGGATGCTCAAGCCGGATAGTGAAAGCCCCCAACCGCAGACGAGCGCGGCGATGACGCGCGGCAACCGGATATTGAAAATGACGACTCCTGCGGCAGCGTCGGCGTTACCGGTCAGCACGCGAAGAATGTCTTTAATGGGAATGGTGTAGGTGCCTAGAGCTATTGCGAAGAGCGCAACCAGAAAAATTATGCTGAGCAGAAAGGTCAGCACCAGCAGTTTGCGGCGCACGCTTGCAAGGTAGGCGGTGGTGATGGCGCCGTGGCGTTGGATCCGTCTGTTTCTATCAAAATTCATCAGCCTGAAATAACTCTCGTTCGATATAAAATGTCACAAATTTTCCTCGAATCGCTCTTTTTAACCCTATCTATAATGATATTCTTTCTCCTTTATTTGCAGCTTTTTGTCTCTATTTCAATTTTTGCTGGTTAGATTGCTCCATGGTCAAATGTTTTGCATAAGCGCTCTAAAATGAATAAAGGCTAAAAAGAGCATCACGGTGCATCCTTGTATGGGATGCTTAATCTTCATAGCTTTTATTTATTTTAATTACAACAGTGTCACAACAGTGCTGTCGATGGAAAAGCTCCGAACAGATATATCTTTCTCATAAAATTGGTATGGATACAGAGGTAAAAAAGAAAAGCCTGTTCAAGCCTCAAGCGAAGAGCCCGGAGTCACGCTACTTTATGAATTGACCTTTCCTGACTGCACCGAAATATTTAGCTTAGAGAATGAGGAAACCGGAGAATTATGAGTTGGGACAGTTCTTGCTCCCAGTAAAATTTTGAGACCCGTAAAAATGTCGATAAAAAATCATGATAAAAAAAGAGTTGATGTCAAGATGTGTTTGCGTACCACCTGAGAACTCGTTAACACAAAGTCTATACCTTGGCATCCTCCAAACTGGGGAATCTCATTAGCCAAAAAGTAAGGAAAACTATATGGCCAGTCATAAGTGTGAATTTACTCGTTAGGGATGAATATCGTATCAGATCGTATTTCTACTTGGATTGTCCTGGTTTTTAGCGTTCATGCGTTCGAGATTCGCGCTATGTGAGGTGGGAATGCCTCGTCTCAAGGGTTATCTACCTGAGGCTATGTCGAAATATCTGTGGATGGGTTATTCGGACCGGGGGATTTTTTGAGCGCATCTGAAAATATTTCTTGACACTTACAGGTTAAGCTGGTTATATTTATTTCCAGATTAGATGATAACCGGCAATAATTATGATCAGGAGAAGCGCTATGATAGAAACAATCAAATCCATCATCCTGGATTTTCAGGAACTCCAACAGGAAACCGGGGTGCCTCGACGCTTGCATATCGAGACGATGCGCGGCAAAGCCACGGTTTGTATCGGGGTCCGCCGGAGCGGTAAGTCAACCTACATGTTTCAGATTATTCAACGCTTATTGAACAGCGGAGTCTCAAGGCACAACATACTTTACCTGAACTTTTTCGATGATCGACTTCATAATTTACGACACAACAATCTCGGCCTGATCACCGAGGCTTATTACTCTTTATACCCTGAGAAGAAAAACACCGAGATGGTCTATTGTTTTTTCGATGAGATTCAGGCCGCTTCTGGTTGGGAGCCTTTTATAGATCGATTGATGCGTACGGAAAAATGTGAAGTGTACTTGACCGGTTCATCCGCAGAAATGCTGTCGAAGGAAATTGCCACGCAAATGCGCGGGCGAGCTCTATCATGGGAATTATTTCCGTTTTCGTTCCAGGAATTTTTGGATTACAAAGAAATTGATACTGATGGTGCGTGATCGACTAAAAAGAGGTTTTTGATTAAAAAGGCTTTTGAGGAATACTGGAATTCCGGTGGTTTTCCGGAGGTCGCCGGATTAGACCGAAACATACGGATCAGAATCCATCAAGAATACTTTCACACTATTCTGTTTCGGGACTTGGTCGAGCGTCATGACATTTCACACCCGAAGGCTCTGACCGATTTAGCGCATTGGCTGGTGGACAATACGGCATCGCTGTATTCCATCAACAGTCTCACTGGTTATCTCAAGTCACTGGGGCACAAAGCGCCGAAGTCAGCAGTATCGGATTATTTGGAATGGTTCGAGGATGCCTATTTTCTGTTCATGGTGCATATATTCGATTCATCTGTCGCTCGTCGCAATACCAATCCGAAAAAGATTTATTGTATAGACCATGCGCTGGTCACCTCGGTGTCATCCAGAATTCTGATCAACTCCGGTCATCTTCTTGAGAATCTCGTTTTTGCGGCACTTCGTCGTCTTCACCAGAAAATATACTATTACCGGACCAGGACGGGCCGGGAAGTCGATTTCATAGTTCCATTATTGGGCTGGTCAAAGATTCTTGTTCAGGTTTGCGAATCCTTGGCGGAGCCGCAGACTCGGAAACGAGAGATTGCGGCTCTAAGTGAGGCGATGGCTGAACAGAGCCAGAAAACTGGCACGATAGTAACGCGAAACGAAGATGGGCGGATCGAGGTCAGCAGTGGCGTGATCGAAGTAATGCCTGCGTGGCGATTTTTACTCGAGCTGCCCGAATTGGCGGGATAGCTGTACGAAACTCTTGCTATGGTTAAACGGATACACTGATAACTCATAATAATTGAAGAGCCGGTTGATCGAGTCAGAGCTGAAATTGTTGACTTTGAAACGCGATGTACAAGGTTAAGCGATAACCTTGTCAAAGGGTACCCCCTTCGAAAAGCGATCTTTTCTGAGAAACTTCATTCAACGGATAGATGTTAACCACTTTGAGCTGCAAATTGAGTATAACTTACCGTTTCTAAAAGAAAAGGTAGAACTTCCAGGTCAAGAAGCTCTACCTATTGGCGTACATAGCTCCCCGGGACGTTTAATAAGGAGTACCTTCAAAGCGACTTATCAAATGCCTCGTCTAACCCGGAAATCCTCGTCTGTGGAGAAGCCCAAAACGCTGTATCGTAATCCGGTGATTGTGGCAGAGGAAATGCGGAATCGTATGGTCAGACAAGGATTTACCCAAGCTGACCGGGCTAAGGATTTTTGGGAGTGTCTCGAGCTCGAATAACTCAAATGATGAACATTCTGAAATTGCCTACGCACATTCTAACAGACATCAGGAAACTGGGTGACCCGATGGAGAAAATGTTTGTTACGGAGCGAATGTTACGTAGGGGGGAGTTAACCGATTTGTCCTTGTAGGTCAGGCTTGTTGTAGGAAATTCCTGGGTGAATCAGTTGATTTCTGATCACAAAAACACATCAAGAGATAGAGTGCCACAAGTTATATTTTTATCTATACAATGTCTTCGTTTCTATTACATTGAACATCGGTCATGAATATCGCATTCAACTCTTAATTGGATGTCCTTTTTTACCCGACCATTTCTTTATCTATCAGCTCCATATTTTTTTAGAAGATCAGCGATTTTTCTGCCTGTTGCCCATCCTAAAGCAGTTCTACCTTCATTATCTTTTATATTCACATCAGCGCCATTGTTTAATAGAAGCTTAACGATGCCACGATGGCCTTGCTGTGATGCCCACATAAGAGCAGTTTTACCGGCGCCATCTTGAATATCCTCGTAAGCGCCATTGTTTAATAGAAGCTTAACGATGCCACGACGACCAAACACTGATGCCACCACTAGAGCAGGAGCATGGTTATCTTTCAAATTCACATTAGCGCCATTATTTAATAGAAGCTTAACGATACCACGATGGCCTTCCTGTGATGCCCACCTTAGGGCAGTATAACCATCGTTATCTATCATATTCACATCAGCACCATCAGACAAAGCGGCTTTGGCATGAGCAAGGTTACCGTTCATCGCAGCTTGTAACAATCTTTTACTTGCTTCCGCATCATATTTTGTTTCACTGCCATAAGTGCCGGATACAATTGCAAACAACGCTACTAAGAGCAACACGGCTGTTTTGAAATTCTTTATTGAACACATATCACATCCTCCTATTTTCGTGGATTATCTTATATACGGAATGCGGAATGTGTCAATAACTTTGTGACACCCACCGCGACTATTTACTATGAATTTCCATATGTGAAACTAAAATTCTTGCAACAAAGATCCGGCCGATTTCGTGGAGTATTTACCACTAGATTTAATGCATCAAAAAGTGAATGTACAACTTTTACCTCTGAGAATCGTATTGATAATTTAATTTGACACCTTTTTTTGCGCTTTACATGACACGAAAATGCATATTTTACCAGCCTTTAGAGCATTTTTGAGAGAGCACATTGGGTCACATTTTTTGTGTTTTTCCGGCCACAATGATCAAAGCATTTTTCTTCTTTCCCCGTTTTCTGCTTTGATGTCTGCCTTGATGGAAAAAGATGATGTTACCCCCAGATCACATTACAGGAGTCTCATCAGAATCGACTCATTCCATCCTGCGATTTTCAAGGAGGATTTACTATCAGATTTGATGCCTCAAAAAGTGACAGTCCACGTTTTGCCTTCGCACTGTCGTATTTACTTTCTAATTTGACACCTTTTTTTTGCGTTTTACATGACACGAAAACGCATGTTTTACCAGCCTTCAGAGCATATTTGAGAGAGCACATTTTGCCACAATTTTCTGTGCTTTTGCTCAGAGTGTTCCATCTTGATTATCTCCCTTCCCAACTTTCTTATTTTGACTTTCATCCAGCCGGCTCCACTTGTCTCCAGGGACACTTTTCTGTCTGACAAAAAAAAGAGCCTGGAAGCTCGAAAGCTCCCAGACTCCTATCACTTTTCATCTACACCGTTGGTCTTAGACCTTAATTCCTAATATCGCTGCTGCCTCTACCGGTATACCCACCTCTAATTGAGCCCGTGTCAATGCCACATAGTATAACCTAAGCTCTTCAGCGTTCATTTCGACAGACCCATTATTGTCGCTGACGGCAAAGGTGAAATCATCTTTATGGTTTTATACATCGGATCACTGTTAACCACTTTGAGCTGCAAATTGAGTATAACTTACCGTTTCTAAATGAAAAGGTAGAACTTCCAGGTCAAGAAGTTCTACCTATTGGCGTACATAGCTCCCCGGGACAGACTCGAACTGCCGACAGGGTGGTTAACAGCCACCTGCTCTACCTACTGAGCTACCGGGGAAGATCGGCTCTTCGCCGTTTAACCGATTAGATTATAACAAATAATCGACTAAACCGGCAACCGCCTTTTATAATATGCTTTTACCCATAAAGCAAGTGTTTTTTTACGCTCAAAGTCAATCTCGTGCTCGAGCATTAAAAGTCTACCGCTATCCCTCGATTAAATCGGTTATTAAATAATTTGGCACAATTCGGATACGGTTTTTGGTTTCTCTGTCTCACTCCTTGCTTCTCGCTCATGTTATAATTTTTGGAAGTCTGTCCCCAATAAAAAGAGCCAGGCCGCTCTTCGAACGCGGTTCCCGGTTTCTTGCTGAGTTTTCAATGGGTTTTTATTGGGTGTGAGGTTTCTAAATCAAACTCGAAAACTGTTTGTTCGTATTTTTAACACTTGGAAATTGGTTATTGCATATTGGACATTGGATATTCAATCCCGCTACCAGTTTCCAGCTTCTCGCTCCTGCTTTTTGGAAGTCTGTCCCCAAAATAAATCAAGCCCGCCATGTGGCCTCCAGCACCCGCAGCCAATTAGCATTCGCTATCTTTGCCAAATCTGACTCGGAAAAACCTCTTTGTGAAAGGATATCGAAAATTATCGGTAAGCCTGTCACGTCTTTGAGCTCTTCCGGAATAGATATTCCATCAAAATCCGATCCCAACGCTACATGATCGACACCTATTCGCTCAGAGATATACTCGATGTGGTCCGCTATGACAGAAACAGGCGTTTGTGGATCCAGGCCACCATCTGCTCGGAGAAATCCTATACCAAAATTAATTCCAACCAACCCGTTGGACGCAGCAATAATATCGAGCTGCTCATCGGTCAAATTTCTTGAACAAGGGCAAATCGCATGAGCATTACTGTGAGTCGCCACGATTGGCCGATCCGATATTTCGGCCACGTCCATAAATCCCCGATAATTCAGGTGAGATACATCAACCATGATACCCAGCCGATTGCACTCCGTCACCAGAGCTTTTCCCTCATCCGTCAAACCCGGTCCGGTATCCGGCGATGCAGGAAAACGTATAGGAACACCATGCCCGAACACATTGGGTCGGCTCCATACAATTCCCAACGATCTTAACCCTGCTTGATAAAAAACGTGCAGTGAGTCCAGATCCGAGTCGATCGGTTCAGCTCCCTCAAAATGAAGTGCCGCAGCCAAAACACCGGAGCTCAGACATTCTCGAATTTCACTTACCGTCCTGATCACTTTCACAGCTCCGGCAGAAGCGGCCTCGAGACGGAATAGCCCGGCCATTGCCCGAATAACGCCCTGTTGCACTGCAGTGGTTTGCAGCGAGGAAAATTCGGGTATATCAAAATGCGTGGCCGGCTTATCGGGTTCCGGTGTCTTGTGTTCTGGCGGCACCATAATCGCAAACAAGCCACCTCCAAAACCACCCTGCTTTGCGCGGGGCAAATCCAGATGGCCATCGTCGTTCCGCACAAAAAAAGACTGCTCGGAATGCGCTTTTGTGATGAACAAATTTAATAGGATATCATTGTGGCCATCAAACACGACGATAGGGGAAGTATTTTTCATGATTTGTTCCTTGTCGAGAAAAAAAGTAAAAGGATAGGTTTTACGGGCAGAGACTGAAATCCGGTTTGTCTCGGTTTACCAGTTTGTATACATCGGTTGCAGTCACGTTCGCTCCAAACCCGCATTCTGCATCCATTGACAACTGATCGACGAAAACCCAATCTCCACCGAACGTGATCAGGATCACACAATCGTCCTGTCGATATTCGAGCGTGTTTCCTGTCGGCTCAATTTTTGCGCAAACCTCGCCGAAGTGATCGCGATAAAAAGCCGACAGGTAAAAGCGAATCGAGCCGTCTTCCTGCAGCTCAGCCGAAAGCGATCCGTTGGCCGCCGAATACAAGCCAGTGATTTTTGGTGATTTTTCACCAGTGGAAACTCCTGTTTCCTGAGCAGGAATACGTATTGTCAACACAAATGGAGCTGATTCGGTATCGTCAGGACGAGTTTTAGAAATAGTGATGAGATACGTGCCGGTTTCGGGTAAAACTCCCGTCCATTTACCAGTAAATTCTGCTTTTTTTAGTTTATTGCCATCGGGACCGGTTACCGCCAATAGAAAACGGTTTTGGCTTGCAGTCAGCTCAACCGTCATCAACTGGTCTTTTTTAGCACGCAACACATAACTGGTTTCAGACGATACCGCTCCAATGATGTCGGTGCTGTCTGATCCAGGCGCAAAATGGATATGCCGAGGCTCCGCGCTTGTTTCAGTAAAACAACATAACGCTATAATCAGAGCGATCGTAGTCGGGACAAGCGCTCTCAGCTTTTTGAACGAACCACCAACATAATATTTGATCAAATTATTTCCCAGCACTCGCATAATCTCCGGTTATCGAAAAGCCATCTCGATACTAGTGGCTTTGTATCCATCTTTAGAAAACTTGTCAAGATATTTGACCAAATAGTCTTCGCAGAACTGCTGGCCGCTCCTAGGTCAAAGGCTTTTAGATATCTGAAGCAAAGAGAGTCAAAAGTGTACGGTAGTCTGTCCCCAAATTAAGTACTGATTGCTAAGTGCTGAGTAGCGCTTTATGAGCACGGTTCCGCGTATCTGTCCCCAAACAAATTCTCAAATCCTGAAGAGCTTTGTACGAAATTCTATGATAAAAATGTGGCGTGCTTTATTTACTCTGTAAGCATAGAATGAATAAAGCGGTTCGTGTCAAGTAATGTTTGCAATTTGATTTGAAGTTTCATCATAAACTCTCTCATACCGTTACAGCTTCAAGGCATTCCTTTAAGCTGAGAATTCTCTCTTCTTGGATATAGCTCCGATCCGT
>JBASEY010000020.1:0-32306 GCA_049652745.1 bacterium | reverse complement strand
TTGTCAACAAATTTTTAACTTATTCGTGGCACTACATTTTAACTTTTTTCAACACCGCTTCAGCGCAAAGCCTTGATTTTACTCGATTCAGTTTTCAAACGTTGGGTACAACTGTTAAAGATGAGTTCCAAATGGATGGACTTGGAAATCAGAAATTGAACCTTGGACATTGAAATCCGGTCGCGGCTCAAATGGTTTTTTTTTACTTTTACTTGTTTTTTTGATTCAGCCTTGGTTATAAATAAATGTATGCACAAGGAGTTATTTTTTATCAAGCGAGGATTATCAAGACGTGATGCTTTGACGTAATGCGAGTTTTTTGGTGTTAAGAACTTTAATCTTTTAAGGAGGAACCGCATATGAAAAAGCTTTTACTGTTCATGTTTTTGACGACGCTTTTGGCGCCGATAACTTTATGTCGGGCAACCGTTAGCACCGGCGGCACAGATTGTTCATCGGCCTTGGCGTTGCCGTTCACCGAAGATTTCACCGGTGTAGCAGCAGGCCAGGTTCCGACCGGCTGGGATAGAACCCACGTAAACTGGGGAGTTTATGACTCCAATTGGGCCGGCGGTGAAGAGCCCGAAATGAAGCTGAGTAATCTCCCTTCAGCCACTGGACAGATCAAACTGATCACTCCTGAATTGGATGGCACCTCGGCATTTAATATACTTCTTTCTTTCAGACACCTTATCGCATGTATGTTTTGCAATTTTACTCTCCGTATTCAGACATCGACAGACAACGGAGCCACCTGGCAGGATCGTTGGTCAATGGCAGACAAGCAAATGGGAGGTGAGGTTTTCATTTACCTGAACAACGTTCTCGGCCAGAAATTCAAGCTTGCGTTTGTTTTCGAAGGGGACACTTCCGGCATCATCGGTTGGTGCATCGATGATATTTGTGTCTCCGAACATCGGGAACTCGACATGCTGAATCCTGTCGGCTGGGGCGCTGTTGCCCCTGGTGTCGGGCGACATGACATACCGATCGACCGGGAAATCATTCTAGGCGCGCTACCGTCGTCAACCTGGTATGCTTTTGTTAATTCTTATCCGGTAGATGCCGGCATTGTTTTCGACCCGATGAATCCCAGCGACTTCTCCGTCATTGGGCCCAATACGCCGGAAAAAATTGCCGGTGGAACATGGGCCGGTGGAACCTGGTATGCGTCAAGCGATCCTATTTCATATAATTCAACCATCTATACCGTCAATCCGTTTAATGGAACCATGACCGAAGTCGGCTCGAGCGGCGCGCAAATCTATGGTCTGGCTTACGATGAAGTAAACGACATTTTATACGGCTCATCACATGAATCGTTATATACTATCAGTCAATCGACGGGAGCGGCGGCGTTCATTGGAAACTATGATGGTTTTCCTTATTTTAGAGACATCGCGTACGGTAACGGTGTGTTGTACGGCTACTCCAGTTACAAAATTTACGCCATCGATGTCAATACTGCCGCGACAACATTGATCGGGCCGACTGGTTATATAGACATCTATGTGTCTGGAATGGAATATGACAAGGATCACGATAGGTTGTTTTTTCTGTTTGGCTTTGCCCAGGAGTCAAAGCGATTGGCTGAAGTAGATCTTTCAACCGGTCGGGCTGTTTGTTACGGAGCTTTCGGTGAAACCACCAATCCCAGGATTATCTCCGGACTTGCCATTCCTTATGGCATCGATCACCCATGGGTATTCGACCGTTGGGAAGTTGACGGCATGCCGTATTCCAATGATCCGCTCACGACTCTGAAGATGGATGCCAATCACACGGCCCAGGCGTTTTTTGGTATCCCTTTTAAACTAACCATGCAAGCTCCAGGCGGGATTGGCACTGGTTCCGTGACTCCAGTTCCGGGAACCTACACTTATCTTGAAAACACTGTTGTGGATATCGTCGCATCCGCTGCCTTCGGTTCTGTTTTCGATTATTGGGAAGTCAACAGCGTGGTATATTCCTTAAATCCGACGGAAACCCTTCTCATGGATAAAGATTACACGGTCCGCGCCTATTTCAGACTGTTTCCAACTCAACCTCTGCCTTTCACCGAAGATTTCACCGGTGTGGCAGAAGGTGATATTCCGGCCGGCTGGAACAGAACCCACGTCAACTGGGGAGTCGCTGATTCGAATCAAGCTGGTGGCACAGCTCCTGAATTGAAATTTAATAGTAATCCCCAAGGTGGTTCTGCAGTATATCGATTATCCTCTCCCAAGTTAAATGGCGCCACAGCGTCCAGCATAACTCTCACATTCAAGCATCTCGTAAACGATAAAGCCGGCGGTTATATTCTTCGTATTCAGACTTCCACCGATGGTGGATCTACTTGGAGAGATCGTTGGTCAATGCTGGGACAACCCATGAGCGGCCAGGTTGTTGTCAACCTGGATGCTGTTGCCGGCAAAGAATTCCAATTGGCGTTTGTATTCGATGGAGACACAAACGATATCATTAATTGGAGCATCGATGACATCACTGTCGCAAAACCATCAGAACCGACTCCGACAAACACTCCGAAACCGACAGCAACCGAGCCGCCGGCAACACCGACACAACCTCCGACTTCCACCCCAACCGGGGCGCACACTCCCACTCCGACACAGCCGCCTGAACCCACACCTACGGAAACACCGGAACCGACGCCGAGCTATCCACTGGGTGTGCGTCTCGATATGCCGGATATGGCTCATCCCGGAGACGAGTTTTCCATTATCGGTTATCTGGATAACCCGGATGCGCCTCTGGCCCATGTGGCGACGTTCTTTATCCTGGAAGTCTACGGCAAATTCTGGTTCTGGCCATCCTGGGTATATTTTGACTATCCGGAATATCCCGAGATCGATTTCGAATACATCGATGTTCCAACCGGAACGACCGAGATAATCGTCATTCCTCCGTTTGAATGGCCGGATACCGGTCAAGACATCGTAACCGGCCTGGGATTCTACGGCGCGATGCTGAACCCGGAAATGAACGATATTATGGGTGAGATTGCGATCAAATCATGGGGCTATGGGCCGTAGGCCTTTGAGTGCTGAGTAAAGCGCTCTCCGAGCGCTTCAGTGCTGAGTAGCGTTCTGCGAACGCAGTGCTGAGTCCTGAGTTGAGGGATCTTTAATAGATAGTGCTCTGTTAGTTTTCTATTCAAAACTTGAGAACAATTTATACTGAATTCCAACACTTGGAAATTGGATATTGGACATTGGATATTTGATATTGAAACAACCGCCCCTCACCCCTTACGCCTTACCCCAATCTATCCCTTACCCCTCTCTTTTCATTATCGGGTAATCGGTTATTGGATATTGAAAAGTGAGACTTGTTAACGAGTCGTAAGTATTACTTGTGCGGATTTTCCTAAGAAAACATCACGATCATTCCAGTATTAAAGTAAAAAAAGCCGCGACTTAAATTGATATTTTTATGATTTTGCCTTGCGTTTATATTCCGTTTTCATTTTTAATAATTCTTACTGAAGAGAGTTTTTTTAATAACAAGTGAATTTTAAGAATATGACTTCTATAAGCATTGATAGCTGTTAAACCTATAAATCATATGAGGAGGAACTACATATGAAAAAAATGTTACTGTGTATGATGCTGGCCACGGTTCTGGCGCCGGTTGCTCTAGGTCAGGCAACTATGATCAGCGGCGATATTTCAGACGCGGCATCTACCGATTCTTTACCTTGGCGCCATCGTTATCGCACCTCTGAAACCCAATATGGAATTCCGGCGCCCGGATTGGTGGCTTTGGACTGCGACGCGGCGACTGCTGAAACCTCGCCGAATGTTAACACGCCGCTTGATGTTATTCTGACAATGCTTGTCCCGGGAGGGTTGGGAAGCGGCACTGTGATACCGGCCCCAGGAAGCCATTCTTATCATCAATTTATTACAATAAACATTTTAGCCAACCCTGACACGCTCTCTTTTTTCGATTACTGGGAACTCGACGGTGCGCTTTACTCGACTAATGAAAACGAGACTCTTACTATGGACACCGATCACATGCTTCAAGCCTTTTTCAAAAAACCACCACTTCTGCCGCTACCGTTCACTGAAGATTTCACGGGTGTAGCGGTAGATACAATTCCGGCCGGCTGGACTAGAACTCACGTAAACTGGGGAGTCCATTTCTCCGATTGGGCTGGCGGTGAAGTGCCCGAAATGATGTTCAATGACTTTGCCTACCCGGCAGGTGTATTTCGGCTGATTACTCCCATACTCGACGGATCTTCAGTGTCAAATATCCAGCTAGTATTTAAACATGTTGTTTATGATGCCAATGGCGGTTATACTCTCCGTATCCAGACATCGATCGACGACGGGGCCACCTGGGAGGATCGGTGGTCAGTCCCAGGCGAAGATATGAGAGGTGAGGTTATTGTCTCTCTAGACGCCGTTTGTGGTGAAGAATTTCTTCTTGCGTTTGTTTTCGATGGTGACCCTACAAATATCGACTCTTGGTCCATCGATGATATTTGTATCACCGAAACCCGTGAACTCAATATGCTGGATCCTGTCGGCCAGGGTGGTGTTGTTCCGAATGTCGGATTGCATGACTGCCCGATCGATCGGGAAATCACACTGGGCGCTCTGCCGCCGGCAACCTGGTATGCACTCGAATTTGATTATCCCTATGGTCCTTTCAAATTCAATCCTGCAGATGTTGGTTCAGTTACCTATCTTGGATCCAATGATACTCAGATCACCGGCGGAACGTGGGCCGATGGCAAGTGGTATGCTATGATCTATGATAATCCCAGCTCATTGTGTACCATAGACATTGAAAACGGCGCGTTGACGCTTGTCGGTGATACGGGTCAATCCTATCTCAGGGGTTTGGCTTACGATGAGATCAATGATGTCATGTATTCTTTCGCTGGAATGGAGCTGTTCACGATAGACAGAAGCACGGGTGCAGCCACGTTGGTCGGCTCATTCACAACGGACCTCTGGTTCACTGATATTGCCTATGGTGACGGTGTTCTGTACGCTTATTCTGATTTCACGAACAGCATTTATACCATCGATGTCCAGACCTGCGCAGAGACTTTGCTTGGTCCGATTGGTATTAACGTCTCCTATATCTATGGATTCGAGTATGACAAGGATCACGGCAGATTGTTTTTGACTTATTTTAGCAGTTTCGGCGCTTACTTAGCCGAAGCCGATAAATCAAACGGAAGTGTTTTCACCTTGTTCAAATTCGACCTGGCTACTGATTATATCTTCATAGGGGGCTTGGCTATACCATACGGCATCGATCACCCATGGGAATTCGATCACTGGGAAGTTGACGGCTTACCGTATTCCAATGACCCGGCCACTAGGTTGATGATGGATGACGATCACACGGCTCAAGCCTTTTTCAAAAAACCCGTGCTACCTTTGCCGTTCACTGAAGATTTCACGGGTGTAGCGGCAGGTACAATTCCGGCCGGCTGGAGCAGAACCCATACAAACTGGCAGGTTACCTACTCAAGTTATGCTGGTGGCAATCCACCGGAAACGGTGTTCAGAGACTCGCTCCCCACCCCGGATGTATTTCGGCTGATCACTCCCATGCTAGACGGCGCTTCAGTGTCAAATATCCAGCTTATATTTAAACATAATGTTTCTAATGCCAATGGCAGTTCTACTCTCCGTATCCAGACATCGATCGACAATGGGGCCACCTGGGAGGATCGGTGGTCAGTACCAGGCGTGACCATGGTTGGTGAGGTTTCTGTCTCTCTGGACGCCGTTTGTGGTGAAGAATTTCTTCTTGCGTTTGTTTTCGATGGTGACCCTACAGATATCTACGCTTGGTCCATCGATGATATTTGTATCTCCGAAACCCGTGAACTCAATATGCTGGACCCTATCGGCCAGGGAGGTGTTGTCCCGAAAATTGGATTGCATGGCTGCCCGATCGATCGGGAAATCATGTTGGCCGCTCTGCCGCCGGCAACCTGGTTTGCGCTCAGATTTGATAACTTCTATAACCCTTTCAAGTTCAATCCTGCAGACCTGGGATCTAAAACCTGGCTTGGATCCAATGACGTTCAGATCACCGGCGGAACATGGGCTGATGGCAAATGGTATGCGATGAGCTTTGATAATCCCAGCTCGTTGTATACTGTAGATACTGAAAACGGCGTGTTGACGCTTGTCGGCGAAACAGGCAAGGCCAATCTTAGAGGTTTGGCTTATGATGAGATCAACGATGTCATGTATTCTTTTTGTGGAATAGAGCTGTTCACGATAGACAGAAGCACCGGTGCAGCCACGGTGGTCGGCACATTCACGACGGATCTCGGGTTCACTGATATTGCCTACGGAGACGGTGTTCTTTATGCCTGTTCTGGTTTAACGGACAGTATTTACACCATCGATGTCCAGACCTGCGCAGAGACCCTTCTTGGCCCGACAGGTATTGACGTCACCCATGCCTATGGAATGGAATATGACAAGGATCACGGTAGATTGTTTATGACTCCTTTTATTGGTTCCTACTCTTACTTAGCTGAAGTCGATAAATCAAACGGCAGTATTTTCACTTTGTTCAAATTCGAATTTTCTTCTTTTAATTATTATGGAGGCTTGGCTATACCATACGGCATCGATCACCCATGGGAATTCGATCGCTGGGAAGTTGACGGCTTACAGTATTCCAATGACCCGGTCACTACGTTGATGATGGATGACGATCACACGGCTCGAGCCTTTTTCAAAAAACCACCGGCGCTGCCTTTGCCCTTCACTGAAGATTTCACGGGTATAGCGGCAGGCACAATTCCGCCTAACTGGGACAGAACCCATACAAATTGGTGGGTTACCGACACAAGTGGTGCCGGTGGAGAATCACCGGAAATGGTCTTCTATAACTGGCCCCCTTTTATCTCGGGTATATCTCGGCTGAATACTCCTATGCTCGACGCCTCTTCAATATCAAATATCCAGCTTGTATTTAAACATCGTGTTTACGATTTCAATGGCGGTTATACTCTCCGTATCCAGACATCGATCGACGGTGGGGCCACCTGGGAGGATCGATGGTCAGTACCAGGCGGATACATGAAAGGTGAGGTTTTTGTCTCTCTGGACGCTGTTTGTGGTGAAGAATTCCTGCTTGCGTTTGTTTTCGATGGTGACGTTATAGATACCATCCGCTGGGACATCGATGATATCTATATTGGCGAACCATTGGGGCCCACACCGACGGCGCCGCCCACGTCAACTCCAAGCGGGTCGCAAACCTCCACACCGACGACAACGCCTGCTACACCGACAGAGCCTCCGACTTCCACCCCAACAGGGTCGCAAACTTCCACACCGACGGCGACACCAGCTACTCCAACACAACCCCCGACTTCCACCCCAACCGGGGCGCAAACTCCCACGCCGACTGAGCCGCCGACTACACCGACACAGCCGCCTGAACCCACACCAACGGAAACACCGGAACCGACTCCAGGCTATCCGCTGGGCGTGCGTCTCGAGATGCCGGATATGGCTCATCCCGGAGACGACTTTTCCATTATCGGCTACCTGGATAACCCGGATGCGCCCCTGGCCCATGTGGCGACGTTCTTTATCTTGGAAGTTTACGGCAAATTTTGGTTCTGGCCGTCCTGGGTCTATTTTGACTACCCGGAATATGCCGCGATCGATTTCGAATATATCGATGTTCCAACCGGAACGACCGAGATAATCGTCATTCCGCCGTTTGTATGGCCGGATACCGGTCAAGACATTGTTACCGGCCAGGGATTCTACGGCGCGATGCTGAACCCTGAAATGAACGATATTATGGGTGAGATTGCGATCAAGTCATGGGGCTATGGGCCGTAGGCCTTTGAGTGCTGAGTAGCGCGTTCTTCGAACGCTTCAGTGCTGAGTCCTGAGTGCTGAGTGGGCGTGCCGCCGGGGCGGCACGCCTTTTCTGGTTTTTTGCAAAGCATTCCGCTTACACGGGACGCAGTTCCTGGTCCCTAATTTCTGGTTTCTAGTTAGGTTTTTCGGCTGATTATTATCGGCAAGATTTTTTAGGCAAACAATAAGACAATTAAAACTGAAATCTAACTCTTGGTGACTACTTGTTGAATATTGACCTCATGTCCTAATGGCTGTTTGAACACGATTTCAAAGATTACAAAGATGGGCATGATTAGATTACAAGAAAGAAAAGACTAATCCTGGTAATCCTTTAATCCTGTAATCGTGTTCAGACAAAGTGGCGTTCCGCTTGTGCGGCACGCCTTTTTTGGTTCCTAGTTTCTAGTTGAAAGTTCACGTTTATCAATGATCCTGGCAACCAAAAAATCCGTAGGGGTGGGTTTCAAACCCACCCGATCTATCTGAAAATAGAGAATAATACCGTCTGAGTTCTAACCCTTAAAAAAACAGATGATGAGTACAGAATAAATTTTTATTGGTTTTCAAACCTTATTCGCATCCATTCGCGTCTATTCGTGGTTCTTCCCCAAAAATCATGAAATACTGAACTCTAACACCTGGTGACTGTTTATTGAATATTGACCTCAAACCCTAATGGCTGTTTGAAAACGATTCCAAAGATTACAAAGATGGGCACGATTAGATACCGAGAAAGCAAAGACCAATCCTGGTAATCCTTTAATCTCGTAATCGTGTTCAGACAATAAAAGAACAGACTAAATGCCTGTCAAATCCTCACTCACCTAAAAATGCTTATTGGATAATTGCTGTAAAAAGCATTTCATGTTAAAAGAAAGTGTAATTCAGGCGCCATCGAATCGGTGGCCGCTGAAACGTGTAACAGGTCTTTTTTTGAGGATTTGGTTAAAGTGGATCCATTGACTCATCTGGCAGCAGGCATTCTGATCGGTCATGTCGGCGCGGCAATATGCCCGGAACCCGCCGCGACACTGACGGCCATCGCCGGCGCCATACTTCCCGACGTCGATTTTTACGCCCGCCGCTATGAGGGTTCCCGCTTTCTGAAAGTTCACCACGGCGCTACCCACTCCGCTGTCGGCATCATCGCCCAAACCGCGTTGGTCGCCATCCCGGCATGGCTCTTTTTCAATCATGTCCCGATCATGGATTTCAAATCACCATCTCTACTGCCCTTGTTGGCGATAAGTTTGTTTTCGGTGTTTACCCATATTTTTCTGGATTGGGTCATGCACAACAATGGCCTTCCTCTGCTATGGCCGTTTTCGGAACGACGATTCTGTTTCCCGCTGATTTTAGGCGTCAATCCCCGAACCGTTTCACACGACTGCGGCGAAAAACGATACCTGACCTGCTTCGGATGCCAATCTCGAGGCGGATTTTTTAACCCGATTTCATGGATTTTAACCGCACCCGCTATACTCGGGTTTTTTATTCCGAGCCACCGAACCGCTATCGGCATCATTCCCTGGTTAATGACAGTCGGATACCTCGGTTTATGTTATATCTTCCGAGAATGTGCCCGAAAGACTGCAATGCGCGTCGATCCGAACATGAAAAACGCCCATGCCTATCCCGCTCGTGCTCGACCCAATCGATGGCAGTTTATCTATGATGGCGACGATGGCACCGCCTCTGCAATTTTAAGTGATTGTCTGTTGAACGCAGTTTTGCGGCAATGGAAAATCACCTGCCAACCACTAGGCTCCGAAATCGCCAAAGCCGTCGAGACCATCCATAAAGATCTCACCTATACCATCCGACACGTCTGTCCCGTTGAGATACCGCTTCCCAGTGGAACACTGGTCGAGTTTCATGATTTGTCCTACTTATCCGCCGAACCGACGGAAATCGGCACCGTCCGAGTCACCCTGGACAGTGAAAACCATGTTTTACGCGAAGTTTACCAGGAAATCTGGTAATTGTTATGATGAAATTTTCTCCCCTAAATCACCCGTCCCGTGAATCAAAACGTCTAAATTTAAAAAACAACAAACCGCGACATCCAGCGCTGTTATCGCTATTCACCGTTAAAAATCTGATATTCATCGGTATCCTATTTATTTTGCTTATAGTTTTCAGCATGATCGCTCCGAGCATTCCCCCTAAAAACCTCTTCCCCGCCGGGCCGCCGATACGCATTTTATTCGATGATTTGCACGGCCAAGCATTTGGAAACGCCGACTGGACGATCGACACCGCGTACTCCGATTTTGCCGATGATCTTCACTCAGTTTTCGAAGCATCGGTTTTTGGGTCGTCACAATGCCGGACAAGCGAACTGACCACAACTATCCTGCAGAGCATGGACTGCTTGATTATTCCCGAGCCGAACAACCGTTTCACCAAGTCTGAAATCGATGCTGTCAGGGAATTCGTCGCGAAAGGAGGAAGTCTCTTTTTGATCGCGGATCACGGAGGTTCCGATCGCAATTTCAGCGGGTGGGATTCGAGCTTGATTTTGAATGAAATCACCGAATCGTGGGGCGTCACATTCCTGGGTGACACGTTTACAGAAACCCCACTGCGGGGAGTTTTAAGGCAAATTACCAACTTCGATTGGCCTGACCAAACGATCAGTCGTCATGCTATCATGGACAATATTCAGGCTGTAGCTGCCTGGTCTGCGACATCTTTAATCGTCGAACCTGAGCCGAATCCGTGGCACGTTTTGCTTGCTTCGGAGACCACCGGACATCCTTTCTTCGCCTGTGGAATCGTCGGAACCGGCCGAGTCGCCGCTATCGGTGACTCCTCCATGTTCGATGATGGAACGGGCAACCCCGGAAAAAACCGACATCAAGCCTACCATTCCTGGCTATTCAGCCAAAGGCGTCTCGCTATACAAACTGTTGCTTGGCTACTGCAAAAACAGCCCTCTTTCATTCCTCGAACCAGTTATCCTTATCCCCTTCGAACAGACAAAATCAAGCTCAACAATCGTAAAAGCCGAGTCGTGCTGGATATCTCTCATGGGAATAACGATTCGGGTATCATGAACCGTTTTGCCGACGATTGTATCGATACCCTGTCAATTCCGGTCGTCTTAAACCAAATAGATTATAAGGGCCTGAAACGAAAAGATATTCTTGTCATTCCCAACCCTGATTCGCCGCTGAGCGAGGAGGACATCGCCGATATATCCGGATGGGTTCACAGCGGCGGCCGTTTAATGGTTATCGGCGCCAGCCCTCGACAACCTCGTTCAAACCTGTCGAATTTCAATCAGTTGTTAACCGCCATTGGCAGTACAATTCGTTTACAGCCAACTCAAATATTTCACGATGTGAACAATACCGGTAATCCCTGGTCTTTATTGATATCACGTTTTTCGACCCACCCCGAATTCGCACCCGTTACCGCCGCGATTTTTTGGAGCGCCGTCTCACTCGGCGACCCAGCCGACAACCCGCTTCAAAACAGCGAATCGGTGACCGTGCTGGCGATCAGTGACCCCGATACCCGTCTGGATGAATACAAACCTGTTCAACCGAATTCTTCCCGTTATCGCTTTCACCGAAAAACAGTCCGGTCCGATGGGTGTGCTGTCGCCGCAATGGAGATTATCGACAAAGGAGCCGTGCTTGTTTTAGCCGCAAACCCCTTTACAAATTTCCAATATATGACGGAATCGGATATAAATCAGAAGGATGTGAAACCGATTGATCATCAGACACCGTTGTTCAACCGGGCTCTGATCACAATTTTGAAGCAACGACCTTTAAAAAAGACGAAACCATGAAGCCGGAAACCGGAAAAAAACGTAAATATAAACCCGACCGCCATTATTTTGCTTATTTTCTATTGCTGCCGACTTTGGTCATTATCACGACATTTCATGTGCTGCCGATTTTCTATTCGTTTGCTCTATCGACATTGAACTGGGATTTGATTTCAAAGGCACAATTTGTCGGTTTACGCAACTTCCGCCTTTTGGCCGGGGACGCGCTTTTTTGGAAGAGTGTCTGGAATACTCTGTATTACACCGCGCTCTCGGTGCCGTTGACGCTGATATTTTCACTGAGTATCGCCGTTCTTCTGAACAATAAAATCAAAGGCATCGACATCTATCGAATCATTTATTTCATCCCGGTCATCACATCGATCAACGCGGTCAGTATCGTCTGGAAACTGATCTATCATCCCAATTACGGCTTGCTGAACAAATTGCTCGCCCTGGTCGAAATACCGCCTCAACGCTGGCTGCTGGACCCGAAATGGGCGATGGCATCGATCGTTCTGATGAGTGTGTGGAAAGGTCTTGGATACAACGTGATTCTATTTTTGACCGGATTGAAAAACATTCCTCAGCATCTTTACGAAGCGGCGACGGTCGACGGCGCCGGCCGATGGCACAAATTCCGGCATATCACCTGGCCGCTGTTGTCTCCAACCACCTTTTTCATTTTCGTCATGAGTATTATCGGTTCGTTCCAAGTGTTTTCACAGATTTATATGATGACACCCGGCGGCGGACCGATGAATTCAACGATGACCGTCGTATTTTATCTTTATAAAGCAGGCTTCGGCGATTTCCATTTCGGTTATGCCGCCGCTATCGCATTCGAATTGTTTTTGATGATTTTCGCGTTGACGTTGGTACAGAAACTTTTCATCGAAAAACGTGTTCACTATCAATAGGAGCATTGTGATGGGTTTTAAATGGAATGAGCGAATTTGGAAGGGACTGGTCCATCTTTTGCTTGTCATCGGCTCCGTGATCATGTTGTTTCCGTTTATCTGGATGATATCGACCAGCTTGAAAAGTGATTCAGGTGTTTTGACGGATTCAATCGAAATTATTCCGCGTGAATCCCGCACCGCCGACATAAATGGATTTGAGAGACCGCTTTATGCCGTTCAGCTTGAAAATCATGTTAAGGAGATGGCTTTGATACGAACACTGGATCAGGGTCAAGGAGTTTTTCAAGACCCTGAAAACAGTGAGCATGTGCTGACATTGCCGATAGCGGATCAAAAACCTCTTCGCCCAATATCCTTTAAATGGAGCAATTACCCTGAAGCCTGGAAATCACAGCCGTTCGCTCGCTATTTTTTGAATACTCTATTCGTTGCAGTCGTGTCGGTTCTCTGCCAATTGTTCTTTTCATCGCTGGCAGCCTACGCCTTCGCTTTTTTTCGATTTCCATTCAAAAACACGATTTTTTTATTCCTGCTGGGCACCATGATGCTTCCTCAGCAAGCGCTGCTGGTACCCAACTATGTCATTTTGGCCAAGCTCCGCTGGCTGGACACCTACCTGGCTTTGATCGTTCCTTTTACAGCCAGTGTTTATTCGGTTTTCTTCTTCAGACAGTTTTTCATGACGCTGCCTAAAGATTTACATGATGCCGCGACAGTCGACGGCTGTTCGAACATGGGTTTTTATTTTCGAATCCTTCTCCCGCTGTCGCTCCCGCCGATCCTGACCTTGGGTATTTTCAGCTTTTTAGGCTCGTGGAATGCATTCATCTGGCCTTTGATCGTCACCAACTCAACTCATCTACGTGTATTGCAAGTCGGTTTAGCCTATTTCCTCTCCGATGCCGGCACGGAATGGGGCCTGTTGATGGCGGCCTCGACCTTCTCGATCGTTCCCTTGGTTATCGGTTATTTCTTCGTACAGAAACGATTTGTCGAAAGTCAGGCAATGACAGGATTGAAGGAATAATATCATGCGATGCTGGATCCATATTCTGATGATAAGCATGGTATTGACCGGGTTATGCGCGTGCGACCAATTGCGCGAAGAACCTCCCCCACCCGGCAGAATCCTGGTCAATTTCTGGCATGGGATGAGTGGGCCACTTGGTATTGTGTTGTCGAATATGATCGACGAATACAACTCAAGCCAACAGACCTACTTCGTTCGAGCCGTCAATATGGGATCATATGATACGCTGCAGAAAAAAATTCTCGCGTCCGTCGTCGCCGGCCGATCCCCGGATATCTCGCAAAACTACGAAGCGCTCACCCTCAAACTGTCCCGTGCCGGTAAATTGGTCTGTTTGGACGATTTGATTGCCTTGGAACCGGATCCGGAAGGTTTTATTGCTGATATTATCCTGGTCATGCTTCGGAACAACACGTATGATGGAAAATTGTGGTCGTTTCCGTTCAATAAATCCGTGCCGGTTCTGTATTACAACAAAGAAATGTTCCGTGAAGCCGGTCTGGATCCCGACGTCCCACCCAAAACTGCCGAAGACATGCGGGAATACTGCAGACGATTGACGCGTGATACAACCGGCGACGGCAAGGCCGATATTTTCGGTTATGCGACAACGATCCGAAATGAATGGAATTGGAGCGGTTTGTTTCGCAGTTCCGGCGGCACGTTGTTCGATCCAGTCTCCAGGAAAGTCTTTCTGAACACTGAAGCCGGATATTATGCAACCTCGTTTTATTACAATTTGATCCGTGACGGTGTCGCCAAATTCGCAGAAGGTTTCGATCACCAAAACGACTGGCTGGCAGGCAAAATAGCGATGTTCGAAGCATCGATCGTCACCCGGGTTTTCTTGAAAGGAAAAATCAATTTTGACTATGGCGTGGCACCGGTTCCCAGTGGTGCTGTCCGTCCTGCTGTGGTGTTATCGGGCACAAACATCAATATTTTTGATAATGGAGATCCGGAAAAAATTGCCGGAGCCTGGGATTTTGTCAAATGGTTTACCGGCTCTGAAAACGGCGCTCGATGGAGCCTTGAAACCGCATATATGCCGGTCCGCCAATCATCTCTTAAAACTGACACCATCAGAAAAATGTTCGACCAGGACCCTAATTTTGCAGCTCCTTATGTTCAACTCGACTACGCTGAGTTTGATCCCCGTATTCCCGAATGGTTTGAATGCCGAATAAAAATTTCGGATGAGTTGGAACAACTGTATATCAAAGCGGCTGCACAGCGGGATGCAGGTACCCGTAGCGATCAGGACCTGGTCGAGTTGCACCTGAAACGCATGCAGGAAAATGTGGAGTATGTTCTTGAAAATTCCCTGGACGCACAGCTCTAAAATGTTGCCGACATCGACATCTCACGCACAAAAATTTGAACAGGAGTTTTATTTATGAAACCTTTCGATCCCAGTCTTATCCATGCAATCAACTCCGCGAACACTATTTTGATTACGTCACACGCTTTCCCCGATGGTGATGCCGCGGGTTCCGTTATTGGTTTGGCGGCATCCTTGCGCCTGGCAGGTAAATCTATCGATATCGCCTGGTCAGGTGAAACCGCAGGAAAATTCGCATTTATATTTGGCAATGAACCAATTTTGCAACCGGCTGACATCACTGCGAAATATGATCTGGCGATCATTCTGGATGTCGGCTCGGAAGAGCGCACCGATTTTGCAGAGATCATTCGATCTATTGGTTGCCCGATCATCAATATCGACCATCATGCCACAAACAAGGGCTTTGCCGATTTCGATCACATCGACGTCAATGCTTCGTCAGCGTGTGAAGTGATTTATCATCTGATAAAAAGCGCCGACTGGCCGATCGATCAAATGGCTGCAGAAGCTCTTTACACAGGTCTTGTGACCGACACACGCCACTTCCAGAATGAAAACGTCAGTGCGGAAACCTTTCAGACGGCAGCCGAATTGAAGAGCCTGGATATCGATACCGCACCGATCATCCGCAGACTGACTCAAAGCCGATCAAAACAGGATTTACGTGTTCTAGGCCTGGCTCTGTCTTCTTTTCAGACGAAATGTCACGACCGAATCGCCTGGGTGATTTTACGTCACACCGATATCGCAGCGCTGGGTGCCACTTATCGGCATGCTTGGAGCGGAGGCGTGTTCGGATATTTGGTTTCGCTGGAGCCGACACTCGTGTCCGCCTCCTTCGTCGAATCGGAATCCGGCAAAGTCTTTTGTGAATTTCGATCGAAAATGGGCTTCGATGTCAGCCGGATCGCCGCTCAATTCGGCGGCGGCGGCCACAGGGGAGCCTCCGGCTGCAGCAGCGACAAACCGATCGACGAGTTTGCCGACGAGGTTCTGGAAGAACTGGAAAAGCTGATCCTGAGCAATGACTGAAAAACCATCCATGCCGAATCGACAGCACTGATACACATCTTCAACTTGTTTTTTTATAATTTTTAACCTGCCTGTCAGGAATCGGTTCCAGGCTATCAAAGCAAATGTCGTGACAAATCAAGGATAATACTACAAAACATGAGAATGCCTATCTCCCGCAGACAACGGAAAGCAGGCTCTGCTTGAAGATGATATGCCGCTCTTCAGCAACCGGCAGGATACCAACTCAAATCACTTAAAGCACCCGGCAAGAAATCAGCTTGCCTATTGTGTTCAAATGAAATTTGCCATTATTTTGAGAAAATCTGAATCTTATGAAAAACCTGTTCTACCGAGATTTTTTCCATGCAGTCCGTTTCAGTGAGTAAACAACTGTTTTCGTCACACTGATCTTTTCTGTTGCAAGGAGCTTCGATAACAATATGCCCATCACCGCATGGAGCCGTTTCGATCGGGCGGGACGGACCGAACAACGCGACTACTCGAGCGCCGACAGCCGCCGCGATATGCATCGGCCCGGAATCATGACAGACCAACACCCGCCCCAGCGACATCACAGCCGCCATCTGTCGGATTGTCAACCTTCCCGTCAAATCCGCCGCCAACGGAGTTCCAGCAGCAATTTGCCGACCAATTTCGCCGCCGACGACATCGAGAAGCACAACAGGCCCCAAACCACTTTTCTGAATCATCTCGATCAAATCGATAAATCGCTCGGCCGACCATCTTTTCAACGGCAAACGAGCTCCCGGATGCACCAGCACCGGAGCACGTTCGCGACACTCGGGAATCTCACTCAAAATAGCCGCCGCTTCAGTCTTTTCGGTTTCCGTCAAAAAAATCTTCGGATTTGTACGTGGCGCCGGAATGCCGATTTTTCTGAGTATATCCAAGTGATAATCGACTTTATGCCGTAACTGCTCCCAGCGGATCGGATGCGTCAGCAACGCCCCGCCGCCGCCGGAAGTGTAACTCACTCGAATCGGTATGACGGGGCGATACAAACAGTGGTAAATATTCCGGATATCACCTCGAAAATCGATACCCAGGTCATAGCGTTTGGCTTTCAGTTTACGCACAAGATCAGTGGTTTCTCGCCTTCCTTTGGTATCTGGATAAAACCAGGAAGCATCAAATTCAATTATTTCGTCAAGGCCGGGGTGATTTTGAAGCAGCGGCGCTGCGGAAGACGAAGTTAAAAAGTCGATTTTTGCAGTTGGAAATGCATTTGCCAGCGCTTCGATAACCGGAAAAGTCATGATGACATCGCCGATATAGGCAAGGCGGACGATCAAAATTTTTTTGATGGCATTTTTATCGATTGCCAATGATGGTGTGGACCGAAGCTTGAACGAAATCCATGCAGCGGCATCCAAGATTTTGTCGGCAAACCAGACAAGATTGCGTTTGCGCTTGTTGATGATTTTATAGTCGTTGAGTCTCATACTGGACGACCGCCATGCTGAAATCACGGTTGAGACTGACAAATTCTTTGCGTTGTTTCGGAGTCCATATTCCGTCCAAAGTGTTTAAAATTTCGTCCACATAAGGCAGAACATGCATGTTTTGTTGAAAAACGACATATACCGTGTCTTGCTCGCCGGCATGCTCGATGATGGCGTTTACCATATCCTGCGCCGTGTCTCCAACCAAGTATTCAACATTCAAGCGATCCGCATTGTAATACTTGAACGCGAGCAAGTCACCGACTATCGGCATCGGGTTCGGTATGAACGCAGGAATTACCGCCACGGTTTTACCGTCCTGTTCGAGAATCCAGTCGACAATATCATGAACCCGGGGTTTCTGATAATTACCGGCTAAAACCAATGTCATATTGACGGTGCATAATGCGGCGACCAGCAATACGCTCATGACCAGGCGTAAACGGGAAGGTAAGCGCTGAAACCCAAACGCAAGCAAAACCAAGAACGCTGAATGAAAGATGATGAACGGATGACTTTTATAGACGCGCATTCCGACAAGGCTAAGCATATAGACCAGACCAAACGGAAGTATTATGGACAGGGCCAGCAACCTGACTTCCGGTAAAACCCATTGTTTGAGAGCTTTGACTATAAGCCAAAAGACAATGAGTAACGGTATGGGATACAGCCAGAGGTTATTTCGAATATAATTTTCCAAGCCGAAAACAGCGAATTTGGTGAACAGAAACGCCGGCGTCAGAAACCAGTGAAAATTCAGTGGAAAACCTCCGGAAGCTCCGGCGTGGCGATAGTCAGTGAATAAAACCGGTAGCCAGGGCAGAAAGGCCAGCGTCCAAAAGGCAACTACTCCGCTCAAATTATAACGATTTGAAGCAAGACCATGATATCGGCCGGTTTTCCTGAATTCGAATAGAGCGAATATTACGATCGCTGCTAATAGCAAGGCTCCGTAGTATTGGGTATAGAGCAGTAAGATACCGGATATCGCCAACATGATCCAGCCGATAAGACGCTCGGGCTTTTTAAGGGTGTAAGCGATCGACGCCAGAGTTGCCGTCGCTAGAAACGCCGCCAGTGAATACATGCGCCCTTCCTGCGAATACCAGATTTGAAAGGGATGGATTGCGGTTATAAAGGCTGCAAACAGACCCGTTTTTCGATCGAACAGATTATTGCCGAGTATAGAAGTCAAGAGAACTGTGAGAACCCCGAACAGAGCCGAAAAACCTCGAAATGCAGTGACGGAGTTGCCGAGCAGTTTCATCCAGGCATGCAGCAACAAAAAATACAGGGGCGGCGCGACATCGACATCGGGTCGGTCTTCGGACGCCAGTGCCTTGATAATATCGCCGGGTGATTCGGCGCATAGATAGACCATGCAGGCTTCATCCCCCCACAGCGCCATTCTATCCAGAGCATACAGGCGTAAAATTGCCGCCAGAATGCAGATTATGATGAGTAAACCTCGTGGAAGCCGATTCATTGGTCTATATGATTTCTGATTTCAGCAGCCAGGGTTTCCGGCGCTTGTACAATCAGTTCGACACCATGAAATTTTTGTAGAAAATATTCATCATTTCGATAATTGGGTCTAACGTTTTGTCGGCTGATAATACGGATGACGCAGCGGTGACTGTCGTTACTGTCTCGCGTGCTGCCGGCCAGGCAGAAATTGAAACTCGAATAGCCTTGGCTGCCGTAGTACCCCAAAACATGTTGAAGACCAGCCGCTAAAGGTGACCAGTCATCGCTGTGCAGATCAAAAACGGAGGATGCGGATTCGTGTATACCCATTATTTCGTTGGCGCCCATTGGTGACCAGGGTGCAATCCAAGACCAGGGTCCGGTGGATCCTATCCAGCGATCACCCAGGTTTCGCTCCGCTTCGACCAGCGCCTCCCAGAAGTTATCGTGATTGGTAAAATGCCATTTTTCCGCCGCTAAAATGGTTTCAGCCAGCCGATGCGGCGGTTCGCCGCTGCCGATGATTTGAAAATGCGGGTGAATGATGCTGCCTCCTGCCGGGGGCATATAATTACAATTCAAACTGATGAACCGGATATCAGGCAATGATGATTTGATCGAACCGACAAACATTTCAGTCAATAAAAAGGCATCGACCAGCAATTTTGGAGAAAACTGCCCGGGTGTCAGAAAGTGGTGATTCGGCCATGACAAAACAGCGTGGATAGCTGCGGTTGGAAACAGGTTCGGGAACAGGATTGCCGTGTCGTTTTGCAGGCGACCTTCAGGACAAAGCGATCGCGGGTAAAGCGGTGTGGATTGAAAAACCACAGGGGGACAAAACACGCACTTGGATCTGCTTTGATCCGCAAGCGATCGAACGAAATCGGCGTCGGTTTCGCCATATAAAATCGACATTTTTTGCAGTAAATCTTCACAAATAACGCTGGTTCTGCCTGTCAACGGATCGATTCGATATTCGACTGTGCATCCTTTGAGTTCGCTTTCTCCGGGATACTGAAACATCGCTGTTTCCACCCGTCTTTGAAAAATCTCATGCATCGCCATAAAACCCTTTCTTCAACAATGAACCAGATTTGATTTTCGAGCCCGTCTGATGGACTTTATCATTTTTGATCTTAAACGTCTATTTTTCAGAAGCAAGAATCGGGGAGCAAGAGAAGAGGCGAGGGGTAAGGCGGGAGGGGTGAGGGGTATGGGTTAAAGCGCTCGAAGAGCGCGCCACTATCCTCAATTGTCTGAACACGATTACAGGATTAAAGGATTAACAGTTTTTTTTGATCTTTTCCATCTTGTAATTTAATCCTGCCCATCCTGTAATCTTTGAAATCGTGTATAAACAGCTACTGAGAGACAGACATTTTTAATACGTTGGACGCATACAAAATATTTCAATAGAATAGTCGTGTTTTGAAAGCCGAGGAAACTTTTCCAAGAGATATAAAAGATGAAAGTACTAGGGATAGTTGGAAGTTATCGAAAAGGTGGGATTATCGATCGATTGGTAAATGAAACGCTGGCGGCTGCTGAAGCTGTCGGTGCGGAAACCAAGAAAATTTATCTTGTGGATGCGCAAATCGAATACTGCCGAAATTGCCGACAATGTACGCAAGAGCCGGGGTCAGAACCAGGTGAATGTATTCATTCAGACGATATGGCGACTATTTTGGAAGAATGGAAAAATGCTGATGCACTGGTTATCGGTTCACCCGTCAATTTTTTCAATATCACTGCTGTAACTCGTAAATTTCTGGAAAGGCTGGTGTGTATGGCTTATTGGCCCTGGGGTAAACCAGCGCCGAATCTTCGTGTGCGCAAAAGACGGAAAAAAGCCGTGCTGATAACCGCTGCGGCTATGCCGGCCAGCATGGGCTATGTGCTGACAAGTGCGCCGCGGGCTTTGCGATTGATGGCCCGAACTTTGGGAGCAAAACCGGTCGCGACTATCTTTGCCGGTATGACAGCTCAACGTGAACACCAAAATCCACCGAAAAAAGCTCTCCGAAAAGCGAGAACCGCTGGAAAACTATTATCCAAATAAATACGATTTTTTCAGCCCCATCGAAGTTGATTAGAACGAGGGAATACGCTTCAATTTCCAATATCCAATGTCCAATAACCAATCACCAAGTGTTGGAATTCAGTATTTAAAGATTTTTAGGGAAGAACCTCGCTCGAAGAGTGCTACTCAGCACTGAAGCGCTCAAAGAGCGCGCCACTCAGGACTCAGCACTTTGAACGCGCAGCGTTCAAGCCCCGATGCCCAGTTCGCTGAAAGGTATTTGGATAGTGAAGGTCGTCCCTTGATCGCGGTCACTTACACATTGAATCGTTCCTTTGAAGGTGTTGGTCACGATATTGTATACAATGTGTAATCCAAGGCCGCTGCCGCCTTTTGCGCGTGCGGTGGTATAAAACGGATCAAAAATTTTTGATATTGTTTCTGCTGGTATACCTCTACCATCATCTGAATAGATAATTGACAGGGTACGAGGTGTCCGTATGACTTCAATACTGATGGTGCCTTTACTGCGATCTTCAAAACCGTGGCGCACGGAATTCAGCACTAGATTGGTGATGATTTGGGATAAAGGCCCCGGATAGCTTTCGATATCGAGATCATCCGGGCACTTGATACTGACGCTTATGACGGCTTTTTTCAGCTCCGGCCATAAACCGATCATAATATCGTTCAAATAGTCTTTGAGATTGAAAATTCGTCTGTCTTCCATGGATTGATCGATCGCGACTTTTTTGAAACCTGTGACCAGATCGGATGCACGTTTCAAATTGGATTGAACAATTTGAAGGCTTTCGGCTAAAACATTTAAGATTTCAGCATTTTTTTGATCCAATTCCGGTAAAAGATTTTCGGAAAAATCCCGTAATTTTTGTTCCAGGTGAGACGCCGCGGTAATGCTGATACCCAACGGATTGTTGATTTCGTGGGCAACACCGGCAACCATGCTGCCCAGTGCAACCAGTTTTTCGCTTTCAACCAGTTGCTGCTGCGTCTCTTTGGTCAATTTTAGGGTTTCTCTCAATGCACGGTTGGTTACTTCCAAGTCTGCGGTTCTGGCTTCGATACGCTTTTCAAGCTCTTGATTGAGTTTTTTCAGTTCTTCCTCAGCGTTATATCGCGAGGTGATATCCATGATAAATCCTTCAAGAACAGGCTCTTCTCCCGGTTGTTCCACCAGGCCGACACCCTGTTCCCAGACCATTTTTATTTCGCCGGAAGCCGTTTGAATGCGGTACTCTAGTTCAAAATGTCGGTTATTATCTACCGCATCTTTTACCG
This sequence comes from bacterium, assembly GCA_049652745.1. Lineage (GTDB taxonomy): Bacteria > CSSED10-310 > CSSED10-310 > CSSED10-310 > CSSED10-310 > JBASEY01. Next base: position 10,087 of record JBASEY010000020.1, on the reverse strand, counting down.
AATCATGTACATATTGCCGGTCGTCAGGATAAATGAGATCGTCATAAGAGATATCACGGTTAAAAAGAATTTGGTCTGCATCATAACCAGTCAGCGCTTTGATGCCCTGGCTGACAAATTCCATTGTATAATTTTCATCATTTCGACATCTGTAAGCCATTCCAGGCAGATTTTGTAACAGAGTGAACATTTGTCGTCTGCTGTCTATCAATTCAATCTCCGTCCGACGGCGTTCGACAACCTCCTTTTCCAGTTGAAGCGTCCGATCGGAAATCTGTTGTGCAACCATGTTGATTTCAGACACCATCGGCTGAATATCGCGATATCGAACCGGCGCGATCCGGTACGCCGTGTCACCTCCACTGAATACGTTCAAACCATCTTGGATATGCTGGATAGAGGCTTTCATCAGCTTGCTGACAAATATTTTCGCCGTAAAAAAGACGCCTAGAACGATCGCCATAAAAAACGCTGCCAGGCCTATCCTTGTATTTTTTTTAAACAATGTGATTTCAGTTGGATTCACGACTAATTTGGCCAAACCATGAGCTTCGTGATCAAAAAGGATTGGTATTTCAAGAATTATTTCGTCTTCTCCTAACGTCATATCGTGATGTTCGAAATAAAATATATTCTGCCCTGATGGATTATCTAAACTCAAGCTGCAACAGAACGACGTATCTCGAATGAAATCTCTCATAAACTGTTGAGCGGCATCATAATCTTCATCGGCCATGATTTTAGCCAGGCCGCGTGCCAGCGTGGCCCCGGCTTGATCGATCTGTGTCTCCAAGTCTTTTTCGGCAAGGTAAATGACTGTAAAATAATAAATGATATTTGAGATCAAAACGACGGTTCCGGTGACGACAACGACCCAGAGTGTTAAATCGCGTTCGACACTCGGTTGTTTCAACCAGTTGGAAATTTTAGAAAAATACGACACTATCCGTTGTTTTCTTCCTGATCGTTGCCGGAAACCGCCAATAACTCATCGATGTTTTCAATAAAAATATCTACCAGGCGGGGATCGAATTGCTTCCCTCGCTCCCGCTCCATGTAATCGATAATCCGCTCCGTTGTCCAAGCCTTTTTATACACCCGCTTTGCACGCAGAGCATCAAAGACATCGACAAGGCGAATGATTCTGCCGAAAATATGTATGTCCTCTCCCTTCAAACCATTTGGATATCCTTTGCCGTCCCAGCGTTCATGATGCTGCAGGGCAATAATCGATGCGGCCTTGAGAATAGGTCGATTGGAACGTTTTAAAATATTGTGCCCGATAGTCGTGTGCTGCTTCATGATTTCATATTCTTCGGGCGTCAGTGTTCCCGGTTTTTTCAAAACCGTATCAGGAATACCAATTTTTCCGATATCATGCATTGGAGCCGTAAAGCGTAGTATTTCAGCATCTTTTTCACTCAGTCCCGCTTTCAATGCAATTATCTGCGCATATGCGGCTACACGCTTGACATGATTCCCCGTCTCGACGAAGCGCGATTCGATCATTTCACCGAGAGTATCGACAATTTCCTTATGCGTCGCTTCAATTTCTTTGCTGAGTTGCATGTTTTCAAACGCGGCGGCGGCAGTCGCCATCAGCAGACGAATCAATTCATAATCCTGAGCTTCCAGTTTCCTGTGACATTCAAAATAAATAACATGGATGATATCGTTCGAAGTTTTAAAAACGCCGGCAAACGATGTTTGATCGAAAATCTGCTCTCCCTTTTCAAGAGCCAATTTAATTCGATCGCTTTCCGTCGTAAACGCTGCATCAGTAAAGAAAGATGTCTCATGGCCCGCAAAACGCCCCAACGCTTTCAAACAAAAGAGATTTTTATGATTATACATCACAAAAACCGCGCCTTTCGCGCCGCATGAATGGCCATTGCCGATAGACAACAGAGCCATCAACTGCTCCAAAACCTCTCGTGCCAATCGCCTGAACGACAGATAACCCAACATTTTGGGCGATTGCGTGACAATCTGTTCCAGACCCTTCCGGTTCCTTTCAATTTTAAGAAGATCCTGGTACGCACGCAGACTGGCCATAACGGTCGTGTACAGTCGATCCGACGTCAGCTCGGTCTTATCCTTATAATCATTGATATCATACGTCGAAATCACTTTTCGTTCCGGGGCCTGGCCGGGTTGACCAGTGCGCAGGATGATGCGAACGAAAGTATTTTTCAACGTGTCACGTATATACTTGACAACTTCCAACCCCGCATGATCCGTTTCCATCACAACATCCAAGAGCAATAAAGCCGTATCGGGATGCTCCTCGATCAATCGCTGGGTTTCCTCGCCCGAATAGGCGCTGAGAAAAAGCAAAGGCCGCTCTTTGAAACTGAAATCCCGCAAAACCAGCCGCGTTACGGTGTGTACCTCCGGCTCATCATCCGCTATGATTATCTTCCATGCTTGATTATTCGTGACATCGGGATGCTTTGCAGCATCCGTAACTTTTGACGATTTCCCGCCGCCACTATTGTCAATCTGCATAACAGCCTAGTTTTCCTTTTTTCAATACATCCATCGGATGCACCAGCTAAGATTAAGAAACCCTAGCCGATTTGTCAAAGTTAATCTCAATACCCCTATTTTAAATTTCAACTTGGAAATAAGCAAGACAAAGAGTATTTTATATCACTTGATGCGATCGAACTCGGAATGAATTGAAAGGATGCATGATTGAAAGTCGCGTTTATTAGTCCACCCGGTACACTCCAAGAAAGATACGGTGACCTTCTTGAAGCAGGCGCGGTGTATCCTTCCATGGGGCTGGCCTATATCGCCGCGATAACTGAACGCGCCGACCATGACGTGACCGTTATCGACGCCGAAGCCGAACAGTTAAATTATCAAGATATTCTGGATCGCCTACAAAAATTTCAACCCGATATCATCGGCTTCCAAACTTTTTGTGCGAACCTTCCTCGATGCCGAAAAGTCGCCGAATCCGCAAAACAACTCTTTCCCAACGTCAAAATCGTCTTCGGCGGCGTACAGGCAACTCTGTTTCCGGAACAACAGCTTCAAGATGATCTTGTTGATTTCGTCGTGGTCGGCGAGGGCGAAATTCCTTTCGAACATATACTTGAGCATCTGGAAAATAAAAGACCGATTTCAGATGTCTCCGGTATCGTCTATAAAGACAATTCCGACGCTATCATCACAAATCCTCGTCCTCCCTTGATCAGGAGCCTGGACGATCTCCCCTTCCCCGCCCTCCATCTGTTCCCGATGGATAAATATCACAGCTCCGCCCAGCTCAGAGGCAATAAAACACTCCATCTGTTTACCAGCCGGGGATGCCCATATAATTGCTCGTATTGCTCGGGAGACTTGATTTTCGGCAAATCCTTCCGCTATCGATCACCTGAAAAAGTCATCGAGGATATCAACTATATGATCTCGGCTTTCGGGATCGACAGCATCCAGTTTTACGATGAAACGTTCACGGTCAACCGCGACCGTGTCTTCGCACTGTGTGACGCTTTGATCGAAAACAACCTGCGCCTGCCCTGGGCCTGCTTCACTCGAGTTGACCTTGTCGATGAAGAAATTTTGACCAAAATGCGGGACGCCGGCTGCTATCAGATTTTTTTCGGTGTCGAAACCGGTGTGGAACGTTTGTTAAAGCTTATCCGAAAAGGCACTACACTGGATCAGGCACGAAAAGCGTTCAAACTCTGCCGTAAAGTCGGTATAGAAACTTTGGCGTCCTTTATGCTGACCTTGCCGACTGAAACAGTTGAAGATACTGAACAGTCTATACGGTTCGGATTGGAACTCGATCCTGATTACGTGTATTGGCTGACGTTCGTGCCCTATCCCGGCAACGACCTGGCGGACTTGGCGATGGAGACCGGTACCATTATCAACGACGATCCTTCCACTTATAATGTGTTCAACGAAATCGTATATATTCCCGAAGGCAGAACAGAGGCGGAAATACGCCGCACGATCGCTCGGGCTTACCGTCGATTCTACCTTCGTCCTCGCTATATTTTCAGACAAATACGTAAACTGCTTCAATTACCTCCAGCCAAAGCATGGACGCTCGTCAAAGGCGGTCTTCGAACCCTTTTCAAAAAAGAGGTCTGAACCGCATGGCGAAGGTTTTGTTCATCCAAAATTTCTGGTTTGAGTTTCTTGGGACGATGGCGTTGTCGTCGCTGCTGAAACAACATGGTCATACTGTTGAACTGATGATAGAAAACGATCCCAAAATCATAGCCGACTACGTCGCTCATAACCCGCAGGATATTATTGGGGCATATACCGTCAGCGGCACTCACAAATGGGTATTGGAAACGTTTTCCCATCTCAAACAAAAATCCAATGCCTTGTTGATCGCCGGCGGCCCGCATCCGACTTTTTTCCCGGAATTTGTCGGGGAACCCGCTGTTGATGCTATCTGTGTCGGTGAAGGCGAAGGCGCCGTGATCGAGCTGGCGGAATGTGTCGACACCGGCCAACCAATCGATACCATCCGAAATATCGGTGTCAAAGCAAACGGCTCTATAAAGATCAATCCACTGCGACCGCTGGTATCAGACCTGAACGAACTTCCGGTTCCCGACAGGGATTTGTATTATAAAAAATACGCCATCTTGCGAAACAGTCCCAGCAAGCATTTCATTACGGGCCGGGGATGCCCGTTCAATTGCACGTTTTGCAGCAATAAAGCCTACAAGGAACTCTACTGCGGGCTGGGAAGAATGGTGCGCCAGCCGGATCCGAAAAAAATCTGTAATGAGATAAATCAAACTCGCAAAAATTATCCGCTGAAATCCGTTCGATTCGATGACGAAGTGTTTCTGTTGGATGAAAAATGGCTGTTGGAATTTTTGGATCGATATAAAAAAGAAGTCAGTCTCCCCTTTTCCTGTCTGATACGTGCCGATATTTCGACTGCTGCGGCAATCGAAGCCATGAAATCCGCCGGCTGTTATATCGCGTATTTCGGGATTGAAAGCGGGAATGACTATATCCGCAACCAAATACTCGGTAAAAACATCAGTCGGGATCAGATTATCGACACGGCAAGATTGTTGCGTAAAAACAACATCAAAATCGGCACTTTCAACATGGTGGGCATGCCTGGGGAAACATTTGAAAACGCGTGGGAAACCGTTCGTTTGAACCAGATCATCCGCAGTGATTATCCGTGGTGTTCGATTATTCAGCCCTATCCCGGAACCGCTTTGGAAAAATACGCTCGAGAGCTCGGTGTGCTGGATGCGGATTACGGCGTCAACGATTTAAATCAATCCTATTTCAATGATACCGTACTCAAAAATCCTGAATCGGATTCTCTGGTGGCGTTGCAAAAATTGTTTTATCTGGCTGTAAAATTTCCACGCCTGGAAAAATTCATCCGATGGGCTGCCAAACGCGGCCACAAAAACAAAATGATTCAGGCGCTGTTCAATTTGACGTATGCATGGCGTTATTCCAAAACCTACAAAATGCCGTTTTTCGAATTGATCAAACGGGCATGGCTGTGGAAAGACAACTATTGATGCCGGTAAAAGACCGAATTTGCCATGAGTAGGATCCGGAAAAAGATAAAATTGCCGCGAACCGTGCAAGTGTTATGGGGCGGGTTCAATGCCGGAGTCGTTTTGGGCATCATCGACGGGCTGATGGTCATCTTTTTCGGTCTGGCTCAATTTGACCGCACCGGCGAAATCATTGGCTTTCTGGTCTGGGACGCAATTGGTCTCGGTATTTTAGGTATGATCACTACCGCTATCGTCTTTCTCGGCTTCGGTCTCCTGCTGCGCTCTCATCCCCGATGGCTGTCAGTCCTGAACTTTCTGCTGCTGATCGCTGTTGCTTTCACTTTGTCTTACCTCAATCTCGGCTGGTCATTCAAAAATGCGCGCGGCACCCCCCCGCCTGACCCTTACAATATCGTTTTGGTGACATTGGACACCCTACGCACCGACTCAACCGGATTCAGCGGCCACCCTTTTGTGCGCACCCCCAATCTGGATCGATTGGCGCGCAAAGGTCGGCAATATTTAAATGCTGTCTGCCCGGTTCCTATGACGACGCCATCTCATGCGTCGATGTTGACATCAACCATTCCAGCGGTGCATGGCGCGACGGAAAACCGTTATCGTTTAGATGAAACCAATGAGACGATGACGCGGATTCTGCGAAATAACGGCTATCGAACCGCAGCGTTTGTCAGTTGTTTTCCGTTGGATCGCCGATTCGGTTTGAACCGTGATTTTATGTTGTATCATGATCGATTCGCTGTTCCCGGTGATCTCCGGCAAGCCTCCTGGTACCTTGCCTGGCGGAATTTCAGAGCCGGCAATATGATGGAGCGGAACTGTCGTTATACCAATTCGCTGGCGCTACCGTGGATTCGGCGTTATACCGGTGATGCGACACCTTTTTTCCTGTGGATTCATTATTTTGATCCGCATTCACCGTATGCTCCACCAGATCATGAGCAGGCTTATTACTCTGGGCGAGTGATACCGTCGTTCGATTTTTATCCGGATGAAGCGGCGCAAGAAAACGCCCGCCGAGCGGTTCAATTCACCGACAAATCACCGGAACCAGGCCGTCCGGAGGAATTATATTTAGGTGAAGTGTCCGAGACAGATCGGGCCTTCGGCGACATTCTCCGGCAACTGGCCAGGTCTGGCGTTATGGAGCGCACGGTATTAGCGGCGTTGGCAGATCACGGTGAGAGTTTCGGTGAACACGGATATTTTTATACGCATGGTGAAGATATTTACGAACCGGCATTATCCATACCTCTTGTTTTGTATTCAGGCTATCCGTATGTCGAACCGGGGTTGGATACACGGTTAGCCTGCGCCAGTGATATTGCGGCAACGTTGCTGCCGGCTGTAGGATTGCCGCCGGGCACGAAAATGGAGGGTTTCAACCTGTTGGATACATCGCACTTTCGTCAGATGGCGTTGATTGAAAATTACGGGTTGATCATGACGACGAACGCCACAAAACAGCGCGGTTTGCGGACAGCGCATCAAAAGATGATTCTTCATACCGAAACTGATCACCAAGAACTATTCAATTTGGAGCAGGATCCCAGTGAGCAGGTAAACCTGGTCGATGAATACCCCGGTCTCAGCCGTGAATTCAGTGTATTGATTCGGGATGGATTTGCTCAGTCGGAATCACGCAGCCATCTTTCACACGAGGATTTATCGCCGGAAACCCTGGAAAAACTGAGGGCACTGGGATACGTCGTTCCTGATATTTAGGGAGCAGGTAGCATGGAGCGGGGAGCGAGGTCAATATCCAATATCCAATGTCCAATAACCAATTTCCAAGTGTTAAACTTCAGAATCTATAGTTATCTACCACCATAAAGATAATTCAGCAGGTATAGATTAACCGAAAAACCTAACCAGAAACCAAGTACTAGAAACCAGGAACGGCGCTCAATGAGCGCCGCTTATCACTAAAAAATGGAGCTAGAGGGATTCGAACCCTCGACCTTCTGACTGCCAGTCAGACGCGCTCCCAACTGCGCCATAGCCCCAAAATCTATCTACATCAGTTCCGGTTTCTCTTTTTTCTTCGGTTCCGGCGGTTTCGCCTGGGATGTCTCCTTCTTCTCAATAGGTTTCGTGTCAGGCTTCGCCTTCTTCTCCGCTTCCTTTTCACCGGATTTACGCGGAATCGGAGTCACCGTCGTTTCCTGAGAACCGAACTCAGCAGTCTTTTTACCTTCTATCGACACATTTGTCACGCCTTTTTTCAGGCTGCCCCACAGGAGTACCCTTTTTAACCTCTTTTCCTTATTTTATATTTCTCTACAAGCTGACGATCCCACCTCAAGGGATTCCTTCTAAAAGTTTGTCCGATCAGATCCAATGACTCGGCAGATTGAATTGCCGACCTTGTTCACATTCAACTGAATCTGGAGTAACCTTATATTATATTCTTATTTTGACTGTCATTTTTATCTCAAAATTTCACAGCCGCTACCATATTCGAGTGAAAGATAATATTTCCAACGAAGTCTAATTTTTGGAAAGTGAGCTGATTCAAATGAGAGTTATTAAGTCGAACTGCCGCTTTGTCAATATACGTTAGACACCTGGCCCATAAAAGATCAGTGTAGTTAACTTTTGGGGTGAGATAGAGAGATTCAGATGAATTCATTACAATCAGCAAAGGATAACGGGATGAAGATTGATGGAAAGATGTTAAAAATGGCAACTTTACGAATACCGTATATAGAGATCAAGGAACGTGCCCATCGGCATCGTTTTACCTGGCCTTACGAGCCGGCGATTCCGCACGAAGCAGATCGGAATACGAAGCGAGGTGAATTATGCCGATCTCACACTATTTTATTTGAACTCTACCCGAATTATCCGGAACAGTTTGTCAACTCAATTCTGGCAGCTCCCAAGTTACCGAAAGCCGCCAGGATCAACCCATCGGAAAACCCCGATGGTCAACAAGGAAATCCACCTTGAATGAACGCGGCAGATATCTCAACGTGATTGACACATTCCGCACCTTGATAGGAGGAAATGATATGGCCACAATAGGCAAATTCAAAAAGGCGCTGTTGTCCCTGCAAGCGTTGTTCCGAAAAGTGTTGTCTCCTATCTCGTCCCACACTCAAGGCATAACAGAAATAAAATTTAATGAGCGAGCTGGGAATAGAATGATGGATGCTATAGAGAATGGTAACCTGGCAGAAGTTGAAACCACCTTGTTTGATGGTGCTGATCCTAACATAACCAATAATGGTTATACTGCTCTTTTCTATGCATCAATGAAAGGTCATCTCGATATTCTTAAACTACTGTTAGACAGAGACGCTGAAGTGAATGTGATAGGTAAATACGGTCGTACTGCCCTAATGGCGGCTTCTGGTGGCGGTCATATTGATGTTGTCAAGCTTCTGTTAGACAACGACGCTGAGATGAATTTACAAGATAACGACGGCACAACTGCCCTAATAGCGGCATCAGAAACAGGTCACCTCGATATTGTTAAACTGCTGTTAGACAGAGGCGCTGAAGTGAATATGATAGACAAATACGGTCGTACTGCCCTAATGAAGGCATCTGGTGGCGGTCATATTGATGTTGTTAAGCTACTGTTAGACAAAGGCGCTAAGATGACTGGTAGTACTGATCTTATAGCGGCATCAAAGGCAGGTAATCTTAATGTTGTTAAGCTGCTGTTAGAGAACGGTGCTGAGGTGAATATGCAAGATAAATACGGTTATACTGCCCTCTTTGAGGCATTATATACTGGACACCTCAATGTTGCCAAGCTGCTGTTAGACAAGGGCGCTAAGATATGCGGCAGTGCTGATCTTATAGTGGCTTCACAGGCAGGTAATCTTAATGTTGTTGAGCAACTGTTAAACAATGGCGCTGATGTGAATATGAAAGATAATTACGGTTATACTGCTCTAATATTTGCATCATGCTTCGGTTACATCGACATCGTCGAGCTGCTTTTAGACAACGGCGCTAAGGTGAATAAGAAAGTTAAACACGGTGAAACTGCCCTAATGAAGGCGTCAAGCTATGGACAGTTCGACGTTGTTAAGCTGCTGCTAGAGAGTGGCGCTGAGGTGAATATGAGAGATTACGACGGTTCTACTGCCCTAATGAAGGCATCGTGGAATGGTCACCTCGATGTTGTTAAGCTGTTGGTAGATAAGGGCGCAGATGTGAACAAGAAAAATAACTACTGTGAATTTGCCCTAATGAAGGCATTAGATAAAAGTCACCTCGATATTGCTAAGCTGCTTTTAGACAACGGCGCTAAAGTTAATATGAAAGATGAGAACGGTGAAACCGCCCTATTGAAGGCATCATGCTATGGACAGCTCGACGTCGTTAAGCTGCTGCTAGACAATGGCGCTGAGGTGAATATTCAAAATAGTAAAAGTAAAACTGCCCTAATAATGGCATCACAAACAGGTAAGCTCGACGTTGTCAACCTGCTGTTAAACAAAGGCGCTGAGCTGAATATTCAAGATAACAAAGGTAAAACTGCCCTAATGAGAGCATCACAGGCTGGTAAGCTCGACGTTGTCAACCTGCTGTTA
>JBASEY010000019.1:0-19722 GCA_049652745.1 bacterium | reverse complement strand
AATCAACTGAAAATCCTCAACTCAGCACTCAGGACTCAGCACTGAGGCGTTCGCAGAACGCCACTTTGTCTGAACACGATTACAGGATTAAAGGATTAACAGGATTAGTCTTTTCTTTCTTGGAATCTAATCCTGCCCATCTTTGTAATCTTTGGAATCGTGTTCAAACAGTCATTCGGGATGCGAAGTCAATAACCAGTCATCAAGTGTTAGACATCAGTAACTATTAATCAAGGGACAGACTTCCAATTTTTGTACGTCCCATACGTTCCATACGTCCCATGTCCCATAAGTCCCATAAGTCCCATTTTTGAGGGACAGACATCCAATTTTAATCCTATTGTAGATTTAGATGTAATTAGCGTTCATTCGCGGTTAATAAAAAATGGCTACAGCTTAAAAAGCTCATCAAATCAACTTGCCTTATCGATTGAATTTACTATAATGACCTATTTCCCAGCGGATACCCCGCTGGCCTCAAAAATACGTCAGTGAAAGGAAGTATGCCATGGATAATAAAAAAGAGCTGAAAACCATTCAGTCAATGTTGCACTACCATGCAGGGCGACATACAAATGTTCCCAGAGAAACCATGATCAGGCTTATTTTAGACAGGCGGGAGGCGATAGAGTCTGCTTGCGGCGCTTTGGCGGTGTGGACTCGGCCGGAATCGAGCGGTCGAAGCCCTAAAGATACCGTTATCGTCAAACGATCGATCAGCCAGGCTGATATCGATTGGGATTCACCCAACAATATCGGCATCACAGCCGAAACCTTCGATATGCTGTTGGAAGATGCGCTGGAAACAATGTCTGAACAAGCTGAAATTTTCGAAGTGAACAGGGTTGTCGGAGCCGATTCAAGGATGGCGTTGCCGATACATTTGATATCGACCCACTGCATAACGGCCTTGTTCGCTGACAACATGTTCCGACCGGTCCCACACGATATCGAGAAAAGCTGCTTTTACACAAAACCTTTCACACTTTTGGTGCTCCCGCACGACCGTATCAACTCTGTGCGCTACAGCGGTCGATTGAGAAAGCTGCCTTCCGGTCAGACAACCGATATGGCCATCGCCATGGACCTGGACCGTCGTATAGGCATCGTGTTCGGCTCCGCCTATTGTGGAAGCGTAAAAAAACTTATCTTCACCGTGATGAACTACTATCTTCCGGCAGAAGGTATTTTGCCGTTGCATTGCTCTGCCAATGAAGGCAAAAAAGGCGATATCGCCCTTCTGTTGGGATTGAGCGGCACAGGAAAAACAACGCTGTCGGCTGTCCCGGACAGAGCGCTGCTGGGTGATGATGAACACGCCTGGTCTCAGCACGGCATTTGCAATTTTGAAAACGGATGTTATGCCAAATTGATCAATCTGAACCCTGAAAAGGAACCGGAAATTTACGACGCCTGTTTTCATGAGGATCATCCGTACAATCACGGCGCGATCATTGAAAATGCAATGATGTATCCGGACGGTGAATTTGATCTGGATGACGAAAGATTCACGCCGAACTCACGCGGTTCATACCCTTTGCGTTATCTGACCAATATCAAAGAATCATCGATGGGTAGCCATCCAAAAGTCATTCTGTTTCTGACGGCTGACGCCAACGGCGTTCTGCCTCCTGTTGCCAAGCTCAATCCGGAACAAGCAATGTTGTGGTTCCTGATGGGCTACACCAGCAAGCTCGCCGGAACAGAAACCGGCATTGTGGAACCCAAAACCACGTTCTCCCGGTTTTTCGGTGAACCCTTTATGCCCAGAAATCCGGACGTGTATGCGTCCATGTTGGGCGAAATGATGAAAAAGCACAAAACCCAGGTATATTTGGTCAACACGGGATGGAGCGGCGGACCGTACGGTGTCGGAAAACGTATGGATATCACACTGACAAGAAAACTAGTTGATGCGGCACTGAACGGCGACCTGAAATCCGTTAAATATACGGTCGATCCCTTGTTCCACCTCGAAATTCCGCGGGAAGTCCCCGGCCTGAGCGATCAATCTCTGCTTCAACCGAAAAATACTTGGGAAGATAAAGCGGCTTTCGACGAACGAGCTCAGAAATTAGCCGCCCAATTCGCCGCCCATTTCGACAAAGCCTACGGCGATAAAGGCATCGACCCCGCTGTTGCTGCTCAGTGCCCGGGAAAATAAATCTGAAGCACGTTGATTAACGGATCCTTTTTACAAGATCTGCTCAGATTCAACGTCGGTAAAATATTTGATAATCACCTTTATACACCTCTGTTTATGAGGTGTATTTTTTTAATTAAACGATTTGAAATTACAATCTTTCGGGACTCGTTCAAAAAAATATTTATTAGAAAACTATCCCGTCAAATCGGATCGACAATAACAACCGGACCGATCGTTTCCAGCTCAGGCAGTAGAGTTTCAGCAGGTCCTACAACCACGATGACCATGTCGTCAGGATGAAGATATTTTTGTGCAACCCTTTGCACATCGGCTATCGTCACCTTTGCAACCAGATCCGCAAAATGCGTGACATCTGTTAAAGGCAGCTCGTAGAAGGCATTGTGCACCAGTGTCTGAGCGATATCTTCGTATTCTTCAAATTGAAGTGGATGGCTGGCTATCAATGTCATTTTGGCATTTTCCAGCTCTTGCTGCGTAACCGGCTCGTTTCGGATCTTGGCAATTTCCTGCAGGCACACTCGGATTGTCTCGACCGCTGATTCCGCTCTGGTAAACGTGCTCAATAAAAACTCACCAGTGTAATCACGCCTGGCAAAATAACAATAAATACCATATGTCAGCCCGCGTTTGACCCTAACTTCCTCGGCAAGCCGTGTATACAACCCACCTCCGCCAAGGATTTTATTCATCACCAGAAGATCGAATCTGTCAGGATTCGTGCGGTTGATACCAACGTGTCCCATCATGATCTGAGCTTGTGTCGCCGCCTTGTCGACCAGTAAAATTCTTGTGCCTTCTATCGATCGGGGCACTCCGACAAGCGGCAATGGTTTGGTCGATGAGAGCCAGGAACCGAGATGCGTTTCACACATTGCCATCGCTTCTTCCTTGGAAATGTTTCCGACCAGCACCAGCACCGCTCGATCAGGACAATAGTAATCCGCCCAAAAACGCCTGACATCTTCAGTAGTTACCGATTTAAGGCCGTCCAGCGTGCCGTTCATCTGTTTTTGGTACGGATGCCCTTCAAATACGGCGTCGCGGAACACTCTATCGCAGACATCACCGACGTCATCCTGATTCCGCATCAAATCCCCGATCAAATACCGCTTGCTCTCTTCTATCATCTGATCGTTAAATGCCGGCCTGGCGATGATTTCGGCGAAATATGGGAATAGCGCTGTCACGTCCTCAGCCAAACAGGTCAGCGTAACTATACAAGACTCATTATAGGCAACCGATGAAACATGGGCGCCATGAGAATCCATGACGGCATCGATTTCTTCGTTTGGATACGATTCGGTTCCTTCAGTCAAAACCCACCCGGTCACATATGCCAAACCGCTTTTCTCAGGCGGATCGTAGATGGAACCACCCCGTATCTGCGCTCTGGCGTAAACCATCGGCACATCGAGCTTTCGCACCAGAATAACTTGTAGTCCATTCGAAAGGCGGAATTCCGTCGTTTCGGGAAAATCAAACGATGACCCTGTATCCCATTTTGTCTGTTCGATGTAATCCAGCAGGCCTGTCGTTTTGGGATGCGGTTTCCGTAAAAGCGAAAATGGGCCCAGACTGCAACCTGTCAGACAAACCATTATTCCGATTGACAATATCGCGATATATCGGTGGCATCGGTTATTCATCCAGGATATCTCCCTTCTTTCCGACGGCGTCATTCTCCGATCGAGCAGTTCCCACGGTGCGATTGGCCGGCGCCAAGTATTTTTCTGTGACTTGACGAAGCTTTTCCGGGGTGATGACAGCCAGATTATCAGCCAGATTAATGCCATCCCGCCACGAACTTACCATTTCATATTCCCCCAGATGCTTTGCTATTCCCATACAAGACTGCATCTGATAGATATCATCGGCTAGAATTTGTGTACGAGCCGTTTTCAATTGATCTTCCGAAACCCCGTTTCTGATCACGTCATCGATAATTTCATCGATTTTTTCCATCACGGTATCAGTCGATATACCTGGCAAAGTCAGACCAACGATTGAGAAAAGCCCCGGTTCAAGCTGGGGTCTGAACCACGCTGCTACATACATGGCCACCGGATCGGCTCCATGCGCCAGTCGGCCGAAAGGTGAGGTCTTTCCGCGAGCCAATACGGTCGCCAGTACATTGAGCGGCAGACTGTCCGGATGAGACGCCGATGGAACATGGTAGCCGACCCATATCATGCTCCTTTGAACCGGCATATCTATTTCAAAGTGTTGTTCATTCGTCTGTATAGGCTCTTCAGGGAAAGAGCGGACAACTTTTCTGTTGCGTTTTATCGATCCGAAATGAGTTTCCATCAAATCCATAAGATCTTGAGTCTTGAAGTGACCGACTACAACTGCGACAGCGTTGTTCGGGACATAATACGTGCGATAAAAATTCATTATGTCATCATAAGTGAATGTTTCAACATCTTCGAGCTTGCCGATAGTAATCGTTTTATAAGGATGAACATCAAAAGCACTCTGATGAAGTAGAAAACGCATTCTTCCCTGAGGATTGTCAAGGTAATTCAGGCGCAACTCCTCTTTGACCACTTCCAATTCAGACATCGTTTCTTCTGGCGATGGACAAAGATTGGCCATCCTTTCCGCCTCGAGCCGGATGACAAATTCCAAACGGTCCGGAGCGACTGTTTGATGATAACAGGTTCTGTCAAACGACGTGTTGGCGTTCGAATGTCCGCCCCCAATAGTGGCCATGAGCCTTGCGAACGATTCTCCCTGAAGATGCTTGGTCGATTTGAACATCATGTGCTCACAAAAATGCGCCAAACCGGTTTTACCGGGTTTTTCATCCACGGAACCAACCCTGTAATACAACGCAAAAGCCACCACCGGTGAATCCATTCTTTCGACGGAAATCACTTTCATACCATTCGATAAAATGTGTTCGGCTACAGGTAAGTCAAATTCTGCCGAAACTATGCAAACCATCCACAGTAATCCTAGTGATAAAATCGTTGTATTTCTCATGCCGATCATGCTCTCAAGGTTTTTTGGCGGTGATGTTCCAAGTGATCGTGTCGTCTTTCAGTTTTCCGATGACGTCAATATCATAGCCGCGCCCGTTCCACGTATAGCGGCGCAACTGGCGTTGGTTGTCCGATGCGACATAGATTTCTTCGATACCATCATTATTCAAGTCCGCCAAGAACGTGGCATGTTCAAAACCTGATGTTTGAGTGGCTATCAATGTTTTTTTCCACGGATCGCCCTCTTTTTCAGGTGGGTTCAGTCTCCAGATGCCGTCTTTGCTGGTGGATGCTATCACTTCGCGTTTGCCGTCCCCGTCCGTGTCGCCGATCGTCAAGAATCTACACAACTCACCGGGCAAACTGGCTATATCCGTTGAAACAAATTGATTATCGACATATCGATACATACGAATTCGTGTGGTATCGCCGGCAACGTCACCGCCGATGTTTTCCCCTTCCAGCGAGGCAAACACCACAGGCGGATCCTCGCCCGTCAACGTTGCGACCATAATCTCCTTGGCGTGTCGAGTGGTCAACATATCCACCACTGACTGGTTCCATTTTTCCCCATCGAATGCGAACATATCGATTTCGCCCGGTTGAATGGAACCATCCATTTTGTTCGGCATACTGGGAGTTGTGAACAGCTCCATATATCCGTTTCCAGTCACGTCGCCGACCTCCATCTCATGCACGAAAGTCTCGGTCGATTTTCGGATGAGCTCTTCCACTTCATACCGCCCGCCGCGCCATTTCGCTATTGCGACAACCCCTTGATCATGAGTGGCAATACAGATTTCTTTGTGGCCGTCATTCGTGACATCGGCAATTTCAAAATCACGCAGTCGATCGAATTTTCCTCCAAATGTTGGATTCCAGAGACTTTCGCCTTTCCATTCCCCGTTTTCGCCTTTGCGCCAAATTTTCAAAAATGCCTGTTGAGCTCCTATTGTCAGGATACCAGCGCCTCCTTCGATCGGCTCAAACCATTCCGCTTTGTGAAACACGTTGCTGTCTGGATCCTCTAGAACCTCTTCACTCCATTCTCCGTTTTGAAACGTCCAAATATCCAGTCTTGCCGGCCCGGGAACAATTTTTGTGTCATCCGATCCCGCAACAGGTTCTTTGATAAATTGCGCTTGAGCCAAGTACAACGTAGAACCCTCTATCGGCGGGGCTGCTTTGTGGATTTGCACAGGTTCTTTTACAGCGGTTTTTTCCTGAACAGGTGCCTGATTGCCACAGCCAACCAACATACCCATGACAGCGATCATAAGCGTCCGGGCGATTTTTGTTACCTTTACATGAGTGCGACGTGTTTTCATCCACATAGTATTTCTCCCTGATAATAAACGATTATTTGCATCATCTGCAGATGATCCGGCAACTCTTATAGCAAATTGAGCTGGATAAAACACCCTGAAGCGCGTTAATAATTTTTTATTAAAGCATGAAAAGAGACAGATAGGAGTTTTGATATACAGTCTGGGGGTTGTCATTTCCCTCTGCAATGACCACTCGCGATTCTGCTTGCGTGAAGCTGTTGTTTACAATGTCAAAAGAGGTGTTTTCGGGGTAAAAGTATGATCGGGCTTGGTAGTAATAATACTCAAAAAACTTGACCTTTGGAGGATATTTCCATAGTTTGAAAAAGGTCTTTCGTTGGTATTTTTTCATTGGAGGATTTTATGTGCACAATAGGAGCTGTTAAAAATCAAACAACCGGCAACAGAGTTTTTTTCAAAACAGTTGATCAAACGTTTGTTCGTCTTTATCCAGAACCCTTCATTACTCAAGGGTCAAAATATCGATATGTCAAAATGCCCAGCAACACCGATCCGAAGGAAGATGGTGTTTTGGCGGGTGTCAACGAGGCGGGTGTCGTTGTTTTGGGCGCCGATGGCAACACGCTTCCGAACTATGTTGGAACACGTTTCGGCAGCTTGAACGAATCGCTTGTCGTTTATGAGAAAATCCTGGAGGAATGCGGCACCGTCAGAGAGGCTTTGGATTTTGTCATCAATGAATATCAGAATCGCTATATGGGCGGAAACGGTGATATCGTCATGATTGGCGACAGGACTGAGGTGATCGCTTTGGAATATCTTCCCGACCGATGGGGGCTTGAATTTCAACGGGACAAACCATATCTGGTGCGTTCAAACTTTTTTGTTTTGATGGATAGACTTCGGCCTGCGCCGGAAGAATGTACTCTGCATACCTCGTCCGCCATCAGGTATGCCGACGCGTTGAGACATCTGTCCATTAAAGGAAAAAACAATGATTTGGACGATGTTTTCGGCCTCGTTAAAAGTCATTACCAGGGAAAAAATGCGATGAGTATTTGTAGGCATGGCGGTGAAGGCGAATATTTCACCCACGCTTGCTTCGTTGTAGAGCTGCAACCTTCGTCTATCGAAGCTTACATCTCAATCAATGGAAATCCCTGTGAGAAAGCTTTCACAAAAATATCCTTGATTTAAGAACACGCTCCAGCCTGAACAGCTTAGTTAGGAGGTATAAATTATGGATTATCTTGATCATGTCAAAGATGCCTTTCAGAAAAAATTGTTGAGTATCGAGACGTTTCTTCGGCTGTCAACCTGGTTGACGGAAGCGGAATATGAACCCTATCACCATGAAATACACAGGCTGATAGACAAACGCGAGTGGGAAGAACTGGATGATCGATTTTATACGATTATCGAGTTTGGAACCGGCGGGCGACGAGGCACTCGAGGAGCCGGCTCGAATCGGATCAACAATCATACCATCGCCGAAAGCGCTCAAGGACTTGCATCGTATATTTTCGAAAGCGGTGATCCATCGCGCGGAGTCGTTGTCATGTTTGACACCCGACACTGCTCGGAAGATTTCGCCCGAACCGTCTGTGAGGTTTTGGCCGGCAACGGCATTCCGTCGTTCATTGCCCCGTCACCCCGCTCGACACCGCAGTTGAGCTTCACTATTCGATATTTGAGAGCACAGGCTGGATGTATGATTTCCGCCAGCCATAACCCTCCTACAGATAACGGTATCAAGGTATCTTGGGATGATGGCGGCCAGGTCGTGCCGCCGCATGACAATAGAATCATCGAGAAAGTCATGGAGACGGAAACAATTCGTCGAAAAGATTTCGATACCGGTGTGAAAGAGGGTTTGATCAAGATTCTTGGCGATGAAATCGATGATGCATATCTTTCTTCTTTGGAAACATTGTCCTTGTCGGCCAAACGAGGTGCCAAAATTGTCTATTCACCGCTTCATGGCGTCGGCGCGACAAACGTCGCCGCTCTTCTTCAACGCCTGAAATTCAACCTTCAAACCGTCCCGGAACAAATGGTGCCGGACCCGGATTTTTCCACTGTTCCTGATCAATTGCCAAACCCGGAGCTGCCGAATGCCATGAAAACCGTGACTGCTCTGGCGGCTGAAACAAACGCCGACCTCGCTATCGCATCCGATCCGGATGCCGACAGAATCGGCGCCACTATCCCGTGCCCCGTTTGGCGTGACCCTTCAGGATGGCTATTCCTGACCGGAAACCAAATCGGCGCTCTTATCCTGGACCATGTCATCAAAAAGCTGAAACAAAACAACCGTATGCCCGCGAAACCGGTCGTCATCAAAACAGTCGTCACGACCGAAATTTTAAACGCAATCTGTAAAAAACATAATATCGAGATCATCGATAATCTCCTGGTTGGATTTAAATATATTGCGGAAACCATCGCCCGGCTTCCATCGGATAAAACACCGATCTTTCAAATGGAGGAAAGCCACGGATTTAATCGAGGACTGTTTGTTCGTGACAAAGATGCAGCCTCCGCTGCGCTTGATCTGGCCGAGCTCGCCTCGGAGTTGAAAGAGGAAAGCCGAACCCTTTTCGACAAACTGATGGAGCTGTATCGCACGTATGGCCTGTATGTCGAACACACTCGATCCGTTTTTTATCCAGGTAAATCCGGTCGGGAAAAAATGAATCACATCATGGAGCGCCTCAGAAACAATCCTCCTGAAAAAGTTGGAAGCCGAACGGTGCACCACACAATAGACCGGGCGTCCAACATGATTAAAAACAACCGAGGCATCATTCTTGGCACGATTCAACAACATACCGGAAATGTCATACAATTCTGTTTCGATACCGATCGAACCAATCGCCTGACTGCCAGACCTTCAGGAACCGAACCGAAAATCAAGTTCTATGCCCAGCTTTGGGAACCTCTGCCGACCTCTATCGATGATCGGGAAATCGATGCCATACGGCGGAAATTGGTCGATGAGGCCAACTCATTGATCGATATACTGGCTTCTGACGGCTGAGTTTTACTAAACGACTTTTTTTGCCGGCATCCTTATGAGCTTGGCTAAACGTGCTTACTCGAATTTGGATATCAGAAAAATCCAAGTAAAAGACGGTTTGTGACGTCCAAAACGGCGCATCGATCGAAAAGAATATAAAATGTGCTGAATAAATGAGTCTTTCAGCGCTTGATAATTTGACCTTTTTTGTTCAAAAGAAAAGTATCGGGTAAAATGCTTTCAACCTGTTTGCGGTATCCTTTCACACTCCAGTTTTTCTCCGATACAATCTCACAAGCCGCTATGCGCAACCGTGGAGATTCATAGCTTTCAACGATCATCCGAACCACCTGTTCCCGAGCAGAATCTTCTTCCTGTCGGGATATCGCCGCCAAAGCCGCCAACCGAACATCGTCGTCGGTATCTTCCAGAAACGGTGTCATCACCGTAACGATTCTTGTGTCTTCGAACCGGCCTATTTCCTGTAACACCTGAATTTTTTTATCCGGATATTTCGAGTAAAACGGGTCGAACGATTTCGTCAATTGTAATAAGCGATCGAGGTAATTTTTCGGTGATGTTATTTCCTGAAGAATCTCAAGAGCTTGCCCGACAATTTCATTATTGCCTAAAAAGGCCATTAAAGGCTCAACTGCCGTTGAACCAGCTTTCACGACAATATTTCTGACATATTTTTTTTCGTCTTCGTCGGGAGTGGGTCCGCCAATAACGACAGTGAAGCGCTGCAGCAAACAGCCGACTGCTTCCGATGTCCCGATTTGAGCCAACTCATCGGCGGCGGCAAACCGGGCT
Organism: bacterium; assembly: GCA_049652745.1. GTDB lineage: Bacteria > CSSED10-310 > CSSED10-310 > CSSED10-310 > CSSED10-310 > JBASEY01. The sequence continues at coordinate 9,450 of JBASEY010000019.1, read as the reverse complement.
GCAGCCTCCGCGTTTTTGTTGACCAGTCTCAGACCGGCCTTTTGTGTTGCGGGGTCGCCTGGAGGTATCTTCTTTTTTCGAAATATATCCCAAATACTCATAGCGCTTCCTGTCTATTTCGGCCCATTATGCTTCAGCGCGTGCCGAACAATCTATCTCCTGCATCACCAAGCCCCGGCAGAATATAAGCATCCGTATTCAAGCATTCATCGAGCGCTCCTGCGTAGATATCGATATCCGGATGGCGTCGCTCCATTTCCGCAACACCTTCAGGAGCCGCCACAATGCAGATCGCTTTTATTTTAGTACAGTTTTCCGCTTTCAGCATATCCGCCGCCGCTGCCATCGATCCGCCTGTCGCCAACATCGGATCGACAATTATCGCCATTCGATCGGCGATGTCAGGGTTGAATTTTTTGTAGTATTCCACAGGTTTCAATGTCGATTCATCCCTGAATAAACCGATGACATTGACGCGTGCCGATGGTATCAGATCCAATACGCCCTGCATCATTCCAAGGCCGGCTCTCAATATGGGCACAACCGCCACCTTTTTTCCGGACAGACGTTCCACGGTGATGTCCCCGGCCCACCCGGCAATGACTTGCGGATTCAAAACCATATCCCTGGTCGCTTCATATGTCAGAAGATTCGTGATCTCCCGTGTCAACGCACGAAATTTGCTGGTTGCCGTCTCATTTTCACGCAGCAAACCCAACTTGTGGCGAACCAATGGATGCTCTACAACGATCAAACCCATACAAACCTCCGTCTACCTAGTTTTTCTTTTTAAGCGCTTTCCTGATTTTATCAATTGCATCGAGACATGCCACTTCAGCCGCCTTGCCATAATTGTCTTCTCCATAAGTCTTTTGCCAAGGAGCTTTCCGATAGGCAAACAAGATATCCCGCGATGAATTGATAACTCCTCCAAAACCATCGGCTTCAAGCGCCACAACAGCATCAGAAGCGTCGGCGCCTTGAGCTCCAAATCCCGGTATCAGAAAAGGTGTTCGAGGCATTATTTCCCGTAATACCAAGGCTTCGGCCGGATGGTTGGCTCCTACAACCGCCCCGACACTTGACCAACCACAGTCACCCACTCGCGATAACCCTAAAGTGTGAACCCATTCAGCCACTTTACGGGCAACCGTTCCATTTCCCACCGGGAGATTTTGAATGTCGCCGCCGGAAGGATTGGAGGTTTTAACCAGGATAAAAACACCATGATGCGCTGCTTTATGCAAAAACGGATCGATTGCATCGGCTCCAAGGTAAGGATTCAACGTCACCGCGTCGGAAGGTATCGGGGGAGGTATTGACGAGGTATCGGGAGATGCATTTTCAAAGAACACTTTAGCGTATGCTTCGGCGGTTGATCCGATATCACCGCGCTTGGCATCGGCTATAACGATTAGGCCGTGTGCATGCGCTTCCGCTACGATACGTTGGAGCACAGCCAAACCTGGTGGGCCGAACTGTTCGAAAAACGCCAATTGCGGCTTGATCACAGGAACATGAGGTGCGATGCAATCCAATATTTTTAGTAGAAACGTTTCGACTGCCGCGGCTAATCCCGACCATGGATCGGAGGATTGAGCCATGTGTTTTGCAACAAGATTCGGGGGAAGCATGGCGACATGTGGATCAAAACCAACACAAAGCGGCGTTCCACGCTGTTGAACTGCAAGATATAATCGATCGATAAATTCGATGGACATCAGGAAAAATCTAATTTGACGGGGGTTTGATCCATCAGTGCAAACATCAGTTCACCTTTGGCCGCCAGGTCACCACCTTCGATAGTGACAGTCGCTTCGACTGTATAGATGTTTCGTCGCTGTGCCGTAAACCTGATTTCAATCCGCAGTTGATCCCCGGGTGTGACCGGATGCTTGAATTTGAACTGCTTGACGGATGCAAAATATCCCATTGTTTGAACAAGTTTGCCTTCGGTTTCAGATACCTTGGCAGCAATCACAACGGCGGCAACCTGAGCGGATGCTTCGATCATCAAGACACCGGGCATGATCGGCTGCCCAGGGAAATGACCTTGGAAAAACGGTTCATTTATCGTCACGTTTTTTATACCGACGCCGAATACTCCCGGTTTGTAATCAAGAATCCTGTCAACCAGAAGAAATGGAAATCGATGAAAAATCAATTCCTGTATTTGCTGGATGTTCAATTCAGGCATGAAGGTCTCCTTTCACTGGACAATTTTTATCCCGCAAGAGCATTATAACCAATCAGGTTCAAATAAAACAGATGATTTTATTAACGAATCTGGGTTTCACAACGCCTTTTGTTTAAAAACCATGGATAATCAGAAAGAAATGTAATTAAAAACTATTGAGAGTAGATTCAGAAAGCCGCTTATTCTAAGAGCTTGGATCTTTCATAATATGCTTTATCGCTATTGCCGGGCATTTTTACTCTCTACCAAAAGTTACCATCTCGGTATCTGCCGACACAACATATAAGCTCTTGTTGATCTTGGCCGTGAGAGATATGTTGATATATTCGAAGGAGTTGCACTTGCAAGCATTTTTAACTAATCTTCTTTTTCCGCCGATCGAGCGGACAACCCTTGTAAACACCCATCAACCCGAATCGACATGTGAGGAGCCATGAACAAAATACACACCTATAGAAGCGACCTGGATAAGAAATTCATCGATATCCAGGGAACCATAGATTTGGACAACTATCTGTCACCCACCAACCGAACACACGAACTGGCAATGTTCAAAGAGGCCGTAAAAAACGGTGTGCCATACAATCCCCAATTCGCCTATGACCCTCTGCCTGATGTAAAAGAAAAAGAATTGATATCATTTCGAGACTCTTTGGACAGAAAAGACCCCATCGCAGCGATTTTTTACGATGCCGCCGTCTATCGACTGCATGAAATCGCCGGAGCCAAAACGCATCATGCGGACGACATCACGCCTGCCAGCCTTTTTATATACGGCCAGCCGGATAAAGACCTTCTGGCATTGTCCCGACAAAACCTTCAAAACCTCAAACCTGACCAGGATTCCTACAAAGGCACGCGGCCGGGTAAAACATATAATGCCGAAGAACTGGCCGAAATCTGCCGTGAAGCGATGAGACATTACGGATTTGAATGGAAAGTGATCGTCAAGAAAGACTTCGGCGCAAAGGCTGCCGTCGATAATTTGGTTCGAGAATTTTGGATACGATCCGATGTGCTTTTTCATGAATCCTTGGTAAAAATGCTGGTCGTACATGAAATCGGATGCCACGTTCTAAGAAGCGAAAACGGGTATGCACAGCCCTTGAAGATTTTCGGCCGGGGGCTGCCGGGATACCAGTATACCGAAGAGGGGCTGGCGGAATATTCTGAAGAAATGGAAGGGGCGCTGAGTGACGACACCGTGTACCGGATATCCGGGCGAGTTATAGGTGTTGATATTGCTTTAAAAGGATCATTCTGGGATATCTATCTGGCTCTTAAAGATCATTTCGATATCGATATGGTTTTCGATATCGCTCAACGAGCCAAACTGGGTATAGCCGATACATCAAAGCCCGGGTCTTATACGAAGGATTACACCTATCTGGCGGGTTTATTGAAAGTCAGACAGTTTTTCAAAAACGCCACTCCTCGACAAATCAACGGCCTTTACGCCGGCAAAGTCGGCTTTCAACATCTCGACACAGTCATTGCGCTTCAGGAGGAGCAGTACTTGGTGCAGCCTCATGCGCTGCCGGATTGGCTGGGTCTTAATTGACCAAACAATCTTTTAAACTGAATGGGTTACAGCGTATTGAAGAAATCAAAGATCGCCTTGAAATAGACAAGGTTTTCGTTCAGACCTTTCCAACCATGACCCTGCCCGGGAATTTCCAAGTATGTATAAGGCTTCCCCGCTTTTTCCATCGCTCGCGCCATCTGTCGACTCTGTTCAACCGGAACTCGATTGTCATTTTCGCCGTGAACCAGCAGAAGTTTTCCTGTCGCCTTGTCAGCATGATTGACAGGGGATCGGTCATTTAGTTTTTCCGCTTCTGTTTCGGGATCGCCGGCTTTCTGTAAAACCCAGTCGGGTATATTACAGGTGTGATAATAATCGATGATGTTGCTTATCCCAAATGACGCTATCGCAAAACCAAAATCGAAATGTTCATGGTGCCCGTTCACACCGTCAGGATAAGTCAGTCCTCGCATGGCACAGTAACCTCCATGACTGCCTCCTGTCAGACCGACCTGCTGTTCGGTCAGACCAAACCGCTTACATAAGTAACGAGCGCCATAGATCAAGTCGATTATTTCATTTCCCCCCAAATCTCTGTCGTTCAGGGAGTAGAAATCCGCACCGAATCCCCAAGACCCTCTCACGGATGGGCTCATGACGATAAAACCTGCCTGGAGCAATATCTGGTATTCTTTGTTGAAATAATTATCACCGCCGTAAAACGCTGTAATAATGGCTTTTCGGTCTTTTGGGTTTTCCGGCAGATGGCGCGGAGTATAGACAAATGCATGGATTTTCCGTATCTGTCCAGTATTTTCATCGATATCAAAAGTAGGATATGTGATCGCTTCCGCTTTTCCATGCACGATTTTGTCCAACAACAACTCCGGATACCGTAAAAACGGTATCTTCTCCAACTGAAATTTTCGTTTATCATCGAAACCTGGTATCAGCTCCCATATTGTCAATGGATCATCGACGCTTGTTTCCACTGCAAACAGTCGGTGATAGTCTTTTACGCTGACGCTGAAATTGCTTTGAATGGTTTCTTGATATATTTCTTTTAAACTCACTGGATCAAACACAAAAAAGTCCGTTTTGACAGGAGTGCCTCGGGTGACAAACAATAAATCCTTTCCATCTACCGGGAAGAGGGCCAAAGAGCTGACCGGCGCCGTATCCCATTGCGTCACGGGTGTGATATCACCACTCTTCAATGATAGTTTATAGACATTGATATACCCGCTTTCATCAGACAGAAAAACCAAGGTGTCCGGATCGGGTTGGCGGTCCGTGAAACTGAACATCGTGCGCTTGACACCTTCCGGTAAAAGAATTTTGGTCGTTTTTGTATGAGGATTATAACTGATCAAATTGGATTGATTTCTGTCATAGCGAAAGGTAACCCTGAAGATAAGCTCACCGGTATCTTCGCGCTTGAGAAAATTCGACCATGTAAAGGTCCAGTCCGGGTCGTCTTCTAAAAGAGTTTGGACTTTTCCAGTCGCTATATCCATGATCTTCAAATATGAAACCATCCGTGCCGGCGTTTTCTGACGAGCGATGAAAACGAGTTCTTGTTCTTCTCGAAAGAATTTGAACCCGTAAATATACTCTTCATCCGTTATTTTTTCGCGCTCTCCGGTCGCTAAATCCAGGCGATAAACATTGAACTGTTCATCATTTTTTTCGTCCCCGGTAAAATAAGCATAGCCGTTATCCGGATCAAAATGGAATCCGCCGGCGGAAAAAAGATTGAAGTCGAGATCGCTGACTTTTTCACCTCTTTCCAGGTTCGGCAGCGGGATGAGCGCTGTCCTGTAAAGGGTGACTTTTTCGCTGCGATGGAAATAGTAAAGCTGGTTCATGATGTCGGCAAACATGAAGCCCATATAAGGAAATCCCTCAAAATAGGGTTTCAGATCAATTTTGCGGTCGCGATAGGTGATAGTCGAATCCATGTTTTTCTCCTTTCCTATTTTTTGAATGCCTGCGTTTCACAAAACGGCTCACAGGAAAACAAGCTGCATTCCTTTTTTCAATTTAAGTCTGTCCGCCTCACCGGCGGCGAGTTCCAGCACATATTTGCCGTACCCGGTAACACGTGACACATCTTCATCACTGATATGTTCGGGTGACTTTTTCAAATTCTTTGCTATATGCGTAATCTGTTTGTTTTCGCCTATAAAGACGACATCCAAATCAACTTTCACATTTTTCATCCAAATTTGCCGATATTGCTCATCGCTGTAGACCATCAACATTCCGGTCAAAGGAGGCACGACATCTCTGTACATAAGGCCTCTACTGACCTGGCTGAACGTCCCGGCAACCTCGGCGGCGATTCGGGTTCCATCGGGCAGAGCGACTGGAACGATGCTTAAACCTGTCTGAGCCCTGGGATCATTTGGAAAAGGAATGGTCGGCAGACGTTTTCGATGAAAACTAAACGCCCATATCGCTGTGACGGTAACGATAATAACAGCAACTGCAACAACATATTTTCTTTTCATTCAAAACACCTGAGAAATTATAGCCGGAAAAGACGGTACCATCTATATCATCCCACGTTTTCCCGCTGATTTGAATGTGGTTTTTGAAAAAAACGTGTACCGTATTCATTGAGAAAGATATTACGTCCAGACCAATTATGCACCGTATCCAAGGGTTTCTCCGGATATCCGATAGGCAACAATGCCTGAACGGTTTCACCGAGAGGCAATTTTAGAATTTCGTCCAATCGATTGACTTCGGTATGGTGGAAAACACTGGGTGCATATGGGGCGGCAATCAGTCCGACGCCTTTGGTCATGACCAGCATGTATCCTATTGTCATAAAAGCTGATTCAACCGCATAGGGTAGCTCCGGATCACGTGGACGCGTACTGACCGCCAACAATAGCGGCGCTTCAATCAAAAAAGACAAGTTCGGATCATAATCCGGCCCCTGAACAATGCGTTCCTGAACACAGGCCGGTTGCATCGCCATCCATTTCCGCTCACTTTCAACACATATGCGGTGAATATCCTGCCTTATTTCTTTTCGATCGATAATAAAAATATGAATCCCATCGATCGGACCGGAGGGCGCTACACTACCGGCTTCGAGAATTTTAACGATCAGTTCTTCGGGTATCGGCTTGTCGGAGAAACGTCGATTCCCTCTGTTTTTCTTCATCAAGTTCAACAAGCTGTCCAAAACTCGCCCTCACAACCAATATAAAGTCTACACGAAAAATTGTCTTTTCCGCAAATCCATGTTCATGGAAACAATCTATGCTCAGCTTTCTTTTTACTCTCTCCCTCAAAAAAGGGTAAATCACATTTTCAATATTCGTCAAAATTTATAAAAAACAGAGATTACCTTAGGTGACATCCGTTCAATATGATGGCTGCGCCTATAAACCCCAAAAGCGTCGCTGCCAGCTTCCGATAACTCAACGGCTCCCCTAGAAATATCCAAGCCAGAACGACCACCAGGATAACATTGGTTTGGTTCAGGATAGACGCCGAACCCATATCTGTATATTTGAATGCGGAAATCCAGGCTAAGATCGAAATGACATTCCCTAAGACGGCGCCGGGTAAAGCCAGTCTGAATGCACGGGCTCCCGTGATCGTTTTGTAAATATAAACGCGATTTTTTTGAAAAAGCGCTATCAGATGAAGCACGACGGCAGCCGGTATCATCCTGCATTGTGCAACCAATAAAGGCGAGTGATTATCTAAAATGGGTTTTACGCCGATAATACTGATAACCATTAAACCGACGGCGACGATACCGGAAGCAGATCCTTTCACTATTTTTTTCCAGCCCAGATGGGTTTTAAATGTATTTTCAGTCGTTACAACCATGACACCGGTGATGACAAACAGTGATCCCCATACATGAACCAGAGTCAATGGTTCACCCAACAACAGCCATGAAAAGAAAATCATCATTGGGGAGTAAACACAGTCGATGATTGCATAATAACCTGCTCCCAAAGTGTTCAGACAGGTCAAAAACAACGTGTCCGCAAGAGTTATTCCCACGACGCCGCTTAACGCCAGATATCCCAGCTCCTTCATCGAAAGAGTATCCGGAATCATCGGCCTATCGATTAAAACCCATAACGGCATAATGGCCAAACACGCCACCGTTGATTTGAATAGATTCAACGCCAACGGCCGCATGGTTTCACCGCTTCGCTTGAAAAAAACAACGGCGCCCGCCCATGCAACCGCACAAATCAATGCCAAGCTTTTACCGATAACATCAGGAGACATATTATGTTCTCCTATTGAACTGTTGTGGAAAACTTATTTTAAAACGCTCCATAGAAAAATTACAGCTTCCGACTATCGTTCCCCTTTGTTGAAAAAATAGCGCAAAAGGAATTTTTAAACTCGATAAGCTCATTTATTCCACAGTTCAGATTTGTTTCAGTATATTTATGAGAACATGCATCCGAAACGGCTTTTGAATCCAAGCATGCGGTTTGGGCCGATCTTTCATTTGTTTTGCTGAAAGACTGTGCCCGGAGACAAGCACGATCGGCGTATTGAGTCGGATGCTCTGGATGGCTTCCATTGTCTGCCACCCGTCTAAATCGGGCATTTTAACATCACACAATACACAAGCAACCTGAGAATGATGCTCTTTAAACAGTGCTATTGCCTGAGATCCGTTTTCCGCTTCGATAACCTGGCATCCCAGGTTCTCCAACATTTGTCGCGTTACTTCCCTAACGTCTTCATCGTCATCAGCCAATAAAATGAGCTTTTTCTCTTGCTCAAAAACCTCACAGCCATTCTTATGGCTCTCGGTTTCTTCTTCTTTTATCACAGGCAACAACACCGAGATGCGAGTTGACACTCCCTTTTCAGACAAAACCGAGATATCACCGCCATGGGCTTGCACAATACCCATAACCGATGACAAACCCAATCCTCTTCTAGACCCTTTTGTCGTGAAAAACGGATCGAACATCCGATCAACGGTCGCCTTGTCCATGCCCATGCCATTATCGGTTATACTCATAACAACATATTCACCCTTGGGAAACTTCCTGTTTTCCACCAATTTTTCACTATATGTGTCGGAAAAAAGAACATTCCGGGTTTCCAAAAGAATGATCCCTCCGCCGTCAGTGAAACTTTCCCTGGCATTGTTGACAAGGTTCAGTATAACCATATTCAAACTATCCAAATCTGCTGAAACCTTCGGCAAATCCACAGCTAAATCGGTTTCGATCAATACCCCGACAGGCACACTGGCCCGCATTAAAGGCAATAAATCCTCTATGACTTCAGATATGTCACATGGCACTCGTTTCGTTTCAATCTGCCCGGCGTGCGTTAAAATCAACTTGCCCAAATCAGACGCTTGCTGAGCCGCTTTTTCAGCCATTAGGATTTTTTCGACAACCCGGTTGTCATCGGATACAAATTTTTTTGCCAATTCCAGATTGCCGATAACCCCCATCACCAAATTATTAAATCGATGGGTTATCGCGCTCGCCATCCGACTTAAACTCTCCGCTCTCTGTATTTGGTAAACCTGCTTTTCCAGCTCGGCCCTATATGCTTCCTCTTCCTTCTGATAAATCAAATCGCGTTTAACTCATCTTTAACAGTTGTACCCAACGTTTGAAAACTGAATCGAGTAAAATCAAGGCTTTGCGCTGAAGCGGTGTTGAAAAAAGTTAAAATGTAGTGCCACGAATAAGTTAAAAATTTGTTGACA
>JBASEY010000018.1:0-9514 GCA_049652745.1 bacterium | reverse complement strand
GACTCCAGCGTTTCACCCTCAAAAAGCGTCACAATAAGAGTCAGATGATCATCGACAAGCCGATCCGGATTTGTCAGAGGTGTATTTCCGATCGAGGGGCTGATTCGATAAGCCGGCTCAAAAGGCCCGACCCAGCGAACACCAGGCAGTTTCAATGCATCTACAGCGGCGTTTTTCGATTCCATTCGGCAAATGAACGTGAAATGGGGTAAATATATGCGCGGTTCAAAACCGGCTCGACGAAGCTTCGTCTTATGAGATTCCGTCACAGGGCCGTTGAGCTGCACCAGGTGATAACGAGGCGAATCGTCGGCCTTGATACGTAACGTATTCGGAATATCCGGAAGTTTTTTCAGCGGGTCGAAATCGGCGTTCAATACTCTTATAACCCCAAAATCTTCCGTGTCGGCTACAACTGAGAAAGGGGGCGCACCGTCGATAGGCCAGATGGAAACATTGCGGTCAACCATTTCTGCAGCGCTCACTACGACACTGATTGTTAAACTTAGCAACACACTAAGAATAAAACGTTTATTCATATTTTTACCCTCATTTGTTTTTTAAAAAGACCACCGAACTAAATAAATCCGTAGTTCAGAATCACCCGGAAGCCACCGAAAAGTTGTTCGTATGAACCAGGCAACTTCCCCCTTGATAATCATAGCGAAAAACAGTGGTGGCCTGTCAATTTTTACATCGAAACCATCACATCCGAAGAAGCGAATTCATTCATTTCTACAACGATGCCATAGCGGAGAAAAATCATGTGATCGCTGTATCGAAAGCAATTCTGATGCTATAGTGACTTCGATGAAATTAATTCAGAACTGAAATGGTGTATGATAGATAAAATAATCGCAAATATTTACGAAATTCGACTGGTTTTGACGGTTATAGTTATCAGTGCATTGGGCGTTTTTCTATACCGAGTTCGATTCTCTGATAAAAATACAGCTCTGGTACCACTTTCCCGTACGGCATCGATTTTCGTCTGCTGTGTGTTTGCATTGATGGCCGGATACCAGGCCCGCTGGCAGTTGTTCGGTTTCTTTTCTTCCGATTTCCTTCGCGTGCAGCGCGGGTTCGATCCACGTGGTGAAATTCTAGGCGAACGCTTCCATCGCGGTTCGTTGGTGGATAGAAACCATATTCCACTCGCGATGGACACCAAAGCCGATCAGCAGTTAAAACGGTTGTATCCCTTAGGTGAAGCCGGTGCTCATGTTTTGGGTTATAATCATCCCAAGTTCGGTTCATCGGGTATGGAGAAAACACTGGACTCGTTTTTAATGGGCCGATCCGTGCAGACTCCGGCGGATGTATTCCGGCTTGTCGGCAACGCATTTTTTCATCGTACACTTCGCGGTAATCCCGTGGTTTTGACGTTGGATTACGATTTACAATTGGCGGCCTGGGAATTATTGAGCGGAAAAATTGGATCGATCGTAGCGTTGGACCCTCGTGACGGCAGTATTCGCGCCATGGTATCGCGTCCGGGTTTCGATCCGGAAAAAATCGATGAAGCTGTATGGACACATCTACTGAAATCCTCAGACAGTCCGTTTTTGAATCGAGCTACGCACGGATTGTATCCTCCCGGTTCAACTTTTAAAATACTGGCGGCGGCTACAGCGATCGAAAAGCAATTTGATCCGGTTTATAAATGCGGCTCTGCCGGCTTTGATTGCGGCCCTGCCGATCGGCGGGTGAAAGATCATTCGCATTACAGCAATCCCGGATTCGCCGGGCACGGAAACCTGAACCTGGCGGAAGCGCTTGCCGTATCCTGCAACGTCTATTTTGCTCATTTGGCAGTGGATTTGTCGGCGCCTGTACTTTTGGAGTCGGCGTCCCGGCTTGGGTTGAACTCACAGGTTCCGTTTGCCGGACCGTCGCCCGGCGTCGCCCGAGGACGGTTACCGGAGCGTTCCAAGTGGCATATCGCCCGAACGGCTCGGCTGGGTATCGGGCAGGATGATACCTTGGTGACGCCGTTACATCTGGCGTCGATGGCAGGCGCGATCGGCAACGGCGGCATGTTGTTTCGCCCGAAATTGGTCGAATCCCAAATGCCGGAGTTGTGGGATAGAGTGTTTGAACAACGCACGGCTCATCAGGTTGCGCGTATGATGATCAAAGCGGTCGAAACAGGGACCGGCCATGCTGCAAAAGTGCCGGGTATCGTTGTCGGCGGTAAAACCGGAACAGCGGAAAGCGCCGGGAGTAAAAGTCATGCGCTTTTCGTCTGTTTTGCTCCCTGGCCACGGCCTGCTCTGGCTGTTGCCGTTGTGATCGAACACGCAGGTATGGGCGGCACGGTTGCTGCTCCTATTGCAGCACAGTTGATCCAGCGGGCCGATACTCTCGGCTTGCTGGAAGACAAGGAAATCTATCGTGGCCCGAACCGCTAAACAACGCAGACGGTTTATCGCACGACCTCGTGAATTCAGATTGTTGGTATTCGCCATCTGTATCGTCTGCGCGTTTTTTCTCTCCGCTGCACTATCGGTTCAAGACGCCTTTCGCAGTGAAGATCTTTTACTGCCGGCTACATTTATCGTTGTCGCATTTATCGCGCATGGTCTGCTGATCGCCTCCGGATCCAAGGCCGATATGACTCTGCTGCCATTGTGGACCGTGCTCACCGGAATCGGTATGAGCTATCACTATCGACTGGGTTCATTCACTGTCGATAGTTGGGATTCCCTATCCTGCCTGAGTTTTGGTGTGGCGCCTTTGATTCTGGTTACAACAGCGATTTTATTTGGTAATGGCCGACTAAAATACCTTTCCAAGAGTCCCGGCCTATGGATTTTAGCGGCTTTCGGTATTGGAATCGCAGTTCTGGCGACCGGTGTCACGTTTCGGGGATCGGTGTTCGGTCCTGGAAAAACCACGCCGACTGAATTTTTGAAGCCTCTGTTGATCATAGGACTTTCGGGTTTATTGGTTAATCACGGTCGGCATATCGAGCGTGGCTCACGGTTTTTCACGGCTGAATCCCGGCGCACACATATCATCGTCATCGGCGCCTGGTTGATGCCCGGTGTTACACTGATATGCCTGCGCGATCTGGGCATGTTGGCCGCCACTGCCCTGCTGTTGGGTATTCTGATGACGTTGGCTACGCGTCGTATTGCCTATCCACTGATCGGTATCGCCGGTATAACGGCGATCGGCTACCTGGCCCAACACACTATTCATAAAGCCGGTCTTCGTATCAGCGCCTGGATGAACCCTTTCGAAGCGCCGGATACATATGGCTTCCAAATCATCCGCTCCCTGTTTGCCGTCTTTAACGGTGAACTGTTCGGTAGAGGTGTCGGTAACGGTTTACCACGCAGTATCCCTTTGGTTGAAACAGATTTTGTGTATGCGTCTATTGCGGAGGAATTCGGCTGGCTGGGCAGCATGATGATCCTGATGATCGTCTTTTTGATTATCCGGCGTAGTTTACAGACGGCCGAAAGTTGCAAAGACGCCTTTACGCGGCTGGTATGCTACGGATGTGGCGCCATGTGGCTGATTCAATGCGTTTTGCATGTCGGTGGAGTGATCAAGTTGATACCGATGACCGGCGTGCCGTTTCCAGGTCTCAGCACAGGGGGTTCGGCACTGATGGTTTTTGCGGTTTTAACCGGATGGATAATGGCGGCCGATTGAGCAGACACGATTTTTAGCTGATTTTACCAGGGTAAAACTGTTTCATATAATCCACAATATTTGGGTTTATTTATAAATCGTTTTTGTTTTGATTGAATAATCAAGTAAGCAATTTTTTATGTAAGAATAGGGTCGTTTTGTTAGGGAGTGGATTTTGCGTCAAACAGCAAAATCCGCTACGACAAATGTGTGATCCGACGGCTTCGGCGTTCGTCGCTTACGGGGGGTCATATCGATCCAGGCATCCGTTGATTGATCGAACAATGGAGGCGTCGCAAGAATATGATCGATTCTCCAACCTTTGTTCGAATAAACCGTTGCGGCTCTATAGTCGAAAAAACTGAAGTGTCCCGGTTCTGGTCGGTGTTTTCGAAACACGTCATGGAGTCCCCAGGAACAAACCCAGTAAAAGAGTTCTGTCAATTCACGATTGAAGCAGACGTGCCCGTCAAGGCCTTTAGGGTCATGAACATCGATATCCTCAGGGGCGACATTCAGGTCCCCGACCCAAACCACTTTTTGGTCCTTGGAATAATCAGTTTCCAGCAATTTGCGGAAGGTGCGGAGCCATTCGAGCTTGGCGGTATAATGTTCCGATTCGCGGTCTCTTCCCTGCGGCACATAGGTATTGATGATATGGATATCACCAAGTTGTCCACGTATTAAGCGAGGGCCATTCTGTTCATCGTCGTCAAAAAAGCCGATGCGCACATTCGTCAAGGGTTGGCGACTGATCAATGCGACGCCGTTATAGCTTTTTTGCCCTTTGAAAACACTGTGATATCCCATTTCCATCAGTTCTTTTTCGGGAAACAAATGATCCTGCACTTTGGTTTCTTGAATGGCCAGGATATCCGGGGAATGTTCTTCGAGCCACGGAATAATGACCGGCAATCGTGTTCGAATACTGTTTGCATTGAAAGTTGCAATCCGCACGTGTCACCTCCCCCGTTTACCAATAGTTGATTTTCATGGCGTCCTTTACCCGCCGTAACACTTCTTCAGATTTTTCCCGACCTTTTCTGCTGCCTTCACGCAGTAATTCTTTGACCATCTTTCGGTTTTCTTCGAATTTTTTAGCGCGTTCCCGAATAGGCGCCAGATATGCAGTCAACAGTTCGGTCAGTTTTCGCTTGTCTTCCGTACATCCCATTTTGCCGGCCTTGCAATCCGCCACCAGTTGTTCATGACCGTCAGGATCGACCAGTTTCAGATATTCACAGACAACGCAGCCTTCCGGGTGGCCGGGATCGGTTTTCTTGATTTTTAGTGGGTCCGTATAAGCGCTGAACACTTTTTCGCGAATCGTTTGAGGGTCATCACGAAGATAAATGCAGTTATTCAATGATTTGCTCATTTTGCTGTTGCCGTCGGTACCTCGGATACGGGCGACATCAGTCACTCGTGCTTCAGGTTCAACCAGCGCTTCGACCTGATACGTGTGATTGAAACGCCGAACGATTTCACGGGTCAATTCGATCATCGGAAGCTGATCTTCTCCGACTGGGACCAAGTCGGCATCAAAGGCCGTGATATCCGCAGCCTGGCTGACAGGGTAACCGAAAAAGCCATACGTGACACCTTTCGAAAAGAGCTCTTGTTTGCTTTCGATTTCGGCTTTGACCGTAGGGTTTCTCTCCAAACGGGCCAACGTAACGAAATTTCCGTAAAAAACAGTCAGTTCCGCAATTGCCGGAATGGTTGACTGAACGACATATTTGACGGTTTCAGGGTCGATGCCGGAGGCGAAATTGTCGATCGCGACCTCTTCGACATTGGCATGAACTTTTTCCGGGGTCTTGAAATTGTCCGTCAGAGCCTGGACATCGGCAATCAAAAGATAGGTATCATATTTATCCTGTAATTCGACACGTGATTTGACCGACCCGAAATAGTGGCCAAGATGAAGTCGACCGGTTGGGCGATCACCGGTTAAAATGATTGGTTTAGCTTTTTTTTCAGTATTCATAATGAATTCCTCGTCGTTGAAATCCGCCTGGAAACGTGATCGAAACCACGATGTCATATCCTGCGGCACCGTGTAAGTGTAGCGGGAGAACGGTTAAGGTGCAATCAAACTCTTGCCGATCGGATTTGTTTCGGCATTTAAGCGGGTTTCATCTGGATGACAAGCCAACATTATCAGTCATGTTTCAGCGTTGAAATCGCCTCTGACTGCAGGCAATCATCCAGCCGGTTTAACCGGCATTTACTCCTTGGCCATTAACACTGTTTATCAGCCTGTCTGATCGATTAGAGATCCAACAGGACGGAAAGTGTATCCATGCTGTACAGAAACCAGCTTTGTGGATCTAAAATCGCGCCATACCAGTTAAGTTCGAGAACCATAGGGATCTCTTCCCATGTATAGGTGAACAGGTCGAGTGTCAGGTCGATGTTTTGCGGCATGGTGAAGCTGATCGGCGCAAAATCCGTCGTAAACGTCGGCCAGAAATAATATCCGCCTAAAAGCTCCAGAACCACATACAGATCCACCGGCACAGCGTACGGACCATTGGTGACTCGTGCTCGAATCGCCATGTCATCACCTTTGTAATAGGCTTTCTGGTTACTCAACAGGTCGATCGTCGGTATCGCCGGTAAAGATGCGGAAGAGGTTGGATTACTCATAAAGAGATATTCGATGTAATTGCCGAACCCATCGCCGTCCGGGTCGTTGTCCCGGTCGTAAACCGATGAATCCAAGCCATTGGCGTATTCCCACGTATCAGGCATACCATCGCCGTCCGAATCGGTCTTCTTGTCCGAATAATCCACCTGGAAAGCGAATGTTCCTTCTGCGGGTATGAAACCGAAACGGGCGGGCAGATAATATTGACCATATACCAGTTGACCGGGTTTCCAGACTGTTGGCGTCGAAGTCAGCGTCGTGATCCCGTTGTTCTCATCCACTGTCCAGCCGCTGACGGTGGAACTAATGGGATCGTAGAACAGGCTTCGCTGCCCGTTGATTCGGATATCTGCGAATTCATATCGGATACCCGATCGAGCCGCCAGTTGGATGACGATCGGCACAGCGCCGGTGACAGGTTCGCTCTGCACGGAAGGTGAGATGGATATCACTTCGGGAATATCAGGGCGTAATTGAGTCGATCCCAAGACAAGTATCTGATGAGGATCCGTCAATTCCGTCGTCCATGTCCAATCCGGGCCGAATCCTTCCCGAATCAAATTCCATCCGGTTCCATTCCAGGAATAGACACCGCCTCCGCCGGGTCCGGTCGGCGGTCTGACAGGCAGGTTGGATTTAAGTTGCAGCCAGTAACAAGAGAGAATAGTGCCCAGGAATTCGAATTCATACGCCGGACTCGCCTGGTATACGCCATCAGGAAGAGGTCCCGGTAAATCTGAAAGTTGTTGCAAGTTCCACATGCCACGCGGGGCCAGATAGCCGTCACCCTGGGTCACGAAACTGAAATAGTCGAATTTGTAATTGGCCCATCCGAGTGAGGAGGTCTCCTGGGTACAGAACAAGGTCATAGCATGATAGATATCCTCTGTTGTTCCGGAGGCCCCTTCCACATCGGTCAAGTGAACAGTCGCGATCAACGTCATCCCCCCTCCGTCCCGGCCAAGCCAGTAATAAAGTGAGGGGATCGTGATGGTCATGATCGTCTGCTCGGTATTCCACGTTACGTTGACGTTGCCGGCCAGTTCATCGAATGTACCGTAGCCCTGCCAGGCGCCGGCGGTTTCCCCTAAAAAAAATCCGCTGTCATCACCGATGCTTGTGACAGGCTGATCGAATTCATAGTTGAGCACGATATCGACATAAAAGACTGAAGCAAAATTGGGCGGATCCGTACCGACTATAATCGGGCCGTTCGACCGATTGGAAGAGCCGCCTTCAGTCGGCCAGGAAAATGAGTTGCCCGCTCCGATTTTATGACGTTTTCCGGTCGGATCGATAACGGTTATTTTACCGCTTTTCACGTTGACGGTTTCGTTGTTCGATTCGGCCACAAGACTATAACACGCTTGATGAATCTCGAGAGTTAAAAACCGGCCGACGACTTTGACATGATCGTCGGGTTCCATGATCCCTTCGATGGTATGTTCCAGGGCTGCGGGCGTATCAAGAATAATTTCCGAGTAAACATTATCCGGCAGATCGGGGCAGTTTGTCAGGCGGAAACCCCCTTCGTGGAGAAGCAGAACACCTGTTGCGACGGTGTGGTTAAACGATGCATAACCGCTCAGCAGTCGAACCTTGTCGTTTCCGCGAACGACGTCGTACGGTTTCAATTCTTTGAACGTACTGCCGCCCGGGCGATCGATCCATTCGGCTTCCCCGTAAACGGTATTGCAGCGCAGGGAATCACATTGGGACATGGCGATCCCGTGCGTTGGAGATGTCGTATAGGGAGTTTCCGTTTCAGGATCCGGAGAGGGTGGATTTGCAGGGTGAACCACGGCGACATTGTAAATTTCAGTGATTTCCCGCGGCAGGTCTTCGCTTATTCTCAGTACGAGTTCGACCAGTTTCCAGTGTCCCGGATTCAAAGTCCCGAAATTCCATGTTGCCGAACTGAAATCGCTAGTGTCGCCGCCTGCAACGAATTCCATATAGGGCGGCCAGCTTTCAGTCACGATACAATCCTCAAGAGGGTATCGACCGGTGTTTTTGTAGAGCAGAAAATAGCGGACTTCATCACCCGGACGCGCTGCGCCGTATATGTTGCTCGTTTTATGCAATTGCAGATTGCCACCATCCGGAAAATTCCCCCAGACTTCATAGATAGTCTGAAACTGACCGGGTTTCGCCATGGCTTCGATTGCCGGGCAACTGCCGGGCGGTGCCGGACTTCCGCCGCCGATACCCCAGGATTGAACATCCGGCCCAACACTACCGCCTCCATGAGCGCCGTGGTGTGAAATAATATCGTAACCTAAGGCGTCCGGATATTTGTTCCAGATAACTCTCATGCCCCAAACACCGCTAAAATTGTCTTCGCCCTCTTCACAGATGAACTGAATTGTGTGTGGAACACGTGCTTTGTATCGTGCCTGGGTCTGCGGAAGAAAACTCAAGCTCAATACCAAAAAAATAACCCAAGTTTTAAAAACACTAAAACGGTACATATTCGAGTCCTCCAAATAAAGGTGATAGTTCGACATACATTAAACAACATCTTAGATGGTTTTTCAGAATTTGCAAAGAAAATATGCTTGAAACTTTGCTTTAAGAGTGGTGATTTTTAATATCCCGGCTCCCTGAAACTAATATTGAATACACTTCTGTATTCTGGTTTAAAGCGCCGAAAAAAAAATCGAATTGTTTACGGTCAAATCCACGGTGAGTGTAGATAGTGAGCGGCACGCGGCTGCCCACTTTGAGTAGGTTTGTTTCCTAAGGCGGGCAATTATATCTTACCATACGGAAGCCCAAATTATTGTTTTTATAGCTGGGAGCGCTGTGACCTCGCATGGCTGATCGGCAGTATCTTGCGGCATGCTGCGATGCGCCGCCGCGAGTCACTTTATCTGTGCCGGAATCAGGACCCTTGGGATCTGTCGTTGGTTGGGTCGGGTAGGAGCCATACCAATCCCAGCACCATTCCCACATATTGCCATGCATATCGTACAAACCAAAAGGATTTGGATTTTTAGACCGAACGACCGGATGTGAAGCTGGTATATTTGCGCAAAACCAAGCGTACTGCTCGAGAGTTGGAAGATCTCCAGGCGTACATGAACCGCAAGTTGTTACCGGCCAATAAAAATCCCCAGAATTTGGCCAATAACTTTCCCCAGTTTTGGGGGTATATTTCGGGGATTTTTTGTGTTGAAGGGTCAGCCACGACAATTTGATTTAAGGTTATTTCCGATT
>JBASEY010000017.1:0-198095 GCA_049652745.1 bacterium | reverse complement strand
GACCATTTTTTGATTCGTCATCTTTCTGAGACCATTTTTTTCAAAAATCCATTCTATGATCACCTAATTCTGAAAATTGTCTCAGAAATCATGTTATGAAAAAAACGAGTTTTTACGCTTGCATCATGTATGAGAACAACCTCAAGGAGTGCAAATGAAAACTAAAAAATTGATACTAGCCGGAGTCAAATGTAAAAAAGTTGACGGAATCATGAACGATCAGGAAAAGCTAAGTATCGCTCAAACTAAAATAACAAAAGAGACCGAGGCTAAATTTGAGGAGTATCGAAAAGTCCGTATTCAAGCCATGAAAAAAGCTATTGGTAGCTTTGTCGATTAATTAAAAAATTGAGCATATTAGCAGAATTCTTTCTGAACTGCAAAAATAATGGCAAGATCTTGCTTTGATCGCCGGATATAAAATTACCAAAGAAAATAATAAATGGGCTATCTATTGGTAAATGGATCATTGCTCAACTTCCGCATCCCTGCTCAACTAGTTGAGGAAAAAGGGATCTAATGGGTTTGAAGAAGCTGTCGATAAGGGTAAGAAAACAATACCGAAGTAAAACGATAATTGAATGGGTAATCATGGCATCATAAAAATGACCGCCGAAGAACCCGCGCCCAAAAAAAGCTACTGCTGAAATAACTCAGGGGTTCCTGAGGTCTTGCAGTCTTTGCCTTTGGCAAGTAAAATCGACATGGGTTTGTAGTCAAGAAAGGGAAAATCCTATGAAAATAGTGGGAAAACCATGGGGACGAGAAATATGGATCGCATACGACAACGATCGATATGCTGGAAAGATATTGGAGATAAAACAAGGGCACAGGCTCAGCCTGCAGTATCATCAGCAGAAACATGAAACTCTTTATCTGTTGGAAGGCAAGGTTCGTTTTACCCTGGAGGATGAGTCCGGCAACCTCCAAACGGAAGTGATTCAGCATGGAGGAGTGAAGGTCGTGCCGCCTGGCCGCAAGCATCGTATGGAGGCGATACGGGATTCCATATTAGTCGAATTTTCATCTCCGGAATTGACAGATGTCGTCCGTCTGGATGACGATTATTCCCGCTGTTCAAAATAAGAAAGTGCTTTAGGAAAATCAGTGATCATGAAAACGGTTAACAATGATATAAATGAGAAGCTTTATGTTGTTATCATGGCTGGTGGCCGCGGGACGCGTTTTTGGCCGGAAAGTCGGTCACACCAGCCTAAACAGTTTTTGCGAATACTCGGCGAAGAATCGATGATTCGACAGACTTTCAAACGTATCGAGGCTTTGGCGCCGCCGGAACGTGTCTATGTCGTCATTGCTGAAAACCATTTGAATCTCCTTAAAGAACATTTGCCGGAGCTGCCGCTGCAAAATATTTTGCTTGAGCCTGTTGGGCGAAATACCGCTCCATGTATTGCGTGGGCAAGCTCATTGATCATACGTCGGGATCCGGATGCGGTCATAGCGACCCTTGCTTCGGATCACATCATCAATCCAATGGAAGCATTCCAAGAACAATTGAAAGCTGCGGCTTCTTTGGCTGTCGAAACCGGAAAAATCGTCACCCTGGGTATTCCGCCGGATCGTCCGGAAACCGGATATGGGTATCTGCAGATGGGGCAAATGCTGGGAGATATTCATGATCTGACCTATTCAGAGGTTCTTCGGTTTATAGAAAAACCGGACCACTTGTCTGCAGAAAGGTATTTACGGGAAGGCGGCTACCTGTGGAACAGCGGCATGTTTATTTTTACTGCTGAACGAATTTTGACGGAAATGGGCATCCACCAATCGGAGATAATGGACGGCATAACGGAAATTGTTGAAAGCGGCAATGATCGGCAGATTTTGGAAAAGGTCTTTTCGGAATTACCCTCCATTTCCGTAGATACGGGAGTGATGGAGAGAATACGTGGAATTCTTGGAATGCCGGTCAATTTTGACTGGTCGGACGTTGGGAGTTGGTATTCACTTTACGAGCATATTTCACCTGACGACGAAGGTAATTACCCTTTGGGTCAGTGTCTGTTTGAATCTTGTAAACGTGTATTGGCATGGGGTAAAGACCGCTTGATTGTCGGTATAGGCTTGGAAGATGTTATCATTGTCGATACTCACGACGCTGTTTTAATCTGTCGAAAAGATATGGCGCAAAAAGTGGGGGAAATAACCAAACTTTTGGAACGTTCAAATAACTTTAAACGTTATACCTAAACTCAGGAACTCAACAGGATCGTATCCGTTGTTGGGAATATTCCGGTTATGAACGGTGTTTTGAAAGGAGATACTCGATGAACAAAATTCTCACTGTGGTCATGATGATGTGTTTAGTCAGCGGCCTGTTATATGCTGCTGAAACGGAAACCAATCAGCCGGAAAAACCTTTATCCGACCCGAATCGCATCATTGCAAAAGTCAACGATCACCCGATTTATTTTCATGAAGTTGAAAGCCGTATCGACAATTTTGAAAAGAAGTTTCAGGAAATCAATCCTGAAATGAAACTCCCTGAAGACAAACGGCAAAAGATGAGGCAGGAGTTTTTGGATAGAATGATACGGGAAAAGATTCAGGAACTGGCGGCTGAAGCCAAAAAGTTTACTGTGGAAGAGGCAGAGATCGATGAACGTATACGTCAATTACAAAAATTGTTTGGCGAAGGCGAAAAGGCGGAGGAGCGTTTCCTGAGCGGTATTACGGATATGAAGGAATTCAGAAAAAATATCGCGAAACAAATTCGTATCGATAAATACATGGACAGCCTTTTAAAAGAGCCTGTTATCTCTGATGAGGAAATCTCGGCATACTATAATGATAACCTCGACCGCCTGAAAGAAGAAGAGATGGTTGAAATTCAGCAGGTGACCTGGCGGTTGCCGCCACGCGAAGACGGCAGTTTTGTTGAAAAACTTGCCGAAGCGACTGCACAAGCGGAAGAAGTCACTCGTGAAGCCCAGTCCGGCAGGGATTTTACCGAGCTGGTCAAAATATATTCCACTGACCCCAAAGTATCAGAAAATGACGGAATTGTTGGATGGGTCAAGAAAAAACAGTTGATAGAACCTTTGGAAAAAGTGGTGTTCAATCTGACGGTAGGTGAAGTGTCACAACCCGTGCAAACAGACCTGGGTATTTTTGTTGTAAAAGCTTTGAACAAAAAAGAAGCTAGGACGCCCACTCTGGATGAAATGCGTGAAACCATCAAAGACGGCTTGATCCGCACAAAACAGGGGCAATCACGAGAAAAAATCTATCAGGATTTGAAAAGCCAGGCCAAAATAGAAATATTGCTCTGAAACGCGCACGCTACTCAGTCTGGTCTTTAACAGATGCATCGTCATCTTGGGATTGAGATTCAATATCCGTCACTGTTTCCTGAGTAACTTGATCGGTTGGCGGGGAGAAAATAAAACCAAAAATCGGCACATCAAACTTCGGTGTGGAAGCATCCTGAGTTTCAATCTTTAACAGGCCTGAAAAACGTCCGGTTTTATCCTTGGGAATCGTGATCGTGACTACGACATTGTATTTACGGTTTTCAGTAACCGTCTCAACCGAATGCTGCATCCAATCATATGATGATTTGACAAGCGGCGGTTTTAAATTCGGGTCGTCGCCTGCTTTCTCCACTGTAAAGGTTTTGGTGATAACCTGCCCGGGGTCCACAGTACCCAGATAACCTTGAGTCGGATAAATGGATACGGCGCTTCGAACATAAGCTAAAACTCTTAGGCGGATAGTTTTCTGAACACTATGGTCCGTCTCGATCTCAACATGGCCGGAAAATGCGCCCACCGGCGCGGAGGCCAGAAGCGTAACCGTAATCTTCCACTCCGATTCCGCAGAACTTTCTGGTGGCGATACCGTTTCAAGCGCTGCTCGAAGATGCTCGGAATCCGTTGTGACATTTTGAATAGAAACCGTGATGCCCTTGTCCGCTCTTACTTGGATAGTTTCGACGGATTCCTGACCTTCCGTGACTTTTTTAAAGAAAACGTACCAAGGATCGAGAGACAAAATACTGACAATCCTGCCGGAAAGGGTAAATTCGAGCCAGTTCGGCGGATCAGACTCGGTAGATGAATTCGTGTACAGAGTGACTTTTTTAGAAAAAGCGCCCTCTGTGTACTCGGGTTCGTACGTAACCGTCAGGCGCCGGACATCTCCAGGGTTCAACACTGCTTCATCATCGAATTCAGCCGTACAACCACAATCGGAACGGATAGGCAGAAGTTCGATCGGCGTGTCGGAAGAATTGTGTATCAAAAATGTGAACGATGCCGTCTCACCCCAGAATATATCACCCATATCGTGAGCCAGCGTGTTCACGACAAGGCCGGGTATCGAGGTTTCCACTTTGGGCAAGTCGGCTTCCGATACGGACGCCGAAAGCAATGCAGGCAGGATAAACAGGGCAATCAATTGAAAAGTCAACTGCCGTTTCATTCGTCATCTCCTTTTGTCAGCGGCGATTCTGCGGAATGTAAAACAATAAAATTTTTCAAACAGTCATAGTCGCAATAATGTAGTTTATAGTCGAGAACATTCCTGTTTGAATCCATATAAACAATGATTGGATTTCGTTGTTTATCTCTCATACGGTCAAACAGTGTCATCGATGCTGTAAATCGATCGTAATCGACAGGGTGTAGATTGGTAATGTATTCCAGGTAAGCTTCGGGACGGCGGTGAACGAAAATAATGCAAAAGCGAATATCATTGGTGGCGGCATTATTGGCAAGTTTTTCAAACGGAGGTATCTGGGCGAACGATGCCGGCTGAAGTGGATCCACGATAAGGATGACAGATTTTTTGCGATGCTCAGAAATCCATTGGTTCAAGGTCAAGGTTTCCAGCGTTGGTGAGAGCCTGAATAATGAGGTTGTTTCAGCCAGCGTTTCAAATTGAGACGTTAACGATGATTCCGTAGCTTCCTCATTCAAAAAACCGATGTCATCATCGGATATTCCCGCCGTCGATACAGCGATGAAGATACCCAAGCAAACAAAAACAAAACCGCGTGTTTTTACCAGTAAACTCATCATCGACAGTTGAATTTATCAAATTAGTTCACCGATCACAAGCTGGGTGATGCCAGTTAGGCTGCGTTGCAGGTATGAAAAACCTTTCTGTTTTTGTCAAATTTGTCAAGAAAAACTTTTTTTCTAAGGACTATGGGCTGCCGTCTCAATGCGCCACGACAAAAAAGACACTCCCCGCTATGCCTGAACGCGTTCGTCGCCTTTGGTCCAAAGGCTCTCGCACGTGCCGATCAATAGAGATAAAGGGTGAGCCAATCCGTAGTGCCGAATACTTTCTCAAAGTGAGGATCGGACATGCCGGTAAAGAAAACGAGGGGCGCAGCGCTGTAACCAGGGGGTGAATCCGGCCAGACGCTAAAAGTTCTATCTCGGTTGTCCCGGGAGGAACGTCAACTTTATAATACCGAACATCTTCCGGAAGCCAAGGACTCCCATCATGAGGTGAGGGGAAATAAAATCTACAGCTTAAACAAGGTGATAACGACTATACTTTTTGATCGTTCTGCTCTATAATTTTTATCTTTATTGGAAGGAATTCCGGAGGTAGGGCAGTGAGAAGAAGATTACTAATAATTTTACTTGCTTATTTAGTGGGACTATCCGTTATTTGTGCAGCTTCAGAGGTTAAGTTATCGACTTTGGTCTCTCATACGTCGGTTTCTGCTGGTGGAGACTTTTTATTGACGGTCAATTACGCAGTCCCAAGCGGGCACCATTTGACCGACAACTTTTTTGGATTGGAATTTGATGCGCAGGAGGGTTTTGAGTTCGGTCTCCAACAGCCTTCCGCCGGTCAATTTGAAGATGGTGAACTGATTCGGCGCGGCCAAGCCGGTATCAGTGTTAAAGTCCAGGTCGGCTCCGAGGTTGTCCCGGGTGATTATACAATAACAGGAAAAGCCTCCTACCAAATTTGTCAGGAATCACCGAATTTCATGTGTTTTCCGCCCGTTGAACTTCCATTTTCAACTGGTGTGACCATTGTCGGAAGTGATAAGGCGTCCGTTCGAAATCCAGATGCTGTACAGGAAATTGGTGGGTCGGCTTTGGGACAGGATTCCTATGAAGCGACGCTGGAGGATCGGTTTAAAAGGGCGCTGGTCGATAATATGTTTTTGGCTTTTTTATTGGTGTTTGCCGCCGGTTTTTTAACGAGTTTGACGCCTTGTGTTTACCCTATGATTCCGATCACGATTAGTTATATTGGAGGTCGCAGCGCCGGGCAGACGAAATTCAAAGGATTCATCCTGTCGCTGTTCTATGTTTTAGGCCTTGCGATAGTTTATGCGCTTTTAGGTGTTTCTGCCGCCGTAACAGGAGGCCTGTTTGGAGCAATGACTCAATCAGCATGGGTGATCGGATTCGTTTCACTGATATTTTTCGTTATGGGTCTGTCGATGCTGGGGGCCTTTGATATTCAATTGCCGTCTTCCATTCAAGGTAAATTACAGGCGGGAGGGCCGAAGAGTGGTCTTTGGGGTGCGGTAGGCATGGGTATGGTTGCCGGCTTGATCGCAGCGCCATGTGCCGGGCCCATTATCGTCGCTTTAATGACCTATATCGCTTCAACAGGAAACATCCTGCTGGGCTTTTTGTTGATGGTCGGCTTTGCATTTGGAATGGGACTATTGTTTATCGCCCTCGGAACCTTCTCAGGTTTGCTGGCATCGTTGCCGGCAGCCGGTTCGTGGATGGACAAAATCAAAAAGGTTTTTGGAGTAGTCATGATCGCTGCGGCCTTATATGTCGCCAAACCGTTGATGCCTCCACCCGTTTTTGGTTTTTTGATTGGTGTCGGCCTTGTCTTTTTAGGTGCGGCCCTTGGTGCATTGACACCGGTTAAAAGCGAGGATCCAATCCATAAGATTCTGCTCAAGGCGTTTGCAATCCTGATTGCCGTAATTGGAATTTATTACGTGCTCAGTTTAATACCGATTCCAGGCAAAATTGTTCCGGAACAGATTTTCACTTCTTCCGAGACACCGAAAAGCGCTGAAGACTCACTTTGGCGAACAGATTTCGAACAGGCGTTGAAGGACGCTGAAAATCAGAAAAAAAACAGTATACTGGATTTTGGAGCTGAATGGTGTAAAGCCTGTAAGGATTTAGAACACTTGACATTTACCGATCCGGAAGTTGTCAAGCGGTTGCAATCACTGGTGGCGGTGAAGATAGATGGAACGAATGTCAAAGATAACGACGTCAAGAATCTTTGGTCACGGTTTTCGGTCAAAGGGCTTCCTACAATCATCATACTCGATTCCCAGGGGGAAGAATTAGGCAGATTCACCAGTTTTCTGCCCCCAAAGCAATTTATTAAATTTCTTGATCAAACTCTCTCATCTGATACGATAGAGGTGGAATGATTCGAAAGGAGCCGTGGATGCAATCCGTAAGCAAAGAACAATTCTCTGAAATTATTGGTCAGTCACAAAAACTGGTTGTCGTAGATTGTGGCGCCGCTTGGTGCGGCCCATGTAAAAAACTGACACCGATTCTGGAAGAATTGGGTGTGAGCATGGGCGAAAAAATAGATGTCGTTTATGTGGATGTCGGTGAGCAACCGGCTTTAGCGCGGGAGCACGGCGTTATGTCATTGCCGACCGTGTTGTTTTTCAAGAACGGTGAAATTTTGGATCGAATCATCGGATTGGTGGGCAAGGACAAGATCATTGAAAAGATCAACTCGCTTGCTTGATTATCTTGGTGATTTGATCATATTGTTATAAGCGAAGTGATGCCGGCTGTCGGTTCCAAATCGCGGCGCTTAACGAAACCGAGGATAATATGAGTCAAAAAGGTAATTTGACCAAAATACACTTTGACGCCCTGCTGCAATGGTTGGCCGGACAGAAAAAAACAGGGACACTACGTGTTACCAGTCACGGAAAATCAAAATATATCCTTTTTGAAAACGGAAATATTATCTCGGCGCATTCGGAATTTTCTGAAGACAGTTATCGTTCGGTCATTAAAAGAATGGTTTTGTTGCCGCCAAATCAACAGGCGGAGCTTGAATTGGAACCGGGCGAAAACGATGTGGATTTTGCACGGAAAGTCATTGAAAAAGGCTATGTTACCGAGAGAGAATTTTTAGAAGTATTAAAGCGGCAGAACCAGGACATTATCCTGAATTTATTCGAATGGAACTCTGGAGATTTTGTATTTTTTGAAAACCAGTTGCCCGAAAAAAGACCGATTGCTCTGAAAATCCCGATACAAGGGATTATTGAAAGGGGAATCGACCGAGCAAAAAAACGAAGGCTGCTCCGTACAAAAATCCCGGATGATGGATTTTATAAAGTTATCGATAATGATTTCAGACGTGAGATAAGCGATAATAAGCGGACTCCGGAAAATATACGTGATTTGTTTGAAGTATTGTCCGAACCGCTTTCGATACGCAATATTGTCGATGAAACCGGGTTGACGGAATTCGAAGTGGTCGTGATCCTTGCCAGGTATCTTGAAGAGGAGAAGATTGACGTCATCATCCCGGAAACGGAAAAAATACCGGAACACACTAGAAAAATTTTGGCGGAAGCCGAAATTCTCCACGAAAAGGGAAGATATTGGGAAGCCTGGACCAGGGTCAGAAAAGTGTTGGGCGACTTGCCGGGCAACACTGAAATTCAGATGCTCTCAAGAGACTATGCAAAGGTTTTCAAGCAGGATTTGCAGCAGGTGATTGTTTCGGTTGACCGAGTTCCCGTTATGAAGAAAAAAGTCGACGAAGCTCTTTTTGCCAGGTTTCCAAAAGAAACTGCCTTGGGATTTGTCATCTCCCGTATCGATGGCAAATCAACCATTAAAACCCTGAGCCAATTGCTCAATATAAACGTAGACAAACTTATGCTGACGTTGTACTTGCTGGTAAAATCCGGAATTGTTGCGCTGGAGGAGCCTAAAAGCCGTCTTCCGGAAGAGATTGCCAACCGTCGTCAATTTGTCAGAAAAATTTGGGAGCGGATGCAAAATCAGAACTATTATGAAATTTTAGGGGTAAAACGTGACGCGTCATTTGCGGACATAAAGACGGTCTATTTCGATATGGCCAAGCAGTTTCACCCAGATCGCAGGCCGGAGGACGATCCGGAGGATGTTACAAAACGGTTGGATGAAATTTTTGTAAAAATCAGGGATGCTTATCACACAATTTCTGATCCGGAACGACGTGAAGCATACGATACGAGTCTGAATGAAGGTGAACAGGCCATCAACCTGCAGAAAAGCCGCTCTAAAGCCCTTTTGCAGTTTCGAGTCGGATTGAAAGCTTTTCAATCGCGAAATTATCGTGTCGCGATGGAATATATGCGTTCGGCTATTGATTTGGATCCATATGAACCGATGTATTACATCAAGATGGCGGAAATATGCACCCGAAATCCTCGCTGGTATAGAGCCGGAGTGTTGTCGGCTAGAAAAGCCATACAGTTGGATCCGAATGTTCCTGAACACCATGCTATTCTCGGTTTGCTGCATAAATTGGAAGGTAATTTGGTCGAAGCGGAAAAAGAGTTTTATTTGACATTGAAATTCGATCCGGAAAACATGACGGCAAGACGGGAATTGAGTAATATGGGTAAACAGATTCCGACGCTGAAAGATAAAGAAGAAACCCAGTTCACTCCTATACCTCGAACGGATAAACCCGACCCCACACAAAAAAACCGGTGAACGAAATTCACCGGCTTCTTTTTAGTCAGTTTCAAAGCTGTGTAATTATTCCGCGGCTTTCTTGGCTTGGGCGATCACGCCTTCAGTCAGGTTGGCGGGAAGCTCTTCATAAGATTCGAATGTCATCGAAAACGATCCACGGCCGCCTGTCATCGATCGCAATTCAGGTTCATACATCTGCATTTCCGACAGCGGCACCTGGGCAAGGACAACTTGTTTCTTGCCCTCGGAATCCATCCCAAGAACGCGGCCGCGCTTGGAATTGAGATCACCGATGATATCGCCCATATTGGCTTCGGGGACGGTGATGCGCACTTTCATTATAGGTTCCAACAGAATGGGTTTGGCCTGCATAAAAGCTTGCTTCAGCGCCTGGGCTCCAGCGATCTGGAAGGCGATGTCCTTTGAATCGACCGGGTGCGATTTCCCATCATACAGCTCTGTTTTAATGTTGGTCACACGGTAACCAGCCAAAATACCTTGCTGCATAGTCGTTCGTATACCTTTTTCAACGCTGGGGATATAGGTGTTTGGAATGACTCCACCAACAACATGATCTTCAAACCTCAATCCTTCCAACGCTTCTTCACCTGGAGGCAGGGGCATGAGCCTAATGGCAACTTCACCAAACTGGCCTGCTCCTCCTGATTGTTTTTTATGTCGATATCGAACATCTGCTGTGCCTTTGACAGTTTCTTTGTAGGGAATTTTTGGCTGAGTAACCGTGGCTTGGACACCGAATTTGCGTTTCAATCGGTCATGAGTGACATCGATATGAAGTTGACCCATACCCGACACGATCAGCTCATTGGTTTCCATATTTCGGTCGTAGCGAAGCGTCGGATCTTCTTCTGCCAAGCGTGTCAAAGCAGACGAAATTTTCTCTTCATCCGGTTTGGATGTTGGTGTAAAAGCGTATGAAATCAATGGTGCAGGATAGTGAACCGGCTTGATTTCATATTTTACATCTGAACCGGCTAGAGTGTCACCAGTTTTAACACTTTTAGCTTTGATAATGACCCCAATGTCACCGGCGGTTATTGCTGATGCCTGCTCCTGGCTCCTACCTTGAAGATGCCAAACACCCGTGATTTTTTCCGTTTCTCTTTTCGAAACATTGACCACTGTTTGATCGGCTTTCAATGTACCGGAATAAAGCCTGAAAACCGACAGCTTTCCAGAAAAAGGATCGACGATGGTCTTGAAAACCTGACCAATCGTTGGACCATCAGGTTTGCAGAGCAATTCCGTCGAATCGACTTTTTTAGGCGGAACATCGAGAGGGCTGGGAAAAGTATCTACGATAACATCCAATAAAAACTGCGTTCCAATATTGAAATTGGCCGACATCGGCATTACCGGAAAAATGAGCCCTTCCAACACTGCTTTCTTCAACAAAGACCGAATTTCATCCTGTGTGAAATCTTCTCCTTCAAGATACTTCTCCAACAATGCATCATCAGCCTCGGCAATCGCTTCGATCAACTCCAGCCGAGCCTGTGCAACTTGGTCTGCCATATTGGCAGGAATATCAGCGTTTCTGGATTTGCCTGTCGCCGTATCAAATTGAAGGCCACGATTTTCCAGAAGATCGACTATGCCTTTGAAATCTGCCTCTTTCCCAATAGGAAGAGCGATAGGAATAGCTTTTGAGCTCAATTGACGAATGGTATCCAAAGCGGTTTCAAAAGATGTATTTTCTTTGTCCAGCTTGTTGATGATAAAGCAGCGCGAACGTGGAAGAATATCTTCTGCTTCCCAAAGGCGCTCAAGGTTGAATTCGTCGCCCAAACCGCCGCCTGTGACGAAAAAGACACTGTCGACACTTGCCAAAGCAGGATAAGCGTCACATATGAAATCACTATATCCGGGAGTATCGAGAATGTTGATTTTGTGTTTTTTCACCTGTGTAAAACAAAGAGATGAGTTGATTGAAATCTTTCTGCTGATCTCATCATCATCATAATCCGTCACGGTATTCCCTTCATCGACTTTCAAATGTCTCTTTATAGCTCCCGAAGTGAATAAAACGGAAGAGACTACCGACGTTTTACCAACGTCTCCATGACCGGCAAATGCAATATTACGAATCATCGAACTTTCATATTGGCTCATATTTCCCTCTTTCTGTAAATGACCTCGGTTTCGATTTCCAGTCAAAGTGATGGAATACGTGAATCATAAAAAAATCAAAACGTCAAGGCTGCCGGAATCGATTTTTACCGGCAAACCGCAAGGATAAAGAAAGGAGTTCTTTACGTCAAGACACAATTTATCTAATTTGTATTTCTGAACCGATAGGCTTGATCTTGAAGCTATGGTCAAAAATCGCTATTCTCATCCGAAGCACCATGAGTTTATTGAGGTTGGCGCATGATAGCTGTTTTACAACGAGTCTCGAAAGCAAAAGTTAAAATTGAGTCTGAAACCTATAGCGAGATTGAACGAGGGCTGCTTGTTTTGCTCGGAGTGGAACGGGGTGATACTGAAAAAGATGTAAATTATCTGGTAAAAAAAATCATCGAGCTACGAATATTCAATGACCAAAACGGCAAAATGAATCGTTCGTTGATGGACATCGGCGGAAGTATGCTGGTTGTATCTCAATTTACTCTTCCCGCCGATATCAGAAAGGGGAGAAGGCCCAGCTTCAACCGCTCCGCCGATCCGGAAACCGGGGAGATGCTTTACCAGGCATTTATCACTGCGGCCAGAGCATGCCAAGTAGACGTGAAAACAGGTGTTTTCGGGGCGATGATGGAAATAGAGTTGATCAATGACGGCCCCGTTACCATAATTGCAGACTCGAAGGAAGCAGTTCGAAATACTCAAGATTGATTTTCAAAGGTGACTCTGAGGAGGTTTGTCGTATGGTTTCAAAAGTGTTTTTTGTCAGTGCCAGAGCCAAAATGCATTCGTCGCCGATTGAACAATTTGAGAAACTGTTGAAAACAGTCGGATTGGGCGTTTTTAAAGAAAATATGTCTGTTGCGGTAAAAATCCACTTTGGCGAAAAAGGATCGACGGGATATGTGCATCCGACATTTGTAAGAGCTTTGGTAGATCATCTGAAAGATAGGAAGTGCCAGCCCTTTCTAACGGATACGAATACGCTTTACAAAGGGCCGCGGTCCAAGGGTGTTCCCCATTATGAACTTGCCATTCAAAACGGTTTCAGTTATTCCGTCGTCAACGCGCCAATCTTTATCGCCGATGGAATTAAATCGACATCTGTTGCCGAATTGCCGGCAGGACCGAAATATTTCAAGTCGGTGAAAATCGGTAAAACGATTGTTGAAGCCGACGCGTTAATTTCTGTGAATCATATGAAAGGTCATCGATTGACAGGATTCGGCGGGGCTATAAAGAACCTGTCGATGGGGTGCAGCTCAAGAGCGACTAAACAGCGTATGCATGCAGATATGAAACCGACTTTGGTCAGTGAGCAAAAATGTATCGGATGTGGAAGATGCGTCGCTATTTGTCCGGTAAACGCCATTAGACTCCATGACGGCATTGCCCATTTCGATATCGACAAATGTGTTGGATGTGCTGAGTGCCTGTCGATTTGCCCGGAATATGCAATAAAAATTCTTTGGGAAGGTTCAAGCACCAGTGTTCAAGAAAAAATGGCCGAAGTCGCTCTCGCTGTCGTCAAGCATTTTAAAACAAAAATTCTGCATTTGAATTTTTTGCTGAACATCACGCCGGATTGTGACTGTATCAAATGGACCGACACTCCCGTCGTTCAGAATATCGGTATTCTAGCTTCCATTGATCCCGTTGCAATCGACCAGGCAAGCATCGACCTCATAAAAAAAGCTCCCGGACTCCCGGATTCTCGCCTTCCGAATAAAAATTCCGAAGGAAAAGAAAAATTTTCACTCATCCATACTGATGTGGATCCCGAAGCACAGCTTCGATACGGTGAATCCATCGGCCTCGGCTCTCGCCGATATGAATTGATTCCTGTTAATTGATGGTCAATATGACTCAAAATCATGCAGATAAAGTTTACAGTGTTTCAGAGTTGACCGTTGAAATTAAGCAACTTATGGAAGATGAATTTCAATCCATCTGGGTTGAAGGCGAAATTTCGAACTTTGTACATCATCAATCGGGACATATGTATTTTTCGCTGAAGGATGCCGATTCTACATTGCGCTGTGTGATGTTCAGAAATACAAATCGAAACCTGGCATTTCAACCCAAAAACGGCGTCAGCGTCAGGGTTTTCGGCTCACTATCGGTTTATGCGCCTCAAGGTTCATACCAGTTGATTGTGGCGAAAATGGATTCCAGCGGCCTGGGTGATTTGCATCAGGCTTTTGAACGATTGAAACAAAAACTCATGAAAGAAGGCTTGTTCGATGCAAAATGGAAGAAACCGATACCTGCTTTTCCGAAAAGGATCGGCGTCGTCACGTCACCAACCGGCGCGGCTATATCCGATATCGTCAACGTCATCAGCAGGCGCTACCCAATTGTGGACCTCGTTTTATGTCCCGCCGCGGTGCAGGGAAGTACCGCATCTGAAGAAATCGTCAGAGCCATTCGTACGTTTCAATCACTGCCTTCAGATGAAAAACCCGATGTGCTGATTGTGGGTAGAGGAGGTGGATCGATCGAGGATTTATGGCCTTTTAACGAAGAAAACGTCGCTCGAGCCGTCTTTGCTTGTGATATCCCGATCATCTCCGCCGTCGGCCATGAAATCGATTTTACAATCTGTGATTTTGTCGCTGATCACCGAGCTCCCACTCCATCAGCAGCGGCTGAATCCGCCGTTCCGGACAAGGTGGAAATTCAGCGATATCTCAATGAATTGCAAGGCCGATTGAATCGAGAGATTATGAACACTCTTGAATTGAAGCGCCTTTATATTGTTGATAAAAGTAAACATAAATTATTCAAGCCGATGGAATTTGTTCGTGAAATGCAGTTGACGCTGGATCGGTTTCAGGACAATTTGGCGGCAATGGCCAATCAAAAGTTATATGGGCTCAGATCCAAACTGTCACAGACACACACGCAGTTTCTGGTTTTTCGTCCGGATCGAATAGTGATGGATTACAGTGCCAATTTAACGCTTGCCGAGAATCGGCTTATAACGGTGTGGAAAAATTACAAGCAGGACAAAGTAAATATGCTGAAGCAGTTCCTATACAGATTAAGCCGATTCGATTTGGAGAGATTTCACCATATGGTCGACAAAATGGCTTCGGCGCTGAAAGGCCATAATCCAAGGCTTATATTGGAAAAAGGGTATGCGATCTGTTCACTGCCGGATAAGACGATCGTCAGTTCGGTTCAAACAGTACAAGTGGGCGAACGCGTGAATGTTTCACTGTATGATGGTCGTATGGAATGCAAAATCCAGGAAATCAAAAAGGAGAAGGAATGAATCAGACAAGCAAGAAGGATTGGAAATCGGTGAATGACATGTCTTTCGAAGAATGTTATTCGGAGCTGCAAGAATTAGTGGACAAGTTTGAGAAAGGGCAGATGCCTTTAGTGGAATCAGTCGATTTTTTTGAGCGGGGGATGGAGTTGCTGAAGCGGTGCAACCAGCAATTGAACGAAGCTGAATCTCGAGTCGAAAAATTATTGCGCAGAATTGATCCGGACGACATGAATTCTGTTGGTGAGGCACCGTAAAACGCCGTCTTGAGATCGAGGATGATGATCTGTCATTTTATTTGAAACGCTTTGGAAATTGGCTATGTTTTTTAAATCGAACAGCGTTTGGAAGCGATTACAGCCGTTTTTACGATTTGGTATTCCGGCCGTACTTCTATTTTTTATCGGCAGACAGGTCGCAAAAGATTGGGATAAAATTATAAACAGCTTTAATTCTGATGCAATCTGGTGGGCGCTGCCCGCCTTTTTGTTTTTTTTTCTAGGAGTTGGAACGATTGCCTGGAACTGGAAAGTGTTGTTGGAGATATTGGGGGCGCAATACTCTTTTACTGAAAGCTTCAGAAGTTTTTATTATTCGATGCTTTTAAAATATATGCCGGGAAAGATATGGGGCGTGACAGGCCGGATCGTCCTGGCTAAGCGCGACGGCATACCGGAAGGCACAAATGTACTCAGCATTATCCTGGAATCACTTTTTCTGATGACATCGTCTTCCATCATAGGATTGCTGGTACTAAGCCGCCTGCTTTTGATGCCCTGGGAAATACAAGTATTACTTTTACTAAGCCCTTCAGTCCTTGTGTTTTTACATCCAAAGATGATTCACCGGGCAGTCAAAATACTTTCACGTCGATTTCCCGATTATGTGGTTCCACTCGAAGATGTTCCGAAATTCGGAATGATCCTCAGGCTTCTGATGCAATATAGCTTTGTTTGGGTTTTTCATGGTTTGGGCTTTTGGTTTTTATTGAAGATGTTGGATCCCCTCGGGAAAGAATATATTTTGCTCAGTATGGGCGGGAACAGCTTGGCCTGGTTGGTTGGATTTTTGGCCGTTTTCACCCCTGCGGGGTTGGGAGTGCGAGAGTTGATTTTGACCAGACTCAGTTCAGGAATCGTCAAAGCCGGACCTGCTGCAGCAGCGGCAGTATTATCCAGAGTTATCATTATTCTATGTGAATTGATCGGTTCATTGATTTTATTTTTTCTTAAACCCCAAAAAGACAAAGGTTTTTCAAGTGAGCATACTTGACCGGATAAGGCTTCGATGCTAGTAATAAAGGGTATTTGTAAAGTGCCTGGATGATCGGTTGAGGTGCTTGTAATCAAAGGGATGGAGGGTTATGGAGGAGAAATACACATTTGGCGAGATTGAAAAACGCAGACAAAAAATCTGGGATGATCAAAAAGCGTTTGAATGCACGGAAACAGTAAAAAAGCAAAAGTTTTACTGCCTGGAGATGTATCCTTATCCTTCCGGAAAACTGCACATGGGGCATGTCAGGAATTATGCAATTGGTGACGCCATAGCGCGTTTTAAAATGATGAAAGGATTTTCGGTACTTCACCCCATGGGATGGGACGGATTCGGCCTGCCGGCTGAAAATGCCGCTATCGAACGAGGAATTCATCCGGCGGAATGGACCCAATCGAATATCGATCACATGCGTGATCAATTCAAACGAATCGGTTACTCGTTCGACTGGTCAAGGGAAATTGCCACGTGCCATCCTGAGTATTATAAATGGTGTCAATGGCTTTTCCTTCAGATGCATCACAAAGGTCTGGCGTATCGAAAGACGACCGAAGTGAATTGGTGTGGAAAATGCGCTACTGTTTTGGCGAATGAGCAGGTTGAATCCGGCAATGTATGCTGGCGATGCGGATCCGAAGTGGAAATTCGGGAAATGGACGGCTGGTTTTTGAAAATCACGGATTATGCCGAAGCCTTGTTGAATGATCAACGATTGTTGGAAGGGCATTGGCCGGAAAAAGTTCTGACTATGCAGAAAAATTGGATAGGACGAAGTGAAGGCGCATTTGTTGATTTTCCTGTCGATCGATCCGACAAAAAAATTCGTGTATTTACGACTCGACCCGATACACTGTATGGAGCGACATTCATGGTGTTGGCTCCGGAAAACCCACTGGCCCTCGAATTGGCGATATCGGAAGAAAGACGGGAAACTCTGCGTATTTTTGCTGAAAAAGTCAGACATATCGATATTATTGAACGAACCGATGTCGGTATTCCAAAAGAAGGTTGTTTTACTGGGGCTTATGCGCTCAATCCACTGACGGGGGAAAAAATCCCGATTTGGGTCAGTGATTTTGTTTTATGGGGATACGGAACCGGAGCCATTATGTCGGTGCCCGCGCATGACCAAAGGGATTTTGAGTTCGCGAGAAAATATGATTTGCCCATTCGTATTGTCATTGCTCCTGAAGGTAAAAATCTCGATTCAGATCTTATGGAAGAAGCTTTTGAAGCGGTAGGAAACATGGTCAACTCGGGACCCTTTGACGGCCTGAAAAGTGATGAGGGAATAGTAAAGATAACGCGGTATTTAGAAGAACAAGGAATAGGTGAATATGCCGTCACCTATAGACTCAAAGACTGGGGTATTTCCAGGCAAAGGTATTGGGGAACTCCAATTCCAATCATCAACTGCGATGATTGTGGAGCTGTTCCCGTCCCGGAGAAAGACCTCCCTGTCCTCCTGCCCAAAGATATACCCATCGATTGGTCAAAGGGAGGCAATCCTTTGGCATCGGTAAAGGAATTCATTGAGACTACCTGTCCGATATGTGGAAAACCTGCTCGAAGAGAAACGGATACGATGGACACATTTGTGGATTCGTCTTGGTATTACAGCAGATATTGTGATCCGCGAAACACTGAGCAAATCGTCGATCCTGAAAAGAACAAATATTGGATGCCGGTAGATCAATACATCGGCGGCATCGAACATGCCGTTATGCATCTGCTTTATGCCCGGTTCATTCATAAGGTCATACGAGACCTTGGGTACGCTGATGTTGATGAGCCTTTTTCCAAATTGCTGACTCAAGGAATGGTATGTATGGCGGTGTTGCATTGTCCTAAAGACGGATATTTATATCCGGAAGAAGCAATCGATAATGGAGATGGCTCTTTTACGTGCAAAATTTGTGGAAACAGGTTGGAAGCCGGCCGATCGGAAAAAATGTCTAAATCCAAGCGAAACACGAAGGATCCGGAAGAGTACCTTCTAAAATATGGAGCGGATTCCATTCGTGTTTTCTCGTTGTTCGCAGCGCCGCCGGTCAAGGACCTGGACTGGAGCGACAGCGGAGTGGAAGGTGTTTTTCGCTTCTTAAAACGTCTTTGGAGATATGTTTATGATTATGAGCGCCTTCTTTTGGGGTGCGCCGAAGACTTGGTATTTGAAACTGGAATCAGTTGTGAAAGCGCTGAAAACCTTCGACATAAAACACACTCGGCTATCAAAAGAGTGTCTCAAGATTTCGAGGGACGATATCATTTCAATACGTCAATCAGCGCCTGCATGGAAATTGTCAATCAATTGTATGCCACCACTATTCCGGAAAAAACTCACCGTGACTTTTCCAGCATCAGGATGGCTGTCAGAGAGGCTGTGAAATCTGTTATTCAACTGTTGAATCCGTTCGCTCCGCATATATGTGAAGAGCTCTGGAGCATATTGGGTGGTGAAAAGCTTCTGGCATGGGGGCCTTGGCCGGGTTGGGACGAGGATATTGCATCGGAAAAAAATATCGAAATACCCGTTCAAATAAACGGAAAATTAAGAACCCGCCTGACAGTCGCTCAGGATACGCCGAATGAGTTGCTCGAGGAAATGGTCAGAAGCAATGAGGTTGTTTTATCTTGGGTAGCAGGCAAATCGATCGTAAAAGTGATAATAGTATCCAACAAATTGGTCAATGTGGTTGTCAAGTGAGAGTATATAAATATTTTTATTGTTTCGCGATGATTTTTCTGCTGTACGGCTGTGGGTACGCATTGACGGGGCTGGGCAATTCCTTGCCGCCGTACATGCAGAATATCGCCGTACCCGTTTTTCAAAATGAAACTTATGAATATGGATTGGAAAGGATCATTACTCAGGAGTTGACGACATCATTCAATCGGCGTTCCGGTATTCGTGTCGTTCAAAAGATGAGTGATGCGGATGCCGTGCTGGAGGGTACGATAAAACAGTATGAGTATGTTCCGACATTGAATGCTCAGCGGCAAGTGACCCAGTATTACATCAACATCACGGCCGATCTGAGGTTAAAAGATTTGGTGAAGGAAACAGTGTATTGGGAAAATAAAGCTTATCGGTTTCATGAAGTGTATAAAATCACGGACGGTCTTGGATCGGTTGAAACGAACAGGCTACGAGCATGGGAGAATGCTGCGAAGGACTTTGCTGAAAGCATCTCGAGTATTCTTCTGGAAGGTTTTTAATGAGCGGGCTTTTACCCGGCAGAAATACTTGGGAGCTGCTCGGAAATTTTACCGTCCGTAATCTCAAACTGAAGTATCAGTCATCGTTTTTAGGGTTTCTCTGGTCTTTGATCACACCTTTGATGCAAATGATGATCTACACCATCGTTTTTTCTTTGATCATACGAGTGAAAGTCGATTGGCCTTTCACCGTGTTTCTGTTGACGGCTCAACTGCCCTGGCTCTTTTTCTCCAACAGCCTGATGATGGGTGCAAGTAGTATTATCGAGCATGGCAACCTGATTAAAAAAGTCAGTTTTAAGCGAATTTTGTTACCTATCGCCACAGTCTGCTCCAACTTGATTAATTTCATCTTGACTCTGTTAGTTCTGACTCTTTTTCTGGCAGCTTATAAAATACCTTTTACCGTTCATATCCTGTACTTGATACCGGCGATTGTCATACTTGCACTGTTTTCATTGGGATTGACGTTCATCACGTCAGCCTTGGCCGTTTTTTTTCGTGATATTTTTCATATTCTCGAGGTAATTCTGCTGGTATGGTTCTGGTCGGTGCCCGTCGTATATCCGATTTCTTATCTAAATGATGTTCCGCCCAAATGGAGTTGGCTTGTAATGGTCTATCGTCTAAATCCGATGGTTCATATTCTGGAATTATTCAGATTTACATTTTTATATCAAAGATCGCCTTCGATACGATCGGTCGGCTATGCCGCTTTATCCGCAGTTGTCAGTGTTGTCATTGGGTATCTGGTCTTTCGAAAAGCAGCGCCCAGGTTCGCGCGTGAGATATAAAATGAGAAATTGTGTTGAATCCGACAATGTGAGTGTTCTGTTCAAGCGTTATCGGGAAAAAAACCGTATGTTGCGTTGGACCATACTGAATCAATTGAGAAAGCGTCAGCCAAATGAGACGTTTTGGGCTTTGAAAGATGTTTCTTTTTCAGTTCGTCCGGGTGAAACCTTTGGAATCATCGGGAAAAACGGATCGGGTAAATCCACTTTGCTGAAATTGATAACCGGCATAATGAATCCGGATTTTGGTGGTATAGAGGTTAATGGAAGAGTATCTGCTTTATTGGAGCTTGGCGCCGGGTTTCATCCTGACTTGACGGGTACGGAAAATATTTATCTGAATGGATCGATAATGGGTTTGACCCGATCTGAGATACGATCGAGATTTGATGAAATCGTACGTTTTTCTGAATTGGAAGATTTTATCGATACGCCTATAAAACATTATAGTTCTGGTATGTATATGCGCTTGGGTTTCAGTATTGCGATCAACGTCGACCCGGATATTCTGGTTATCGACGAAGTGTTGGCTGTCGGTGATCAAGGATTTCAAGGCAAGTGCCTGGATAAAATCAGGGATTTCAAACGTAAGGGTAAGACCATCATTTTCGTTTCTCACGACTTGGGTGTCACCAGCCAGTTGTGTTCGCGGGCAATTTGGTTGGAAGAAGGACAAGTCGTTGCCCGAGGCAGCACACAGAGAGTGGTGGAATCTTATAAAGCGATGGTTCAAGAAGACAAGGAAACTCGTCTTCAGGATGATCATAAACAGGTCCAGACGGAGATTGAATCCAGGTGGGGTAATCGCCGGGTTGAGATTACCCGTGTCGAGTTTTTCGATGCACAGGGTCAACTCAGACATCGATTTAAAACAGGAGAAATCATGCGAGCCAAGATTTCCTGGCGAACAAAGGGTCGAATATCGAAACCGGTTTTTGGAGTCGGTATTCATCGGAACGACGGCGTTCATGTCAATGGTCCGAACACCAAATTTTGTGGGGAAATTCCGGAATATATCGAAGGCATCGGTGCGACCTGGTACGAAATAGAAGCTTTGAATCTTTTACCCGGGACGTATTATTTCTCTGCCGCTGTTTATGATTATGACATCACACTCCCGTTCGATCATCATGAGCAGTTATATCCATTTATGGTGATTCCCGGGGATTGCAATGAAGAATACGGCACTTTTTTCATGCCATCCAAATGGTCTTATGAGGGAGATTATGGCTCAATCATCGGCTGAAGAAAACGCTAGGCTTAAACAAGCTCTTGAGGAGAAGAGTCAGCTTGTCGAGCGGCAATCAGAAATTATTAACCGGCAGATCGATATCATTGAAGATACGTCTGCGAAACTTATTCATGCTGAAACTCTCATAAACGATATGGCTGCTGAAAAAGCATCGAAAGAAATACTTATCCGAGATTTAACTGCTGAAAACGCCGAGTTGAAAAAGTTTCGTGACAAAGTACAAAAGAGTTTGATTTATCGCCTTTATAAATGGTTCAGAAAATGACAGAACAGAACACACTATATGAATGGTGCAACCGAAGCAGAGAAATATCCGGAAAGACACATTATTTGCTCAAGCGTTTTGATGGGGTTTACTTTTATCTGGACGATGCTTTACGGTACGCTTTGGAAAATTTCTCCAGAGAAAAAGATTTGGAATCCGGGCTGCTGGAAAGGGGTGTCGAGAAGGATGAGATTGCGGATATTTTGAACGTTCTTGACATGGCGGGATTGATAGGCAGTTGTAATTTCAATGAATAATTCGAATAAACCTAAGATTGGGATACTGACTGAAAGGATGACGCTGGGCTACGGCGTTGATGTTGTTATTCATGAACAGGCGGTTCGACTGGTTCAGAGAGGTTATTCCGTCACGGTATTTACTGCGTGGAAGACGGGATTTTATGACGATCAACCCTATCGAATCGTTCCTTTGGCTGAGGAATGCGAGGGAATCCCCGATTTTTTTTCTCTTAAATTCTTGTTAAAAGCTTTTGATATCATCAATAAACACGATATCGAGATATGGATAATTCATACTCCGCCTTTCTATTTCTGGTTCCACCATTTTCGAGTGCCGGTAATCATGGTGGAACATGGAACACCTCCGGGAAAATATTTCAAATATCGGCAAGGAAAACGTTTAGATAAACAAACAAGAAAAAGGCACCGAAAGGTGTTCAGAAATTTGCGGCCTGGAGATGGGCTTATTGCGATATCGGAATACATTCGATCAGAATTGCCTGCGGATATTCAAAAAAGGACTAAAGTGATTTATAACGGAGCGGATCATTACTCCAAAGCTTCTCAACAGGCTATCGACACATTTCGCAAAGCGGCCGATGTCAAATCTGATGAAACACTTGTCGTTTGGGTCGGCCGAATCCAACCGCGGAAAGATCAACAACCGTATAAAGGGCTTGGGCAGCTTCTTCGATTGGGCAGGAAAATTCAATCGGAGAAATGCCCCATCCGGCTGGTCGCCGTCGGGCGTGGAGATGAATCTGTTGAGCCGTTATTGAGAAATGCAGGTATCATACCGTTTCTGAATCAATCTCGAGAATCGATGGCGGCTGTTTATGCAGGTGCAGATATTTTTCTCAATACATCTAAATGGGAAGGATTCAATTTGCCGCTGGTGGAGGCCCAATTTCAAGGAACACCGGTAATCGCTTTAAACGTATGCGCCCATCCCGAAGTCGTCGCCGATGGTTTTTCAGGTATCCTGGTCAATTCATATGCCGAATTGCTTCCTGCCATCGTCAAGCTCGCAAACGATCCAGAACTTCGTAAACAATTAAGTATTGGAGCGGTTCGACATGCTGCAGATTTTTCCTGGGATAGCAATGTCGATAAGCTTGAAAAGTTGATTCAGTGTTCTATGAAAGTTTATCAATCACTAGAACCGGCCGAACCACCAAAGCTTGAACTTAATAAGAACCTGAAATATTACAAAGATTATGCAGAATATTTAATATTCCAGTTTGGCTGGAAAACGTTTGTCAAAGAGTGTTTTGGGTGGGGTAAACGAAGGCTCCCGTGGAAAAAAAGAAAAATTTGAGTTGCTATTTATTATTCTTCTCAGTGGATGAGTCCGAGAATTGTTTCAGCTTATAATACAATAAATCTTTTTCGCCCATAGGCATTTCCACACGAACTTCCTCATATTCAGCGATAAAATCGGGATGATTTAAAATTGTCCATTCATCCAATATCGCTGGAGATGAAAGGCTTTTAACCGCCCTGATAGGTTCGGCGTTTTCTTTGCGCACGGCGCCTGTGACGACGATAAAATCCGGCCTTTGCTTCAGCACATAATCATCATCCCGCTTAAAATGACCGGGTAAGACATGGTCAAGAGCTTCGGGAAAAGGTTGATGGGATATATGATCATCACATAGACCACGCATATCTATGGATTTAAGATTCGAATAGAACGGTACTTTACCGGCCGGAACAACTGCGACAACTTGGTCAGGTGACGCAATTTTTTTCAGATGCAAACCAAGCTCTTTTAGAACATCGACAGGTGGATCGGAGCCAAAGACTTTTTGCTCAAATAAAGAGTGTTCCATAAATCTCGCATTGGCCTTGATCCCGTGAATAAGTAGATGATTACAGAGTAGAATCGTGAGCAGAATCGAAAGACGTGGACTAATACTGGATGACTTGGCAATGAAAACGGAAGCGCCCAT
This sequence comes from bacterium, assembly GCA_049652745.1. Taxonomy (GTDB): domain Bacteria; phylum CSSED10-310; class CSSED10-310; order CSSED10-310; family CSSED10-310; genus JBASEY01. Next base: position 173,982 of record JBASEY010000017.1, on the reverse strand, counting down.
GACCAAAAACGGCATTATAGGAAGGAAAAGCCTGTTTGCCGGCATCCAGTCTCCTCCCACCCAAACCACATAAACTGAATAGACGACAGCGAGCAACAGAATAGTCGACAGGCCTTCGATTTTCGGTCGGATGAAAAGAGCTAGAACGATGAGAATAATCCAAGCCAGGCCTCCTTGAAACAGAAAGCCTTTCAAATACAGCAGTCCATTACCGGTTAGCTCAAGTCCCGAACATGTTTTGGCATAAAATGTATTTGGTAACCAGTGTCCATAGTAAGTTTTACGCCAGAGAGCATGAAAGAATATCGGTAACAAGAAGACTATCATTCTGGTGATGAAAGAGAATAATTTGTGCTTCCATTCGCCTGATTTAAGATAACTATACCCGATGATGATGCCACCGATTAAAAGCCCCTCGGGCCGGGTCAAAGCAGCCAAAGCAAATGTCAAGCCTGATAATGCTCCAAGCCATCCTCTCCGTTCTTCCAACCCCATGAACAATGTTCCAAGCACAAGAAAAAACGTAAACATGGGCGTTTCCATACCGGTATGAGACCACAAGGCTAAAGAAGGGGTCGAAGCTAAGATCAAGACAGGCGCAGCGATATTGAAACCAGGGCTCAGCTTCCTTTGTCTATTTGCCCAGATGACCATAAGGACCAAAATCCCAAAACTAAAGCACACACCCAAAAGTGATGCCGTTTCAGGTATGGGAAGTTTGAAAAATGCGCCGACAGAAAGCAAGATTATCCATAAAAAATTGGTATACCCTTCAACTGGAACTGATCCTCGATTGAAAACCAGTCCATATCCATCGGCGAAGTTGGCGGCAAATCGATAGCTGATAAAAGCATCATCGGTTGAATAGGAACTGAAACAGCTCAACAGTAGAAGAAACAATATAAATGCTGCAGGAATACCAAAACGGTTGAATTTGATCACGGCTGTGAGCTCCTTAGGTTTTGGCCGCTCTATCGTCCTCCAAAAAGAGCGTTGAAAAAGTTTTCGGCGGCGGGATTCGATGATGATGAAGAGGATGAAGGCGGTCGCTTTGAGGCGGCAGGCGCTCTTGATTGTGAGTTGGTGCGGGATGCCGACGGCGTTTGAGATGAATGACCACTGGTCTTTGAGGGAGTATAACTTTGGCGGTAATCTCCCGAGCGACCGGCGCCGGCGCGGGAATAGCCGGCGGAAACACCTGTACCGCCGGAACCAACGATGGTTTTAGTGACCTTGAAAACAACAGGAATACCTCCATCATCTTCACTATTACCAACTGATTTTTCCGGGATGAATAACGGAGCCGCATCACCTGGAACTTCGGCCAGGCGGGCATCGTAAGATACGACTCGGACAATCCTTTCAAGTGGAAAAGTCGCGTTCAACCCTGAAAGAAGACTTTTAAAATAGACAGTGTCCCTATCTAAATCAATTTCATATTCACTGATTTTCAAGGCAGTTCCATTCGCCATGACAAGCGCGTAAGCCGTGGGGACATACGTATCTGTCGACTCATCGGAAAAAACAGCCAAAGTCGGCTGTGCAATCAGGAAAATTGCGAATAAAAGCAAATATCGCGATTTTATTTTCATTACGCACCTCCAATAAGTACAATACCGGTATTCCGTCTAATGGTCAACAGGCGCACCTGAATAAAAATTTAATCTCCATTGATTTTTGGCTTCCCTATGTGATACATCCAAACCGACGTTTAACTGGTAACGATCAGGAGGTTTCCAGAATGAGTGAGATATTGAAAGAAAAAGTAGAAACTGCGCTGGAGAAGATCCGGCCTTACCTACAAGCTGACGGCGGCGATGTCCAATTGGTGGATGTGGTGGATGGAGTGGTGAAGGTTAGGCTCCGTGGAGCCTGTGCCGGTTGCCCCGGCGCTACCATGACACTGAAAATGGGTGTCGAAAAAACACTGAAGGAACAAATACCCGAAGTGAAATATGTCGTAGCGGTTTAACGGCAATTTCGCCAATTTGAATATGCCTGAAAAACATCTTAAGCGGATCTTGAGATCCGCTTTTGTTTTTAACATGCTGTTTCTTCTATCCTGCCGCGTTCCTGACGTCCGGGACATCAAAGGTTCTAAAATGCTGGAATCACCGCTTACACTCCAGAACAGCTCGCGGGAAAGCGCACAAAATGGTTTTTCAGGCGCGGAATCCTGTAAAGATTGCCATTTGAAAATATATCATCGCTGGAAACAGACGGCTCACAACCGAGAATTACAAGAACGGGACTATGACTTTCCTCCTCATCGCGGAAATTGCCGCCGCTGTCATAATGCTTCTCCAAAAGACACTGTGGTGAGTTGTGAAGCTTGTCATGGACCCAGAGCATCTCATGTGTTGCAACCTGGAGAGGATGAGACTTCGGGATGCATCACTTGCGACATCCACAAAATGTGTATTAAATGCCATATACGATCGGTGGACCCAGGCTTTGAACCGGCTGAAGGATGGACCAAAGTCGACCATGGCAGACAAAGATAATTCATCGATGGAAATAATTTATTGTTTTGGGCTTTTGACAGTGGGGGCCATAGCTTTGGCAGTGTCTTTTCCGTCGCCGGGCTTATGGTGGTCGGCTTGGATCGCCCTTGTTCCTTTAATGATTGTAGCTCGACGTTACCCAAAGAAACTGTTGGCTTCCGGCTGGTACTTTGGGGCGCTTGCCAATACGATCTGCTTTTCATGGGTTACGCATTCGATGACGGTCTACGGCGGTTTGTCGAAATGGCTTTCAGCTTTTGCCCTCTTGATAATGGCCATGATTTTGGGTGCTTTTACCGCCGCCGCCGTGTGTACTGCAAACTCGATCGTCAGGTATTCTTCGGCCAAATCTCTTCGAATTTTTATCTGGCCGCTCTGTTGGGTTGCATTTGACTTTTTACGAGCGCATCTTCCTTTGGGCTTGGCATTTCCCTGGAACTGTCTGGGTCACAGCCAATACTCCGTGCCATATATCCTTCAAAATGCCGATTGGGCATCTTTTTACGGCATCTCATTCCTCGTCGTTTTGATCAATGCTGCGATCACCGAGGTGTTGATGGATTATTCGAAAAGCAAAATGCCGGTTTTAATAGCTGCCCTCATTTTATGTTTAGCGCTGGTATATGGAGCTGTGCGCTATCATATGGATTATTCAGATTCGACATTCAAGGTGGGAATTGTTCAAGCCAATGTAAGTTTGACTGAAAAATGGCAGCCTGAAACACGTTACCAAACACTGATGGATCACATTCAGTTGAGCGAGCGTATTTTGGGGGAAGCGCAGTTGTTGGTCTGGTCGGAATCCTCTTTGCCTTTTATTTTTCGATATGCTTGGCGTTACGATGACGGTCATGCAAACACGTTGGGTTACCGTTTGGAACAGTTTCTGCTTCAATCAAACACTACTCTGTTGACTGGGACTTTGGATCGAGTTGATGATGAAATTTTCAATGCCGCAGTGCTGGCCGGCCCGCAAAAACCTGACGCTTATTTTTATAAGCAACGTTTAGTCCCATTTGGTGAATTTGTCCCAATGAAAAAACTATTCTTTTTTGTCAATCGAATGGTCAGTGATCAGATAGGAGAGTTTTCCGCTGGAACTTCTGTTGAGCCGCTGGCGCTTGACAATCACCATGCATTGGCAATAACGATTTGTTATGAAAACATTTTTCCTGAACTTGTCAGAGAACGGGTTAGAGCCGGAGCGGATATGATATGTAACGTTACCAATGATGCTTGGTTCGGTAAAACATCGGCTCCTGAACAACATCTGTCAGCCGCCTGTTTCAGAGCGGTTGAAACGCGTCGACCGGTTATACGGTGTGCGAATTCCGGCTATTCGGCGGCGATAGACCCAAAGGGACGGATACAAATCAGATCTTCTTTGTTCACTAAAGAGTCTTTTATCGTCGAAATCAACCCGGGAGAAAAGCGGACGGTTTATTTACTGTTTGGTGATTGGTTCGCTTATGGGTGTTTATTTATTATGCTTATGTTATATCTGTCTTGCATGAATAAAAGATATCGATTATTGCGAAAAATATTTGGAGGGTGAGAAAATGGAAGAAAGAACGATCATGTTGATCAAATCATTGAACAAGATCAAAGAGCGGCTGGCGGCAATCGGGAGGCGTCTTTGACATTGCGGAAAAAGAAAAAGAAATTTCCCGTCTCGATGTCAAAATCAATGACCCATCGTTCTGGAATGACCCGCATAAAGCTCGCCAAATAACCCAAAAGCGCTCGATTCTGGACAGAGAAGCGGAGACATATAAGAAATTCGAGAAGGAATCCACGGACTTGTTGGAGCTTTTAGAAATGGCTGAAAGTGATGAGGAGATACTTCGCGACCTGGAAAAAGCAGTTGATCAATTGGAATCTGAATTCGACACATATGAATTTCATACGATGTTGAATGGAAAGTATGATCGAAATAATGCCATCATGATGGTGCATTCCGGTGCCGGAGGCACGGAATCTCAGGACTGGGCGCAAATGCTGTTCAGGATGTATAAAAGGTGGGCGGAACGCAGAAAATTCGGTTTCGAGTTGCTTGATTTGATTCCGGGCGATGAAGCCGGCATTAAAAGTGTCACTTTTCAAATCAGCGGGGAATATGCATTCGGCTATTGTCGGGCTGAGAGCGGCGTGCATCGTTTGGTGCGCATTTCGCCCTTCGATGCCAACTCGAGGCGGCACACATCGTTTGCTTCTGTTTTTGTCTATCCTGAAATGGATGACGAGGTTGAAATCGAGATAAATCCTGCTGATTTAAAGATCGATGTATATCGGTCGAGCGGCCCTGGAGGGCAGGGAGTCAACACGACCGATTCTGCTGTTAGAGTCACCCATTTACCGACGGGAATCGTAATCACTTGTCAAAATGAGCGATCGCAGTTGCGCAATCGGGAGATTGCCATCCGGATTTTAAAAGCCAGATTGCTCGATCTGGCCATGGCCGAGAAAGAAGAAGAGCGGCAGAAGGTGATAACGGAGAAGAAGGAGATAGCCTGGGGCAGTCAGATACGTTCTTATGTTTTGCACCCCTATCAAATGATAAAGGATCATCGTACCGAGATGGAAACGGGAAAGGTTGAAGAGTTTCTGGATGGTAATATCGATGCATTTATGGAAGCCTTTTTACGGTCGAAGCCATGAAAATGTATTTTGATTATGAACGTTTTATAGGTTTGAGATATCTAGGCGCAAGGCGAAAACAGGCAATGATTTCCGTTGTGACGACGATTTCCATTGCCGGTGTGGCCCTTGGAGTTGCGGCCTTGATCATTGTGTTGGCGGTCATGACCGGTCTGGCGAACGATATGCGGGAAAAAATTCTGGGAACGAATGCGCATATCGTTATAACGCCGTTGAATCATGAAGATACTGTCAAGGATTTCGAACAGATTCTAAATGTGATCGATTCGATACCGGGGGTCACGGTATCGGAATCTTTTATCTATGCAAAAGGGATGATTCGTCGAGGCAATCGTGGTGATGGCGTGGTAATAAAGGGAATGGACATGTCGGGAGACATTCCGGTTGAATTACGAGACACGCTGATTCGAGGGAATATCGATGATTTGGATAAAGCTCAGCCGGAATCATTGCCGGGGGAACCCCCGGTTCCTCGTGACGGGGTTATTCTGGGAATTGAGCTTGCCAGATATCTCGGAGCCCGTTTGAATGATACTGTAACGATTTTATCGCCGGAAATGACGCTGACGCCGACAGGCTTCATTCCTCGTGCCAGAGCTTTCAGGGTGGCAGGGCTGTTTGAAACCGGAATGTACGAATACGATCGATCGATGGTATATATGACGATGCAAAAAGCCGGTCAGCTCGTCGGCATAATGGATGGCATTAACGGGATCGAAGTTCGTGTAAACGACATTTTCAAGTCTGAAAAGATCGCTGTCCAGCTCCAGGAAAAACTTGGGCTTCGATTTTGGATTCGAGACTGGAAAGAAATGAACCAGGCTTTTTTTGCCGCCTTGAAACTGGAAAAACTGGCTATGTTCATTATCCTTACTCTGATTGTTTTCGTGGCATCTTTCAATATTATCAGTTCATTGACGATGATGGTCATGGAAAAAAACAAAGATATTGGAATCTTGAAAGCCATGGGTGCGACCAATGAAGGTATTCGAAAAATTTTTATGACTCAAGGTCTTGTGATAGGTTCAATAGGAACCATTGTCGGATGTGTACTGGGATGTGCGATCAGTTGGATCGCGGATACATATAAATTGATTCGTTTGGAGGGTGAGGTTTACTACGTCAATTATCTGCCTTTTGAAATCAGAACGCTCGATGTTCTTCTGGTGTGCGGCGCATCGATGCTGATATGTCTGTTGGCGACTATCTACCCAGCTCGACAGGCTGCTCTTTTGGATCCGGTGGAGGCTATTCGATATGAGTGATACATTGGTGCAGGTAAAGAACGTTGCCAAGCATTATCATACGCCGCACGGCGACGTCGCAGTTTTGAACGGCATCACTTTTAATCTCAAAAAAGGAGAAATTGTAGCCGTGACGGGAGCGAGTGGGGTGGGAAAATCGACGCTTCTTCACATAATGGGCGGGTTGGACAGACCGTCAGGAGGTGAAATTTATTTTAAAGAAAAGCCTGTTTTTCAAATGTCTGAACGTGAGCTGGCAGTATTTCGGAATGAAAAAATCGGGTTTGTTTTTCAATTTCATCATCTTTTACCCGAATTTTCCGCTGTGGAAAACGTGGCCATGCCTATTTTAATTCGTAAAACGGTGAGTCGGAAAGATGCTTTGAACGCAGCTCGGGAAATATTGAATGAAGTTGGGCTTTCGAGCAGATTGAACCATATGCCTTCTCAGTTGTCCGGTGGTGAGCAGCAGAGAGTCGCGCTGGCGCGGGCCATGGTGACGTCCCCTGCATTGCTTCTGGCTGATGAGCCGACTGGGAACCTGGACACGGATACCGGGCGTATAGTATTTGAGGTGATGTGCAACCTGAACAGGAAGTTTCAAGTAACCTTTGTTATAGCTACTCATGATATGGATTTGGCACGATCTTCGCAACGAATTCTTAGATTGAGCGCCGGCAGCGTCGTATCTGATTCGGTGGTTTCGGTTGAAACAGGACTTCATGCTGATATGCCGGGGCATTAAACTGTTATGATGTTTCTATGAAGGAGATAGCAGATGTTTGAGAAATTTACTGAAAGGGCGCGCCTGGTCATAGTTCTGGCGAAAAGTGAAGCGGAACGTTTGAAGCATGATCGCCTTGATACGGAGCATTTACTGATGGGTTTGATAAAAGAAGGTGGTGGAATAGCCGTCAGAGCTCTTCAGAAAATGAATATCAATCCATATACGCTTCATCTTCAACTTGAGCGACGCCTTATCACGGGAAATCGTTCTTCATCTGAGAAAGAACTGCCATTTTCGGAGCTTGCCAAACGGGTTCTTGAAGGGGCCATGTTGGAGAGTCGTGAACTGGGGCACAATTATATCGATACAGAGCACCTTTTATTAGGTATGGTTCGAGAGCGCCATGGAATGGCCGGTAAAATGCTCAGAGATGCCGGAGTCATGCTTGATACACTTCGTGATGTCATCATGGAAATGTTGACTCCGGTTAAAAGCGGTGAAAAAACGAAAGAAAAATCCGCCACACCGGCACTCGATGCTTTTGGCCGCGATTTGACTAAAAAGGCCATAGACGGAAAGCTCGATCCGGTTATCGGCCGGACTGATGAAATAGAACGTGTGATTCAAATACTGTGCAGAAGGCAGAAAAACAATCCGGTTCTGGTTGGGGATCCGGGAGTGGGTAAAACTGCAATTGTCGAAGGATTGGCACAAAAAATCGTCTCCGGTGATATCCCGGAACTTTTAGCCAATCGCAGGATCATCAGTCTTGACCTGGCCGCTTTGGTCGCCGGCACGAAGTACAGAGGTCAATTTGAAGAAAGGCTTCAAACGGTTCTGAAGGAACTCCATGAAGCAGCCAATGTCATTATTTTTATCGATGAATTGCATACGCTGGTTGGAGCCGGCGCAGCCGAAGGCTCGATCGATGCATCGAATATGCTGAAACCTTCGTTGTCAAGAGGGGATATTCAATGTATTGGAGCTACAACCCAAGATGAATATAGAAAATATATCGAGAAAGACGGCGCTCTTGAACGACGCTTTCAGACGATTCGAGTGCAGGCGCCGACGGTATCGGAAACGGTCAGAATTCTGCAGGGGTTGAAATATCAATATGAAAAACACCACAAAGCTGTTTATACCGATGAATCAATCGTCGCTGCAGCGCAGCTTGCAGATCGCTATATTACTGACAGGCAATTACCGGATAAAGCCATTGATTTAATAGATGAAGCAGGCGCAAGGCGTCGCCTTGATTCAACTGCCGAACCCGCTCAGTTGAAAGAGCTGGAGCAGAAAATCAGTGATATAGAGAGAGATGTCGAGATCTTTTTGAAAGATTCAAAGCTTGACCTGGTACTGATTCGAGATTTGAAAGACAGACAGCAGGCTTTTCGTAAAGAGGCTGAAAGAATACGAAAGGAATGGCAGTCGGAATCTATTGATAAGCCCGTGGTGGTGACGGTTGATGATATAACTCATGTCGTAAGCCAATGGACCGGGGTGCCTTTGCGTAGATTACAAGAAACGGAATCGCAGAAGCTGCTTCAAATGGAAGAAGAAATTCACAAACGCATCATCGCTCAAGATGAAGCAGTTCGCACCGTTGTTCAAGCCATTCGAAGGTCTCGATCCGGTTTGAAAGATCATTCTAAACCTATCGGGTCATTCATCTTTTTAGGACCGACAGGAGTTGGAAAAACAGAATTGGCCAGAGCGCTTGCCGAGAACCTGTTTGGTGATGAGAAAGCGATGATCAGTATCGATATGTCGGAATTTATGGAAAAACATTCCGTCTCACGTATGGTCGGATCACCACCAGGGTATGTCGGCTATGGTGAAGGCGGCCAGTTGACGGAAAAAGTTCGCCGTCGTCCCTATTCCGTAGTTTTATTGGACGAAATTGAAAAGGCCAGCCCTGAAATCTACAACATTCTTCTTCAGGTTATGGAAGAAGGCCATTTAACAGATGGAATGGGCCGCCAGATAGATTTTCGTAACTGTATCCTTATCATGACTTCCAATATCGGAGCAAAGTTTATACGAACCGGAAGTATGCTGGGATTTACTCCCGATACAGAAATAGACCGCCGCTCATACACGACAATGAAAGAAACAGTGCTCCGGGAAATGAGGTCGACCTTCAGTCCGGAATTTCTGAATAGAATCGACGAAGTCGTTGTGTTTCATCAACTAAACAAAGATCATATTAAAGCTATAATGAATTTGAATTTAACCAGATTGAGCAAACAACTACAGGAATTGGGATTGGATATGGAAGTCACACCTGCGGCTCGGGACTGGTTGGTTGAAAAAAGCTATCAGCCGGCCTACGGCGCCCGACCGGTAAAACGATCCATACGCCGTTATATCGAAAATCCGCTCTCAGAAGAATTATTGAAATATCCGGATGGAATCAAAGATGCCTGTGTCAGGGTATCACTGGAAAAAGATAAATTGAAATTCAACATCGAAATAAAAAACCAATGTGCGATTGTTAACGAGTGATCCGGAATCGATCCCGATAGTCCATCTTGACCTAATGATGCGAAACGCATTACACTGACGCTCGATTTGAAGTCCGATAAGTGCATGGATCTGACTCAGGAATGGTTGTCAATTGACTGTAAATAATCATAAAAGATATCTCATTGTCTGTATCTCGGTTATCTGCTTCGCGGCTCTGGTCTCTGCCGATGAAATACCAGGCAACTTTGCTGTCATTCAGGAAATAACCATCATTGGAAATCAGACAGTAAGCATCGACATGATCGAACATTTGATAAAATTATCCCCTGGCGCAAGATTCATTGAAAAAGATATCAGGCGTGATGTTAAAACACTGTATGCTTCGGGCCTTTTTGAAGATATCCGCGTTGAAAGCGAAATGTTGGACGTCGGATATCGCCTGATTTTTACTGTCAAAGAATATCCAATCATACATGATATCGTGATTTCCGGCGCTTCATCCATCGGGCTGAACACATTGCGTGATGAACTGACCATATCGACCGGTGATCGGTATAATCCGGTCACTATCCAACAGAGCGCGACAAAAATTGAGCAGAAATATCGTGACAAGGGTTTTAATTTCGCTGTTGTCACTCCACGTCTGACACCGACGCAGCTTGGCTTGGCCACTTTGATCTTTGATATCGATGAGGGAACGAAATTGAAAATTCGGGAAGTCACGATCAAAGGAAACAAGAATATTTCGACAGGAACACGGCTGTGGGGTTTGAAATCGAAAATCAAGAAAAATCAAAAATGGTGGTGGCTATCTTTTATAACGGACTCCGGTATTTTTAAAGAAGAAGAATTAAAAGAAGATATAAAGGGACTGGAACAGTATTACAAAAACCGAGGTTATCTCAGGGTGTCGATCAGTGAACCTAAAATTACGCTGAATCGACCGGAAAAGCCGGGTTCCTCGGCATCGTTAAGCATCGCTTATGAAGTCGATGAAGGTGATGTTTACACGCTTGGACAGTTGAATTATAAAGTCGCGGATCCTTCTGTCGTACCGGAATCCGTCGTGAAAAGAGTCGTCGAGTCGACTCGACCTGAAAGTTATGAGAAATATTTTGGCGGTTCCGCGCTATGGGGAGAAGGACTTCGATTTCAAACCGGACGAAGATATTCATTGGCATTGGAAGAGCTTGCAATCAAAGCGCTGACCGAAATTTATGGTTCACTCGGTTATGTCTATGCATACATCTCACCAGAGAAAAAAATCGATGATCGGAACAAAACAGTTGATATCACATTTTCCATTATCGAAGGTAAGCAGGCTTTTTTGAACCGGCTGGAGTTCATGGGTAATTATCGCACAAAAGATCGAGTTCTCAGGCGCAACTTTATCATTGCAGAAGGCAGCGTTTTCAATATGTCCCAGCTTCAAAGCTCGATAGCGCGTCTGCAATATTTGGCATATATAGATAATGTCGTTCCCGACATAGAACCGCAGGTCGATCCGACGAAAATCAACGTGATGATCTCGTTGGCCGATAATCGACAGACCGAAATACAGTTGGCCGGAGGTTATTCAGGATACAACAAATTGTATGGGACTCTGGGTTTGTCCGAGCACAATTTATTTGGTCGAGGTCAGGAATTGAATGTTTCTGCAACATCAGGCAGTAGAAGTGATACTATTAAATTTTCTTTTATCGATGAGTGGGTAATGGACAGACCTTATTATGGATCCGTATCCGCCTGGAGCAGCAGAGAAAAATACGATAGTTCGACGCAGCGAAAGCAGGGAGGCAGTATATTCATCGGTAGAGGTGTCGGCAGCATTTTTTCGACGCGATTGGGTTATACGTTTGAAAACAATAGAGTATATGATATTTCTGCATCGGCGGATGAAAACGTGAAAAAGCTCGAAGGGACTCAGATTACATCCAGCCTGACTCATCTGTGGATATTAAATACGCTCAATAATAAACTTGACCCAACAAAGGGATGGTATGGAACGGTTTCCTTTCAGTTTGCCGGAGGGATACTTGGGGGCGATAACGACTTCTATAAAGCCTATCTATCCGTTTCTAAATATTGGTCTCTGCCCAGGCGTCTGGTTTTTTCGTTACAAGGCCGGTTCAACTACGGCGCCGGCCTCAGGGGGAAAGAATTGCCCTATTATGAACTGTTCCGCCTGGGTGGCCCTTACACTGTTCGCGGATACAGAGATTATGGGATTGGACCGATTGGTGAAGGCGGACTTGTTCTAGGCGGTAACAAATCGTTGTTGTTATCATCAGAACTCCAGATTCCGATAGCGCGTCCTTTAAAAATAGTATTTTTTGTCGATGCCGGCGATGCGTGGAGCTCAGAGGACGCCGTGGATTTAAGAACATTGAGACCCAGCACAGGATTTGAAATTAGGTTTTTTATGCCTGGCTTTGGGATTCCATTACGGTTTATTTGGGGGTATAATCTGGACCCGTACGAAAATGAAAGTCGAAACGATTTTCAGTTCACCATGGGGCGGATGTTTTAAAAGCTCGAAAGGAATGAATTTATGAAAAAAAATATTTGCTTGATCGTTGTTCTGGCGCTGTTGATGTTGGGAAGCCCGATAAAGGCGGAAAATTCTACAAAAATTGGTTTTATCAGAACTCAAAGGGTTATTCTTGAAACCAAAGCAGGAAAAGAAGGATATACCGCTCTGCAAAATCTTGTCGATCAGCGCCGACAGGAAATGACGGAAAAAGAAAATGAGATCAAGAAAATGGAAGACGATCTGTCAAAACAAAGCCAGATGTTGACGGACGAAGCGAGGCTGGAGCAACGCGAGCGGCTCCAACGTGCCGTACTGGATCTGAACCGTATGAAAGAAGATGCCCAAACGGAAATAGGCAATCGTGAAAAACTTCTACTTGACCGCATTATCGATCAACTGGCGGAGGTTATCGAGAAAATCGGGAAAGAACAAGGGTTCACGATTATTTTGGATGCCGACGGCCCTTCCGTTCTGTATTCCAATCAGGCACTGGATATCTCTAGCCAGGTTATCGCTGAATTCGATAAAGCATATAAATAACAACACCCTGTAGCTGAATTGTTTTTCTGCCTGGGCGAGACAAGGGATGTATCAAATGAATATCAAACCTTTAGATCATTTGCTTTCTGTCGACAAGCTTCTCGATGTCGTGAAAGGGGAATTGATCGGTCGGCCAACCGTCACTCATATCAAAGGGATTGCATCTCTTGACAGAGCAGAGCCTAACGATGTTTCTTTTTACACAGGACCTAAATATGCCGATCAGTTGAAGCAGACAAAAGCGGCTATCGTTCTGGTTTCTGAATTGCCTCACGTTGAAACGACAAAGGTTCTGGTTAAAGTGAAGAATATCCATCTCAGCCTGGCTTATCTTCTGTCCATATTTTATCCCACCGTGCTTCCCTCTGCCGGAATCCACCCTACTGCAGCAATCGATGAAAGCGCCGTGATAGATGAAACATGCTTTATTGATGCAAATGTCGTTATTAAAAAAGGGGTTAGAATCGGGTCGAATTCAGCGTTGTTTGCGGGTGTGTATGTTGGAGAAAATACCGTTATCGGCTCAGATTGCATCATCTATCCAAACGTGACAATCTATCACCAAGTCTCTATCGGAAAGCGTGTCGTCATACATGGTGGAGCGGTGATCGGTTCGGATGGTTTTGGGTTTGCGCGTGATGGCGATACTTATGTCAAAATACCTCATATTGGCGGCGTCGATATTAAAGATGATGTCGAAATCGGTGCAAATTCCACGATCGATCGGGGCAGTATCGCTATGACTGTTATTGAGCAAGGAGTGAAGATAGACAACTTGGTTCATCTCGCTCATAATGTTTCTATCGGTAAGGATTCAGCAATCGCCGCTCAAGTAGGTATAGCCGGCAGTACAAAAATCGGTCGGAATGTCACCTTGGGTGGACAGGCAGGTGTTTCCGGACATGTGAAAATAGGAGAAAATGTTACTGTAACTTCACGAGGAACCATCATGAAAAATACACCTTCGAACCAGATCGTCTCCGGTTTTCCACAGATGCCTCATCAAGAATGGAAGCGTAATCAGGTTGCCTTGAGGCAAGCATCTAAATGGATGGATATGATCAAAGAGATGGCCGAAAAAATCAGGAAATTAGAGTCTGACATGACGGATTTGAAAGGAAAGGATATTATCGGTGATTGAAAAAACTGTTGTTATCGATCCTTCGGCAAAGATAGCAGAGGATGTCAAAATTGGTCATTATTCGATAGTTGGTCCCAATGTTGAAATTGGTCCGGGATGTGAAATCGGATCGCATGTGGTTTTAGAAGGCCCGTTAACCATTGGAAAACGCAATCGAATCTTTCATTTCGCATATATTGGAGGTGTACCGCAAGATTTGTCCTATAAAGGAGAAATAAGTCGAGTCGAAATCGGAGATGACAATACTATTCGAGAATATGTCACTATTCATCGGGGAACCTCAAAACAAAACTGCCTTACTCGAGTCGGCAATCACAATTTGCTTATGGCGTATGTGCATGTAGCCCATGACTGCATTATCGGAGATCACTGTATTTTAGCGAATGCCGTGAACTTGGGCGGACATGTCGAGATAAATGATTATGCTTCGATTGGTGGGATGGTAGGCATTCACCAGTTCGTCAGAATCGGTCGCTATAGTTTTATTGGAGGGCTTACAGCAGTGACCCAGAATGTGCTGCCATTCAGTATGGTGGTCGGTGAACGAGGATCATTACGTGGAACCAATATCACCGGACTGCGTAGAAATGGGTTCAATAATGAACGACGAAGTAAAATCGATAAGGCGATCCGATATTTTCTTATTCCCGATATCGCACCATCCACTGCATTGGAAAAAATGATCGATGAATTCCCAGATGATGAAGATATTTTGGAAATTGTTGACTTTGCCCGATCGTCAGGGCGAGGTATCATAACCTGACGGCGAAAAAAACATTACATTTGTTTTCATGTGTCGATCACAACTTTTGACCTAAAAAATAGACATCGGGATTGTCGATCGTGCCTTTCAGCCTGAGCGGTATATACATGTCCTTGTCAAAAGGCTGTGTCTTGCTCAACATATAAAGCTTTATCTGTAAATCAAGAACGGAATCGGATAGGGGTATTCGTTGGTCAACTGTGCCGGCAATCTGTATCACAGTATCAGAACGCAAAAGTTCAATCTTTTGGACTTGAATTTCCGAATGGTTCATAACAAATTCGCCATTTATTGTGTTAAACTCCAAAAATTCCAGGTAGTCTTTGAAGTTATCGGGGAGATTGAGCCGTGTATTTTCAATTGAGATATGCACGGGTCCTTTGTAAATGAAGTATTGATTAAAATCAGCAATCAATTCAGCCTTGCCCAGGCAGGTTCCGGTAGAAATCATCAAATTAGGATGGTCCTTTAAAAGCAAGGATAGATCGATATCACTCCAGTCGACTCGAAATTCCAAACGTTGAGAGCTTCTGGATAAGGATGTTTGGATTGTCCCGTCAATAGCTCCTCCATATGCCTTACTTTTAAAATTCAAGCCGGCCTTGCCGTGAAAAAATGCTTTAAAAGCAATCGATACTGAAAGTCGCTCACCGCTGAAAAAGATTTTGTCATGGGATTTTGACTCATCGATGGACGTCTGTTCATGATTGCTTTGTATCTGCTTCAGCGATGGATTGTATATGATGATCCTGTGCGGAAAACCCAGTTTGACATCGGAATAATCCAGCAATATTCCCGCCTGCTCATGCAAATGCGTAGAGACTCGTTCCATCAGCCGCTTTTCCGGGTGAAAAATGAGAGCCAAAATATAGTAGCCGGCTACAATTATAAAAACTCTGACAAAGAGTTTTTTGATAAAAGTAATAATTTGTATTTTCATTCTGACCATAATCTCCCAGAAATAGACATATAACAGGTCTTTTTCACTGGAGGAAAAAAGATCGTAGGCATCGGGGAGCAGGTTGTCAAGTATTGGTTCTGTGTTTACAATAGGTATGGGAGGATTATGGCTAATGAAATACGTGTATCGTTCGTTATATAGAATGGTAATCAGCTTGATTTTAGGCCTTATTTCACTGGGATTGACATCTTGCGCCCATAAACCTCCAAGGACGCCGAGACATCTTGTTCGTTATGGTATCGAGCTTGCAGAGGCAGGTTATTGGAAAGAGGCGCAAAAGCAATGGGAGATGGTCTTGCGCAAAGATCCTGAAAACGTTGCCGCATTGAACAACCTGGCTGTGATCTCGGAATTGACCTCAGATTTCGCCGCCGCCCAGGAATTATTGGAAAAGGCGATAGGTCTCAGGCCGGATGACACTCGTATCAAACACAATTTAAGTGCGCTTCATCAGCGAATAAACGACCAGAATAATCAGGAGAAAAAAGATGAAAATTCGAATAAAAGATAAAACCTGGATTCGGCGAGCCTGTGTTCTGGTGACGCTGGTTATATTTTCTGGATGTGCAGGCTATAAAAAGGTCATGGTTGATTACCGACAGAAAGCTTTGGCAGAAAACCACGAATCGAAAATACTCATTATCGGACCTTTTTATCAAAAATGCGAAAATTTTCAGGCTGTGACTGATTTTATAAGGTATTTGCAGCGGGAATTGGAAAAAAATTCGGTTTTTCGTTCAATTGAGATTCAGTTCGATATCAGGAACTTCCAAAACGATTTGAAAAGCGCTAAAGACCATATTGAAAAACTAAAAGAAATCGATTGGATGAAAGCATACGCCGATTTCGAAGCTGATTTATTATTGGCGGGAGTGGTTCAATACGATACGAAAGATCGTTCAGGATACGATTCTGAATGGCAGGAAACCAGATATGGCTTGAGGACGGCAAAGAAAGTCTACAGAGATCGGTTGCTGTTCGATCTGGAGTTGGGTTTACTTTTAGTCGACCTGAAAAGCGGAAAAATTCTGTTTGAAAACACGTACATAGATAAGGATCTGGCCGAAGGGCAGGCTGATGAAATCGCCTTGTTTTTCGAGTTGATCGATAAACAAGTAAAAAAGTTTATGGATGAAATACTGGGTAAACAAATACGGAGTAAAAGGTACTTGCTGTACGATTGATTTTATTGATCGGTCGAAGGAGCCATAATATGAAGACACGCCCGATGAGGTTTCTACTGTTTCTGATTGGATCGATATGGGTTTATTCGTTCAATACACCGAATGTCGACGCTTTTGGAAAAAATAAAGTGACATATTCCAGATTCGACTGGAAAGTCCATTCCACAGAGCATTTTGAGTTTTACTACTACATGGATGAGACAGAGTCGATGTTGGAAATAATCCGCTATTTTGAAACCGCTTACACGCGAATATCATCCGACCTCGGTACGGATCTCTCGGGGAAAATACCGGTTATTCTATACCGAACATACTCCGATTTTCAGCAGACAAATGTGTTGTCCGGTTTTATTCCTTCAGGAGTCGGCGGTTTTTCTGAACTGCTGAAACGAAGAATAGTAATACCTCTTCAAAACTCAAAAAAAGATCTGGAGTCGTTGATAAACCATGAATTGGTTCATTCGTTCCAATTTGAAGTCTTTTTCCAGAATCGTATCAGCAGGATTTCTGAAGTACCTTTATGGGTCATGGAGGGGATGGCCGAGCACTTATCTGCAGATTGGGATGCGGTAGGACGTATGGTTTTGAGAGATGCCGTCATAAATGGCTGCGTTCCCGAGCTGGAAAAATTAAATACATTTGATTATCTCCCCAATCCCTATATGGGATATAAAATATCTCAATCAGCAATCGATTTTTTACGGAAAGAATACGGCATGGATAAGTTCAGATCGCTGATATGGGAAGTCAGGAAAACACTTCGCTCTCGTGAATACATGCAGAATGCTGTAAAAGAGATTTATGGAATGACGCTCGGGGAACTGTCCGCAAAATGGCAGAATGATTTGAGGCGCCGCATAATAGAAATCGAACGCCGACGCGAAAGTGTCGTTGAATTTAAAAAATCTGTCATGCCCTCGGAAGAATATTCCAGAAGGTTTTCCCCCGTTTTTGGCTTGGGTGGCGAGGTCATTCATTACGTTGAGCTTGACCAGGACGGGTTTAACATATTTACAAGTGCAGTGAAAGATCCGGAGAAAAAACAAATCGATCTCTGTCTTACATGTAATTTGAACAAGCGTAAATATCGTGGAATGGTTACGGAAGGCAGAGCTCTGTCAAGTTGTCTATCCGATGGACGCTTGGCCTATATCAACAAATATGAAAATCGACATGATATCCAAATACTCGACCCGGCAGTTAAAGGGTTGACCGGCAGTGTCCTCATACCGGAAGATTCGCCCACCTCACCGGCTTTCAGTCCGGATGGCCGTTTTGTTGCCTATGCGGCTTGGGTCGGAATGCAATCAGATATTTTCATTATGGATCTGGAAACCGGAAAAACGCGGAATTTGACCAATGATCAGCATGTGGATCGTACGCCATACTGGTCCCCGGACGGTTCATGGATAGTCTATTCTTCAGAAAGACAAGGACAATTCGATCTGATGCTGATCGATGTTCATACAGGCCAGTTCAGGCCATTGATTTCTGACCAAGGCGATCAGATAACTCCGGCCTGGTCGCCGGACGGAAAAAAAATTGTATATATTTCCGACCAAATCGATGGTGTCCTCGATCCCTATATTCTGGATATCGAGACAATGGAATCCCATAGATTGGCGGCCCCTGTGACTGGATGTATGACGCCTTCTTTTTCTGTGAACAGCCGGGATATAGTGCTCACATTTTATGCCCAAGGGACCGAAAAGATCATTGTTATTTCAGCCGATCGAAGACCGGTAATTCCCAGTGTTGCAGTCGATGCGGAAGAATTAGGCGCTGATGGTGAAGCGTATTTTTCGTCGCTGAAAGATGCCAGTCCGAAAACTGTTTTGCCTAAATCGAAAGATGACTTGGAAAATGCCGATGTTAAATTTCGTTTGATACCGGATTACGCAGTGGGCATGGTGGCATACGGAACCAGTGGAGATTTCTATTTGGAGGGTGGTGTTGTCCTGTCCGACATACTTGGAGATCATAGAATAGAGGTGATAGGGAGCAGGAGAGATAATCAGGGTGGTCTGATGGCTAAATACATGTATCTGCGTCAAAGAATTGATTATGGGGCGGCGTTTGTTCAGGGCAGCGATTATTATTATGTTTTCAATATGCAGAAAAGAGAATATCAACGTGTCAGTTGGAACGAATATTTGGCATTGTACTATATGGAATACCCCTTTTCTACGTATTACAGAGCAGATCTCAGCGTTGGATACCGACATTTCGATTATGAAACCAGCGTTTCCGGATTTGGAAATTTTAAAAGACAATACGCCTATATTGAACCCGCGCTGTCGGGTGATACGGTGGAATACAAGTTTATGGCGGGATATCCGGAAATCTATCGAGGTTGGAGGTTCCGTATAAGCGCTCAGATTCCCCTGGAAATGGAAGATTCGTTTGAGAGCTATTGGAATACGCAATATGATTTTCGTGAGTATATACCGGTGGGTAAAAGAACTGTTTTGGCCTTCAGGCAGTGGGGGGCCGTATCACGTGGCAGGGATTCACTGTATTATGGAATCGGCGGACCGGGGACCATAAGAGGATATGGATATAAGCAGATAGTCGGGAACAATGTGGTTGTAGCCAATGCCGAGTTTCGTTTCCCTATTTTGGATCACTTGATCTTTCCTGGAAATATCGGTTTCCATGGTTTCAGAGGAAAATTCTTTGTCGATGCCGGTATGGCTTTGATTGATTCGGAATCTGTAACTTGGAAATTTGATAACCCCAGAACGCCTATACACGAAGGGTCTTGGAATGCGTCTTATGGATGGGGTATCAATTTTTGGTTGATAGGTGTCGAATGGCATTTCGAATGGGCCAAGAAGACGAATTTTAACAAGACTTCAGGTGACTGGTCGTATGAGTGGTCTATTCGGAGAAGCTTTTAGTTATCGCCTGCAGAATCGATTGACATAACTCAGGTAGAGATGGGTCTCTGGCTCCCATTACGACAACCCAATCGCCTTTGTCGATAATTCTTGAGACCATAGCTGGTATTTTAACCCGTTCAACCGCCTGGGCATCTTTGCCTTTTGAGCGAATAGAAACGGCCAATTCGTCGGAGCTCACTGTTCCGCCGGCTGTTCCTCCTGCGTAAAAAATCGGTGCCAAGATCAATTTGTCCTGATCACGAAGCCCTTCGGCGAATTGATGGACAAGATCGTCAAACAAAAAACGTGTAGGACCAAAGCCATGGGGCTGATAAATATAGATAATTCGTCGGCTTTGCTCAGCCGCAACAGTCATAGTGGCATGTATTTTATCCGGGTTGTGAGCGAAATCGTCGATAACAGTGATACCTTGATAGACTCCGACAAGCTGAAAACGGCGTTGTATTCCACGAAAATCTTCCAACGCCTCGATACTTTCAACCGTTGACCGGCCCAGGCAGCGCAGTAATGTATATGCGGTCAGTGCATTTTCAAGGTTGTGATATCCCGGCAGCTTTATGCGAAATCGCTTGCCTTCTATCTGACACCCTGATGTCAAACCTTCAAAAAACGGATTGACGATATGAAAATTCGAGTCGGCCGTATAGCCGAAACTTAGTCGTTTACGGGCGTATCCAGCCAATGATCTGCTCAACGGACAACGGGTATTGAAGATCAGAGTGTCTTTGATGTTGCCGATGTAAATTTTGAAAATGTCAGTCAAATCCGTCAAAGAAAGATGATCTTTACTGATATTGGTCAATATCCCGATCTCAGGCCTATATTTTTTGAGACTTCCATCACTTTCATCCGCCTCGAATACCGCCCATGGACTGTTTCCACAAAGAAAATCTGTGTCTTCCCCCAAATTCCCAATTCCAATAATTTTTGCACCATTAATCACTGTCGGGTCGAGCCCGATTTTTTTCATACCCCAAGCGCAAAAGCCTGTAACAGTGCTTTTACCGGAGGTTCCGGCAACAGCGATGCCGCGCATCGACCGGGTTAATTCGTTCAAGGCATCGGAACGGTGTATGATCGGGATTTTTTCCGCTAGAGCAGCTTTGATATCAGGAATCGATGATTCAACAGCCGTCGAGGCGACAACAAAATCTAAACCACGTTGAATGCCTGATCCATCCTGGGGGAACAAGCGAATACCGCTCGATACCATCTCACGGTAAAATTCGGGCCGGTTACCCTTGTCATGGTCACGATCGGAACCGCTCACTTGATGCCCCATATTATTCATTATTCTAGCGATTCCGTTCATTCCGGATCCGCCGATACCGACAAAAAAAATGGATTGCTTCATGGTTATCTATCCCTCAAAATACCCGGAATCACAATACTAGAAATAATCTAAGCAATCTATCAAATAGGGGTGTAGAGTTTCCAACTCCTCAAGAGAAGTGATCTCATGAGCGAGAAGTGGCACTTTGTAGCCAGCTAATTTTACAGGAAATCCTTTTAAAAAAGATTTCATCGAACGAGTCTCGCTTATAACCCGTTTGTGATGTTCGCGAATAAATTTGTCGAGTTCCTGCAATTCTTCTCTATCGAGATTTTCGGTATGAAATTTTGTGGTTACAGTATTGGGTGCCGAGGATGGACCGGGGAAGAAAGGAGAAGAGGTGCGATTGAAAATTATTCCTTTCAATGGAAATTGAGCTAAAAGAAGTGTCGATGCAATTCGGTGGGTTTCCTGAATGCTGGACGGATTGCAAGACGAAACCAGTAAGATGCTGGTTCGTTGAGGGTTTTTCAGGATTTTTTGCAGATCGTTGACACGATAATAAAAATCATCATAGAAATCCTGCAGAGAAAAGATCAAGTCTCTAGCCTCATCCAGCCATGTTTTTCCGGTTATTCCTGAAAGGAAAGCCGCTAAAAGGGACGGTGCATCTTTTTTTAAGTTTATTTTTCGCCTGAAAAGTTTTTTCAAGGGTTTTTTTATCAAGTCGATATGAGCCGGTTCCAACAGTCGCAATAGTTGCTCCGGCGCGTGGAAGAATTTGGGGGCGCTTCCAGCGGGAGGGGTATCGACGATCAGAGTATCCATGGGGGTATCCGTCAGTAATTGATAGACTTTTCCCCATGCCAAGCACTCCTCAGTGTTGCTCATTTGGCGAAGTGCAGCTAGGAAAACAGGGTTGCTGCTGATTTTATCGGCGAGGGATGGCATAGGGGAATACCGCATGACAAGAGTTTTGGCGGCGGTATCCAGGTGCAGCATGGATGCTTTGAGGGAGCCGGTGGGTTGGTCGGAATCAAAGTTCAGCTTAACCTCCGTCACTTCGTCCTCTGAAATCGACATGCCCAGTGAATCCGCCAGTCTTCGAGCGGGATCGACGGTGAAAACGACGGTGTTTCGGCCTTTCAACGCTGACAAGGTGGCAAGAGATGCAGCGAGACTGGTCTTGCCGACGCCGCCTATTCCATACAATAGAACAAGGCGAGGCGGAGGGGTTGTGGTGTTTTTACCCTTCATGATCGACCCTGACCATCTGTTCAGCGATAAGCTGTGCAATTTCAATAGGTTGAGATGATGTGAAGCGCGGAATTTTCATGACCGGCTCCTGCCACCAATTCATGAGCTGTTGAATCTGGTGGTCGGCCAGTCGAAATCGTTGTTGCGCAATTCGAGCTATCCGCTTTACTGCACGAGAGTCGAGATCTGCTTTCAATTCATTCGTCAGCAAACGTTGCAGCTCATTATCGGAAAGTGTTTCCAACCATTTAAAGGTTTTCAGGGACAACGGTTCAGTGGGAATTTGGTTGATCACCAGCGTGTCAATCACCATTTCAGCTCGATTTTGAAAATCGAGTATCATTTCCCGTGTTTCTCGGATCGGTGTTTCTTCGGAAAGAGTAACGACGAAGATTCTGCTTATCGAGGGATCTCGAAGTAATTCCTGATTGCGCATAAAACGGTGATGCAATGGGCCGTGGGCGATGATTCCGCTTATTGTTCCGGTTGCTGTAAAAAGATTTGAGCTGAACCCGCTTGACGGCATGTCGACGATAACGGTTTGCCATGGATATCGTGTTTTTTGAAGAGCGTAATGAAAGATTTTATCCATTAATAGAATTTCACGTAGACCTGGCACGACAGCCGACAAAGACGAATACAGCGGATGGTTTAAAATCCATTTTCTCAATGGTTTAAGCACAACGTATTGATCGATGGCTTCGTCGATAATGCTTTGCCGGTCAAGCAGTGTTGCATAGAAGCCTAATTGTGTCGGGGCCGGTTCTGTCGACAGATTTGGGTGGCCGGTATGTTCTTTGAAACTCATCGACCCATCCAAAGATATTGCCAAAGCACCGCCTTTAGAAGCGTAATGGCAGCCTAAAGCCGAGGTAACGGCTGTTTTGCCGACCCCGCCTTTTCCACAAACAAAAAATACTTTCATCGTAATCTCACTACCGGAAATCTAGTTTTCTTTCCGAGTGAATGCAACTCTTTTGAAGGATATGTATTGAATGATTTGCGCCTATCGGGTAATCTGCACCCGCTGCTGGAAACGGAGGGTCTGGTTGTGAAAATCCATGAATACCAAGCTCATGATCTAATGAAAAAATATGGCATCCCCGTATTGCCTTTTCGATTGGCAGACTCGGTAAAATCAGGTCTGGATGCTGCTCATTCAATGTTTGATGCAGGTATGTCTCAACTGGCGATAAAAGCGCAAATCCATGCCGGCGGCCGGGGAAAAGCCGGCGGTGTTGCCTTGGTTCGATCGATCAAAGAAGCCGAGGAGGCGCTGCGTAGAATACTGGGTATGCGCTTGGTGAGTCCTCAAACAGGACCAAACGGCAAATTGGTTCGAAAAGTGATGATAGTCAATGCCGACATTGGAATTCGTCGAGAGTTGTATGTCGGTTTGGTTTTGGATCGCGACGGTGAAATGCCCTTGATGTTGGTATCGGCTGAAGGTGGTGTCGATATCGAGGAGACATCTCAGAAAAATCCCGAGTCGATCATAAGGGTTGAAATTGATCCATATCTGGGATTGCTGAATTTCCAAATTAGAACATTGGCTGAAAAGCTCGGACTGACTGGTAAAGCGGTTCAATCCGCATTTCACCTGTTCTCGGGGCTGTATAAAATGTTTATTGGCCTGGATTGTTCTCAAGTCGAGATCAATCCGCTGGTGTTGACCGATAAGGATGACCTGTATCCTTTGGACGCTAAAATCAATTTGGATGAATCGGCTTTTTATAAGCATCCCGAACTGGTTGAGCTGAAAGATTCACATGAAGAATCAGAACAGGAAGTGCGAGCTGCCCGATATCATTTGAATTATGTCAAATTAGACGGCGAAATCGGCTGTATGGTCAATGGGGCGGGTTTGGCAATGGCAACTATGGACACTATCAGTATGTATGGTGGAAAGCCGGCAAATTTTTTGGACATTGGAGGAAGCGCCGGAAAACAATCAGTTACAGAGGCGTTTAAGATTTTACTGAGTGATCCCGATGTCAAAGCTGTTTTGGTGAATATTTTTGCTGGAATTGTTCGATGTGACTGGGTTGCGGAAGGAATTATAACTGCAGTGGAAGAAATTCGGATGGATTGTCCGTTGGTCGTTCGTCTTGCCGGCACGAATTCGCGTGAGGGTATGATGTTGTTAAAAGAATCAGGTTTACCATTGCATACGGCAACAACGTTGGAAGAAGCTGCTGAACGAGTGGTTGTGCTTGCGCTTGGAGGTCGGAATTCATGAGTATTTTGGTTAACAGACATACCAAAGTGATTGTTCAGGGGATAACCGGTCGAGAAGGTTCTTTTCATACTGCACAAATGATAGCGTATGGAACGGATGTAGCAGCAGGGGTGACGCCTGGAAAAGGTGGAACCCGAGTCAACGGGGTGCCGGTGTTCAACTCTATGGAGGAAGCCGTTGCCGAAACAAATGCTGATACCTCCATTATTTTCGTTCCATCTCAATTCGCCGTCGATGCGGTTTACGAGGCTGCTTTTTCGGGTATTCGCCTGATCATCTGTATATCGGAAGGGCTGCCGGCGCTCGAGATGATGCTGGCAAAAAAACGTTTAACGGAAATGGGAGTGCGGATAATCGGACCGAACTGCCCGGGTATCATCACGCCAGGGGAATGTAAAATCGGCATCATGCCGTCCGACATACATCGCCCGGGACGGATAGGAATTATTTCCAGGAGCGGCACGCTAACCTATGAGGTTGTAGCGCAGGTTACCGCTTTGGGATTGGGACAATCCACAGCGATCGGTATTGGTGGCGACCCGATAACGGGAATGAGTTTTGTGGATTGTCTGGGATTGTTTCAAGATGATCCTGGAACGGATGCAGTGATCATGATCGGTGAGATAGGGGGTCAGGCAGAAGAAAAAGCGGCGGATTTTGTCGCCTCCACGATGACTAAACCTGTCATTGGTTTTGTGGCGGGAAAAACTGCGCCGCCTGAAAAACGGATGGGGCATGCCGGTGCGATTATTTCCGGAGGAAAAGGCACGGCGGAAGATAAAATCGGTAAAATGAGGGATGCAGGGATAATTGTTGTAGACAGTCTGGGGAATATTGGTAAGATGTTGTTGAAATATCTTGATCAATGACGAACAATATGGTTCAATGCTGCATTGAAATGACCGATTTGATATATTGCATATCTTTCGGTCGGTCGAATTGTTTTTTTTAGACTATTAAATAGATTTTTTAGGAGAAATAACTTGAGTCGATCAAGAAAACTTAAAGAAATCAAAATGAAAACGGAATGGTGTAAAGGATGTGCCATCTGTGTTGAAGTTTGTCCGAAAAGTGTCTATGAAATCAAAAGGTTCAAGTCAGTTGCCGTTCATCCTGAAGCCTGTATTGTCTGCGGTAGATGCGAAGAGGCCTGTCCTGATTTCTGTATAGAAATCATACCTGATGAATTAAACCAATAGGAAAAAGAGATCATGAATCAGACCATTAAGCCTGTGTTTGTCCAGGGGAATCATGCTTGTGTTTTGGGAGCCTTGAAAGCCGGATGTCGGTTTTTTGCCGGCTATCCGATAACACCATCCTCGGAAATAGCCGAAATTCTTGCCCAGGAATTACCAAAAACCGGTGGAAAATTTATCCAAATGGAAGATGAATTAGCCGCTATGGGCGCTGTTATCGGTGCGTCGTTGACAGGCCTTAAATCAATGACGGCAACCAGTGGCCCAGGGTTTTCTTTGAAACAAGAGAATATCGGCTATGCTGTTATGACCGAAGTTCCCTGTGTCGTCGTCAATGTTCAAAGAGGAGGCCCCAGCACCGGTTTGCCGACACAATCCTCTCAAAGCGATGTTCAGCAAGCACGCTGGGGAACTCACGGTGATCACGAAATTATTGTGTTGGCGCCATCTACTGTTCCGGAAATTTATCATATGACCATTCGAGCTTTTAACCTGGCTGAAAAATATCGTACACCTGTTATTTTATTGCTCGATGAAATCATCGGCCACATGCGCGAAATCTTGGTTGAAATTCCTGATGACCAGGTTGTCAGGATCGATCGGCCAAGACCCACTTGCCCATATGATGAGTATCTGCCTTATAAAATGGTGGAAAGCGATATCCCACCGATGGCGGATTTCGGTTCAGGGTACCGATACCATGTAACGGGCCTTTGCCATGATGAAACCGGGTTTCCGACAAATAATCCCCAAAAAATCGATGCGTTTATGCGAAGGCTGAATAGAAAGATATCACGATATACAGATGAGATCGTCGAATATAAAACAGCAGGAAATCCGAAAGCTGATGTGCTGATCCTGGCCTATGGTTCATCAGCCAGGTCAGCCAGACAAGCTTTGAAGATGATGGAAAACGAAGACAGGCAGCCGGTTTTATTCCAGCCGATGACACTCTGGCCTTTTCCTGAACAGGCATTCAAAGATACCGTCAAGACCTGTAAAGGCATAGTTGTTGTCGAGGCCAATATGGGCCAGGTAAAACGGGAAATTGAACGTTTAGTCAATACAGATGTGCCGATACGCCTTGTTAATTCATTGAATGGTGAACCAATCGAGCCGAAATTGATCGTCGAAGCGACCAAGGAGATCGTGTGATGTTTAATTATGAAAAATATTTAAGAATAAATAAGTTTCCACATATCTGGTGCCCGGGATGCGGCGATGGAACCGTGTTGAAAAGCCTTCTAAGAGCGATCGATTCTTTGAAATGGGAAAAAAACGATATCGTTCTGATTTCCGGCATTGGCTGCTCGTCCAGAACTCCCGGATATGTCGATTTCAATACACTGCACACGACTCACGGCAGAGCTCTCGCTTTTGCAACCGGTGTCAAGTTGGCCAATCCTAAACTTCACGTCATCGTCGTGTCAGGAGATGGCGATGCAACGGCTATCGGTGGAAACCACTTTATCCATGCCGCTCGAAGAAACATCGACATCACTGTGATTCTGTACAATAATTTTATCTATGGCATGACCGGCGGCCAAGCTTCTCCAACGACTCCTTCTGGAGCTTTTGCAAGCACGGCGCCATATGGATCCATCGAGCCGAACTTCGACATCAGCGAGTTGGCCAAAGCTGCCGGAGCGTCGTTTGTAGGTCGATCGACAGCGTATCATACCAAACAGATGGAAACACTTTTTGCTAAAGCGCTCGCTAAAAACGGATTCAGCCTGGTTGAAGTTTTCGTTCAATGTCCTACATCTTATGGACGACGAAATAAACTTCGTACACCTGTAGACATGTTAAAATGGATGAAAGATAATGCCGTACCAGTCGGTGCAAAATTGACTCCGGAGCAAATGGAAGGCAAATTTACAACGGGTATTTTATGGGATATCGAACGGCCTGAATACACGGAGCAATATAACAAACTCGCCCAAAAGGCGCTTGGGTCGAATGTTTAGCCAGCAGTGGAGACTATAAATCATGAGATATGAAATACGTTTGAGTGGTTCAGGGGGACAAGGAATGATTCTGGCCGGAGTGATTCTGGCGGAAGCCGCGGCAATTTATGACCAAAAAAATGCCACCCAAAGTCAATCGTACGGCCCTGAAGCTCGTGGAGGAGCCAGTAAATCGGAAGTTATCATCAGCGATGAAGACATCTTTTTCCCTAAGGCAACCAATATCGATCTTTTATTGGCATTGACGCAAGAAAGTTGTGATAAATACATCCATGACTTGAAACCTGGCGGAATTTTAATTGTCGATGAGGACTTTGTTCAGAAGTTGCCTGCAGGGAATTTTAAAACACACGTTGTCCCAATTACCCGAATTGCGCAGGAAAAAATTGGTAAAATCATCGTTGCCAATATCGTCGCGTTGGGTGTGGTTGTCGCGTTGTCCGGTGTGGTCAGTGAATCGGCCATTGAAAACGCTGTATTGACCAGAGTTCCCAAAGGGACTGAAGAACTGAATCGAAAAGCTCTGCAAGCCGGCTTGGAATCCGTTAAAAAAGCTGAAAAGAAATAACGGCTCCATTGAAGACGGCCTTTCGTTCGGGCCGAAAAACCGATAAAAATATCGTTTAGGCTTAATTTAAAAATCGCTCAAAGAAAAGAAAATTCGACAAAATCAATATTGCCAACAAGAGATCCTTTGGAATCAAGCATACCTGCCCAAATTCTGAGCGGACCGAATCCGGGCATATCCAATGGAACAAGAAACTGAAGGATACTGTGATTGAATGAACTGTTACCCCCAAGAACCACATATTTGGAATCAATGTCGCGGGACCAGGACGGCCAGAAATAAAACTGTTCATTCGCATATTGGGCGCCTATGTCCAAAATGATATATTCATAAAAACTCACCGAAGCATGACCGGGGTTTACTATCGACGCATTAGTGATGAAATAACTTCCCGGTATAAATTCGGTTTCATTTATCGAAAGCTTAATGACGGGGTCTTTCTCCCCAGGATCAAACCCGTAATAATTACGATGGAATTCCTTATAAAATTCCCAGGCGATTGCCTGGTTATGAATTATCAAGGTGTTTTCGTCATTGATTGTTTGAGCCGCTAAAGTCCAATTATAGGAACCGGTGGCGACCCTGGCCGCAGCAAGGTTGACATCGAAAACAGCAAATTTGTGGTGAAGAAGATTCGCATGAGGTTCAACCTGTTTGCTCATAATCACATCGATGTGATTGTTTTTTAGATATTTGTATACGGAATAAGGCGCTAAAGCTTGGAGCTCGTCCATTACCCCTTGCACATGAATGCCATTTTCATGAATCTGTATGAGTTTTCCAGCCAAATTCGTTTGCGTGAAGGTATACATACAGAAATGGATCGACTCGAGCGTATCGTCCATGTTGTTCATCAAAGCATCGTATGCCGTATTGGGTGATGGACTTATTGTCGGAGAGAAATAAACTTCAATTGGCACTCCATTGCACGTGACAAGGTTATCAATCACCGTTCTTTTATTGGTTGAAAAGGAGCAGTTGCCGGGAGGTCCGGCTTCAGCTCCCCACATTTCGTTGAATTCCGTCAAAAAGGCTTGGGCCAGATCCGGGCAATCGATAGCCACGGCATGATTGTTGTTATAAATCGTACCCGAATCCGTGATGTTATATGAACCCGTCCAAACTTTTTCATCATCGACCACACAAAATTTATTGTGAGAATTCAAGCTGTCGCCCGACCAGCCGTCGCATGTTTCATCGATTACGTACAGGCCTGCAGTCTCCAGCCGCTTACAAGCCGATAAATTGCGATTATTGGCATCGGTGATGATGCGGACATTGTCTATTCCCAAGCGGTCGGCAGCTCTGATAAAGGCATCTGCAATAGCGACCCTCCCAATTGAGTAAAAGGCTGCCGCTATTGATTTATCGGCATTGTCGATAAGTTTTATCAGTTCTATATCGATGCTGTTGCTCTGGCTGTGAGAAGCATCGTTGAAAAACACTTGAAAACCTGCCGGAATGTCTGAAGCTTCAATAAATGCAGTTTCGGACAACATTGCGGAAATAACTAAAAATGACGATAATAATACGCGTTTCATCCAGTGCCTCCTAAAAAACAGATGTACTGGAGATAGTGGTTTGCGTCAAGTTCAAACCTTGTGGAAAAAGATTGATCTCAGCCTGGAAAACTTGGAATGACAACAGGAAAACAAGTGCGTAAAGCGGGTATCGTCTGGGTTTTGCTGATTGCAGCATTGTTCCGGTTTGGCCACCTCGTCATGTTGCACAACGATCCTGTTGCCGATATTTTGGTCTTGGACAGTCTGGCATATGACGCGACGGCTAAACAAATATTGACTGGCAACTTGCCGGAGAGAATCTATTTTCAAGCGCCGTTTTATCCATATTTTCTTGCAGCCATATATTCCTTTTCAAATCACAGCGTTGAACTTGTTAGAATCGTACAAATACTTATCGACCTGATAACTATCGTGTTGGTTTACAGGATAACATTGAACCTGTTCAATTATCCTTCCGCTGTTATTGCCGCTTTATCACTAGCCGTTTATCCCGTTTTGATTTTTCATACGGGTCTGATTTTAAAGACAACTCTGACTGTTTTTTTTGCTGCTTTGATGTTATGGCTGATATTGGAACGTCAACTGAAAATACCAGTCGGCATCAGGCTGGTATTATTGGGGTTGGCAACCGGTTATGCTTCGGCGACTCAAGGGTCGGTCCTTTTACAAATACCTCTCGTGGTGTTCTGGATCGCCGTTGACTCCGGATGGAAAAAACCAAGTAAATGGATCAAACATTTTGGCTTCTTTTTTATCGGCTTGATTGTCAGTATCGGTCCGTTTACGTGGAGAAATTATCGTATGAGCGGCCGCTTTGTTCTTTTTACTTCTCAAGGTGGAGCTAATCTATATCTTGGTAATAGTCCTTATTCTGATGGAACTTCTAAAAGACCACCACGTATTCGAGCGACGCCTGAATATGAAGAGCAAGATTTTCATCGTGAAGCTGAGCGAGCGGTTGGGCGAAAATTATCTCCGGCGGAAGCTGGGAAATACTGGCGCAACGAAGCGCTGAAATGGATTCGGGATAACCCTAAAGATGCTTTATTTCTACAGATACGCAAATTGGGTTTGTTTTGGAACCGGGTTGAGGTGCCGGATAATTACGACTTTGATTTTTATCGCAGGTATTCAGGTTTCATCAGGTATCCTCGCTATCCGTTTTGGCTTCTGGGTTCGTTGGGCTTGACCGGCATGTTTTTTCTGATGAAAACATGGAAAAAAACCTGGTTTTTATATCTTTGGATAATGTCTTATTGCCTAATCTGGGTAGCCTTTCATATCTATTCAAGATATCGGCTACCGGTAGTGGTTTTTTTAGCGCCTTTTTCCGGCGCCTGCTGTTACAAAATATTTCTTTTAGCAAAAACACGCATGCTTGGAGAACTGGTCAAAATTGGATGGATTTTGCCGACTGTAGCTTTATTACAAGCGATTCCGCTGACCTCATACTCGCATGTACAGCCGCTGTTTAATTTAGGTAGTGGTCTGACAAGGCTCGGAAAAGTGGATGAAGCCAGACAGGCTTATTTGGACGCGCTCGCCTTAAAACCGGATTATGAACCTGCAATGGTGAACCTGGGTAAGCTCGCATGGAGCAATGGAAACCATTACGAAGCAAGTTCATGGTGGATAAAGACGTTGAAATTACATCCAAATTCGGTTGAAGCACATTCGAATCTTGGAACCTTTTATGCCACGAACGGCAATATGCCGGCTGCGAAAGAACATTTCGAAAAAGCCGTTGAAATCCAACCTTATTATTCCTTGGGTTGGCTCCATCTCGCTCAAGCAGAACAGAGCATGCATAACTGTTTGAAGGCAGTCGCGGCATTTGACAGAGTATTGGAATTGGAACCCTCAAATGTTCAGGCTCTTTATGGCAAAGCCATGTGTCTGGAATCGCTGAATCAAGTTGCTTCGGCAATTGAAACTTGGAGTGAATATATTGAGAAAGCGGAGAAAAATCCTGAGGAAGCCCTTTTTATCCACGAGGCGATACAGCGGCTTAAAATTTTGCGTTCCGGAGCGGGTGAGTGAAATAGTGTTGTGGTTGTTTATCGATTGTTGTTGGAAAAGCGTCGAGTTCCAGGTGTCCGGGCGAGAATCCATTTGATGGTGTGCAAAAAACCGCCTGTTTTAATGTTGTTCATAATTGAAGCGCGGTAATGGCTTAATGTATTTACGAAATGGTCGGAATGTGACCAAGATTCAGGGTTGTATCTGTCCTTGTAATCCGGCGCACGACAAGGATTTTCGACCCATTTCTGAAGCGGTCGCGTCGTCATTTCGGACGTAAAATGCTCAAGACAGTAATCAAAAGCTTTCTGAGCCATCGAATGCAGCATGTCAGGATGGTTGATAGCTTGTGTCAATGCGGTTACAAGACTATCCACATTTTCCGGCTCGAAAGTCAGCCCTAAAGAGTTGTTTTTAATAATTAAAGATAAATCACACAATTCAGACGTCAGCATTGGAAGCTTGAATTGCATCCAATCCAACAGTCGGTTTCTGCTCCCTAAAATACCTTCATAAGAAAACAGATCGATATTGACGCCGATATTTGCTTCATGAAGGTATGATGGAATTTCTGAAAATGGTATCCATCCTCTCATGATAAATCGATTTTTATAGATAGACTGATCGATTTGGTTCAGGAAAAATTGATATGTGATTTCATCATGAGAAGCTATTTCACCTCCTGTACTGACGAAATAAGCATTGGGATGACTTTGAAAGAGGTTTTCCAAAGCTTTGAACAGCGTTTTAACATCCGCCCAAGTGTTGTACCCGCCGCTCCAAAGAATGATGAAAGCATCATCCGGAACGTGAACGCCTCTTAGAATGCGTGTTTGTTTGCTCTGGTCAAACACCGTGTTTTCATTTATCGAGCAGGGAATGACATGGGTGAACTGGTATCCGGTAGTGGCGCGATTCAGGCGGAATCGTGTGCCGAGTTCTCCGATAGTGGCATAAGATTGGGGTTTTGCTACGACAGAAAAAATGTCGGCTCTATCGAGAATGGTTTTTTCTTGGTTCCAAAGTTGTGACAGGTAATAATTATCTTTAAAAACCTGTGATTTTGTTTGGGCTTCTGCCATGATATGACCGAATAGATCA
Organism: bacterium; assembly: GCA_049652745.1. Classification (GTDB taxonomy): domain Bacteria; phylum CSSED10-310; class CSSED10-310; order CSSED10-310; family CSSED10-310; genus JBASEY01. The sequence goes on along the minus strand of JBASEY010000017.1, from coordinate 141,209 downwards.
GCCCAGATCGGGCGATCGGTACGCAGCTTGGTTGCAATATATGATGGATAAACAGTGGCTCCGACAATGCAATCAGGTTTGAAATTATCGTGTATTTGCTGCAGCCAAGTTTTATTTTCAAAGAGATCTTGGGTGACGTCATAATAAATCAGGTTACCATGTTCTTCGGCTTCGATTTTTTCTCGATCTTTAGACTGTTTTGCTGCCAGATGCCGGCTGCAGACGAGGCATATTCTATGACCCTTTTCAAGTAATGGTGAAGCAAATTGCCAGGTGCGTTTTCCCGGCGCAAGCGTGAATCTGTCATTTACAGTCGGCAAAGGGCTCAACCCTAACAATAATATCCGTTTCACTTGAAAACCTTCCGTTTGAAATCTCGAAAAAACAACCATACAATTCGATGTGATACATGTAGGTAAGCGGTACAAAGAGGAATAGACTGTTCTTTGGGGGCAAATTTACGCAGCCATTGCCATTCGGCACGTCGAAATGTACCTAGAAAATACCTGAGAGGATAATGTTTCAAGATCAGTTTCAGGCGATTGCGGTGATATAGAGTATAAAATCTGCGGCTGAATTTTCCGGTGGACGTGGATTCTTTATGTATGGCAACAGCTTTATGACAGTATCGGATCCTATAACCAGCCCTCGATGCGCGAATACAAAAATCCAGCTCTTCAAAGTAGGCGGGAGAAAAGCGTTTATCAAAATATCCAATCTCTCGAACAAGCGCTTTTTTAAAAGCAAAAGCAGCGCCGGTCACGTAGTCGACATCTCTGTCTTCATCGTACTGACCCAAATCTTTCTCCCCGGCGCCAAAATGATCCGTCAACCCATTTTGATGAAAAACGCCGCCGGCATGCTGTAAAGTGAGCCCATCGGGATGATGGATTTTGCATCCAGCAATTGCTATTGATTCATTTGCCAAAGTACGGACGATCTCGGACAATAAACCTTTTTGCATCATCGCATCCTGATTTAAAAGGAATACGATATCGCCTGAAGACGCTTCGATACCCTGGTTGACGCCTGCAGTAAAGCCTTTGTTGCGTGCATTGCGTATGAGCCTAACTTCCGGATAAACCTGCTGAATATGCTCAGGAGTTCCATCGGAAGAACCATTATCGATGACCAGATATTCCATTTTTGGATAGTCGTGGGTGAGAACGGATTCTAAACAGGAGTCGATATCTGTTTTACCATTCCAAGTGACAATCACGATGCTGACAAGGGGGTTTTGGGGTAACGACAGCAGGGGAGACATTAATTTGGGGCGATTGGAAACGGCATTTTGAACCTGATTATTCTGACATTTTTCTTGAAATTGGCTCTCCAGATGTCTGATATAGCGTTCCAACTCATTGATATGATTCTTTTTATTTTCCAGGTCTTTTTCAATTGACCGTATATAATTATGCGATCTATCTTTTAAAAAATCCGGCAATACAAGGTCACGTTGTTCAAGGTGTTTATCCGGTGCTTTTTCAGGAGAAGAGAGCCATTTTTGAAAGGGTTTGGTTGTCACTTCAAATGAGAGATGTTGTAAAGCATAGTCTTTAGCTCGTCGGCCCGTTAATTTGACCTCTTCAGGATTTTCAGCAAGTTTTAAAAGTCGATCTGCAAGTGTATGAGAATCACCAAGTGGATAGCTGTATCCCAAACCTTTGCATGGTAACTCCATTGAAAGCTCACACAATTCACCAATTAATGCGGGCAAACCGGCTTTCATCCAATCCAGAACTCTATTTTTACTGCCGAAAACACCTTCATACATATATCGATCGATGTTAATCCCGATATCTGCCTCAAAGTAGGTATTATGTACGTCTTCTTTTGGAAGCCATCCCTTAAGAATAAATCTGTCGGAATATTTTGAGTGTCTGGCCATTTCGGCAAATTGAGGATAGGTTATTTCATCGTGACCATCTATTTGCCCGCCTGTGCTGACAAAGTAAATATTCGGATTTACGGCCATGGCAATTTCAAGAGCTTCAAACAGTGTATCGGTATCTGTCCAGGTATTGAATCCGCCTGACCAGAGAACGACAAAGGCGTTTTCAGGCACATCTTTTCCTCGGAAAATGATTTTGTCGTGTGTGTACAACGTGGGCTCGACCGCGCAGGGAATTGTATGACAGAATTCGTAGCCGGTGGTTTGAGCGGAAAGGCGTTTGATCAATCCCAGTTCACCGACTGTGGCAAATGATTGAGCTCTGGAAACGGTGGAGAACTTATCGCCTGTATGCAAAGCGAGATATTGATGGTATAAGAAATGGTCTAGATATTCATTGGTTTGATAACGAAATGCTTTGGCTTGTGCTTCCGCCATCACATGTCCAAAAAGATCGATCCATACAGGCGCCGAAAATCTAAGCTTTTCCAACGGTTTACAAGCAAAGACGGTTGCAGCCAGAATTGCATCCGGCTGAACTCGGTCATGGAGATCCTGAATTCTATTTTTATCGTGAAACACTTCGTTGGACAGATTGAAATAGGTAAAACCATATTTTTCGGTGGCGATTTCAGGTGGTGTAAACTCGGGATAAACAGATGGTATTCGGTTGGCGATAAAGGTAATTTCAATTTTGTCGCGAAGAAGGGGTTGAATAAATTGCCAGGCACGTATTCCGGGGCCATAGGTCTTTTGTGTGTTTTCGAAAGGAAGTGGACAGAACCCGAATACCAGCAGCCTTGACATAAATCAGCTCTTTCTGTTGATAAACGCTGTTAGGATATTCATGCATTTTTCCTGGAGAAATAGAATTGCGTGTTCTTTTTGCTTAATCGCGTTTTCAAGGTTAAAACAGTACTGTTCCAGCTTGTTATAAACATTTTGTAATTCTTGAAATTCCATATTCTTTGCTTTTAAATCTGCAGACAAATCATGTATCTTCTCATTCAATTCAGCGTTAGAAATAGATAATTTCTTTAATTCCGTTTCTGCGTGTTTGACTGTGAGTTCAAGTGTTCCCGCGTAGTCAACCAGATTTTTAAAAGTCATATGCGATTTTTTGAAAGCGTCCATTATATTTTCATGCTGCTGTTTTGCGTCAGGCAGGGTCAAGATAAAATCTTTTAAAGCGGGTAACTGGAACTGGCTGGCGACAATGAACGTCCGATAGGAATCTTTCTCGTTTTTACACAAAGACGGCGCACTGTTGATCAATGCAAACATCTCTTTGCGAACAAGCTGCGTTTCGGGAAAAATGCCCAAAAAGTAGTCGATCAAAGATGAAAGAAACCAGATATGGTTGGGGAAAATATAATATCTTTTTGTGTGTTTGAACGACTCAGAAAGCTTTTGCTCGATATGATCGGAATTTATACCGGTGAAAATAGAATGTTCATTTAAAAAATGATTCGGTTCTCCATTCAAGTATAAATGAATATCGGATAAAGTTTTCTCATGAGTCACGCTAAATTCGTGTTTAACTGGAAAGGCGAGTATGGCGGTGTGGGAAGCGACCCGGGATATTTCCTGCAGAACGGCAATACGGTTTTTTTCGTCGATATGTTCAAGGACGTCCAAGCATACAATGATATCGAAGGACTTGCTTTTCAATGGCAACAGTTCCCCACGGCATTGAACCAACAAACCTTTGGCATTCGCTCTGTGCAGATCTGCTTGTATAACCGGGTAATCGTCCAAAAAGGACGTTAAAAGGTTTTCGTTCGATCCTAGATCCAAGATAGTCGGATTTTTCACGCCTAAGGTCATCACAGATTTAATGAACTCAGCCGCAAAGTAATACCTGTTGAATTTATCCGGCGCCTCGAAGATCATAACTTGATTATTTTATCAGAAAGAGAGATACTTTCACATAAGGAATGCGTCATATTAGACGCCGGAAATAAAATCTGGATGCAATTGATATTTATTGATTATGTAGGAGGTTTTCAATGAAGGCAAAACTTTTATTTTTATTGATCGCACTGTTTATCGCATTTCCCATAGCTGCGGCTGATGATGTTTCCAAGACAGAATGGATTGACATTACAAAAGAGGTTGCAGCCAACCCTGCAGAAAAGGGAGGCTGGACGATAGATAAAGCGGGTAAGATTTTTCGATCGGAAGATGGTAACTCGATTTTGATCGAGCACTCTGAATATGGGAAATTTATCATCGATCTAAAAAATGGTGTTGTAAACAAGGTTCAGAATGATAATCCTCTCGTTCAAAAAGATAGCACACTGATTAACCGTGAAGGTGGAACAATGCTCGTCGTCAGAACTCAAGAATACAAATTCAGACTGCGGTTCACTGAAAAAGTGTCCGGTATGAAGGCAGTGGAAGGTATTAAGGAAATGATGTAATCTTGACACGGTCTCTCGGATTTCATTGAAATGCTGCCAGGTTGAAACGGTTGAAAATTCGAGTTGCAGGAATGTAAGTTTAAATCAAATTCCTCGGCCGGCCGGTTTGGTGTCCAGGGTGCTATCAACTGATATCGCAACGTTTAAGGGGAGAATCAGGTCATAATTGACTATGAAAGCATCGAGTATCCATTTCTTTTTCAAACTGCTTGGGCTTCTTGTCTTAATGGGGCTGTCCATTATGCCGGTCCTATGCCAAGATGACGATAGTGATATCATTGGCATTCCCTATATGTGGTCTCAACAGGTGGATTTATTCAATAAAGGCTCTACGCGTCCAGAATGTGAAGAAGCTAAATATCAAATTCAAAAGTATTTTCTGGAAAATAGCACGTCTCGATCGCCTGAAATCAGCGTCGCCTATTGTCTATTGGGAATCCAAGCGATAGAAGACAATAAATGGCAGGATGCGCATTGGGCGTTTTTAGCAGCTTTGGAATTTGATCCGTTCAATGTTCGTGCTGCCCAGTACGCGTTGATAAATTCACGACATTTGGGTTTGAGCAAGATGGTATCGATGCTGTTCAAACGTGCTTCAGTTGCAGTAAATAGATTGCTTCAGCCAGGTATTCGACACCTTATCCTGGGAAATGCATCTGAAATTTTAAATATCGCAAGCCTTTTATCCGCTTTTGCCATTTTTATGATTTTAATGATCAAACATTTCAGATTGCTCGTCCATGAATGCTCAGGTTTTATCCCATTCCCCGCTGATTCCAAAATTATTGCAGCAGCACTCGTTTTGCTTATGGCGACAATTCTGGTTTCTCCATTAGGCTTGCTTGGTTTTACCTTGGTGATCCTGTTGATCTTGGGTGTGTTTACAGAAAAACAATACAGATCGGCTCTTTGGGTATCATGGCTACTGATAAGCTCGCTTTTTCCACTTTCCCTCATCTATGCGCATGCCATGATAACTGAGAACAGTCGCTTGTTTTCCGTGATTCGCTATGCAACGACCAGTGGATACTCAGAGCCGGCGATAACCGAATTGAAATCTCTTTTAGAAGATACTTCTCATAAAAGCGCTGTCTCCAAGATTCATTATCTGGCCGGTTCTCTTTATAAACGAGGGGGTTTTTATACCGATGCCCGACAGGAATTCGAACTGTATAAGGAGATGGTTCCCAGGGATTCCGCCGCGTATATCAATTTAGGGAATATCGAGTTTGTCAATGACCAGTTTCAGGCGGCTATCGAGAATTATAGGCGAGCGGAAAACATAGACCCGAGAAATCCGATAATTTTTTATAATTTATCGAAAGCCAATCTGGCATTGTTCAGATTTGACGAGGCCAGAAATATGCAGAATCAGGCATCCAGATTGGATCCGGATTTGACCGCCAAGTTGAACTCTATGTATGGGTCAGATTTGATCCGCATGGTTGCGGATGTTGGTGTTCCCAGACAATGGCTGACCGAAGAATTGAGAGCCAGCTGGATGAAAGCATTACAGTCCATGCCTGATTTTTGGCATATCCCATTTGTAGAAATAAGTTTTAATAAAGCAGTTTTAGGATGGGCCATATTGACAGTTTTATTGATTGTTCTGAGCAATTTGGCGGAAAAATATCCCTTTAGTAGGTACTGTCTGAAGTGTGGAAAGCCAATGAAGCCGGATTTTGGCCTAGGTGGAACCGAGAGGATTTGTGCAGCTTGTCACAGGGTTTATTTTAGAAAAACAAGCGCTGATAAATCTTCCGTTCAGAAAAAAAGCGGTACAAAGCAATCATCTTTTCTGGACACCGTTATGCATATCATTTTGTCCATCGTTGTTCCCGGTGGTGGAAAAATTTACAAGGGGTATTTGTTTTCGGGAATTTTGATTCTTTTTGTCTGGTCGGTGATGCTTGCATCCTTTTTATCACGATGTCGAACGTTTGATTCCTATTTAAAAATACCGATCTTGGAAACCGAGCCGGGATATATTGCTTCATGGGTATTTTTTTGTGGTTTGTACCTATTATCCATTATTCAGGCTTTCAGGGAGAAAACTGAGTGAGTCGACCATTTCCTTCCGATGGCTTACTGGAGAATCGGCCCCTTTATAAGGTTCTTGCCGAGGTGAGTTCACAACAATTATCAGGGATTCTGACTGTTTCGGGAGAAAGTGACACGGTTGAGCTCCATTTCAACAAAGGAGCCTGTATTTATGCTGAATCACACTACCCTAGACCGAATATACAACTTGGTCAACTGCTTGTGAAAAAAGGTTTTTGTACACCGGATCAAATCGAGGGCCTTCTGCAAGAACAGAATACAAAAATGCTGCGATTGGGCTCTCTCGCCGTCGAGCGTGGTTATCTAAAAGATACCGAATTGATGCGTATTCTTGAAGATCAGATACTGTTGATACTCTTCCCGTGTTTGACTTGGAATAGAGGAATATACTTTTTCAAGGAGGCATCCGATATTCCTTATGATGAAAAGCTCATCAAACCGCTCAATCTGAATGCCATTGTGCGATCAGGGCCGAAAATTGAAAAAAACTGGAAGTGGGTAAAAGAACGTTTTTCCAACGATGATTTGATTCCTCAAAAAATACAGGGATTGGATATCGTTTCTGAAGGCGTGAAAATAGATCATTCAATAGATAACCAGAAAACCAAGATCTTAACAGGAGCTCAGGAAACAATCTACGAATTGGTCGATGGAGAGCGCTCCATACGTGATATCTGCGATACCGCACATTTGTTTGAATGGTTTTCAAGAATTGCTCTGCTTGATCTTCAAGATGCAAATATAATCTCTATTGAAAGCTCGTTTAAAAAGGCTTTCAAATCCCGGGATAAGGACGATTTGGAGAATGGATTTATAAGCCGGTTGAAGGAAAGCTTGATTCAAGTTGGAAAACTGGCGATTTTAACGGCATGTATTATGTTGGTAGGGTTTTTGATAGCCCATAAATGGATGAAATCAGCACATCTCCCAACTCCTAAAGATATCCGGACGGCATCATTCAGAACAGTGAATAGAGCTAGAGAAATTCAATCGGCATTGATCGTATATCACTTATTTGAAGACCATTTTCCAGAGGATTTGATCCAGCTTGCTGAAAACCGCTGGATCGATCCTGTTTGTTTGAAAGATGGATGGTCTAAAAAATTTGAATATATTATAACAGATACAGGATATGAACTACTCAGTTCCGGTGTTGATGGAAATATGTTGTCTGTGGATGATCTGAAGTTTTCCGGCCATGTCAGGGATTTTTTGTTTGGATGTTATTATTCGCGCTTGGCTGATAAATCTGAAATAAGTGAAGAGAAATAAGGAGATAAAGGCATGAAGTATTTTTTTGCAATAGTGATATTGATTGCAATAGCTCTTGCTGTTTGGGGATGTGCTGAAATTGGTCCCCAGGAAGCCGGTGTTCGTACTGTAATGATAGGGTTTGAGCGTGGTGTCGGTAAAACGAATTGGCTAAAAAGAGGAACTAGTCCAAAAGCGTTATCTCCAGGTTTATATATCAATATTCCGCATATCGTGAATATCGACAAATATCCGGTTAACGAGCTCAGCTATGATATGTTCAAAGAAAACGGAGAAGGAAGAAATGACATCTCCTTTAAAACGAAAGATGGCCAGACTGCCTGGATCGATGTAACGATAAGGTATCGACTGGAAGCTGAAAAGGTTCCAATTTTACATAGAGAATATGGGCATCTGTATCTCGAAAATGTGCTTTTACCAACGGTTCGGTCGTACTTGAGCAATGAGCTTGGCCGGTATTTGGCGGAAGACATTTTTGACGGCGGGATTCGTCGGAATATTTCCACGGAAGTTGTCAAACTGATAAACAATGGGGAAGATGGGCGGAGAGGAACGCGGGAAATAGGATTGGAAGTTGTCGATGTGCTTCTTCGTCAATTTGAATTTACTGCTGAGTATCAGGCTGCTGTCGACCAGAAAAAAATTGCGTCGGATCAATACCTGGCGGCTTTGGATTTGGCAAAAAAACGCGAAGCTGAAGCTGAAGGAGAAAAGCTCGCTGCAGTTCAGGAAGCAGTGGCGCATGCGGAAAGCATTCGGCTTCAAGCAGATGCCGAATTATATGCTCGCCTAAAAGAAAGTGAAGGTATCGCTCAAATCGGTAAAGCTCAAGCGGAAGCTCAGGCGGCAATGGTGGAAGCGCTGGGGGGTGGAGATATTTTAGTTAAACTTGAATTTGCGAAAAGTTTGAGCCCGAAGCTTCAAATCTGGGGCATTCCGACTGGCCAACAAAACTGCTCATTATTGGATTTGTCGGGGATTTTCGGCCATCTACTTCCTAAACTCGAAGATAATGCTCCGTCGCGCTCAGGACCCTAGGCTGTAAGTTTTCCTTCTGGAAAAAATAATGAAAATCGTTTCACTGGAATTTTCTATCAAAACAAATGGCAATGGCCATACCTGTGATATTACACCGGAAGTAAGTCAACATCTTATCAATACTCGGTTGAGATCGGGAACGGTAACGATATTTGTGCCCGGCTCAACTGCAGCAATAACCACGATTGAATACGAATCAGGGGCTATCAGCGACTTCAACGATGCCTTTGAGCGTGCCGTGCCGAAAAATATACCCTATAAACATGATCAACGCTGGGGCGATGGCAACGGTTTTTCACATGTCAGAGCGGCATGGTTGGGGCCGTCAGTCACCGTCCCTTTTATCGATGGTGAAATGTGCCTGGGAACATGGCAGCAAGTAGTGCTTGTTGACTTTGATAGACACCCTAGAAATCGAAAAATTGTTCTGCAGATTATCGGGGAATGACCGTGAAAGATAAGTCCAAATTAACACCAAAATACAGAATTTCAGCTTTGGCTAAAATGGTGAATATCCATCCTCAAACAATTAGATCCTATGAAAAATTGGGCTTTATTAAGCCAGTGCGAACCAAGGGGAACGCCAGACTTTTCTCTGATCATGATGTGTGGGTGATCGAAAAGATCAAAAACCTGACTCAAGATCTCGGAGTTAATTTGGCTGGAGTCGAGATCATTTTGCGTATGAGAAACCAGATTGAAAACATGTTGGATGAAGCAACGAAAATTATGGAAATTACTCAGGGTTTAGCCCCCTATATCGATCAGGATCAACTCCCCTTGATTGATAAAATTAAGCAGGGATGTTGTTCTTTGCTGGGAAATGTCGAATCAAAATAATTTATGAATCAAAGAGACCCGATGAATGAGCAGCAACAGAAGCGAGACACAGAGGTATTATCAAGAGATTAGAAAATACAAGCACTTGACTCTTGAACAAGAGTTGGAATTGGCTAAACGTATTCAAGCAGGCAATGATGAGCAGGCTGTCAGAGAGCTTGTTGAAGCAAATTTGCGATACGTGGTTAACATTGCTCGCAAGTATGAAAGATCGGGAATACCTTTAGCAGACTTGATCAGTGAAGGAAATCTAGGTTTGCTTGCGGCGGCTTATCGTTTTGAACCCGATAGGGGAGTAAAATTCATTACCTATGCCTCATGGTGGATACGACAGGCCATCTGTAGCGCAATAACAACAAAAGGCAGAATGATACGGCTGCCTTCCAAGCAGGAGATGTTGGTTTATAACTATCTCAAAACAAAAGATCTTTTAACTCAAGAACTGGGTAGGGAACCTTCGAAGGAAGAGATAGCCGAAAGATTGAATCTGGAAGTGCAGGCTATCGATGAACTCATGCAGATGAAAACGAATTCGATCAGTTTGGATACGGGGAACGACGATCAGGAAGACGGTTGGTCCGGGATAGATATTCCCGATATGGGGCCGGACGTTGAAGAACTGGTAATTAAAGATGAGTTTATTGAAGATATCGAGTCGTTGTTGTCCGGATTATCAGATCGTGAAAAAGAAATCCTTCGGATGCGTTATGGTTTCAATGGTGAAATTTTCACGCTTCAGCAGATTGGAGAACATTTTAATCTTACGCGGGAACGTGTCAGACAAATAGAACGTCGGGCGATTGAAAAGCTGCGAAACAAAGCGAAATACCGACAATTGGAAGATTATTTATATGAATAGTTCATTATGGAGGGAAATAACATGTCGTCTGTTTTGATCGTTGGATCAGTTGCACTGGATTCTGTGGAAACTCCTTACGGTAAAAAATGTGATATGCTGGGCGGCTCAGCTACCTATTCCAGCTTGGCAGCTTCTCATTTCGCGCCGGTACGTTTGGTTGCCGTGGTTGGTGACGATTTTCCGGATGAGTGTCGGCAATTACTTGAGTCAAGAAAAATAAATTTGTCTGGTTTACAGGTTGTAAAAGGGAGTACATTTCGCTGGAGCGGTGAATACCATGCCGGCAAAATGGGTGATGCTATCACTCTTGATACTCAGTTGAATGTATTTCAAAATTTTAACCCGGTAATTCCACCTGAATATCAGGATTCTGAATGGGTTTTCTTAGGTAATATTGACCCGGTTCTTCAACTGAACGTGTTGAGCCAGGTTTCAAAACCTAAACTAATTGCTTTGGATACGATGAATTTTTGGATTGAAAACCCAGATAACCAATTGTCTGAGGTTCTTAAAAAAATTGATCTTTTGATCATCAACGAAGGTGAGTTGAAGTTATTGACAGGAAAGACCGATTTGCGCAAAGGGGTTGAAACGGTGATGGGTATGGGTCCCAAAATTTTGGTGGTTAAACTGGGCAAGTACGGTGCCGTGCTTTTTTATGACAAAACCTGGTTTTTCGTTCCGGCACACCCTCAGTCCGACTGTATCGATCCAACAGGTGCAGGGGATTCTTTTGCGGGCGGGTTAATGGGGTCTTTGGCACGAGATGGAAAGGTGACTGCAGAAACGTTGCGCCGGGCTATGGTTTTCGGATCGGTGGTGGCATCTTTCAACATCAATGACTTTGGTCCTTGGAAACTGGCTAGTTTGACCCTCGAACAAATCATGGATCATTATAAAGATTTTAAAGATATCGTTGCCTTTTAGTTATCTTGTAAAGCGTGTTTCAAAACTTCAGTGATTCGTGAAACTGGAATGAAAGTGATTTTGTCTCGAACGTATTTCGGGACATCTTCCAGGTCGGACATGTTGCGAGCCGGTAAAATGACCGTTTCAATATCCGATCGATAGGCGGCAAGGCTTTTTTCTTTGATTCCACCAACCGGAAGCACATCACCGCGCAAGGTGATTTCACCTGTCATCGCCACGTTTCGTTTAGGCGCCTTGTTGGTCAACAGTGAAACCAGCGCAGTCGCAATGGTTACTCCGGCAGAAGGCCCGTCCTTCGGGACGGCTCCTTCCGGAACATGGATGTGGATGTCGGTTTTTTCGAAGAAATCCGCTTCAATTCCAAGTTCTTCCGCCATCGATCGGATAAATGACAAGGCTGCTTGAGCGGATTCTTTCATGACTTCTCCCAATTGCCCGGTAAGAATCAACTGTTTTTTCCCACTCATACGAGTAGCTTCGACAAACAGGATATCCCCGCCATAGGGCGTATATGCCAGGCCGACAGCGATGCCCGGCTGGTGCGTCCTCAGGTCGGTACCGGAAAAATATTTCGGCGGCCCAAGATACGAATGAAGCTTCGATTTCGAAATGGTCGTGACTGTTTTTTGACCTTCAACAACTTTTCGTGCTGTGACTCGACAGATTTTCGAGATCTCACGTTCAAGATTTCTTACACCGGCTTCAAGAGTATATTCCCTGATAATGCGCTTGATGGCATCGGTTTGAAAACGAAGATGTTTCACTTTCAGGCCATGTTCTTTCAACTGGCGGGGAATCAAGTGATTTTTGGCGATATCGAGCTTTTCTTCAATGGTATACCCTGCCAGCCGCAAGACTTCCATTCTGTCGCGAAGCGCCGGTGGAATCGTCTCCAATATATTCGCCGTAGTGATGAACATGACTTTAGAAAGATCGAAATTGACGTTGAGATAGTGATCGGTGAACGAATTGTTTTGCTCGGGATCGAGCACTTCCAGCAGCGCGGACGCGGGGTCACCGCGAAAATCCATACCGATTTTGTCCACTTCATCCAGCATGAAAACAGGGTTATTGGAACCGGCTTTGCGGATACCTTGGATAATCCTCCCAGGTAATGCTCCTATATAAGTTCGCCTATGGCCGCGAATCTCCGCTTCGTCCTTGACTCCTCCAACCGACATGCGGAAAAAATTCCTGTTCATGGCTCGAGCAATACTTTTACCCAAAGAGGTTTTTCCGGTTCCAGGAGGGCCTACAAAGCAGAGGATCGGACCCTTCATGTCCGGTTTCAGATGCCTGACAGCAATATATTCGACAATTCGTTGCTTGATTTTCTCAAGCCCAAAATGATCTTCATCCAAAATGGCCTGCACTTTGATTGTGTCTAAAGAATCCTCGGTCGTGACATTCCAGGGTAACTCTAGAATCCAATCGAGATAAGTTCTTGAGACGGTATATTCTGCTGCGGCTGGAGGCATGCGCTTAAGCCTGTCAAGCTCTTTTGTGGCAGCCTCATGAGCTTCGGCAGGAAGCTGCGCCTTGGTGATCTGTTGCTCTAAATCTTCAATTTCATGGGTTCTATCATCCGTTTCGCCCAACTCTTTCTGTAGCGCACGCATCTGCTGACGTATGAAATACTCTTTTTGGGATTTGTCCATCTCATCCTTGATCTGGCTTTGTATTCGATTCCCAAGCTCCTGAATTTCAATCTCCCGGTTCAACAAAATATTCAGCTTTTTCAGCCTGGTCGCTATATCAGTGATTTCCAGCAATTCTTGACGTTCTTCCAGTGCCAGATTGAGGCTGGATGAAATGATGTCAGCCAGCTTGCCAGGATCGGTGATGTTCTGAACGATAGAATTCAACTCATTCGGAAGATTGGCGGAAAGAGTCACCAATTTCTTGAACAGATCTTTTATATTTCTGCTGATAGCGTCCTGGCGCCTGGTTTTCTTGACCGTGTCGAAAACAGGGGAAACCCTGGCAACAAAATAAGGTTCTGAAGAGATGAATTCTTCTACACGTATTCTGCAGATTGCTTCAATCATGATTCTGATGGCATCGTCGGGCATTTTGATCATTTTAATTATTTGTGCTGCCACGCCGATAGAGTAGATATCATTGAAATCAGGGTTTTCTTGTTCAGGATATTTCTGAGCGACAAGGCCGAGAATTCGGTTGCCCTCCAGCAATTCTTGTATCATTTGAACGGACTTTTCTCGAGCAACAAGAAGGGGAATCACCATTGTCGGATAAATGACGGTCCCACGAATCGGTAATATCGGAAGTAATTCAGGTATTTTTTTACCGTTGACTTCAAAGAGTATTTCCTGGTCGTCGCTCTTAGGAGTCTCACGCGTCGTTTTTAATTCAGAGTTATGTTTAGCCATTTTCTACCCTGGTTGAAAGTACGTTTGGTTGATGGGACTAAACCCAAGCCGGCCATTAAATGCCAAACTCAAAATTATAAAGTAATTACATGGCAAGAGCAACACTAAGCTGCAATCCAATCTTGTTATTCTCTATCACATTTGATATGATTTGCCTTCAGCCAAGTGGTTGCGAAACTAAGGAATCTGGGATGGAAGGGAATGTGAAAGGTTGTTTTATTACTTTTGAGGGTATAGAGGGTTCGGGTAAAACCACCCAGATTAAATTGTTGAGTGAACAGTTGGTGAAATCAGGGTATCAAGTCGTCGTTACAAGGGAACCCGGTGATGGCGAAATCGGCAGCCGAATCAGGGAACTACTGCTGTCTGTTTCAAGTTCGTTGGATGCATTGACGGAACTTTTCCTGTTGGCTGCGGATAGAACACGGCATGTCATCGAGGTTATTTCGCCCGCCCTTGAAAAAGGTAAAATAGTCATCTCCGATCGATACACGGATTCATCGGTTGCCTACCAGGGATTCGGAAGAGGATTACCACTTGATTTTGTCAATAAAGTTAATGATTTAGCTACCAATGGCCTTTATCCCGATCTAACGATTGTGCTGGATATCGATCCAACTATCAGCCTTGAAAGATCTAGATCGAGACTACGGCAGCAGAACATGTTTGAAGCGGAAGGACGTTTTGAGCGAGAAAACATGAGCTTCCATCAGCGGGTGCGTCAAGGATATTTGAACATCGCGCGAATGCAGCCACATCGCTTTGTTGTTTTGGATGCTGCTTCCGGAGTTTTCTCGTTGAGTGAGCGGGTTTTAAAAATTATTATGAACATGATCCAAAATAGGATGGGATAAAAGAAGTCTAATGATTGAGATTGTCAGCATACATGTACGGGGTGAATCGTTTTCATCGAAATTCAATACTCAACGTATTCCTTTGAAAACCGGTGACCTCTGTCTCGTCGAGTCCGATTTCGGCTTACAAATCGGCAAAGTGCGCAATTCTCCCACGATGGTCAAGCCCCGTTTCATTGAAGGAAAACTTTTGAGAGTGATTAGAAAAGCCTCAGCAGAGGATATGGAAAATCTGGAAAAAATAAGCATATTGGAAAATGACGCAAAACAATACTGCATCGAGAAAATGCGCTTCTATAATCTGGAAATGAAACTTGTCAAGGTGATCTTCGCTTTTGACAAGTCTAAAGGAACATTCATGTTTACCGCTGAGGGACGAGTGGATTTTCGAGGACTGGTGCGAGATCTGGCGCAGCAGTTTAAAACTCGGATTGAGATGAAACAAATCGGTATAAGAGATGAAGCTCGATTGATCGGGGGAATTGGTAACTGCGGTTGCTCATTGTGCTGTACGACTTTTCTTCGTGATTTTCACTCAGTGTCGATAAAAAAAGCAAAAGATCAGGGGCTCAGCTTGATCCCCAACAAAATATCCGGATTGTGCGGCAGGCTGATGTGTTGTCTCGAATATGAGCATGAACATTATTACGAGCAAGCCAAATTAATGCCTAGACTTGGAAAACGTGTGAAGACTCCAAGAGGCACAGGCAAAGTTAAACAATTGGGCATCTTGAAACGATTGGTCATCGTGGAACTTGAAGACGGTGAATGTGTGGAATACAAGCTCGAAGATATCGAGTTTACTGTAAAAACACCTTGCGGAGCATATCAAGAAAACAATCAAATTACAGCGCCATCGAATAAGCGAAATTTTGAAAGTTCCAGCTTGGACGACCAAGATGATGAGTCAGTGGATCACGGCCATGAAGATGATACAACCGAGGAAATCTTCAGTCCGGATGATAAGCTCGATGCTATCGATGATAATGTCGAAAAATGGAGTGACGATTTTTAGGTCGTTTAAATCGATCAGCAGGTTCTCACACCAAGGATTTTAGAAATTCGACGATTTTTTCCGCACGCATCGATCGAGATGCTTTGACCAGAATAACATCATTTTTGATGGATAGCTTCCGCAGCTCATCTATCACTTGGCTGATCTGTTCGCAGTAAAAACACACTAACTCCGTGGTAACTGCCTGGTGATAAGCCCATTTCATTTGCTCGCCGAACATAATGCAGACATCCAAGTTATACTGTTTTAAACTTGATCCCAGGGATTCATGTTCTGCAACTGATCGTGAGCCCAGTTCCAGCATGTCGCCCAAAACGGCTATTCGACGTCCTTTGCACGGATAATCTGCTAGCAAGCGAAGGGCACATCGCATGGAGCCTGGAGCGGCATTATAGGCATCGTCGATTATGGTAAGCTTTGAAGATCGGATAATATGGGATCTGTGGGGTGATAAAACTAAGGAATTGAGCCCTTTTTGGATGTCCGAGTATGAAAAACCCAGGGCTCTGGCGACGGCAACCGCGCCGAGAGCATTATAAACATTGTGAGCTCCATGAAGGGGAAGAAAAAGCTCTCCGCCGTCGTCCATAGGTTCCTCCACGTCAAATCTCATTCCATCGACAGAAGGTTGCAAATGGGACGCTCGATATGAACCATTGATCAACCCGAATAAAACTGCATCGCGATTTTTGTTGGCACGTATCAGCAGAGGGTCATCTGCATTTAAAAACAATCGACCCCCCGGAATTATCCATTTGGCCAGTTCGAGCTTCTCTGTAACGATGTCATTCAGTGTGGGCAGAAACTCACTGTGTGCAGGAGCAATACACGTAAAGACGGCATGAGTCGGGCTTACAAGCGGCGCTAGAATTTCCATTTCTCCCGGTTTGGATATGCCAACCTCGATAACCAACACCTGATCATCTTCTTCCAACTGCATCAGCGTCAAGGGGACACCGATCAATCCATTGAGATTTTGAAAGGTTGAACGGGTTTTCATCGACTGTGCAAGGATAGACGAAAGGATATCTTTAGTAGTTGTTTTGCCATGGCTGCCTGTTATGGCGATAACAGGGATTTTTACTGTTTTTCTGACATTTCCGGCTAGTGTTTGCAATGCGGTCAGGGGATCATCCACCTCGATTCGGGGAAGGATATCCAAACCGGCATCTTTCCTGACCAAGACTCCGGAGGCGCCTTTAATCAGAGCATCTTTCGCAAACATATGACCGTCGAACATGTCTCCTTGTAAAGCGACATAGAGATCGCCGGGCCGAATTGTTCTGGTATCGGTGCTGATCCCCTTGAATTCTGTTGAAATCGTCCCGATCAGTTTGCCTTGTAGAGATTGTAAAATAAATGGCCAATCAAGTTTCATATTTATTAATCCTCATGGTTGTTTCATTGATTTGTGTTGGGAAGAAATAAAAATGCCCCTGAAATCATCAGCAATGACCCAAACAGCAGAGCGGTCTGTGCTATACCGGCGACAGGAAGAAAAAGTGTGGATACAAATATCGCGGCGACGGCTCCGCCGATCAGATCCATGCTGTAAAATATCGGCATCGAGTCGGGAAACACACGTGATGCGAGAACAAATTGTGCACTCCCCAGCAGGCCGCAAAGAAAGGCCAGAGCAAGTATCATGAAAACTGGCGGTGTTCCGAATGCCGATGAGGTGAATGCAAGCAGACAAAGCAGAGCGGACAGGCTGATTTGTATCGACGGTAGTAAAAGTTTGTGTTGGCGCTTCAGTAAACTGAACAAAGAGCTCCCGATCGCGAGTCCAAAGGCGAAAATTCCCAATAATATCCCAGCCTCCCTATAGAGTGCGCCCGTTCGAAGCTGGATGAGAAATATCAGCAAAATCTGAGTGATCATGGTAACGGACCCGGTTAGAAAAACAGCGCCGGTTATTCGTTGAAAACGGTTTCGAAAGTGAATGTGCATGAGTAAGGTCACGACGATGCCGAGTATGATGATAATGGAAACGGCTGGACCTTTTAAATGGAAAGGCTTGAATTTGTCGGGTCTCCACTGAGAGTGCCATAAATCCAAATAAGCGGGGAAAACAATCGGCTTGGTATCGGTTGTGAACTCTTGCGTATCGACGGCGGCCAAAGCGTCCAAAAAGGATTTCGATTTCAACGGGTTCAGACGGTATGGGAGGTACCCTTCTATTGGATGAGTTGGGTGGATTTTCATCGTTTCAAGCCGCTTTAAAATATCGTTTGAGTTGATTGACTTTGGATTCTGAACACCGGCAAATACATGAATGATATCACCGGACAGGATAAGGGTGGAATCAATCGAAAAGCTCTTGAACAATGAGTTCAAAACGATGTTGATGTACCGGCCCTGCTCATTGCTCAGCACATTTTCAGATCCAGCCAATGTCATGGCAAAAATCCCTTCAGGTCGCAACGCTTTTTTAACTTCGCCGTAGAACTCTTTTGAATAGAATCTGGATCCGCTTAAAGACATTGGAGCGCCGGCATTGGATATGACGATATCGTAAGTATTCTCCGGAAGAGCTGCCAAGTATACCCGTGGATCGCCTTGTATCAGGCCATCTGGACTTTTTCCCGATGAATAGCCGATATCGATTAAAAGATTCCGCTTCAACTTGATAAACGGTGCGGTATCCAGGGAAACAATGTTTACCTCAAGATGGTCGAGTTGGCGCGTTATGGTCTCCATTTTATTGAATGCTCCTTCAAGAAGCAGAATTCGGGTTGGGTTGGGATGAAGCGCCAGAGAATAACAAATCATTTCTTCATCGATCTGTGAAATGGAAGGCTGAGATGCCAATTGAAAATTGTTGAAAAGGACGTTTGTGTTTTCATATTCGATCAAATGCCATCGGCCATAAAGCGAATCGAAGACGGACACCAGAGACTGTCCGGGCCAAGCTAATGCATCGATTTTTTGGCTGAATTTGTTCCCGGCGTATAAACAAGAAAACGCCAAAAACGTCAATACCGGCAAAGCGGTTGTCAATAAAACGGTTTTGCGTTTATTCGGCTCATAGCAGGCTAGATAGATGAACAGTGGAACAAGCATGGCGAGAATAAATCCTGCCAGATGAAAGGTACTGATGCTGATGATATGGACAGATCGAATGACGGCTGCGGCTATAAGAGCGCCTAGAGCCTCGATGGCATAGACCGCTGCGGCTTTTCGACGGCTTCCACCTGATTTGCGAATGAATCTGACAGGCAAAGCGAAAAGAAGCCCGTTCATTAAACAAAAGGGCACTAGGATAATGGAGGGCGATAAGACGAAATCCATCAATCTCGGCAATTCACCTGGTGTTCGATTGAGAACAGATGGAAAGAACCTGAAAGCCGCCAGGGTCAATGGTAATAAAATTGCCATACTCAACGGAAAAATCAGCAGGTATTTTCTATTTAATGGTAGACGGTGGCCGACAGCACTCCCCAAACCTGTTATGATCAGCCAAATTCCGAGAAAAATCGACACGGATAGTTCGTTGCCGTTATTTTGAGCCAGGCTTTCTTGAATCAAGATGATCTGCAGCGAAGTTCCTGTGAAACCGGAAATAAAAGTTGCCGTCATTGGTGATAGACTGGATCGCTCAATATTCATATTCCAATTTTTTTTATTATGCGTTACCATGGTATGAGTGGTCTAGCGTTTGTTTGAGGTTAAAATGGATCATATGAAGTTCCGTTCAGCATTGTTCAATTTCCGGAGCGCTTTAGTCATTATTGCATATGGCATTTTTTTTGTATACCTGCCTGTCGCTGAAGCCGGGTCCATTACGGTTCGGGCTGTTGACGGTTCAGTAGCCGGCAGGATCGAGGTTCGGGAGATCAATGGTGTGGAAACACTGTCAATGACGCAGTGGTCACAGTTGATCGATGCTGATTTGGACTGGGACTATGTGACCGGTGTTGCCGAGATGCGGTTTCATGATCACAGGTTACGAGTCGTCGACAGAGGAAGAGGCGTTTGGATCAATGGTCGAATGCATTCGTTACCCGGACCGGTAATTCAACAGGACGGCGATCTTTGGATACCATTGAAAGTCCTCGATGATTTGGTGGATGCACTATGGGAAGGCGAAATCATCTGGAATTCCGTCGAAAATGAGCTGCGCTTATACGCGGCTGGATTTCAGGGAAACCAGGATGATGATCGACACGATGGTCAGTGGGTGATCGTATTGGATGCTGGACATGGAGGATCGGATTTCGGTTGCCTTGCGGGTGAAGGTGTCGCCGAAAAGGAGGCAGTGTTGAATCTCGCTCTGAGGGTGGGTGATATTTTGACGAATAGAATGGGCGCTTATTGTGTATTTACACGGAAGAGCGACCAAAATCCTGGATGTGACGAACGTGTTGCGGAAGCCAATCGATCGGTCGCCGATCTGTTTATTTCCTTTCACGTTGCGCCGCTTGAAGACTTGCAAGGTAACAGCTTCAATCTTTACCTACCTTCTGCCGAATCTGAAGAATCTGAAATCGGGGCTAAGCTCGAATTGTGGGAAAGCCGACCTACTGCCTTGCTTGAACGCATGAAAACCTATGCAAAGAGTTTTGGTGACGGCATGGCGGCAACGGCCAATGAAAAAAAATTTGGTATATTCAATAGAGATTTATCCATTTTAAAAGGGTTGTCGATGCCGGCTTTTGTGTTGGAGCTGTCTTGGGAAAGCGCGTTTTATGGAGATGTACCTATCACGGAAGAAAGTGGGCGTAACCGTGCGGCGGAGGCGATTTTCGATGGTATTCGAAGTTGTCTGAATGTGGAGTAGTTCAATGGATACAGAGCTAACCCCGCAAACCCGTTCCACGATGACCAGTCGTCTAATAATCGCACTGCCTTTTGTTTTGGTGGCATTGCTTGCAGGATACGTCTGGGCGGAATGGAAGCGCAAACCTTCGCGTCCGGATTATGTGACATGGACGGAGAATCAGTCGGCTTTCTCCCGTGTCGAAAGAGAATTGTCATTGGTTTATGTGTCGGTGAACGGGCAATGGGTTACAGAATCGCGGACGATACGAGGTTTTGAAACAGAGCGGCAAGAGATACAATCGTGCCTTGAAACATTCCTGGCAGGGCCGAACTCTCTGGAAGCTCGTTTGCCGGGGCGGGAATCTATCCAGGTTGGAGGAGTATATCTGGATGGAAAGGGTGGTATAATCATCAATTTTGAGACGCAATCCGATGTGCTCAACATGGGCGGTATCGAGGCTGAATATAGCTTTATCCAATCCTTGATTCAGACGATCAAAGCCAATTATCCGTCAATAAAGATGATGCAATTGATGGTAAATGGGTCTATTGTGGAAACGTTGGCGGGCCATTTTGATATTCGTGGATCGTTTTATCTTTGACAGTCAAAAGTATGAGTAGGATGGCGTAGCCGGTGGAATGAGCGGATAATGCCGATAAAAAAAATCACTTCAATTGTAATTGCGACAAGTAATAATAATAAAATCAGGGAGATCAGTCGGATTATAGGAGATATCGGAATAAGATGGATTGCCGGAAGCGACTTTTCGGTTGGTACCGTTGAAGAAACCGGGTCGTCCTATGCCGAGAACGCTGAAATCAAGGCACGGGCGTATTCTCGGGCTTCCGGCCTACCGGCGCTGGCGGATGATTCAGGCTTGGAAGTGGACGCATTGGGTGGTTTGCCAGGTGTGCATTCCAATAGACTTTTTGGTCAGAGCAAGACGGATGCCGAAAAGGTTGCCGAGCTTTTAAAACGATTGGAAGGCGTGCCGGAGAACAAGCGGACCGCTCGGTTCGTCTGCCATGCGGTGTTGTTGGAGAGTGAACGGGTGTTGGCATCGGTCAGGGGGAGCGTCGAAGGATATATTCTTGATCAGCCATCTGGAAGCGGTGGTTTTGGGTATGATCCGGTTTTTTATTACCCTGAATTGGGGAAGACGTTTGCCGGTTTGAGTGTAACGGAAAAAAATGCTCAAAGTCATCGTGGTCAGGCGATGAGAAAAATCCGAGAATTTTTGTTGCGTTACGATGCATAAACGTGGTAATAACTTTGCGCTGTGTGCCGACTGAACCCAATGGCGCGTGACGGGGTGTGGCGCAGTCTGGTAGCGCACCTGCTTTGGGAGCAGGGGGCCGGAGGTTCGAATCCTCTCGCCCCGACTTGAGAGGGTTTTGGAAGTCGATGCGCGCCCGTAGCTCAGTTGGATAGAGCAACGGACTTCTAATCCGTAGGCCGTAGGTTCGAATCCTACCGGGCGTATCGAAGTGAATGATAAAATGCTTTCACGGATATCTCGGGGGTTTGGAAAGATGATGGTGAGTGTAGCTCAGCTGGTTAGAGCGCCTGACTGTGGATCAGGAGGTCGAGGGTTCAAATCCCTTCACTCACCCTGTGCCGAGCCGAAGAATCGCAGTCTTCGGCTTTGTCTATGCGCCCGTAGCTCAGTTGGATAGAGCGCCGGACTTCGAATCCGTAGGCCGTAGGTTCGAATCCTACCGGGCGTATATGAAAAACGGATGGCCTGCGAGGATGGCGGAATTGGCAGACGCGCTGGACTTAGGATCCAGTGCCGAAAGGCGTGGGGGTTCAACTCCCCCTCCTCGCATGAAGTTGATGCTCATGAAAACATATCCGTACGAAACAACTTCATATCATGAATCCCTTCAAACGAGGTAGTTGAAAATGAAATTCAATATCGAAACGGTTTCAGAAAAATCTAAATTAATAAAAATTGAAATTCCTCAGGAACGTGTTCATGCAGAATTTGAAAAATTATATTCCGAACTCGCTCGGAGCGCAGTCATTCCAGGCTTCAGAAAAGGGAAAATACCGCGAAATATGCTTAAACTCAGACTGGGAGAGGATATAGCAAAACAGATCGGGTATGATCTGATACGTGAAACATTGCCGGAGGCGCTGAAATCCATAGAGGACCTCATCATTGGTATGCCGGAAGTCACTGATTGGAATATCGATGAAAATGAAGCTTTTCATTTTGAAGCAAGCATTGAAATACTTCCTCCGCTCGACCTGAAAGATTATAAGGGAATGGAAGTGCCTAAAAGGACATTGGAAATTTCCGACGATGAAATTCAGAAAAGTTTGGAGAGAATCCGCGAAGGACAGGCAACGTACGAAGTTGTCCATGGCCGACCAGCGGAGCTTGACGATCGCATCTACGGCCGAATCACCCTGAAAGTGGATGACCAACCGGTGCCTGGGTGGACGAATCGGCATCTTGAAGTCAATATTGGAGAAAACACATTTTTTCCAGGATCGGGCATGGAAGAAAAAATGATTGGTGCCGAGATCGACAAGGAACATACATTTACAGTGGATTTGGCTGCCGACTATTCTTATTACAAAGACTTGGCGGGTAAATCCGTCTCGGCATCTCTGACGTTGACGGAAATAAAGATCAAAACGCTGCCGGATATCAATGATGATCTGGCGCGGGATATGGGTCTTGAAACCAAAGAAGAAATGATCGAAATGGTTCGGAAAAACAATGAGCAAGAACGACGCCAAAAGATCGACGACGAGTTTGAAAGAGCTATTATAGACAAAATACTCGATGCGAATACTGTCGACGTTCCGGATGCGCTGATCGATCAGGAGGCGCAAATGTTTGTTGACACCTATTTCAACCAGGGTTCGATGGACGAGAAAACCAGAGAATTGTTTATCGATCAAATGAAGCCTGCCGCCAAGCTGCGCGTACAGGAAAGGTTGATTCTGAACCGAATAGCGGAGCTCGAACACATTGAAACGACAGATGAAGAACTTGAAAATACTTTGAAAGAAATAGCTGAACAGCAGAAAAAGTCTATTGAAGAGGTCCGCAGCGAATGGGAAGAAGAAAAAGCCATTGACAATTTAAGGCGTGATCTTGCAAGAAAAAAAGCGATGGCGTGGTTGAAAGAAAATGTGACAATTGTTGATTGGATTGAACCGTCAGAGACCGATGATTCGCTGGAAAATCAAGCGGATGAATCCGATTCCAAGGAGTAAAACATGAAAGATACTCATATGCAGTTAATTCCGATTGTCGTTGAGCAGTCCAGTCGAGGAGAGCGGGCGTATGATATTTATTCTCGATTGTTGAAAGAGAATATCCTATTTATCGGGACAGCGATCGACGACCAAATTGCCAACCTTGTTATTGCCCAGTTGTTATATCTGGCTGCTGAAGATCCGGAAAAAGATATCCACGTTTATATCAATTCACCAGGCGGTCACGTCATGTCGTGTCTGGCAATTTACGATACCATGCAATATGTAAAACCGGATGTGTCTACAATTTGTGTCGGGCATGCCGATAGTGCAGCCGCGGTCCTTCTGGCTGCCGGCGCGCCAGGCAAACGGTTCGCACTGAAAAATGCCCGGATAATGATCCATCAACCCTGGGGAGGGTTCCAGGGACAGGCATCCGACATCGATATTCATGCGCAGGAAATTCTTAGAATGCGAGCTGAATTAAATAGGATATTGGCGGAGCATACAGGACAAAGCATTGAAAGAATAGCGCGTGATACAGATCGCGATTTTTTCATGTCCGCTGAAGAATCGATAAAATATGGCATCATCGATAAAATTCTTGAGCGCGACAAAAAGTGATCTATCGTGAAAATTACGAGCGCTGAGTTTGTTAAAAGCGCTGTTGCACCCGAAGGCTACCCAGTTTCGAACTTGCCGGAAATCGCTTTTGTCGGCAGATCGAACGTTGGAAAATCGTCATTGATAAATACGCTCATTCAGCGAAAAAAACTGGCAAAAACCAGCTCAACACCAGGAAAAACCCGTTTGATAAATTTTTATCTCGTAAATTCCAAATTGATTCTGGTGGATCTGCCGGGCTATGGGTACGCAAATGCTCCCGAGAAAGTCAGCCGAACTTGGATGCAAGCTGTAAATATCTATTTTCAAACACGAAATACCCTCACTGGAGTCTATCAGCTAATTGATTCCCGTCACCCTCCGACTGAACTCGACCGGAGAGTATGCCAATGGCTGATAGAAACAAAGCTGCTAAAGGGTATTTGTGTGGTTAAAACAGATAAAATTTCTACGTCGAAAGTCCAGGAATCGTTTAATCGTATTCGGGAATTGGTGGATGAGACTTATGAATGTCCGCTGATAGCTTTTTCTTCGGTGACAGGCAGAGGACGCGATGAGCTCTGGAAACATATCCTCCGAGAAACGAGCTTAAAATTGTCGGCCGATTAGAATTTCGGACTTAGTTCAGCTTATCAGATAAAGTGTCAGTCAAGTTGTTTCGAATATTGTTTTCTCAACATCAAAGCCGCGGCATAGCCTGCGCCAAATCCATTGTCGATATTGACCACCGTCAGGCCTGCGGCGCAGGATATCAGCATGGAGAACAGCGCTGTGAAGCCGCTCAAAGCTGCCCCATAACCAACAGAAGTCGGAACTCCGATAACAGGACAATCGACGATACCGGCGATTACGCTGGGAAGCGCGCCTTCCATACCGGCTACGGCAATGATGACATCGGCTTTTTGCAGTGTGGGTAGATGCGATAGAAGTCTGTGCAAACCGGCAACCCCGATATCAGTCAGGCGAACGGCGGGGTGTCCCATGGTTTCAAGTGTGACAGCCGCTTCTTCCATTACAGGTATGTCGGATGTGCCGGCAGCGCAAACAACGACGTTCCCGGGATGAACGGTGTGATCGGTTCTGAAAAAAGCACATTTCGCCTCTTCGGAATACGTCAACCAACAAGCCTGTCGTTTGATGGCAGCCCATTTTTCAGGCTGTAATCGAGTGATCAGTACGGGCATATTTTTTAACCTGATACGATCGGCGATGCCAATGATTTGCTCGGCGGTTTTATCTTCACCATAAATGACTTCAGGAAGACCCCGTCTGAGATTTCGATGGTGATCGATAGTGGCATATGAAAGGTCTTCGGAAATAAAAGATTTGAGCTCTTGAATCGCCTGTTCCGGGGTTGTTTTTCCATTTTGAACGCGTTTCAGCAAATCATATAGCGAATTATTGGTCATGACAGCGACTCTTTCAGCCGGTTTTTGGCTAGGTTTATGGTGTTGACCATCAGCATGGCCACAGTCATCGGGCCGACTCCTCCCGGTACAGGAGTATAGTATGACGCTCTGCCTATCGCACTATCCGGGTCGACATCGCCTACCAGCGCCGACCCCTTTTGCTCAATTTTACGCCGGATCGCCGAATCCGGCTTCTGCCAGTGGGGAAGGGCTTGCTCAAGCGTAATTCGATTGATGCCGACATCGATTACAACGGCGCCGGGTTTGATGTAATCAGCCGTGACAAGGCCGGGTTTACCGACTGCCGCAATCAGGATATCGGCTGAACGACAGACAGCAGGCAAATTCTGCGTTCTGGAATGAGTGATGGTAACTGTGGCATGCTCCCGTAAAAGCAACGCCGCCAAAGGTTTACCGACGATATTGCTTCGCCCGATGATAACCGCTTGTTTTCCTTTAAGCGGGATAGAGTATTCTTCAAGGATTCTAAGTATGCCTGCAGGCGTACAAGGCGCTAGATCGCTTGTTCCGGACCATAATCTTCCGACGGACTCAGGGTGAAATCCATCCACATCTTTTAAAACGGATAACCGATGAATGACGTCATTTTCATTAGTGATCGAAGATGGCAGAGGGAGCTGAACAATAAGGCCGTCACATGTATCGTCCTGGTTACACGCTTCGATGGCATCCGATATTTCTTCCATTAGCACCGTTTCGGGCAGGGTGATATTCCTGAATTCGATGCCGGATGAAAGGCACGCTTTTTCTTTGTTGCGGATATAGACTTTCGATGCGGGGTCATCGCCGGCGCTTATGACGACAAGACAGGGCTTCCGGCCTGTTTGTAGATAAAATTCTTCTGCCTCCCTTTTTACCGATTCGAGAACACCGGCAGCCACATGTTTTCCATCTAGCATGATTGTCTGCATTTTGCTGATCTCCTTTCCTGTAACAGGCAAAATAAAATCAAGCTTCTTTTTACCTTGCGCACTGAAAAACATCAACTTCCTTGGTACTATAGATTCATCGTGGCGCAAGCCCACTGTCATATGACGAAAATTATGGCAAGTTTTTCCGGTGCTGTGATAAACTTGAACCTATTATGGTCGAAAATGACAATTTGCCGAAATTAGTATCGATTGCCAGGAAACTTGGAGCAGTTCTTACTGGGAGTATAGCTTTCATTATAGCCGGCGGATGGGCGATTCAGTTTGCACGTGATCAGTTTTCATCGCGGATAGGGGTTTTTCATCAATTCGATCCATTTTTCTCGGCTTTACGCTTTATCGGCGGTTGGATTTTCAATATAAGCTCCACCCATTGGTGTATTTTTACAAGTGTTGTCACCACTGTAATTTCAATTCTAATTTTTGGGTCGTGGTTATTACAAAAAACCATTCATAAACCGGCGGTTTTCATTGGGTTATCAATTGTTCTGGGATTGTGGGCACGTTTTGTTGCATTTCATAATCACGCATCAGTCCACTTGCCATGGATACTGTTATGTTGTTCGTTTTTGTTTGCGGGCTTGGCAGCATACCAATCCAAATTTCCTCAAACCACAACGACTTCAACACCAAGTAAAAAGGTCTGGATTTGTCTGGTACTTGTTCTGGTAATCGGGTTTTTATTTAGAGCATACCGGGTGGACACGTTACCTCCCGGTCACGCACAGCATACAGCTCAATGGGGGATGATCGGAGCTAAACAGGCGTTGCAGCAGAAGGCTACATTGATGAATGGCGAAGGACGTCGCTTTTTATTCAAGCAGATAAAAATGCATATCATTGCCGAGGTGCATCAGGAGGGTCTCAACATTTTCGCAGACTGGCTTCTTGCAAGCTGGTTTGGACCATCTCTTGTCGTACAGCGAACAGCGACGGCCATGGTAGGACTTTTATCTCTGGTTGCGCTTTATTGGGCAGCAGGTATCAGCTTAGGGCGAAAAATCGCATGTTTAGCCATGTTTTTTGCGGCAATATCACCTTGGCATGTGATGCATTCGCGCTATTCAAGTATTGAACATATTTTGCCCATATTGCTGATAACTTTGTCGATGGGGCTATTGGAAAAATACATACAAACCGGATCACTGAAAACGGCGTTTTTGCTTCTCATCGTGCTGATAGCGGATTTTCATGTCTATATTACAGCGCAATTTATCGTACCGATTGTCGTGATCGTTTGGCTTATTTCCATTTATCAGATGAAAAGTCGTCGCAGATCATCTTCGATTACTTTAGCGGTCGTTTTATTGGTCTTGAGCATTGGGATTGCGCCGAAGACCGGTTTATATGGATGTAAAGATCAAGTATCATTTTTGAATACGTCGATCATGGCCCATCCATCCTATGTCGTTCAAGGACCGAATATCATCGTTAAAAATATGATCTCAGTTTTTCGAGGTTTATTTTTAAATGGAGAGGGCTCTTTTTGGTTTCATAAAACGAATGGACATTTGATCTGGCCGGTCTCGATAGCACTTGTTTTAGGTTTGGCGTTTGCGCTGGTGAATTTTCAAAAACGGGCTTTTCACTCTTTGGCAATTTGGTTTTTCATCGGTTTAAGCCCAGCGCTGCCGTCATCGGAACCAGCGCCTCGGCGGCTATTATGCGCGTTACCTGCTATATACATTCTTGCCGGGTTGGGTGTGGATCGTTCGCTTTCTCAATTCAGCATTTTCGAAACTAAACGGAATCGATGGTCGACAGTCTGTTTATGGATAGTTTTCGTGTTTATTATGGTATGTGGGGCATGGGTTGCTTTCGAAAAGAATTCACTCAGTAGAGAGGATTTCACGAATGGAAAGGAAAGGCGTCTTTCAGAAATTGCATGTAGTTTTATGCCTGACCACACTGTTTATCTGCTTTTCGATCCATATACCAGAATTCAAAAAATCTGGATGATTTGTGGGCGGTTGGGGCCGGAAGAGCCGTCACCCAATGCCGTGAAATTTTTAGATCCGGAAAGTGATCTGGATACATTGATCAAAACACGTGCTATACAACCGGTTTCCGAAGAAAAGCAGGGAGTCGTTTTTATTTTCCCCGCTTATCGAAATGGCTTGACAACGATTGAGGACGTGATGATGCTTTTTCCAGAGGGAGACCATCAGATGTATAGGTTTGATCCACGATTTATAGATCATGATAAAGGGAACTGGGAATTTCAAAGCTGGATGATTCACAAGTATCCTTTTAACGAGGTTTTGGAAAATCTGTCGATTTCAGCCGTTCAAAGAGATGCGGCGATTGGCCAGGATTGACAGGAGTCGACCTTAAATGTTAAATTAATTTCTTGTT
This sequence comes from bacterium, assembly GCA_049652745.1. GTDB lineage: Bacteria > CSSED10-310 > CSSED10-310 > CSSED10-310 > CSSED10-310 > JBASEY01. The sequence continues at coordinate 112,320 of JBASEY010000017.1, read as the reverse complement.
TTTGTCATATCGGCAACGATCGCTGAAGGGAGTTTTATAGGCGAGATCAAGGGGTAGTTATTATGGAAAACGAATCCACATCAATTAAATTAAATAGATCGAACAAACTGTATGCAGGTTTGACATTGCAATCCTGGCTCTGGATAGGGTTGTTTATATTCATTGTTTTTACTCGGTTTCATCATTTGGGTGACAAACCGTTTCATCATGATGAAAGTTTATATGGCAAGTACATTTGGAATTTCCATGTGGGTCAAGGATACAAATATGATCCGATGCAGCATGGTCCTTTTTTATTTCATATCAGCCAGGTGATTTTGTTCCTATTCGGTGTGTCGAATTACACGATACGAATTGTTCCGGCATTGACGGGTGTGTTTATCACCTTGACATTTTTTCTGATGAGAAGGCGGCTTCCAGATGGGGTCGCATTAATGACCGGATGGTTATTCGCAATCAATTCGGTTGCAATGTATTTTCAACGTTTTCTTTTACATGATCAACTGTTTGCGCTTTTCGCCATTCTGATGATTCTAGTGGCTTTATTATGGTTTGCCGATCGAAAACAATGGCAATTTTATCTATTTTGCGCATCGACATCTATTTTGTATTGCATCAAAGGAAATGCCTTTATTCATTATCTGACGATTTACTTGTTCGCGATTTTATTTGCTGTCTACTGGTTGTTCATGCAGAAGAAAAAGCTTTCCGAGTTATTTCTGACGTATCCTTTGACAACAAAAACTTTTGGTGCAGTCACTTTTTGGGGAATATTTTTCGTTATCTATGCGACGGTAAATCAATTTTGGAAATCTGGGTTCAGTAATTGGGAAAAAGCGGTTCATAGCTATTGGATCATCATTTATGTGATATTTTTTCTGCTTATAGGAGTCTTTGTCTATTTAGGCGAAGCCGTTCGGATCAATCCGGAAAAGCGGCCATTGGGTTTAGCTTCGTCGTTTTATAAAGACAGCCATGTGTTTGCCGTCGGAACGGTAATTTTCTTTGGTATTTTAATACTGCTTTACACAACTTTCGGGCAAAATCCAAAAGGCTTTTGGGGCGCCATGTACGAGTGGTACACATATTGGCTGCATCAGCACTCCATAGCCCGAATTTCCGGTCCTTTTCATTACTTCCATCACCAGATGGCTATATACGCATTTCTATCTTTGAGCGTCTTGTTGATTGCGGTCCTTGGCCGAGGAATCCGCCGAAATCCACTGATTTTTACCATCTATATTGTCGGATCGATTTTATTGATTTTTGGGTTCAGATCGATAAAAAGCCCTCTTCCTTTGACGAAGGAAAACCTTTTCACCAATGAACACCTGGCGCTTGCGCTAGTCGTCTTGGTTGGTGGTCTGTTGACGACATTTTCTTACATGCGGCAGCGTGAATATTTAAAAAGCTTTTATATATGGTGGTTTACTATAGCCTATGTGATCTATTCATATCTTCAGGAAAAAGTTCCCTGGTTAGTCATGCATATCGTTACACCGATGATTTTATATGCCGCTTTGGTTATGGTCGATGCCATTCGAGAAAGGCAAAGTTTTCAAAAGTGGGCGCGATATACATTGTTTACACTCTTTGGAGTGCTGATCGCTTATGAACTTCATACATCGTTTCAATTATGCTGGCATAATGAAGCTGACCCGGTGGAGCAAATGGTGTATGTGCAGACAACATATGAAATTCCCAAAATCATGGAAGAAATCGAGCGGATTGCCTATTGGGAAAACACGTTGCATAAAAAGGAATTGCCTATCGTCATCAATGGCCATGCAACCTGGCCGTTTTATTGGTATTTGCGGGATTGGAAGGGAATAAGTTACGGTACGGCCGTCAATCCTTCGACTCACCTGATGGTGATTTGCAATTGGGAAGACAGGCATAAATTTGCCGAGAAAATGGACGATAAATATGTCGCGAGACAATATGGGTTGCGGGCATGGTTTTTACCAAAATATGCCGATGTCGCCAAAGATGGAAAATTTTGGCAGAACGCTTGGCGTTGGTTGGTATACCGTGAAAAGTTCAATCCGTCTTTGTATGGCGCTCAACAGATTTGCGTATTTACACGAAAAGATGTCGCCATGTTTCAAAAAGGTATTGATCTGGGGCCCGCTCCAACTCAGCCGAAACGGCGTGAAGCGCCTACACGGGATTCGGTCAAGATCGGGAGCGTCAAAACATTCGGCCTTTTCGGCTCTCAGCGTGGAAACTTGAACTCCCCGAAGGGCGTTGCAATGGATTCTGTCGGGAATATATATGTTGCCGATCAGCGTAATAACCGCATTCAAAAATTCGATAAAAATGGGAAATTTCTACTGGCTTGGGGATCCAGCGGCGCTGAAAACGGACAGTTCAACCAGCCCAGTGGTGTTTTTGTCGGCAATAAAGACAACGTATTTGTCACGGATACCTGGAACCATCGCATTCAAAAATTTGATTCAGAAGGTAAATTTCTTATGACTTTCGGTGATAGCTCTATGTTTTGGGCGCCAAAAGACATCGTTGAGGACGCAGACGGCTTCTTATACGTAGCTAACACGGGTTTTCACAATATCATGAAGTTCACGCGTGGCGGCAGCAAACTGTGGAGCGTGGGGGAAAAAGGCGATGGACCGAAAGAGTTTACCGAACCTGTAGGTATAGGCATGGATCAAAAAGGCCAGATTTACGTTGCCGATACCGCAAACAAACGAATATCGGTATTCGATGGCAATGGCAATCACCTGCGTCAGATACCCGTATATGGAATGGAAGAATATTATACTGAGCCGTATATTGCCATCGATGATGCAAACCAAAGAATTTATCTGACAGATTCACGAAACAATCATATTCAGATTTTTGATTTGAATGGAGAATTCATTGGTTTTTGGGGCTCGGAGGGCGCGGATGACGGCCAATTCAAACTGCCGACTGGTATAACGTATCGTGACGGAAAACTAGTAGTTACCGAGGCTCAGAATCATCGAATCCAAGTTTTTGACGCTGATATGTTGAAATAGAGCCGGGCGCGTTTTCCGATATAAATGGAATTCTTTGTATTCAGACAGGGAGGATCAGTGACGTGGCTGAAGGACTGCTGCTGGTATTTAAGTGGTGGTTGTTAATCCAAGTGATCGGGCTGGTTACCTGGCCGCTGGCACACCGTTTTTTTCGAAGTTATCCGGACAGAGGATACATGCTGAGTAAAGGCCTTGGCCTGATTCTAACCGCTTTTATTAATTGGTTTCTAGTCTCGATGCATCTTTTTAAATTTTCCCGGTTTTCCGTCTGGTTTGCAATAGCTTGCGTCGCACTGGCATCCTGGCTTTTAAAACTTGTCCCAATTCGCGAGTTGTTAAAATTTTTTAAGGAACAAAAACGGTTGGTTTTGACAACAGAAGCCCTTTTTTTGCTTGCGTTTATCGCCTTTTCACTGGTTAGAATGGGAAATCCGGAAATAGCTCAAACCGAGAAAATGCCGGATTTCGCTTTTTTGACGGGGATTGTAACCAGTGACTATTTCCCACCTAGGGATCCCTGGTATATAGATGGAACCATCAACTATTTTTATTATGGCCATTATCTAGTCGGTTTACTGACAAAATTAGCCGATACCCCTCCTGAATATGGTTTTAACTTGGGAGTTGCAGTAATTTTTGCGTTTACGCTGTTAAATGCATCGGGAATTGCGTTCGGATTGATAAAGAAACTGCGATATGGTGTTCTCGGAGGTCTCTTCGTCGCATTTATTGGAAATCTTGATTGTGCAATTCAGTTTTTCTCCAACTTGAGCAAAATCATGACCGGCAGCCAAAAACTTTATCCATTCAATTGGTTCAATTGGTGGATGAGTTCACGCGTCATTGTTCGAGAAGGAGTCGATATCACTATCAACGAGTTTCCGTTTTGGAGCTATATCTTGGGCGATTTACACGCCCATATGAACGTCGTCCCGATATCATTGATGGTGTTGGCGATTATACTTGAACATTTCAGACATTCTGCTCCCGGTCTGGACGGTTTGGGAACGGGTCGCGACAAATGGTTCAGAATCGTCATTACTGCGGTTGTGTTAGGAGCCATTCCCTGTGCGAACACCTGGGATACACCCACTTACTTTGCTTTGATGGTAGCCGGCATTCTTTTGGCCAGACAATTTTTACCGGAAAATCAATGGTTTTCTGCGATGGAACAAAACGAAATATCTGTTGCCAATATTATTGTATCTCCGATTAAAGAGCTGTTTCTTCCCACTCGGCCTAATTCGGCTTTGTATGGAAAAAAAAGGAATTGGAAAGAATATCTGTTTTCTTGGCTGGGGATAATCATTGTAATTTGTGGGGCTTTAGTTCTTTATAGACCGTTTTACGCTCATTTTGAACCGGTTGGAACCCAGGGATTGAAAATCGTCGACCCTGTCCAATACACGTTGGTAGATGATTTTCTAACGATCTATGGTTTCTTTTTCTATTGTATGTTTCCGTTTGTTCTGGCTTTAGTGTATCGCAGATTCCAGAATCTCAACGAACGATTGAAACCTTTGATCGGGGCTGCTTTGGTGCTTTTATTTTTCGCATTGTTTCTAGCTTTTGATCGCTTCATGATACCTTTCTGCCTGTTTTTTCTGTTTTCTGTTCTCGCTGTACCGCTGAAAAAAGACGATCCGGAAATCAAGGAAAAATTTTTCGTTTTGGCATTGTGTATTATGGTGTTGATCATTTTATTGGGATGTGAGTTTTTCTATATCAAAGACGCTTATGGAAAGACTCTTGAACGGCAAAACACGATTTTTAAATTTTACTATCAAGCTTGGATTTTTTGTGGCATTGCGGCTGCCTATGCTGTTTATTGGATTCAACATAAAGGTCCGAGAACGTTGGCTCTTTACTGGGAACCGGCTTATCGACTTCTATTGATTTGTACGTTGATGTTTCCTTTTATCGGCTCAGCCGTAAAAACCGGTCATTTCAACAGCTTCACCCATCCGTCATCTCATGCGAAAGCGACTTTGGATGGCATTTTTTATATGAGCTGGCAATATAAAGGGGATTATGAAGCGATTAAATGGTTGAGAAAAAATGCGACTCCTCAACAGTGTGTTCTTGAGGCGACGGGGCCGGCTTTTTCGCATTATGGCAGGATATCGGCTGCTACAGGGATGGCCACTATTCTGGGGTGGGGAAACCATGAAAACATTTGGCGGGACGGCACCTGGAAAGTTATCGGTGCTCGATCGGAGGAAGTGAAACAGGTTTATACTTCAAATAATCCAATGAAAATAAAGGAAATTCTGGATAAATATAAAATCGAATATATTTTTTATGGCAAGTTGGAACGGGAGCAGTATCCGGGATCGTCACACACTCATTTCGCATTTTTAGAAAAAGTTTTCGAAGCCGATGAAGCCGATGGAAATAAATCATATTTGTTTCACTACGTTGCATCTTAGGATGATGCGATGAAGGAGATAACATGAAATCAAAAGATCACTGGGAAGAGGCCGGGAAAATCAGGCGGCGCAATTGGCTTCTGATTATCCTGTTTCTGGCCGGATTAGGGTTGAGATTATATGGTTACAATTGGGGGTTGCCGCATCATTTCCATCCCGATGAGCGACAAATCGTCGATTTTCAGGCCCCTAAAGTGCGTCTCGATATTCTCGATCCTTCAAAATCACTGCCACTCCTGATCAAAGGTGATTGGAAACAGCTCGATACCATGCTTGCAGGTATGAATACCAAGTTTTTCGCGTATGGACCGCTACCGATGTATACGTTGGTGATCACTGTTGAAATACAGGATTGGATCAACAGCGCCGTACGATCTTTTTCAGCAAAGCAATCGTGGATATCCAACAATACTCGAACAAAAATAAACGATTGGTTTCCATCGTTGAAGGATGGTCGGGGTAGAATCGTTGTAGGTCGGTTCCTGGCCGCCCTGTTTTCCGCCCTTACGATTTTAATTGTATTTCGAATAGGAAAATACATGTACAACGCCAAAATCGGGTATTTGGCGGCGGCTTTTTTTACTTTTACAGTCTTGTCGATTCAACAGGCGCATTTCATGATCGTCGATGGCCCTCAGACATTTCTGGTTGCCTGTGCCATGTATTACCTAGTGCGAACGGCGATGGGTGATAGTCGGCGGGATTATTATTTATCGGGCATTTTTATCGGCTTGGCGATGGCGACTAAATTTAGTACTTCACCGATCGCCCTGTCATATATCCTGGCTCATCTTCTATCCATGACCCTGGGCCGCCGCCGAGACAATTCCTACTGGTTTCATTGGATAGCCGGTGGAATAACGGCTATCGCCGTCATGACGCTGGTCATGCCTTTTTGGATATTGGATTCCGGGACGTTTTTTCGGGACATCACCGCTCAAAGCAACATGGTCACCGGAATCGCCGATTTACCTTATACAATCCAGTTCGAAAATACGATGCCAATGTTCTACATGCTCAAAAATCTCGTGCTTTGGTCGTTGGGTTTACCGCTTGGCTTGGCTGCGCTTATCGGCTTGATCGCCGCTATTCGCAGAATCTGGAAAAATCCTGAAGATCTGGGAAATATAGTTATTTTGTCCTTCGTTCTACCTCTTATATATTTTAATGGGACATTTTTTGCCAAATTTCTCAGATATACGTTGGTTATCATACCGTTTTTGGTTTTATTTGCCGCTCGTTGGCTGCTAACCATGAAAACCTGGTCCGGGCGAGGCTGGGAAAGAACCGTGACATTGGTTGTTTTGATTGGAACGATTCTCTGGGCGGCTGCTTTTCAGACGATATATTTGAAGCCGCATACCAGAATACAAGCCTCGGATTGGATATATGAAAACGTTGCTGCAGGCAAAAATATCGTTTTGGAAAGCTCTTGGGATGATTCATTGCCGGTATCGACTGAAAAGGGGAGTCCTGGAAGATATAACAGTAAACAACTGGGCATCTACAAAGAACCTGACAATGAACTTCGAGCCAAAGCTATGGCGGAAATTTTGGAATGGGGCGACGTGGTTGTGCTTAGTTCACGAAAACACTATGGCTCAGTCACTCGCGTTCCCAATCGGTACCCGGTGTCTACAAATTTTTATAAACTCCTGTTTAACGAAAAACTCGGTTATCAACACGTTAAAACATTTGATAACCCGCCCTCACTGGGACGATTGAAGTTTCGAGATGATCTGGCTGACGAAAGCTTTCGGGTCTATGAACATCCACGTGTCGATATTTTTATTAAAGAATCGGGCTTTTCGGCAAATGCAATTCAAGCGCTTTTAATGGCGCCTCCATCCGATGCGGCGGATATGAGTTATACGGAGCTGATGACCCGAAGACCGGCCACAGAACTGGGATCACATGTTAATTATCCCATTATAAAATGGTTGCTGGCTATTTATGTATTAGGCATTATCAGTTTCCCTTTCGCCTATGTCATATTTTCAAAATTTGAGCATAAAGGATATCCATTCACCAAGCTGATGGGTTTGTTGATAGTCGGCTATTTTTCCTGGTTGATACCGAGTCTCCGATGGCAGCCATTTTCCCAAACTTTGATTGCCGCTGTCATGGTTTTGGTTGCATGGGCGGCGTATGTTACATTTTTAAAACACTATGCAGGAATCGCCAAGTTTGTGCGTGAACGATGGTGGAGTATCGCTGGATATGAAATTTTATTCTTGATGATATTTTGCCTGTTTGGACTGTTGAAAAGTTATAACCCGAATATCTACTGGAGTGAAAGCTCGATGGATTTCGGCTTTTTGAATGCCGTTCTCAGAGCTGAATATTTCCCGCCGGAAGACCCTTGGATTCAAGGGCAAGGAATAAATTACTACTATTATGGACATTACCTGGCCGGAGTCTTGACCAAGTTGACAGGCGTTGAAGCTCATTATGGTTACAACCTGTTTTTTATCACCATTCCATCTTTGGTGGCGTTGAGTGTTGCGGCTATTTTATTGGCATTGACTCGGAGAGTGTGGGTAGGGTTGGCAGGAGTCATTTTCTCCATTTTAATCGGAAATCTTGATGGCTTACCACAAATGGCCAATATATGGGTTCGAAATTCACTCGGTACCGGCAGCCATCGTTATGCAACCATTTTTCAATCCTTTATCGGCCAGTTTTTGAACCTTGGCAGGCAGGACAACCATTTCCGATTTTTCCGCTCTGCCCATGAGCTCATCCGTCCAACGGTTCATGAATTTCCATTTTGGAGTTATAACTTCATGGACCTTCACGCTCACACAGTTGCAACGATGCTGACGGTGTTTTTTCTGGCTCTTCAATTCATGCTTTTACGAAACGAGAAAAATGGGGTCAATTTGTTCGGAGAGACAAAATCGAGCCGGGTCATGACACTGGGCATTCTATGGATAACATTTGGAGCGATGATATCGACAAACTCATGGGATCTGCCGATACAAGCCATCTTGATGCTGTTAATCTCATTGTGGATTATGGTTTTTGCAGCACGCCGCCCTCCTCATGCTTTTGAAACACACACAATTCCCTCTGAGCCCGAAAAGGATAAAATTGTCTATTCATATAAACCTGACTCTCCTCAAGTTCCTGACGATCAGGATATACAAATCCTATCTGAAGAAATGTCGGCGGCTTCCTCGGAAGCTGCTATATCAGAAACGGATTCAACAGAGTTATTGGATGATGAAACTAGAATCATCAATATATTAAATCAGCCGAAAGAAGAAGATAATGGATTTGAAGAATCTCCGAGAGAACAAGCCGAACAGCTAGCGGGATCGATCGATGAAGTGAGCATTGAGATCGATGAGAGGATTTCTGATGCGGTTACCGTAGAGCCGGAAACGCTTTCCAATCGGGAGACAAATGTTGATGGCAAATCTTCAATCGGCGCGCTTGATAGTGATTTGAAGCCGTCAAAGCCTTTTTTCATCGGTTTGACCGATTGGATGGAGAATGGAATTAAATGGGTGGCGACAGAAGCGTTATTGACGCTGGCATTTTTATGGAAGCTGCTGTGGCCTCTGGCTGTTGTCGTCATCGGCGGCTTGGTTCTGCATCTGCCGTATCTGAACGCGTTTCACCGAGCGGGTATGGGGATCGGCACATTATGGAAATACCGTCAAACCACGAATCTGGATGGTTTTTTGACTATGTTCGGGTTCTTCATCTTTATTTTTATCACACAATTCATCCGTTGGTGGTGGGAGATACAAAAAGACAAAGGCCGGTCGACAGTCCAGGTTTCCTGTATTCTAATGGCAGTCATCACGGTGCTGGTCCTGGTATGGTATGGCTTCTTGACGATTCCTTCACGCAGCATCGATTATGCTGTTCTGATGATTAGTGTTTTTATCATTTATCTTCTCGGTTCAATTCTTCTTGAAGGCTATCCTGATGCCAACGATGTTTTCCCTCTGCTTCTAGCATTGGGCGCCGCAGGTATCACTGCAGGATGCGAATTAGTGTTTGTAAAAGACTTTTATCACGGTAGTGATATGCGCCGCTTCAATACGATATTTAAATTCTATATGCAGGCCTGGTTCATGTTCGCTCTGGTATCCGCTTACCTTTTAGCCAGACGTGCACGTATACGACACCGGATATACAAAAAGAATTCAACCAAATTTTTCGTGCGTTTGGGCTCTTTGGGATGGAGCGCCATTTTTCTGTTTTTATTTGGTGGATCTCTGATTTTCTCATTCTGGGGAGTATATGCGCGTCACCATAATGGTGATTTTCAACAAGGATTCAACTTTCCTTCAAGAGGTCGAGGTCAGGCGGCTGAACTGCCGTTGACGTTGGACGGTTGGGCATACATGAAAAAAGGGTATCGGCCTGTCAGTGAATATCGAGCAATAGACTGGTTACAAAATCATGTAAAAGGCACACCTGTCATTTTGGAAGCGAGCGGAGCGGACTATCTTTATCAATATGGAAATATTTCCGGTAACACCGGCCTGCCGACAGTGCTGGGTTGGTGGAGCCATGTCGATCAGAGAGAGTACTTGATCAAACAGGCTCGAGGTAAGGGAGAGCGTGACAGACCGATCGATACCGGTAAAATAAAACGCGACATCGTCACGATGTACAGCAGTGTGGATATTCCAAAAGTGTTGACTCTTTTAGGCCAATACAGAGTGCGTTACATTTTTGTCGGGCCGACTGAAAAGAGTGAATATGATTCCCTGGGACTGGAAAAATTCAAGCAGATGACGTCGTTTATGACGCCGGTCTATTCGAATTCCGAGGTTGTGATTTATGAAGTCCATGATTATGGACAAAGTATTGACTTGGCTGCTGCTGTACAGGATAACACTGCCCTGGCCAGACTTCAGGAAGAGATGGCGGAGCGCGAGGAGAAGGAGCGCCAAAGACGAATCCAAGCTGAACGGGAACAGGAGCAGCGCATAATCAATTTGCCTGCCAGAACGCTTTTCAATGGTTCCAGAGGCATTGGACGGGGCATGTATGAAGAGCCGCGGTCAGCATCAGTAGCGCCGGATGGATCGGTCTACATAGCTGATTTTCGAAATCACCGTGTGCAAAAATTCAACTCCGAAACTGAATGGCAACTGATGTGGGGTTCGACAGGAAATTTACCTGAACAATTCAACGATATTTGCGACGTCGCCGCCAATTCAAAATATGTCTATGTCTTGGATACATTCAATAATCGCATACAGTTGTACTCACCTGACGGCAGCTTTATCCGAATAATTCTGCCGGGAGATTACTCTATTTCGCATCCCAGAGGGATTGCCGCCGATGAAGATTTTATATTCCTTGCTGACACTGGGAACTCTAGAATTATTCGAATGGATGCATCCGGAGCCAATCCGATAGTGATTGGCAAAAGCGGGAAAGGTCAGCTCCAATTCAGCCATCCGGTTGGGATAGCCGTCAAAGATGACGAAGTGTATATTGCCGATACACAGAATCAGCGTATTCAGGTCATCTCCAAAGAGGGTGCGTATCTTCGTGAATATCCCGTCGAAGGCTGGGTGGCCGAAGTTTACAATGAACCCTATGTTGCGGTTGCATCGGATGGAACGATGTATTACTCCGATCCTTCGAAAGGGGTGGTCAATCATATCGATCAGAACGGAAAAATACTGAAGCGCATCCGTAACGATATCGACGGCAACTCACTATCGCTTCCAATGGGATTGGGAGTCATGCTCAACGGGGATGTTTTCGTCGTGGATGCCGGAAATCACGCCGTCATAAAAATTGTCTCATCTTCTATCGATTGATCAAAAGGACCGGTGAACAATACGGATAGCCGGCACTAACCTTTTGCAGCCCTATCTGTTATTTTGCTTTCTCCATAATAAAAATTGTGTCCGCACTGGTTATCCATACTGTATCGGAGTCGGGAAAAAAGATATATCGAGGGTGCCGGGTTTTGTTTGAATTCAGAGGATCACATGCATACTCTGGTTCACCGGTCTGAAGAATACCGTCAGAAGAAAAACACGCAACGTAATGTTGAGTGAAATGTGGAATATACAAATATCCATTTGCATCGAAACGCAGCCCGAACGTATCCGTCAAGGGGCCAGGAATACGAAAATGCTTTAAATATCGGCCATCCGACGACAGAACATGAATAACGTTGAGATTTATATCCGCCAAATAAATCCAGCCATCTGAATCTGTTGTAAGCGTTTCTATTCTGTCATACACAATTTGTTCCGGATGAATTCTATCGAGGACAGCGCCGTCTGCCAGCGCAATTCTGAATAAATCATGTGGACATAAAACCAGAGTAGTTTGAGAAGATTCTATTATGATTTTTCGACTCATACACGGCAGAGATAATGTTCGAAGCAAGTCTCCATCAGACGATGCCGCAATCAAAGTGTTTCGGGAGTCGCCTGTCAGATAAACGGTTCCATCAGGCGCAACATCGAAATCAAAACGATGCTGCCAATCGGGATCATGAAGAATATTGGCATCCCATTCACCAATGACATCGGCATATTTATCCAATATGACCATACACCGTTGATACCAGCAATTGGCGATATATCGGCCATCCGGCAGGGCTTCTATTCGTGCGATATCATAAATACCGGATGTCGTTGGGTGATATGATTGTTTGGATTTGGAAAACTTGTACTGAAAATCCGCTCTGGCTGCCGGTATTGGCTTTTCCAATTCATCCAGTGCAGGAGGCTGCAGCCAAAGATTCGATGGTATCGTCTCCCAGACCTGTGACTCCATTGAAAGTGTCATATTGGACTTGCACCCTATCGACAATGAGGCGGTTGTCGGTGCCGCAGTTGGGAGAATCTTGAAGGAAGAGGTGATCAGATGGGGCTCAGCGGTAAGAAACACGCTGAAAACAATTCCTTCATCTAGGATTTTGACAGGTGCTAAAACCTGGTTATCGATATATAATTCGCTGTCTATAGGCCCCTGATACAGAAAATCGTGATTGCCGAGAGTATCGGCAAGGAATAAACCATTTACTGTACACTCCAATAGACTATCGATTCTCGATGGGAATAAATCGTCAAAATCAATTGAGAAAGTATCAAGTGACAGCGTTTGTGCAATCTCGCCGGATTGCTGTTTCTCTTTATCGGCAACTGTAATCGATAATTGAACACCGCGTCGCGCCTCCAGCATTTCACGTGTCATGAAAAAACGATAATACCCTCTAGGTGTACGTTCCGATTGGTGGAGTGTGAGTTCACCTTCCGGGTACAAAGCCGTTAAAAGAGGTATCATCAGTGCATTTTCAGGAATGTTTCGAAATAGATAAATAAAATCTTTATCAGGCTTGAATCGAAACGGAATGCTGTAAGCAGGTGGATAGGGTTGAAAATATTCGAAGTCATGTGTTTGTGGATAGGTCAAAAAGCGGTAAGGAAGTTCGGCTTCCTCTTCAATTTTGTCCATAAACACGTCATATAGATCGTAAGATTCGATTGCCGCCTGAACCATACGGAAATCCTCGTTAGCAACAATCCAATTCGGAGCGATTTCGTTTTTAAAGTAATTGAAGTTTACCATTCCAGTTATGAAGACAAGTAAACCGGCCGGCGCCAAAGCTTTTAATTGGGATCGTTTCAAAGAGGGGAAAACTGCCGTGAATAACACCTGGCTTCCCAGTCCGGTCAACCCGAAAACGAGGGGTTGCGCTGCTGTCAGTCTGCGCGCAAACGGTTCGCTGGCGAGGGCCGGAGCAAGGGCGCTCAGAAGCCATAAAACAACGAGTACCGATGAGGTGTGGGGTAATCGAATCAGCACGATGATCAAACCGGCCAGGAAAAATGCTCCTAACGGCCACCATAAAAGAGGGCGGGATTGAGACGTAAATGACATATCTTCACGCGCATCGACATTGAAACTCATGATCAGTTGTCGAGCGTATTTGCCAACTTGTTCAGAGGTTTGAACTATTTTAAAGTCGTGCCCCTGGCGTGAATAAAAGGCTGAGAGGGCTGCTTCAAAATTCCATTTAAAAGGTAAGAAAAGACAGATGAAGAGGATTAGAAATGCCAGGCAAGCAAGGAAAACATCACGTTTAAATGAAAGCTGTCCGGTGAATATACTCCAGAAAATAAAGAGCATAACAGCAACAGGAATCAGCCGGAAAGAGGGAAATGTCCACATGCCTCCAGCCATACATAAGCCCAGAGCCACCCAGGCCCACAATCGTTTGCTCTGAATAGCGAGTAAGGTGAAATATAGCGTTGCAGCGGTAAACATCGGCGTCGCGTTCAAGCGCTCACAGATATGGCTGCTTTGACCCGGCCAGAGGCCGACGGCGAGGAAACCGGCGCCGATAAAAGCCACCATTTTACCCCATAAACGATCGAATAGAAGCCATGAGAAAATGACCGTCATGATTCCGCATAAAAATGGAAGTATTCTCAGCGCGATAATAGTAGGCCCCAGTATTCGGACGAAAGGCGCTAAAAAATAAAAAAACAGGAATTCTTTATTGGCGAAAAAAAAAGGTTGAAATGGAGCGCCGTCAAGTATTTTTATCGCCTGCATGCCTTTGACAATTTCATCGTTGTAGGCGCCTAGAGGGGTTTGAGAAAGTTTGTAGAGTTTGATTGGAATTGAAAGCAGCAGAATCAGCAGAATAAAGATCAATGTTGCACGCTGTGAAAAAACAGGTTCTGAAATATCAAATTTTTTGAGGTGTGGGGAGCCGATCAAGATGAGAACACAACCCATAACCAGAAAAACGATACCTGTTTGGATGGGGTTCGTTTGTTGGATGAAAGTTGAGCTGAATTTTAGCGGCATGGTGTGCAAGGGGCCTGCCAACAGTGTTTGGGCGACAAGCAGGAAAGCAAGCGCCGAAAGAGTTAGAAATCTGAAAATGGTATGGGATTTATTTTTCATCATTCGATTCAAGAGTATATTGAAGGGGGAAAAGAGGAGCGGTTGTTCCAGGATACTGAGCGACGCTCGGTGGCGCTATGCGGATATACCTGGGCCGGAGTTCTTTTCCCTCCATATCACGAATCGTCAATATAAAATACCAGTCTCCGACGTCTTCACACGTATGAAAAGCCCACTCATTCCAACCGGATTGAACAGAAAAAGATTGTTGAAAAGGCTTTTTCTGTGGAAGAGTAATGGACTTGAGTAATAGCCGGCCATTGAGCCAAAGCGAAAAAAAATCTTTTGACCCAAATATTTCCAGATAACCTTCCTCAGGATGATCAAAATACGTCCAACACACACCTTCCGCCGACACCTGTTCCGGATTCCTCGGGTATTTTGGGTCGGAGTTGTGGAAATGTTCTTGTATATCGACGATAGGCGGGTTGGGTTTGGCAACAGTCCAGAATGTCGAGCCGGTCAACGTATCGGCAGGCAGCATAAAGTCCGCTTCCGGGTTGAAATAGGGTCTCTCGCATGTGCCATCGAACCGATGCCTCCATAAACCTCGCATAGACCAGCGATGCAGGGACGGCCGCCTGGTTATGGGTTCGATAATATAAAAGACCACTGAGCCATCGAAGCCAAGAACGGTGTGATGAATGATGTAGTCGTCAAAAAATATCAATTCATCTGATTGGACAGCAAAGAGTATGGGAATGTTCTCGGGATAACGGTTGAATGCACATGATCGCAATATCATGTACCCAAAATCATTGGTTTTTGAAAAATGCCTGGGATCGATCTGATTGTAGAACAGGCAGAAGATATAGGGTTCATTGACGTTATGAGCCGTCAGAAAAAGCCCGTCGAAATTGTTACGCCGACTTTCCATAAAGTGTATGACTTCACGATATCCAAATTGAAAACCGTAGATTCCAACGGCTGATTGCAGATTATAGTTGGAAAAATACCGCTTGAAATATGCGGATGCTTCAGTTGAAGATTGAAGAATTAAAAATGAAAGAGCTGTCATCTGTAGCATCAAAGCTATGGAACGAATAGGCAGTATTTTGTTGACGAGTCTGTAGAATTGAAATAGTGCAAATGAAGCCCATAGCGGCGCCAGCGGGCTGCCGATGATCGATCGCGAGGCTGATCGATCGATGGTCAAAGCAGTTCCAAGCGGATACAGGAGCGTCCAAAAAAGAAGCAAAAAGTAATATCGAGACGGAGGATATAACCCCAAAATAATTCCTGCGATGCTCAAATAAAATAATGAATTGTAAATCATCCCATGATTACGAAGCGAATGCCGCGGATTGGGGTCACCGTATTTGACAAGAAAATTCTTTTCGAAAAAAGGTTTATAATGATCAAACAAACGTTCAAGGCGGGACTGAATGGGCAGATCACGGGTCTGGGGCCACCAGCCGACATACGAATAATGTGAGCCGCGGGCGGTGCTTAGGTGTTGCCTCAACGCTATGGCGGCTGGAATAGAAAAAATCAGGATGGCGACTAGCACCCAGCGCCAGTGAACAATCCATTTTTTTAAATAAACAATGGCGAAAAAAAGTAAAAAAAATGGCAGAAAACTGGCAGCCATGACATAGGTATGAAGTGACAAGCCTAGGATGACGGAGGCTGCAAGCCAACGCCATCCCCCGCGCTCGATCGCAAAAAGTAAAAATGCAAGACCCCAAACAAACAGACATGGCCAGGTTATCAACTCAAACGCAATCCGACTGAAATGAAAATTCCAGGGGAGAATTGTCAGAAAAAAAGAAGCGCAGATCGCAGCTAGATACCCATGAACTTGATAGACCAGCCAGAACAAGCCTGCAATGGTCAGGGTTCCATATATTACGCTTGTCAACCGAACGCTGAATTCAGATAGACCGAATAGTTGAATCGGGATCATCGATGAATAGACAAAAACCGGATTTTTCTGAACGCCAAGCGATCTGGCGTATAAGGGTAATTTCCTGCCGGTTTCATCGATTCCGTAGCGGCTGATGGCCCAAGCGTTGTAACCTAAAGACGCTTCGTCACAAAAAAATCCTGCTGGAACGGATGCAAGCTTCCAGACTCGCATAAAAAAAGCTGACCCAAGTACAGTCAGCAGCAAAACCCATTTCCAACGCGTCATAAATGACTACCATTACCTTGTTCCGAGGAAGGAATTGTCATCACATAATATATAGGATTAGCAGCGGTATTCGGTTGGGAGGAGTCGAAGACCATTCGCGTGATAGCTTCCGGAAACAGAATGTTTATCTGTTTCATGACAAATAAGTTGCGTTCGCAGTTGTCTAAAAGAAATGCAATTCCTTTGTCAGGCGAGTGTTCCTTTTGGCGGATAAGCTCCAAATTCCGGACAATTTCCTCATGGGTTACATGGTTGAGCTCAATATTGTTGGTGATTGCAAAAACATCTCCTGGAATGTGATAACACAGAAATTTGGGTGTATCCAGGAAATGGCTGTCACTGACATAGATATGATAGTCCTTTGAAAGTTTTTGTGCTTCATATCCCAGAAGAGTGAAAGGGCGGGCATAACCATATTGGGCATAAAAACTCCGTGCCTGTACACGAAAATACAAATTATACTCAAGGATTCCTATTAAAATCAGTCCAATAAAAATACAGGCGTAAGCGAATCTGTTTAACTGAGATTTTCCCCACTGACCAGCAATCAATCTACTGAATAGGTGCAGCCCAAGACTGACGCATATGGCAAGCGGTACCGTGAAAAGAATATTTCTTCCGGCATCGGGCTGGGACAGCACTCCGGGAAGAAGGCCGAAGATCGCAGTCATAACGACCCAAAATCCTTCACGTGTTTTGATTTGCCTGCAGGCAAAAGCGAAACCGGTAACCAGAAAAAAACCGACAGGCCAGGAAACGATGGGAATTGTCAATTCGAAAAAATTGCCGACATTCGCTTGGTAATGAAAGATTTGCAAATTCCCGATGATATTTTCCCAAAGAGGGCGCCATGAAGCGTCGAATTTTATTCGATTTCCGATATATAAATGCCCGGATCGAGCTAAAAATGCATCAAGATTTTTTATAGCGAACAATAATAATGGTAAAAAAGCCAGCCATGCGAACACTTGCATGACCAACAAACCCATCCAGTTTTTGCGCATGAAGCGTGGAGTCGTGATCCAGGTATGAATACCGACCAAGACCATCATAAACGGTATCCCTCTGAAAGCGAAATAGGTATGCAGGCCGACTCCAATAGCTAAACCAGCACCAGCGTAAAGCAGCAGCCTTTTAGTGAATGAATCGCTGTCGACAGCGCGATAAAACAGCCAACTGGTCAAAATTAAAAATAGAGGAGATAATATCGACCGATAACCTGTCCGTGAAAAGGTTAGGTTCCAGGCCAGGATTGCATACACAAATGTTGCGCCGAGGGCAATATCTTTGCCCCACAGGTCTTTACACAGAAAATAAAGGAAAACGACGGTCAGAAAGCCTGCTGTTATACATGGTAGATACAGTGAATAGAGAGATGTACCGAAAAGTTTGAAACTTAAAGCCAGCAAATAAAAATAAAATGTTTCCTTTCCCCAGGCTTCCGTGGTGAATGGAGTATAAGGCTCACCATCCAGTATCCGGTATGCATACATCGCGTTCCATGCCGCATCGTTGTTGATTCCGCTGGGAACACTGTCAAGTTTATGAAATCGGATGCCCAATGCAAAACAAAATATTGAGATCAGTAATATGAAATGGAATCGACTTTTATTTTTCGAGGGAGTGGATAGAGAGAAAGGCTGTGGCTTGAACTCTTGAAAAGCCATGACAAGAACAATAAAGGAAATCAGCATCAGATATGCCGAAAGCGTGATGTACTCGGTCAACCTGAGCCCAAGCATAGCGATTGCAGTCAACAGCAGACCGATTAAAAACAGAGCTTTATTCGTTAAAACAGTCTCAAACCGTGAAGGCAATCTCTTTGAAGGCGTTAGGAATCGATGTTTGGATTTATATATTATCCAACATGGGATTATCAGCAGAGCAAAAGCGACAAGCACGATCCACGCTGTGCTCGCAGTGGAAATTTGTATGAAAGGCTTATCGGTTGTCGGTATTGGTGGGGCAGGAGCATATGCAACCAATCTATTGTTTTTTGTATCACTGACAAAAACTCGCTTGTTTCCAGTTACAGCAATTCCCGTCGGTGAATTCACTTTTCCGTTGACAAAGCCAAATAAACCGAATCGGCTGAACAATTCACCTGTAGGTGTAAATACTATAATTTTATGATTGTTCGGTGATGTAACATAGATCAGACCATCGGAATCTACCGCAATGTAACCTTCCAAAAAAGTATTATCTTTCCAATCTTCAACTACAATCAAGCGAACAGTTGAACCATTTCGATCCACCACTTTGATCCGGTGGTTGCCGGTGTCGGCAATATAGATATTGTTATCCGGTCCGACAGCAATACCAATCGGATTATTGAAAGTTTTTGACCCGGGGTGACCGTTGCCCCATTTGGCGATGCATTCCCCTTCTTTATCGAAAACCAATACCGTATGTTTCGATGTGCTGGCAATATACAGTTGATCATCTTGATCGATCGCTATACCTCTAGGCGCGTAATAATCCCCTTTTGCCCACGATGCATTCCATTCATGGGTCGCCGCATCATATCGTTGGATCCTGTGATTCCAAGTGTCGGCAACGAAAAGATTTCGTTTGGAATCCATTACCGCTGCAGTGGGGTCGTTGAATTCACCTGGTTGGTCGCCTTTGTGTCCCCATGTATTCAGAACTACTCCATCCAGGGAAAATTCCTGTATCCGAAAATTTCGAAAATCGCTCACCAACATCGTATCGAAAGGCGTGATAACCAGTTGCCGAGGCTCTTGAAGTTGACCGGGATTACTGCCTTGGGTGCCTATGATCATCACCTGATTATTCGAAACCAGAGTTGCCTGATAAGACGTCATGCAGCCGAAAAAAACACTTATAAACAAGACAATGAACAGTAGATTACTACAGGTTCTATTTCGAAATGGTTTTTTAAATATCCTTATCCTGATTTTCATTGGTAAGTCTATCAAGGCGATCGATAGTTTCTTCTAAAAGATGCCTGTTGATTCTAACTAAATCGGTTACAACACCGAATAAAATCAACGAGAATCCCAAGCTAAGAAAAATTGATGCGACAACAAGAGATTGTACTTTTCCTGTATTTTCAGGAAAACTGGCGAAATAGTAATACAAAAAGCGTATAAGTAAGATAAATCCCGCAGAAAGGGCAAGGATTCCTGAGCGGTTGAACAATTTTTCCGGGCTGTAGAGCGCCCAAATACGAAAAATTGTTCCAATTTGTTTCCGTATATAATACCAGTTGCTTTTGAACAATCGGCTCGGCCGAGTCGGTGGATTTGTTTCTATATTGACACATTCTATACGTAATCCGCTTTTTGCCGCTTGAATCGTGGTTTCAACAGTATAAGTAAACTCCGATAATACTTTCAGTCGTCGAATGGCTTTGCGCGAATAAGCTCGAAATCCGCTGGCGACGTCCGGGACGTTCACTCCGGTCAACCAGACGATGACCCTGCTCCCAAAGCGTTGAAGCTTCTTTTTCAGTGAAGAGAAATGCTCTATGGAGTCGATAGGCCTGCAGCCAATCACTAAATCCGCACGGTTTTCCAAAATGGGGCGAATCAGCTCTTCGATGAATCTGCCTTGATATTGATTGTCGCCATCAGTGTTGACAAGAATGTCCGCATGCATTTTCACCGCTTCAAAGAGACCGTGTGAAAAGGCTTTTGCAAGCCCTTGGTTATAAGGAAGTTCTACGATTCTGTGGACACCGTGGCGACGAGCTATTTCGGCTGTCCCGTCCTGGGAGCCATCATCGATAACAAGGATTTCAATCTGATCGATTCCAGGAATCTCAACAGGAAAATCTGCAAGCGTTTGCGGCAAAGTTTCAGCTTCATTGTGACATGGTATTTGAATAACGAGTTTCATAGAATGTATCTTACTGATTTTGAATTGTTTCGCAACAAGCTCATGCAGAACCGATCTCTATCTGTTGTTTGTTCGCCTGGTTAGCGATCGATTGTGACATTGTGAAAACTTCCATCGCAAGTTGATAAAACTCAGAGGGTTTTGAAAGACTGAATAGTTTTTTTCTGAAATGAGATATGTGTGGAAAACCTTTGAGATACCAAGCCGCGTGCTTTCTGAATATAAACGCGCCCTTTTCATTGCCGTAGATTTCGAGCAGTAAGTCCAAGTGTCGACTGAACATTCTAAAACGTTCCTGGATCGAAGGCTCAGGAAAAACTTCCTTCGATTTAAAAGTGTTATCGATTCGAGCCGGCAGCCAAGGATTGCCTAAAAGTCCTCGAGCGATCATTATCCCATCACAACCGGATATATCGATGGCATGAACAGCATCTTCAGGCGTGAATATATCGCCATTCCCAATAACCGGAATGGTGACACCGGCCTTCACCTTAGCGATAGAATGCCAATCGGCGTGTTCAGTGTAACCCGTACGATATCTGCCGTGTACGACGATAAAGTCAACTCCTTCCGCTTCCGCCATCTTCGCGAATTCAAGAGCTTTGAAATCGCCGGGTGTGATCCCAAGGCGTATTTTGATACTGATAGATCCTTCAACATTCTTTCTGACTGCCCTGACGATTGCCGTCGCCCGAGGAAGATCGCCCATTAACGCCAATCCTCCGGCATTGTTAAAAATTTTTTTGGCCGGACACCCCATATTTATATCGAGATTATCAGGTTTCAAATCGCGGAGAAGATCGATCGTTTTGACCATTTGATCGGCCGAATTTCCGAATAATTGAACATTCATCGGATGGAGTTCAGTTCGATATCGAACCAACTTTTTAAAACCCTTTGGATATTTCGAAAGAGCGGCGGCAGGTATCATTTCGGTGCTGATAACCGGAGTTCCACATTCATGCAAAATCTGCTGGAAGGCGCAATCGGTAACACCGGCGAGAGGAGCGGCCATTACGACTGGTGATCCGGAATTGAGGTGCGTTTTAACAAATGTTTTCATCGGGCCGAGCAAACCTAATGATTCATTTGGACAACTTCTGAATAGGCACTATATCGATACCCTTTTCGGCAATTTGCGGTAAAATGTCGATCACATCGTCGAGTGTCGAAGGAATCGCGTGGCCGATACCGATAGCGCTTCCCTCTTTATGAGCAATTTCCGCCAATTTCAGCATATTCGCCTTGACATCTCCACCATTAAATCCCTGGTCGATAAAAACATTCCGGGAAGCAGTCGGCACTTTGAGTTGGTGAGCGAGGGTTTCAGCAACAGTCTCCGATGTGGTTCGGCTGTCAATAAAAATCAGCTTTCTCTGTTTAAGTTCAGTCAGAATGATTTCCATAGCATGGGCATCTTCCGTCATTTTTGACCCGGTATGATTATTCGCGCCCTTTATTCCCGGATGATCATTCAACATAGTTTGAAAGCTCAAACGTAAAATGTCGTCACTCATCGCTGTCTTTAGGTAGCGTTCGGATAGTTCGCCCATCGAGTTTGGATTGTGAGGCTCCATGGGAATGTGCAGAAAAGGTGTTTGGCCTGCTTTCAAGGTTCGTTCGATTATTTCATTAGAGAAATATTGATACGGTAAAATTGCCAAGGTGACGGGGACATCGAGTTCTGTTAAAAATCGATCGGCGATTTCCAAATTGGGCCCGAAATCATCGAAAATCAAAGCTATTTGAGCTTTTTCTCCTTTTGGCGGTTTTTTTTCTTTTTCATCGGGATGTCGTTCTGTTGGGATAAGATCGGGTGATACTGTCTCTTCTTGTGCGGCTGCGGGAAAGTAATTCAAATCAAGTTTATGGGTTCGCTTCGCATGATAGCCGATGTAGTAGGTAAGGATCCATTCCCTGGGTTTCTTGATGATATGGCGGTTGTGAACCGTGATGCCATTTTTTTGTGCTTTGTCTTCAAATTGGGAGGTTAGAAGTTGAAATGTCTCATCGTCTTCGACTAAAAAAACATAATGGCGCAGCCGTTCATTATCCCGAGCCGCGATTGTTGTCCAACCTTCTCGTTTGAGATTTTTTCGAGTGATGCCAAATTTCCCGAGTGTATCCATGCAGGCTTCAGCTACCTCTTCCGACGTTGTAGCCGGCACTATGCCGGCAATCGTTTCCCATAATCCTATGTGGCCTCGTTTCATCGCTCGTTGATCGAGAATCACAATACTCGCAGCCAGACTGACAATGATTAAAATCATCGAGGTGATAAGGAATTTTCCATAACTGGACTTCTTTGTGGGGTAAGATGATCGTTGTTTTCCGACGCGTTTCGATTTTGGCGCTGATGATGCACGTCCGGTTTTTTTACCGTTGGGGTTTACATCTGCTTTAGATGATTTTGCCGACATGAAATCCTCCAATTTATTCACTTGGCTGAGTTGAATCGACAACTTGCCTTATGGCAGTGGCAAGATAGGGATCCACATCCTCCTCAACCGGCAAAATAACGGGTATATCAGGTTTGACACCTTTCAAGTAAAGAGTATCCCCTTCAGTATTGCAAAAGAAACCCGTAACAAGCGAGATTTCGTAATGACTGTCCAACACATGAGTTTCGCGAAGTACCGCTTTGCCGAACGATGTATCTCCCGTAATAATCGCTCGCTTGGCCCCGTGTAAAGCAGCGGCACACGTTTCTGCCGGGCCTGCGCTGGTTCCATCCAGAATGACGGCAAGAGGAAAACCAGTCAAATTATGACCATCGTTCGTAATGACATTGCCCAAAATCCTATTGTCTTTCGAACAGGTATGCAAAACCGTCTCATTGTCGGCAATAAACAGATCGGCGATACGGACACCAAGAAGCTCATCACCGCGGTTGAATTTCCGCAGGTCAAGAATTGTGGGAAGGCTTTTATCAGAACTTTTCAATTCATTATACAACTTTTCTGATGTCGAAATCGTCGCTTTTCCTTGAATTTTTATGATTCTGACAGAATCTTGCAAAATGAATTCCATTACGGATTCTTCCCGCTCAAATGGTTCCAGTTGAAGTGTCAGTTCGTTCAATTCGCCCGTGAGGTGGTTCTGGAGAAGCAAGGTGATAGTATCACCTTCATTTCCAGTCAACATACGTTCCGCTCGATCAATCGTCAAATATGGAGTGACCTGATCATTTATTCGGATCAAAGTGTCTCCAGGCGTTATACCCTGTTTTTCCGCCGGTGACCCTTTCAAAACATCGATTACACGAATCATTGGTTCATGGTAGCCGATGACGAGTCCGGTTTCTAAAGGTCCAAACGGTGGAATCAGGTTACTCGAGCCGGAAAGAGGTACTATAGCCGAATATGGATTTGCTTGTAAAAGCATTCCCTCTACCGCTCCCTCAGCCAAAATCCAAGGATCGGTATCTTCCAGGTAACGGCCTTGGATCAATTCATAGCACTGAGCGAACAATTCCAGGTAATCGAGTGTACTTGGTTCCGTCTCAACTGCATCCGTCATCAATGTCCAGCAAAACAACCCGATTAAAACAGGTATGAAAATCAAAAAATTATGTTTTCTCATTAATACTACCAAAGAACGAATCATAAATCGTTTCCTTTCACCGATCTTTATAGATGATATAGCTCTGAAATTCAATCGGACTCGAAAGATAAAAAGCGGAAAACTTATGACTCAAATCCAGTTGACTTCTATCATGGAATATGATGCTCTGAGATTTGGTTTAAAAGGCTTTGACAATACATGGCCTGTTTGGAATGTTTACAGACTGAAAAATATATTTTAAGAAATATGGAGATGCAATGCCTAGTGGAGTGATTTTTGATCTCGATGGAACTTTGCTCGATTCTATCGGTGATTTGGTCGATGCGGCAAATATTGTTCTGAAAACGCATGGATATCCAATTCACACTATACCGGCTTTTAAAGAAATGGTCGGTGACGGAATTCATGTTCTTGTACAGCGAATGCTGCCGGAAGAACATAGAAGTCTTGAAGAAATCAATAAAATAGTGTTGGAAATGGGAAGCCTTTATGAAAAAATTTCACGAAATAAAACCGTTCCATTCAAAGGTGTTCCTGAAGTGTTGGATGCTTTGAAGGTCTTGGATATGCCGATGGCAATTCTGTCTAATAAACCCCAAATTTTCATGATCGAAATGGTCAATGAGTTGCTTCCGAGGTGGCATTTCGAACCAGTATGGGGAGTTCAAGACGGTCGGCCCAAAAAGCCGGATCCCGGTGCAGCTTTGGCTATTGCTGAAGGATGGGGAAAACAGCCGTCTGATTGTCTTTTTGTGGGCGACTCCGAACCGGATATACGAACAGCTAAAAATGCCGGAATGATTTCGGTTGCCGTTACATGGGGATTCAGATCAATCGAAAGACTGGCAAAGGAATCTCCGGATTATCTAATCCATAAACCAATGGATTTACTTGATCTGTTTAGATAATAAGTAGATGCTTAAGCAGGGTGATCCTGAAGAAATTGTGGCACCCTCATAAACGGATATCATGTTAACAGGAGAAGCGGAATGAAAAAATTTTTAATGGGCGTCGGATTGTTTACTGTCATTATATTGGCCCTTTCGATCATAGTATTGATAACTTTTGGAATTAGAGGTTTCAGCTCCTCGATGATTTCACACTCTGAACCGTTCGTCCTTTATATTGATTTTTCGCAGCCTATCGTCGAAAAACTTCCGGTGGATCCTTTACAAAGGCTGACTTCAAGGAATTCAATAACTCTGCTGGACCTGATTCGAACAATAGATCATGCTGCCGCCAATCCCTTGGTCAAAGGTATTGTGGCTGATTTTTCCGAGGTTTCCTTGGGAGCGGCAAAGGCTCAAGAAATACGAAATGCCATACAGCGTTTTCAGGAAAGCGGAAAGTTTACGGTTGCTTATGCAGATACATATTTTGGAATGGGAACAGGAACCTTGGTATATTACCTCGCATCGGTTTTTGATGAGATTTATATGAACTCGACAGGAGATGTCGGTTTTGTTGGGCTGGGTATAGAACCTTTGTTTTTTGGTGATATGTTGAAAAATTTGGGAATTGTTTCTTATATGGATCAACGCTATGAATACAAAGGTGTTGCCGACATGTTCAACGAGAACGGCTACACGAATGCTCGAAAAGAATCCGATACGACTTTATTAAACAGCTTATTCACGACAATAGTGGAAGACGTGGCGTCGTCGCGCAAAATGACAGTTGATCAAGTTCGGGAGCTGGTGGACTCTGCGCCGTTTTTTGGTCGTGAAGCAATCGATGCGGGCTTGGTAGACGGCTTTCAGTATTGGGATCAAGTGGAATCACTCATAGAACAAAAAGTCGGCCGAAAAGCCGACCTGGTCAAGCCGGGCGAATATTTAGCTCAAGAAATGAAGCCTTTCCCGAAAAAAGGAAATTATGTGATTGCACTGGTATATGGAGTCGGTCAAGTTATCAGAGGTAAATCATCATCTTCGATGTCCGGAGGAGATATGATGAGTTCGGGGGTTATGATGGAAGCGTTTCGTCGAATCCGTGAAGATGGAGATGTAGATGTCGTCGTTTTTCGAATCGACAGCCCTGGGGGTTCACCTGTTGCCTCAGCTACAATCGATCATGAGGTTCAGTTGACGCGAGAAGCTGGAATACCGGTTATCGTTTCGATGGGTGATGTTGCCGGCTCAGGCGGCTACTATGTCGCAATGAGCGCCGATACTATTTTCGCTCAGCCCATGACGTTGACTGGATCGATCGGCGTTGCCGGTGGAAAAATGGTTTTTGGCAATCTTTTAAATCGATTAGGGATCGTCCATGAAGATACTCATGTCGGCAACCAGGCGATGATATTCTCGGTTTTTAAAGATCCAACTCAAAAAGAAAAAGAAAAATTGAATGCGATGATGGATCGAATTTATCAGGATTTTACACAAGGTGTGATGGCTGGAAGGAAGCTGACTGTCGAGGAGATCGATTCAGTAGCGCGGGGAAGAATTTGGACAGGTGCCGATGCAAAAGGCGTAAAACTTGTCGATGAATTGGGAGGACTTTACGAAGCTATTCAAAAAGCAAGGGAGCTGGCCGGGGCTCCGGAGGATGCTGAAAGTGTGCTGAGAATATATCCTCGGAAGAAATCTTTGATGGAGATCATTCGAGATCCGGATACCGGTTTTTTTGCTAAAACAATTCAGTCGTTGCGATCGTTTTATCGACTAATGGAACTCATTGGCAACCCAATTCTTGATGAGATGACGAAAATAAATCGGTATGGGTCGAATGAAACTTTGATGGTCGGACAGGGTGCAGAGAACTTATAAAACGTCGAAGGGTAATAACGGTGGGAAAATTTCTGGAAGCAGATGTGATGAAATTGAAGGACAGAATCATCGCTATGTTTAGCGATGATTATTTCCTTTTAACGGCAGGTTCATATGAGAAGTTCAATACCATGACCTGTTCATGGGGTGCTTTCGGTCACCTTTGGAACAAACCAATCACCTGTGTCTTTGTTCGACCTGAACGCTATACGTATCAATTCATGGAATCAAGCGAGCTGTTTACATTGTCTTTTTTCAATCATATCCATCGTGAAAAATTAGAATTTCTAGGCTCTTGTTCTGGTCGGGATTTCGATAAGGTTGCGCTATCAGGCCTCACTCCGATAAAATTTGAAAAAACTCATGTCTATTTTGCTGAAGCGAAGATGGTGTTTGTTTGCAGAAAGCTGTATTCTCAAGACTTGTTGAAAAAAAATTTCATCGATCAAAAGATTTGTGATTCAATATATCCGCATAACGATTTTCATAGAATGTATGTGGGTGGTATAGAAAAATTATTGGTAGCCGATAATCTGGATTGACAAATTCGAAAGGAAAAAAGCATGCTTGGCAAAATCAAACTGAAACTTGACGCGGTAATTTTTGGCGGTGGTGTCTCCGGACTGTGGACATTGAACATCTTAAAAAAAGCCGGTTACCAGGTTATACTTTTAGAATCCAACTCCTTGGGTTACGATCAGACGATAACCTGCCAAGGAATTTTACATGGCGGTATTAAATACAGCTTGGCCGGAAAGCTGACGAAATCCGCCATCAATATTAGGGATATGCCTGGAATTTGGCAGAAACATATTCTTGGGCACAGTTATCCGGACCTGTCAAATGTCCAGGTTAGAGCGGATTTTTGTTATTTATGGGGCCAGAAAATGTGGCTGATCGGTAGTGTAATAGGTTTGAGCGTTACGCCAAGAAAGATATCCAATACTCAAAAACCCTCGATATTGGCATCATATAAAGGTGATTTATATGCATTGGGAGAGCAGATTATTTCGCCGGCAAGTCTTCTGAGAGAATTGTCGGCGGAACATAAGAATAGCGAGTTACAGATATCGATGGATCATATAGAGTTCAGGAATGCGGAGAATGGTGATATTAAAGAGATTATTCTTGTCAATCCTGAAAACGGCCGGGAGCTGGTAATTGAAACGAAGACTGTGATTTTGACTGCTGGATCAGGAAACGAATTATTGCGTAAGCGTATGGGTTTTCGGGAAGGTAAAATGCAACGAAGGCCATTGCATATGGTGGTGGTGAAGGGCAAGTCGCTGCCATTTTTCAATGGTCATTATATAGAAAAAGCGCAGCCTGGTGTGACTGTTACGAGCGCTGAAAGCAGTGATGGCTCTGTTGTATGGTTATTAGGAGGCCAATTGGCTGAAAAAAGCCTGGACTGGAGTTCCGATAAATTGGTTGAGGCATCGCAGAAATCGTTGAACAAAATATTTCCCGATGTGGGTTTCAAGAATTTAAAATGGGCAACGTTCAAGGTGAATAGAGCCGAGGTTGATACCAAACATTGCAAAAAGCCGGACGATGTTTTTGTCGATTCGGAAAACAACGTGATTACTGCCTGGCCGACAAAGATGGTGTTGGCGCCGAGACTTGCTGAGAGGATTCTTGAAAAAGTCGATAAACCGTCGACTCAATCTGAAGCCGACTTGCAAGAATTGGAAAACTGGCCTAGACCGCAGGTGGCAATGGAACCTTGGGAGAATGCTGAATGGTTCGACGCTTATTAGGAAAAACCGGCCTTGAATTATCACCTATCGGATTTGGCGCTTTCAAGATAGGTAGAAATATAAATATCAAATATCCCCAAGGCTACGAACTACCTGAACCTGATACCGTGAAAAAAATCCTTTATGGTGTGATGGAGAATGGAATCAATTATATTGACACTGCGCCGGCTTATGGCCTCAGTGAGTATTACATCGGTAAGTTTCTATCGGCGTATAGAAAAAACTTGGTGATATCGACCAAGGTGGGGGAGAGTTTTATCGAAGGAAAGTCTCTCTATGATTTTTCCGGAAAAGCGGTTTTGGAAAGTGTTCTAAAAAGTCTAAAAACTCTCTGTACTGATTATCTTGATATTGTGCTTATTCACTCAGATGGTAATGATACTGATATTATTCATAAAACGGACGCAGTCGAAAAATTGCAGTTGCTTAAGGATAAAGGCCTGATCGGCTTTATTGGAATGTCTTGTAAAACTCGGCAGGGAATTGAAGAGTCCATGTCCTGGTCGGATGTTTTGATGTTGGAGTATAATCAACGTCATCCCGAGAATGCCGATTTGATCCTGGATGCCGCTCGGAAAGGTATAGGTATAGTCATCAAGAAAGGTCTGGATTCCGGGCATCTTCCAGCAGAAAAATCCATTCGCTTTGTCCTTGGGCATCCTGGTGTCACAAGCCTTGTGATCGCCAGCAACAATCTGGATCATCTCAAAGAAAATATCTGTACGGCAAAGTCTGTTAAAATAGGTGTGTGAATCATGGTTATTCCCAGAGGTCAATGACATGAAAGAACGGAAATTGATGATAATTGGAGGCGGCCATCTTTGTGTGCAGGAAATTTTGGATAAACTGTCCCAAGTGAAAATACCTATAAAAAAAATTCAGCTTTTAGGTGAAGGCGAGCGGGTTGGCGAGATTCATGAATTTGGCGATCAGCCCTTATTGGTTACCGATACCAAAATGATGATCGAGGAAGATTATGACGCTGCTGTCTTTCTTTCCCCTGTAAAAGATCTCGAATCACTGACCGAGACTCTGATTGTGAGCAAAGTGCCTGTTTTGGATATGGCCAATCTTTTCAAAGCATCTACTGAGGCGCCTGTATTGTTACCTGATTCGATAACATATAAATCTTTGGTATTACCACGGGTCGCCATACTGCCGACAGGGCCGGCTCACGCCTTGATGACAACTCTTTATGCCCTAAAAAACACTGCTTGTTGGGAAAGTGCAACCCTTTTCAGTCTGCAAGGTGTGTCATCCCTTGGAACACGTCAAGGAATGGATGAATTGTTCGACCAAACTCGTAATATCATGGGTTTCACCGATGTTGAATGTTTGAGTTTTCCCAGGCAAATAGCCTTCAATGCTTTTCACTGTTCTAATAGAATTGAAACATTGACAGTCATTGAATCGCAAGCAAGAATTATTTGCGAAAGACCCCAAATAACTGTTGCCTATGATAGCGCCTGGTGTGGATTTTTCGTTGGACTTATAGGTACAATTTGGCTTCAGGCTTCCGAAAAAATTCACACGGAAAAGGTGAAAGAAGATCTTGAAAAGGCTAAGGGTATCGAATTGAAAGAGGCCGTTGAAGGAATACTGTCTGTAGTAGGCAATGAAAATCTCGTTATCGGTGATATCTCGTATTTTGGTGAAAGCTCTGGTCGCTTGACGCTTCGGTTTGCGATGGATAATCTACAAAGAGGTTTGGCTACAACCCTGGCTGTTTTGTTGAAACAAATCTGGGTGGAGAAATAACCATGACAAAAAGAGTGTGTTTCGGCATTTTTATAGTATGGGTGACCCTGGCGCTTTTGCTTTCGGGATGTGATAAATTTAAATCATGGTTTGATACAACGATGAAAGATACCACTGTAAAACCCCAGGAAAAAGCGAATATGACCAAATTGAAAGCTGACCTGAAGACCATCAACAGCAGCATCGAGATTTTTCATGCGCAACATGGCCGTTATCCCGACTCGTTGGAAGAACTGGCCAGGCTGGGAGCGATGCAGGTAATTCCCCGCGAACCATTTGGTGGAATATGGTTATATGATCGATATGACGGAACCGTAAAAAGCAGCACATATCCTGAAGTGTCGGCTTACTAGGAGGCTGTTATGAAAAAATTCGTCACATATGATGATCGCTATGAAATGCATAGATTGAATCTGGCTTACTCCCTGGGCGATCTGGATACGGTGCGAATGATTTTTTGTAGAAACACTATAGATTCGTCAGTATCCTTACCTGTTTTACCCCCACAACTTGATCAGATACATGAAAATGGGGAAAGAGGATATCTGGTTTTTCCTCCAGTAGAAATGGCTGACCGCATCGATGTTTTCATGGAAAAAACGATTACCCATATACGTGAGCTGAAAGGTAAGGGTTATGATTACAACCACCCTGATTTCAAACGTTATCTGGAAGCACGGGATGAAATCATCATTTATCTGGCTGAACGCTTGGAAAGTATCATTGAACAGGAAAGGCGGCTTGGGATATTCAATTTGTTTTGGCTGGTCGTGACTGCCATATGTGTTGACGGCCTGAATCGATCATTAGTCAAGTTGAATGCCAGTGTCAATACGCGGTTCGCAGTACAACCTCATATACGCAGTATGTTGAAACAGACATTGGCACAAGTAAATGAGAAGCTCAATTACAGAGATGAACTGCTTCGAAAAACTATGCCGTTCTATAAAAGCACGATTATGACTCGTTTGGGGGCATCGTTCAATTTTAATTTTGTCAACGACATGTTGGACATCCAACTTTGTCTGCTCGAGAATAATATACCTCCTGTGGATCCGCTGCATTTCATTCGAAAACTCCTTGTCGAAGAAAATTCTTTATATTTAATTACATATGAAGATTTTGAGGTTATGTACCACAGCATAAAATCTTGGGTGGAGGACAAGATCAGCCGGCGTGATGAGTGGTTTATCGGCATCATAAGCCATGTGCTTGGTATATCGACTGAAAACCTTGCAAAGATCGGCTCTGACATTATCGTGTTCGATCCACGTTTTATTTTTACCTTACAGGAGAAATTTCGTAGCATACCCGCTGTGATTCGAACAAAAACGCTTCGAAAAAAACAGCTTGGCGAAGAAATTGACAGTAAAGCCTACGATCATTTGGTTATTGACTACCTTAAGCTGGCGCGAGAGCTTCAAGTTGCGGAAATAATCACTTTTTTCCGTAAAAAAATTAAATTGATCGGTGAAATGGATGTGGTTGTCGGCGTATCTGGAAAGAAAGCTCAAACACTGGAAAACAAAATAACATATAATCTGGACATTGGATCCGTGATAAGCGATTTGAGAAATAACACAATAATGTTCGTGGATTTAAGAGCTTCTACAGAGCTGTCTTCCGGAACGATCTCAAGCAGTCAGTTGATTAAAACGCTTTACGCATTTTTTGATCCAGCATTGGATATCATCGAGCATTACGGGGGAAGGATCCGGTTTTTTGCAGGAGATTCCATTCTTGCTACATTTAGCGATGATAACCCTAAAGAATACAGCACATTCAATGCCGTTCTGGCAGGAATAGAGATACAGAAAATGCTCGCGCGATCGGATATTGATGACCAGATGCCGCTTAAAGGAGTCGGAATTGGTATTCATGTAGGGATGCTGGAAAGCGCGTATATATTCAGTGATAAGCGCGAAAAATTCGATACGGTTATCGGGCTGGCAGCCAATTTGGC
Source organism: bacterium (assembly GCA_049652745.1). Taxonomy (GTDB): domain Bacteria; phylum CSSED10-310; class CSSED10-310; order CSSED10-310; family CSSED10-310; genus JBASEY01. The sequence continues at coordinate 80,147 of JBASEY010000017.1, read as the reverse complement.
AAGTAGGTTGAGCTCAGGCAAATCATCAAGTCGAGAGAGAAAAGCAGATCCGCTATTTCGGCGGGAAATCAACGATTTGTTACAGGACATTCTAGAAAACACTAAAAATCGAATCAGTCCTAATGTTCGCGATGATATCGTTAATTTATTCGAAGCTTTTTCAAGGGAAGACTCGGTTCCGGGGGGAAGTAAAAAAGCGTTTCAAATTCTTCCTGAAATCAAAGACAAAGCGGGGTCTTTCAAAGTTAACGTAATCAATGGTTTTCTACATAATAACGGGGTGGCGCTTTCATCGGCGGCATTAAGCAATTTATCCGATAACCAAGCTCTCCAAGAGCGTTCATGGCGGGATAGTACTGAATTTGTAGCTTTTGATACAAAAAACGACCCGATTTTTGTTTTGAGGCCGGTTGGAGATGCTCATTTGAAGGGAATTCCTGAAACCATTATGGTATGGTCTGCCCTTCCGGTTGATAACGCATAATCACATAGGTGGAATATTGGTGTTCAATGACCGATCAGACATTACTAATTGACCAAATCAATCGATATAAAAAAGAAAAAAATGCGGTTTTACTTGCTCATAATTATCAACGCGCAGAAGTACAGGCTATAGCTGATTATCTTGGGGATTCTCTGGAATTGGCTCAATTATCCCGCTCACTTCCTCATGATACCATCGTATTTTGTGGTGTTCATTTTATGGCGGAAAGCGCTGCCTTGCTAGCGCCTGATAAAACCGTGCTTTTACCGGTTATAGATGCCGGGTGCCCATTGGCCGATTGTGCTACCCCACAAATGGTGAAAGAAATGCGAAAAAAGCATCCAAACGCAGTATTTATTGCGTATATCAATACATCGGCAGCCGTAAAAGCCGAATCAGACGTCGTATGCACCTCCGCAAACGCTTTTACCATAATCAAGCATTTTTCCGACCGCCCGATATGTTATTTGCCGGATAAGAATTTGGCGGCTTATGCGTCACATCAACTTGGTATCGACATTATACCTTGGCCGGGGCAATGCCTTGTTCATGATAAGCTGATTACAGCCGATCATCTGATAAAACTGAAAAAGAAATATCCGGAAGCGCTGGTAATGGCCCATCCGGAAGCGCCGTTGAATGTATTGGAATATGCGGATGTCATTATCGGTACGGGCGGTATGATAAAACTTGCTAAAAGCAGTGAACGCATGTCTTTTATCGTAGTGACGGAAAATGGTCTCGTACATCGTTTGCGAAACGAGAATCCCGGTAAGACTTTTATAGAAATTCACCAAGCTGTCTGTGCCCAAATGAAGATGACCACGCTAGAAAGCATTCATGAAGCCTTGAAATTTGATCGATATAAAATAACGGTTCCGGACACGGTTGCGGCTGGCGCATTGCGAGCATTGGAAAAGATGCTGGAGTTGACACCATGATAACTGAAAAAGATGTGTCGGATGTGCTCATAATTGGATCGGGCGCCGCCGGCTTGATGTTTGCCGCCCACATTTCGAAGTACCATAACGTTCACTTGATAACGAAAGATGTCGCCACTGAATCCAATACCCGTTATGCGCAAGGAGGTATCGCCGCTGTTCTTTCCATCGATGATTCCTACGCCAAACATATCGAAGATACGATGAAAGCCGGTGACGGTTTGAGCGATATCGAGGCTGTCAATATCCTGGTTAAAGAAGCGCCTGCAAGGATATTCGATTTGATGTGCATGGGAGTTGATTTCGATCGATTGACGGATAACGCGTTGCAGTTCACCCGTGAAGGCGGCCATTCGGACAGCCGCGTCATTCATGTGGGGGATATGACCGGCCAGGCTATTGAATCCGCTCTTTGGAACAGTGTGAAAAAAGAAAATCTTCGAATTACCGATCATCAGATCGTGACGCGTTTGCTTGTGCGAAATAATACCTGTTTTGGCATAGAATCTTTAGATCGAAAGGGAAAACCACACCGGTTTTTCGCAAAAAGCGTTTTTCTGGCAACCGGAGGCGCCGGGCAATTGTTTTCCAAAACAACCAATCCCGAGATCGCGACAGGCGACGGTTTCGTCATGGCTCAGAATGCTGGAGCAGTACTGAAAAACCTGGAATTCATTCAATTTCATCCAACGGTTCTTTCACTTGAAAACGCACCTTGTTTTTTGATCACCGAGGCAGCTCGTGGAGAAGGTGGTATCTTGCGGAATCATCAGGGTTACCGCTTCATGCCTGACTACCACCCTATGGCGGAATTGGCGCCTAGAGATATCGTATCGAGAGCGATAGTGACGGAAATGCAAAAAACCGGGGTTGATCATGTTTACCTGGATTTGACGTCCAGAGGAGCTGTTTTTATTGAAAACAGATTTCCAACAATCACTGCAACACTGTCGAAATTTGGACTCCATCCAGGAAAAGACCTGATACCTGTCGCTCCGGCTGCTCATTATTTCTGCGGGGGAGTGCATACGGATATCGACGGTAGAACTACTATACAAGGCTTGTATGCCGGTGGTGAAGTGGCGTGTACCGGTGTCCATGGAGCTAATCGTTTGGCTTCGAATTCACTGTTGGAATCAGTTGTATTTGCTTATCGAGCTGCGGTAAATGCCGATCGACTAATACGTTACTTGCCTTCAAATTGGTGGGAAAAGCTCAAGCCGCTTCTCGAGTGCCCCGAACCCCGGTGGATTAAAAATCAGCCCTGTGATATCGACTTGGATAAAATTCGAAAAGAACTCCAAGAAACCAATTGGCAATATTGTGGAATAATCCGCACTGATCAAGGTCTTCGTAATGGTCTTGAAAAAATCGGTGAAATAGACAGATATTTCGAATCTATAAATGGATACGCGTGTAACCGCCTGAAAGCCATTGCATTGGCGAACCTGATCAAACTCTCACAATCAGTCTACAAAGCGGCTATTGCAAGGCGGACCAACGCAGGAACTCACTTCAACAGCGACTGTGTTTCGAAGCATGCGTCGTAGGATACAAAGGGAGATGAAGCATGGAACATGAAGTGTCATTATGGGGATCGATAATGGTTCAAATAGGGTTTCTGGGTTGGATTGGAAGCACGATCGGATTGATTTTTAAGGGGTTTACCGAAGAAAATGAATTGGTTACAAAAAAAGCGCTGTTCTGGGGAATTTTGATCGTCGTTTTTTATGCGATCTGGATTGCAGGGCTCAGAATTGCTTGAATAAACTGGAAAAATGAATAAAACACTAAAAATTATCATAAGCATCCTTTTAAGCGCCGCCTTTTTCTACTTGTTTATAAAAGATGTAAACAAAATTCCTATTATTAGAGATTCCGGATTACATAAAGGCACCGGCTTGCAAGCTGATAGAATTCTGTACATCGCTGATATTGAAAATTTTGAAGTTGGAGATTCGTTGACTATTTCTTCAGGCCGCCGAAAAGAAGATTTTAGGCATAAAATAGCCGAGATTGTCGGTAGCGAGGATGGCTCCGGTCCTCCTTACCTTGTCACGGAAAGACCGATTGAGATAGAGTTATTGGCAGATGACCATCCGATCATACATTTTCCACGTTTGCAGAGATCTTTGGTACGAGCGAACTACTGGTGGATTCTGCCGGCTTTGGTTGCAACGGTTCTGGCATTGGTCGTACGGGCTTATCGATGGAAGTTTTTTCTTCAGGATTATGCCGAAATCAAATTCCAATCTTTATGGAGATCCGTTTGTGTCGGATACATGGCGAACAATGTATTGCCGTTTCGAATTGGAGAAATTGTCCGGGCATGGTTTTTAGCTAGAAAAGAGAACAGAAAGACTTCTGAAGTTTTCGGCACAATTGTGCTCGAGCGAATCCTCGACATTCTGTCGATATTGATTCTGTATGTTGTCTTCGTTTTCTATTTCGCAGCCGGAAAATCGGTCAAATTACCTCGTGAAATGGTTTATGGCGCCTGGATTATGGCGGTGATTGCGCTGGGCGCGCTTGGGTTCTTGATATTGCTCAAAACTAAAACAGCGCGAGTTCGCGAATTGCTTAGCCGTGTTTTTAAGATTCTTCCGGATGCCGTATCAAGTAAAGCTAACCAGATGCTGGATGCTTTTATTAAAGGACTATGGATTATCAATAGCTGGAAAAGCATAATCATCTCTTTCAGCTTGTCGATGCTGATTTGGCTGGTATTGGCTTTTGCTTATCTATACGTGTTTTTTGCCGTCGGAATTCCAGCCAACCTGATCCTGGCTCTTTTCCTGATCGTCGCGCTGGCTTTTGCCGTTTCTATCCCGTCCGCCCCCGGCTTTATAGGGACATTTCATTGGGTCGGTCAACAGACGCTTTTATTGATGGGGTTGAAAGGCAATGTTGAGGCCTATGTCTTGATGGCTCACTTGCTTGCCTATATCCCTGTAGTGCTTTTAGGCCTGTTTTATTTAAGTCTGGAGAATGTTTCTTGGAGCGAACTGAAAAGCAGTGCCGGCAAGCTGTCTGAACCCGGTCTGTAAAAGCCATGAACATACCCTATGTTCCAAAGGTTATTCAGGATCCAATACAAACACTGAAAACGGACATCGAGATATGCGGCCTAAAACCGAATCGATTGAAAGGCCAGAATTTTTTGATCTCGGAACGGGTTCGGGATCAGATCGTCGATCTTGCTGAGCTTACACAAAAGGATTCTTTGCTCGAGATCGGCGCTGGAACAGGTATTCTGACCTGGGCTCTGGCTGCACGTGTCGGACAAATCGTTGCTGTTGAGCGTGAAGAATCGATGGCAAAACTGCTGAAAACTCGATTTGCCGGCTATCAGAATGTCAGTGTCGTCAACGATGACGGGTTGCGAATACTTAAACTGTTGGCTGAACGGAACGAGGCCAATCCCGTCAAAGTTGTCAGCAATCTGCCTTATGCGATCTCTTCGCCGGTTTTAATGATGCTTGCGACGTTTCACAGAGAATTTCCCGTTGGAGTTCTCCTTCTACAGAGAGAAGTTGTTGACCGAGTAATCGCGGGACCCGGGGATAGTGATAGGAGCGCTTTATCCGTTATAGTTCAAACAAAATTTAAAGTTTCACGTGCTCTAACAGTCAAACCGAACCTTTTCCGGCCGGCGCCGACAGTCGAATCGGCAGTGCTTTTATTGAAGCCTGTGCCGTGTGAAGTATCGGTCCCTTGGGAATTTTTTCTAGACACTGTGTTCAATTTGTTTGCACATCGGCGAAAGACTCTGCAAAATAATCTGAAAAAAATAATGGGCACACAAAATTCCACTCGGCTTTTAGCGACTGCCGGTATCGATTTAAATTTGAGAGCTCAACAACTGACCGGCGAGCAGGTAGTCAAGGTGGCGGAGGTTAAATATTTGATGGAAGAGGAGAAAAACCCGTGATAAAGGCATTTTTATTGGGTCTTGTACAAGGGTTGACTGAGTTCCTGCCAGTTTCAAGTTCCGGGCATCTAGTGCTGGCTCAGAAGATTATGCCTGGATTCGAAACCCCTGGAGCAGTATTTGAAGTTGTTCTGCACGGCGGATCGCTTTTAGCCGCCATTATATATTTCAGATACGATTTATTCTGGTTTTACAAGGGATTGACCGGTAATAAAACTATACGGGATAACCGTGATGCCCGTTCATGGATATCGGGCATCTTTATTGCCACTATTCCAGTTGGTGTTGCCGGATTGCTCGCCAAGAATTGGATTGAATCTCTTTTCGATTCTCCCCTTGTAGTTTCCATCTTGCTTATATTTACCGGCATGATTCTATTTATCGGGGAATGGTTTCATAAAAATCGAAAAAAAGAAAATAATGAATCGGCATCAGTCGGTTTAAAAGCAGCGTCGTGCGTGGGTCTGGCGCAGACGATAGCGCTGCTGCCCGGAATTTCCCGCTCAGGTGTGACAATGGCGGCAGGGCTGGCTTTCGGTTGGAGTCGCATCAAGGCGGCTCGGTTTTCATTCATGCTGATGCTTCCTGCTGTCGCAGGGGCAGTAGTTCTTGAAAGCCATGACGTTTATAAGGCTGTCCAGGAAGGCGGTATCGATTCGATGGTTCTGTTGACCGGGTTTATCGCCTCTCTTATTGCCAGCTATCTGGCCATTAGGATTTTAATGAATATCATTCGGAAATATTCTTATAAGCCGTTTGCAATTTATTGTCTGGGAATAGGAGTATTATCGATCGTTCTCCAGTTGATTCTTCGCTGACCCTATCAAACGACTGGTGACCAACGTCAAAATTTCTTTAGCGGATCCCTGCAGATGGATGGTTTCATGGTGATCCGTCAGGAAGGTTTTTTCTGGATTGATTTCGATGATACGTGCGCCGTGCCGTACAGCGATTTCTGGAAACTCATTGACTGGATGAACTAAGCCGGAAGTGCCTACAAGCAGAAGCACATCGGCTAATCGGATCTGTTCGAGCGCTTCAAAAAAAACTTCTAACGGTAATGACTCGCCGAAAAGAACGGCGTCAGGTTTTAAGACCCCTCCGCATTCACACAAGGGAGGAGTGTCAGAGGATCCAAATAAAATTCCTTGCGAATTCCATTTTCGTTTACACGTTAAACAGATCAAATTCTGCATACTTCCGTGGATTTCGATCACTCTTTGCTGACCGGCGGCATGATGCAGACCGTCGATATTTTGGGTGATGGTATATTTTAGCGCGTTGATTTTCTCCATTTTAGCAAGAGCTAAATGAGCGGCGTTGGGATTGGCTTTGAGGAGCATCTCATAGAATGAATAGAAAAAATCCCATGATCGTTCAGGATTATTGAGAAACCCGTCGATTCCTGCATATGTTTGGGGATCGTATTTTGTCCAGAGCCCTTCAGGGCCGCGGAAAGTCGGAATGCCGCTCTCAACGGATATTCCGGCGCCGGTCAATGCAACCAGATACTTGGACTTTTCAATCATCTGATAAGCTATTTCGAACAAGGTGTTTTCCACTGACTAATCCCTCTAAAAACATAGTCTAATACTTTGTTTATAGGAGTGCAAAACAATGCTTGGCATTTAGATTGAGCTGTTATACAGTGGCTTCGGAAGCGTCGGTGTACTGACGCATTTCAGAATGGGAGTATGAAAGTGAAAGCATTATTGGAAACAGCAATTGAGAGACTCAAAAATGCCGGTGTTGATTATGGCGATGCAAGAATTGGCTTATACCGATATCAGAATCTCTCTGCCAGAGACGATATCGCTACAAATCTGTCGTCAAATCGTTCTGAAGGTATCGGCATCCAGGCGCTGATTAAAAATGGTTGGGGTTTTTCAGCCACACAGGATCTTACTCCGGAAGGTGTCGTTAAAACAGTCGATCGGGCTGTTGCCATAGCTAAAGCCAGTGCCGTCATGGCGCTGAAAGCATCTTTTGCCGAACATCCTGCTGTGACTGTTCGATGGCGAACGCCATTTCAAATTGATCCGTTTGACATCTCGATACAGGAAAAATTGGATCTTTTATTGGAAATAAATCGAAAAATGCGTGATCGATCGGAGATCAAACGTGCAATATCCATGTTCAATTTCACGAGAGAGCACAAGTTTTTCATGAACACCGACGGCAGTTTTTATGATCAATTGGTGATGAGAGTGGATGGGATGTGTTCTGCGACTGCAATAGGCCCGGGTGGATTTGAATCGAGGAATTATATTTTGACGCCTCTGAATACAGGATATGAGCATATACTGAGTGTGCCGTGGTTGCAGGAAGCGGAAAGAATATCTGAGGAAGCTGTCGAAAAATTACGGTCTCCGTTTTGTGGAGAAGGGTGTGCGGACCTGGTCCTGCTTCCCACACACACGTGCCTTGTTATCCATGAGACAATAGGGCATGCCACCGAATTGGATCGGGTTATGGGTTGGGAAGCTGATATGGCGGGAACGAGTTTTGCGACGATCGATAAACTGGGCAAACTGAAATATGGGGCTTCTATTTTCAATGTCATTGCGGACCGCACCATGACAAACGGCCGTTCATCTATACCGCTTGACGATGAAGGGGTTCAGACAGGTCAATGGCATTTGATAAAAGATGGTGTCTTGACCGGATACAGTACAACAAGAGGGACCGCTCATTATATTGGTGAAAAACAAAGTCGAGGATGTGCTTATGCGGACAGTTGGAGCAGTATGCCTATTTTGAGAATGTCGAATGTATCGATTGAACCCGGGAAAAATGGCGCTCCTACATTCGAAGAATTGATTTCAGATACAAAGAAAGGCTTTCTTGTAGATGGAATGGGCAGTTTTTCCATCGATCATCAGCGTATCAATTTTCAATTTGGCGGCGACGCGGTGTGGCGGATTGAGAACGGAAAAAGAACTCATATGCTGCGCGGCTTTACCTATCAATCGAAAAATCCTGAATTCTGGAATTCGGTTGATGCTATATGTAACAAGGATGAATGGCGGCCTGAAGGGGTTGTAAATTGTGGCAAGGGACAACCCATGCAACAAGCGCAATTGACTCATGGGAGTTCACCTTTACGATTAAGAAATATCAGCTATGGAAAGGCCAGGATATGATGACATTATCAAGCTATAAGACAAGAGCCTTTGATATAATCGATAAAGCTCTGAAGGCATGTAAGCGATATGGAGCCGATGAAGCGTCTGTTTCTGTCAGCGGTGGCAGAAGTGGACTGACGCGATTTGCCGGGAATCACATCATCCAAAATGTAGAATCTGAGAAGCACTTGTTGACTCTTGCCGTTTCTATTGGGGGGCGGGAAGCCGGGTTAAAGACAAGTGTTCTGAGCGATGAGAGTATTGATCAGGCAGTGCGGGAAGCAGTCAAAATGGCTTCCATGTACCCGATAAACCCGGAACATATCAGCCCGATAAAACCTGTTGACATTCCAGAATCAAACTCATATGACCCAGATACCGCCGATTTCTCTCAAATGGAAAAAGCGAAAAAAATCAAAGAAGTGTGTGCAAAAACCAAGGCAAAGAATCTGCTGGCATTCGGGACACTGACAACTGATTGGAAATACGAAGCTTTCGGTAATTCGAATGATCATAGATGTTGGCATCCTGAAACGATGGCTGACTTTTCGGTTACGATCAGAACGGAAAAGGGTGACGGCAGTTGCAGGGAAACCAGAAGTTCCACACGAATAAAAGAAATTGAATTTGATCGGCTTGTCGACCAGTGCTGTGATTGGGCTCAATGGTCGGCTAAAGCTGACTATATTGAACCAGGTGATTACAAAGTCATTCTGACTCCAACAGCGGCGATGAATTACTTGGTCAATATTCTTTTTGCCATGGATGCCAGAAAAGTTGCCGAAGGTAGGAGTGCATTAAGCAACTATTATCAATCAACCGATCTGATAGGAAAAAAATTGTTCAGTCCATTGATTACAGTATCGAGCCGAAAGCAACACCCGGAAATTCCAACGGCGACCTATGGAAGCGCATTTGATTTGGATTTTGGTGGCCAGAGCATGACAGCAGGCCTTTTCGCACGAGGCTTGCCGGTCGAAGATTATCCCATTATCGATCGAGGAACACTGAAGCATCTGTTTTCTTCGCTGTATTGGGCACAAAAAAACAATCTCCAGCCTAAAGCTTTCCCGACGTTGATTGAATTCAGTGGAACAGATAAATCAACCGAACAGCTTATCGCCGAAACAAGCAATGCTATTTTAATCAACAGCTTTTGGTATATTCGTTTCGTTGATCCCAACAAGCTTCTGATAACAGGTTTGACCAGAGACGGGATTTTCTTGGTTCGAGACGGTAAAATTGTTAAGCCGTTAAAGAACATGCGGTTCAATGAGAGCCCAATTTTCAGCCTTGAGAATGTTGAGCAAGTCGGCCGATCCGAGCTGCGTCGTGCCTGGTTTTATGATCTTTTAATACCGCCGATGGTTATAAACGAATTCAGCTTTACATCGGAGACAGCCGCTGTCTGATCCAACTATCTTTAAAAAAAGTTAAGCTTTTACTTAATAAGACAATCTAAATCTTGTCCATAATTTATGGATGAGACAGAGGAGACCTGTTAGTTAGAATATTATTGACTTGTAATGTGAAATCTCGACCAGCGGCTTAGGAACGATTTTGCCGTCGAGTTTCTTTTCCAGTTCAATTTTGTCGCCGACAATACGCTTGACTCGAACAGGAAATGTATAACCTTCAATATCGGTAGCCGTTCCCCAACGCTCAGAGAAAAGAACATTTCTAAATTCACCAATTCTCAAGTATCGCATTTCTTGACCGCTATCGGTTTTAACAGCGACTGTCAACACGCTTCCATCCCAACTGATGACGCGTGATTTCTTTTGAATCTCTGCTTCAAGAAGACCTATTCGGTCAACGAGATCATAATTGACTGTATTAGTTGAAGCCGAAGACTGATACGGAGGAGCGTTGACTCCGTAATATATTCGCACCCATCTGACTCGACAACGATGCCCACGTTTGCCGGCAAAAGCAAATTGAAGACTGTCTGTAGGTTTATTGACTTCCCAGCTTTCACTTCTTTTGTCACTGATATCCCGCTGGCCGTGTTTTCTGTTTCCGGGCATGGTAATCAATTCACCGAAAACTTCAGATCGATTATCTTCCCAAGAAACTTGTACGGTATTTATGGTCCGGCCTGGACACGGAGCAGTCAAAAACAAGGTTTGTCCCTCCGTAAATTCTCCCAGGCTTTTCGCTTCATGGTAAGAATTACCATCCGACAAGCGATGGAAGATCCAAACATAACCATCCGCCCCAACATCTCGTTCACAAGAAAGAACCGGAAATATCGGGAGTAAAATAACCGAGAAAGCAAAAAGTATTTTAGCGAGTTTCATGTGCGTCTCCTTTCAATCACTCATTTAACCGCAGACAGATTACGTGATTTAAAAGAAAAGGCAATAAGATTTATAAGTGTAATATTTCTTGACAATAATAACGTTTCTTGTTATAATTGCATTGAAAAGCGAAAGGAGTTTGATAATGAACAGCTTTTCAGAATTGGAAAACAATAAATATTTGCATCACTTTAGAAACAAAATTCGGGCTCTCGACACTAATTTGCACGTTTTCAACAAAAATAATTCTGAAGAGGAAGAAAGATTTACAGCCCGATTGGAACTTTATTCGATGATGGAATCTTTTCCTATATACATGCTCGAAAAAATACATCCGGAGCAAGTGTTTCTTTGTCTTGAAAGGATTTTAACCAATTTTCAGCCTAACCAGCCTGAGCGCTTTTCGCAAGCAGATCATTCCACCCTTCTCAACGCCCGTAATTGGAATCGTTTTATTCGCGAAAATATTTGTTTACAACTTGACCATTTTCTGCTGAAAGAACTGATTTCTCAGTTCCCCGTCATGACGGATTGGTACCGGTTTCCATCGGTGAATTGGAAATATCTGCCATTCATGAATTGGGAAAAAGTCATTTTGCTTCAGACTTTGATTCAGCAGGAAGTCGGAAAATTTTATTTAGGCGAATTCTTTCAAAAAGAATGGATTCTTTTGCCTGACAATATCCAAAACATCAGCTTAACGTGGATACGATTCAAGATGCAACCCGGGATTTTTCAGCAATTCGAACAGTCAGTTAAAGATGAAAACGTCATGATTGAGGAGCATATTCACCGTAAAGCGCTTAAAGTTTTAGGTTTTGTTATGGCGGAGAGAGAGTGTGTATGAAAGTGCAACAAGAGTGTATAACCGGGCCTAGAATTATTTCTGCCGAAGCTCTCAACGCTTTTTCTGAAACAGAAAAAATAGTGAAATCAGCAAAACAAAAAGCTGAAAGTATACTTTCTCATGCTGAAAAAGAGGCAAGTCAAATGCGTTCAAAAGGTTTTAAGGAAGGTTTGAGCGCAGGAAAAAGCAAAGCTATCAGCGTCATATTGATGGCGAATCGCTATCGTTCGAGATTGGAGCAGGATGCGGTAAAAGGCATCATCGCTCTGTGCATGGATATTGTTGAGTTATTTATACGAACTTATCAAAAAGAACATGAAAATTGGCTTGAGGAAAGGGTCAGAAAGGGTCTTTCCGATTTATTCGATCAACGCTCTGTTACAGTTAAATTGAATCCGAAAGATTGGCAGAGTCACCAGGACATTTTGCAGCAAATTGCCGCGGGAAGTCTTTTGGAAGGAAGTGTCAAATTTTTCCCTGATAGTGACATAGATGCAGGTGATTGCGTTTTTGAATCGGCTGCAGGAACTATCGATGCTTCAATTACGCAATGCATAAATGGAATAAAGCAATTTTTGCTGGAAACGGAGTCCGGCAACACTTGGAAAGGATGTTAAAATGAATGAATTAAACATGGGTAAAGAAAAGCGAAATGTTCAACAGTTTCTTGATAACCCGAGATTTCCGCTCATTGAACAAATTCTGCAGACCTCAGAAGTTGATGAAATAATAAAGGAGATGACTGCGCTGCGGGGTTTGATGGAAAAAAGTCGAAGTCCTTTTTGTGATCCTGATCTATCGCTTCGGATGGAGACTGCGGGAGTGGGATTGCTTGAAACGGTTCGATTGCTGGAAAAACTGAAGGAATTGTCCGGTAGGTGCAAGGCCCAGGTTTTTTAAGGGGAGGTCTTTAGAATGAAAATCACGTCATTTCCGGGATCGGAAATTCAAAAGGGAAACAATAGAGAGCAAGTTGAAACCAAAGACAGTCGCTTCAGCCGGGTGATGAATGGAATTGGTTTAGCTTTAGCGGCATCGGCAAAAATCGGTGGAGCGGTCATTCCTGGAGCTTCGGTCATTTCAAGTTTTTTTGAAGCATTTGGTCAAAAAAACATGATGGGCGAATATGGAGGAATGACACCTATGGAAATGTTGAATTTGCAACAAGAAATGCTTCAGGAAGCGAGGGTGTATACGCTTCTATCCAATCTGATGAGAATTCGGCATGACACTGCCATGAATGCTATTCGAAATATCAAATAGAGAGTTACGGAAAAATTTTTGAAAGGGATAAAAACATGATGACACTTAAAAGCATTGAGATTATCGATGATATTCAACAATTACTCGAAAGTTCTACCAGGAGCGAAAAAATAATGAATACTTTGATCGAGGCTGGTTACCTTTTGGGATGTGCCGGCAAATATGGTGAGGCTGAATCCTGTTTTCGCTCAATTTTAGCTCTACAACCTGACCGTATCGGTGGGTGGTTGGGATTGGGAAATGTCCTTTTAATGCGCGGTGAAGTCACAGAAAGTGAAAGAGCTTACGAGACGGTGCTGGAAGATGATCCGTCCGACCCCGCGGCAAGAGCATTTCTAGGTGAGCTGTATTTGTGCACGGGCAGAGTAGATATTGGGCGCGAAATATTGGATTCAGTATATCGGGATTATCCAGATTCTTATGTGGGTAATTGGGCTTGGAATTTACTGCAATTGAGCCGTGAGGTAATGGTATGCAAAAGGTGAATGATAGTCTTGAATTAGTGGCGTCAATTCAGCAACAAAAAATGAATTGTCCGGGGATTACCAATAATCCCAAAGTCGGTCGGTCATTTCGACAGTTTTACGAAGCATCGATGAATACATCTTTAGAATGCATCCAAAAAAAATATTACGAAACCTCGTTAAGTCGAAAAGATATCGATGCCACTAAAGAATTCGGGATCAATATGATTAAAAAGTTACAAGACAGAAACAACGAGTTGAACCGCTTGATTCAGCATGTGCTGGATGGAAACAAGGTTGATAGCGGTGAAATGTTGGCTCTTCAAGGTAAAATTCTGAATTTTTCACGCGATATCACGGCAGTCTCCAAAGTTATCGAATCTCTGGTCAGCAGTTTAAAAACTCTGATGCAGACCCAGGTTTAACGTGATGAAATTTGCTGCCAAATCCATCGGTTTTATTTTTAATGTATTGGTATTTTTCTTTTTCATTGGGTGTCAAACGGAACTTTATCATGGCTTGAGCGAAAACCAGGCAAACGAAATGTTGTTGGTTTTAAATCAAGCTGGAATACGAGCAGGAAAAGCCAAAGACACCGGTGATTCTCCCGGATGGATGGTGTCGGTATCCTCGAAAGATACCGGCTCGGCTTTGCAGCTTATTATTGATAGAGAACTGCCAAGAAAATCGGCTCAGGGATTCAATGATCTTTTTCAAAAAGATTCGATTCTTCCAACAAACATACAGGAAAAAGCTCGATATATGAGTGCTCTTTGTGGTGAGCTTCAAAACACGCTCGAACAGGACGATTCCATCATCAAGGCACGGGTGCATATCTATTATGCAATGAAGGAGAGAAACGATCGTAGATCTGAAGAGATACCGCGTTCTGCAGCCGTATTCATTAAAACGGTACCAGGTTATCCGGCGGAAAAGATGATATCTGATCAGGCAGTTAGAGAGTTAATAGCGGCAGGAGTCGGGGGAATGCTTGAAGAAGACGTCTCGGTTATCAGAACAGAAGGAAAATCAGATTCGGTTACATTGCCGAGTCTTGTCGATGATTTAAATACGCAAAATGACAAACAGACAATATTCTGGGCCTTATCGGGTGCACTTTGTATCATCGGAATTTTTATCACCATACTGGCAGGGAGAAAAATGGTTGAAACCAAGTCGAAAGCAGTTGAAAAGGATTGAGAAAGTGAACCTGGTCAGTGTTTTCATAAAAAACGCCAGACAAGAATTGAGCAATTATCGCGAATTACAGGTTTCGGGGCGAGTTGAAGAGATATTGGGAGTCTTGATCACAGCAGGATTACGTCACGTTAAAATTGGAGAAATTTGTCGCATTGAGTCCGGTTCTGGTTACATTTCTGCTGAAGTGGTAGGTTTCCGTCGAAATCAGTGTCTTCTGATGCCCTACACGGTCATGCATGGTTTGCGTCCAGACGCAAGGGTAATACCGACCGGCCGCCCTTTTCGGCTGAAATGCGGGCCATTTTTAAAAGGTCAAGTTTTAAACGGCTTAGGTGAGCTGATCGGCAATGATATGAATAAAGGCTTGATAAATGGTGAATGGGTTGTCAGAGAAATCCATAAAGAAGCGCCGGAGCCATTGGAGAGAAAAACGATAGATACCTTTCTGCCTACCGGGATACCTGCGATCGATGGATTTTTATGCATGGGGCAGGGACAAAGAATAGGCGTATTTGCGGCTGCAGGAACAGGAAAAAGCACACTCATGTCCAATATCGCACGGTCCGCCTCCGCTGACGTTGTCGTAATCAATTTGATCGGTGAACGTGGAAGGGAAGTTAGAGAATTTATCGAAGAGAGCTTGGGCTATGAAGGTTTAAAACGCTCAATTGTCGTTGCCGCAACGTCTGATCAACCCGCTATCGTGCGATTGAAATCGGCATATGTCGCGACAACGATCGCGGAATATTTCAGAGATATGGGGTTGCATGTCTTGTTTATGATGGACTCTGTGACTCGTTTTGCCAGGGCGCTTCGAGAAATAGGTCTCGCAAGAGGAGAAATGCCGTCTCGAGGAGGATATCCACCTTCGGTGTTTGCAGAATTGCCCAAACTGATGGAAAGAGCGGGGACCAACTCCAAAGGTTCTATAACTGCACTTTATACGGTTCTTGTTGCCGGAGATGATCTGTCTGAGCCGGTAGCGGATGAAGTTTTGTCAATTCTCGATGGGCATATCATTCTTTCTAGAAAACTGGCCGCCGCAAATCAGTATCCTGCGATAGACATACTGAGATCTAAAAGCAGATTGATGAACCGGATCATTTCCCCTGAACATGGAGAAATCGTAGGGTTTCTCCTCTCAAAATATGCTCTTTGCGATGCTAACGAAGAAGCCATACGATTTGGTTTCTACGAGCCGGGAAAAAATAAAGAATTGGACGACGCCGTTAACATGAAGCCGGGTATCGAAAAATTCTTGTTTGACTCTAAACAGTACGTTCGTTCAATCGATGACACAATAAACACCTTGAAGGCTATAGCCGGCATGAGAACAAAATGAAAAAGCATGAAAAGTACCCTTTTCAATTTGTGATCGACAATTTTCAGAATGGCCTGAAAGATTTAGCTGTTCGAATGGACGCGTTACGAATAAGCATTGACGGATACAAAAACCGAGAAAAAATGGAATGGCAAAAATTCGATCAGATAGCAGCCGATAGACTGAAGGGTTCATGCCAATTCGTCGAGCGAAAAACCACATTTCAGTCAGAAGACATAATCTTATATTCGTGGGCCGCCGATGGATTTCATCTCCAAAAAAAATCGATATTGAATACAATCCGGATCCTTCAGGCTAAACGACAAAAGCTGGAAAAACAACTATGCCGGCATCGTGAAACCTTGAAATATTTGTATCAAAAATTGCTTCAATATGAAGCACATAAGATGAAGCTTGAACTTATCGGAAAGGAGAGCCTTGCCCGCTTCGAATCAAAAATTGAAGAAGATCTTCAAGAATTAAAAGGAACTCATGGATACTAAAAATGACGTTTCAACCTATTGATTTAAACATTAAAAGATTTAGCCCGACCTCAAACTCCAATAAAACGAAGGCCAAAATTGAGAAAAAATTTAAATCCATGATGGACCTGGAATTTGATAATTTTTCGCCGCCTTCCGATGGTCGGCTTTTTTACAGTTTGAGTTCAGCTCTTGCTATCTCTCCAAAAACTTTAAAAAACATCGAAAAAACAAGAACCATTGATTGGAGTGCTCTCGAAAAAACGCTCCTGAGAATCTGTTGTAATATTGAGAAAACAGGAAAATCACCTTGCCAAGTTCAGCTTGTTTTTGATACGGGAATTTCAGGTGTCCTACAGATTAATGCTATCCAAGACAAATCAGGTATTCATATACATTTAATCGGAAATACCAATCTAAGCGAAAAAATTTCTAAAAAGATATCGTATCTGAATAAATGCCTTTCAAAGTCAACGCGAAAATCTACCAGGGTCACGTGTAACTTTTCTGAGGAAAATATCGAAAGCGGCGGGCTGGAAGCCGACAAAGAAAATGAAGATTTTGAAATGAAACAAACGCTTCCCAGCCTACCATCGGGGTATAAACATGCTTAACGTAGAACATGCCCGGAAACCGGTATTGCCAATTTATTCAGGCGATATAGTTGAGCACAGAAATAGAACGCTCAGGATGCTGTATTCCATAGCGGAAATGTTACGCGGATCAAATGAGATAAACGAAAAGATTTTCATGTGTTTGAATTGTTCGCCCAATCCGATTCCGGTTTATAAAATTGCGCTGATTAAAGATAGTCAAGTAGAAAACAGTGCCGATCTTTTCCCGGGCAATAGATATATTGCGGGAAGAAGTAAAAGGTCAGATATAGTTTTAGATGATCCAAAAGTCAGCGGTATACATTGTGTTTTGACATGCGATGACCTTGGTCGGTTGTATATCATGGATGCTGCCAGTTTGAACGGAACATTTTTGGATGGCCTGTCGATTCAACCATTAAAAAACACGTTATTATTCCCATCATCATGTATAACGACAGGATCAACACTTTGGAGAATTACACGTACCTGGAACAAACTCACTGAAGAGCCTCAATCCAATTTTTCATCAGCGCTAAAAATAATACCGAACAGTCAATCTGCAGCAAAGTACCATAAATATAGCGTGAAAAGTAAAGGTGGCGATCAAGTTTTTGAATTGTATATTTCTTTACCTACGGACTCTGATTTGTTGCTGCAATATTATGGTTTATCGCCCAAACTTCCAGCCTGTGCATTTCTTGCCAATCAATTGTTATCTGAACTCGAAACAGTTTTTTTCGAAACTCTTGTCAATCGTTTCAAT
Organism: bacterium; assembly: GCA_049652745.1. GTDB lineage: Bacteria > CSSED10-310 > CSSED10-310 > CSSED10-310 > CSSED10-310 > JBASEY01. Next base: position 62,430 of record JBASEY010000017.1, on the reverse strand, counting down.
TCGATTTTTTCTGAGCGTTTTCAGTTGGAGTATTTAGGAGAATCGCGTGGAAATACCGAAAATCTAATCCAATCTGATCTGACGTTATGGTGTGCTGAAAGATCATTTAGGTTCACTTTTCTGGTCGATCCAAGAAGTATTTCAGGTTTTTGTAATTGTTATGAAGATCAAATGCTACATATATCGAAAACGGCGTTTTCAAGTTTTTTGGAGTCTTTATCAATCACTTTTCATTGTGTTTCGCGGAACATACCCATTAACAAGAGTCACTTTGAAAAGCTGAAAATCGGGGATGTTCTATTTCCTGGATGGTTCGTTCAGGAAAAGTGTGATATCGATTTATCAAACCAGTCATTTTATCTTGCCATTCCAGACAAAAATGAAAGCCCACCCTTACTGGAGTGCAGCGGCTGCTTTGTTCATGATGACTTACTGTTACGAGTCAATGGTTTAAGAATAAATAAGGAGAATAAAATGGATCAGGTAGAATATGAGAAGTCTTCCCAAGGTGTGACATCTTTATGTGAAACCCAATTTTTAGATTTGAGAAGTGAACCGATTGTTACGATGAAAATTGAAATCGGCCGCTTGCAGCTTTCAGTTGAGGAACTGTGTAATTTGAAGACGGGCATGTTGATACGTGTTAACAGGAAAATCGACGAGCCGATGGATATTTTGGTTGGCGATCAGATTATTGGAGTCGGCAGGTTGGTGCAAATCCATGACGAATACGGGGTTGAAATAGTCTTTTGGAAGGAAACTGAATAATGACGTTACAGGCAATAAAAATAACGTTTTTGACACTGGGTATGGTTGCCTTGGCTGTCTGGTTGATCCGGCTGGCTCTCGCAGAGAAAATCAAGAATGATTGCTGCGTTGAACCTCTTATAAAAGTAATTGAAAGAAAAAAGATACTGACAAAAGTTGAGTTGGTGGCGGTTTCATTTGAAGAGCAAAACATTTTACTGAGCATTTCAGGTGAAGGCGTTACACTTTTGGCAAAATCGCACAGTTTTCAAGTTGATAGAATGATTGATTCGCAGTCGAGTGCATTGAAGGAGTGTTGATAGTGTTCAGCGATGGTTTAATCAGTCAGCCGATTATGGTGATATTATCCTTTGCATTTCTGACATTGATCCCATTTTTCTTTGTCACCGTAACATCTTTTATTAAATTTACCGCTGTTTTTTCGATTATGCGGTCGGCGCTGGGAACTCCACAGATACCTCCGAATATTGTTGTAACGAGTTTAGCGCTTATTTTAACGGGAATTATCATGATGCCCGTCGGAATGGAAATTCAACTTCGCTTTGAACAGAATGGTATGCATTGGCAGGATATTCTTGAGTTCCAAGTGAACAATGAAAGCATCGGGGTGTTTTGGGATTGTTTCAAGGATCCTGTATCTGCTTTCTTGATTCGGCATGTTCACGAGAAGGAATGGATGATGATTGCTGAAATAGCGAGTAAATTTAGAGGTTGTGAGTTGGATCGCGAGAATTTTTTCATTTTGGCGGCGGCTTTTATTTTGTCGGAATTAAAAGAGGCTTTTCAGATAGGTTTTTTAATTTTTCTCCCATTTATCGTAATTGACATGATTGTTGCGAATATTCTACAATCACTTGGAATGGTCATGTTATCGCCTTCAACTATTTCGTTGCCATTTAAGCTTTTGTTGTTTGTATTGGCAGATGGTTGGTACTTAGTTGTTGAAGGGTTGCTGTCCGGTTATTTATAGGGCGATGAAAATGGAAGATGTGGTTATATCGGCTTTTCGTGAGGCAGTTTGCATAATATGTTATGCTTCTTTACCGGCACTCATAACGGCTTTGGTGGTAGGTTTGGGTGTCAGCTTATTCCAGGCTGTCACTCAAATTCAGGAGCAGACGCTTTCTTATATACCCAAAATTCTATGCGTATTTTTGGTTTTAATGATGTCTGCCGGCTGGATGATGCAGTTGGTTCTACGTTTTGCAGAGAAAATTTTCAGCGAATTCGAATCACTGATCGGTTTGAGCGTATGGTAATTGATGACGCTTATATTCGGTTACTGTGTTTGGTATTGGCTAGGATAGTGCCGTTAAGCGCGTTTTCTCCCGCTTTAGGCGCTAGATTATTTGATCCCAAGTGCCGGTTGGGGATCGCCTTTATTTTAGCGGTGGTCATTACGTCTGCGGTTCACCCTGCCGAGATTTCGGAGTTTTGGGTAGCGATTGTTGTTCAAGCGATTGTTGGGATAGTGTTGGCGCTTTTCTCTATGGTTCCGTTTTATTCGATTCAATCGATTGGTGAGTGGATAGATCTGCATCGCGGAGAAACACTTTCATCGGTACTTATTCCTCAGATGCAATCAAGGACATCTTCGCTTGGTAGGCTGTATTTATTATTGTCCACTGCCATATTTTTCGCTTGTGATGGACACCTGACGTTGGTTTCCGAGCTGATTGCCAGCTTCAAAGTTATACCTGTTCATCGAGGATGCGGAAGCAATTTGGACGTTTTTCAACTTTTACCAGGGTTGAATGAGTGGAACCGTTTGATAGCGGATTTATTTTTCGTTACTTTGAAATTTGCGATTCCGACTGTCTTTTGTCTTTGGGTAACGGATATTGTTCTAGGTATTTTAAATCGTACGGCTCCAACGTTGCAGGTGTTTTTTCTGGGGATTCCTTTAAAGATGTGGCTTGGTGTTGGGATCACGGGAGTTGTCATAGGGTATAGCATTGAACCGATAGTAAAATATATTCTAGTGTCGATGGCTTTGTTCACTTGACGAATGCCTTTTGAAATTTTACAGTATATCAGCAGGTTTCGATAAGGAGGCCGGATTGACGCGGGAAGGAATAAATTTGCACCATAGATGTTCATTTTGTGGCAGGTCACAAAGCGAAATTCGAACGTTGATAGCCGGTCCCCGTGTTTATATTTGTGATGAATGTGTGGAACAATGTTTCAGGATGCTCCAGGAAAGCGGCAAGCCTGTTGATCAGGAGTTGTTTTCAAGTGATTTCGAATTACCGACCCCCAAAGATATCAAAACTTACCTTGACACATATATCATTGGGCAGGACAGAGCTAAAAAGCTATTGGCAGTCGCGGTTTACAGCCATTATAGGCGCATTGCTCATGCATCTGAATATTCAGTAGAATCAGACGCTCATGTCCGTTTAGAAAAATCAAACATACTGCTTCTTGGCCCGACCGGGTCGGGAAAAACCTTATTAGCGCAAACATTGGCGCGCTTTTTAAAAGTTCCATTTATTGTTGCTGATGCTACCACGCTTACTGAGGCTGGTTATGTCGGGGAGGACGTAGAGACAATTATTCAGAAGCTGTTGTTAGCTGCGAATATGGATATTGAAAAGGCTCAGCGCGGAATAGTTTATATAGATGAGATTGATAAGATCACTCGAAAATCCGAGAACCCATCGATTACTCGGGATGTATCCGGAGAAGGGGTTCAGCAGGCTTTGTTAAAAATTCTTGAAGGGACGATCGCCCATGTGCCGCCGCAGGGAGGGCGCAAACATCCCAGCCAGGAAACCATACCGGTGGACACTTCAGAAATTCTGTTTATTGTTGGTGGCGCTTTCATAGGTTTGGAGGATATCATCAGCAAGCGCATTAACTTGAAGCGGCTTGGCTTTGGGGTGGAATCAGAGTTGACGAGTAGAAAATCCGATGAAATTTTGGCTCAGATTCAGCCTCAGGACTTAATCAAATACGGCTTGATACCTGAATTTGTTGGGCGATTGCCGATTGTTGCGACATTGAATGAATTGACAGAAGATGATCTGGTAAGAATTTTAACGGAGCCGAAAAATTCGATAGTCAAGCAGTATGAAACGATGTTTCGTTTTGAAGGTTCCAAATTGGTGATAACACCGGAAGCGATTAAGGCCATTGCCCGAGAGGCGAAAGCGCGAAAAACAGGCGCGCGGGGATTGAGATCGATTTTTGAAAACATAATGCTTGACATTATGTTTGATCTTCCGTCGATGACTGGCCTTCGTGAATGTTTGATTACAGAAGACGTAGTTATCAATGGTTATGACCCGATAACGATTTTTGAACAGACCGGTTAGCCGGAGGTTTTCATCGTGTTTACTGTTTTCAAAGGTTTAATAAATTCAAAAAACGTGTTATATTATTTGATAATGTGTGCTGAGGATGGGTATTGAAAATGAGTGAACGATTAGGCGAAATATTAGTGCGGGAAGGGCTGATTACTGCTGAGCAGCTTGCCGAAGCGTTGAAGTATCAGTCAAAGCATGGCGGTAGGATCGGAAGCGCGATCGTAAAATTAAAATTTGCCTCAGAAGAGGATGTGACGGAAATTTTGTCGGAGCAATTCGGTGTTCCTTCGATTAGTTTAGGAAGCTTCGATATCGAGGAATCTGTGTTAAAGCTGATTCCGGCTGAGGTCGCTCGAAAGTATATGCTTATTCCTATAATTAGAACCGGAGCTTCGTTGACGATTGCCATGGCTGATCCATCCAATGTTTTCGCCCAAGACGACATCAAATTCATGACAGGTTATCATGTCGAACCGGTTGTTGCCTCAGAGGACGCAATTGCGCGCTCGATCGAAAAATATTATGGCTCGGGAAAGAGTTTGGCGGTCTCTTCAACAGAAATTGATATGCATGGTGACGAAAGACGACCCCATTATTCGGATGATTTTGATGATTTTGAAGGTGAATCCGTTCAAATCGAAGAAGGCATGGCTGAATTCATTAATGTTGACGATTTTGATGATCTTGTTTCAGGTGCAGTTGATGAATTGGAAGTTGTCGACGAAGATGAATCCGATGCCATCGTTTCAGTTGAAGATCTCGATGCACCGATTGTCAAGCTGGTTAACGGCATTCTGATCAAAGCTATCAATATGGGGGTGTCAGACGTCCATTTTGAGCCATACGAGAAAACTTTTCGTGTCAGAACACGTCTTGACGGCGTTTTGCGAAAAGAATTGGGTTTACCTTTAAAAATCAAAGATGCCGTGACGTCGCGTGTGAAAATTATGGCCAACCTCGACATATCGGAACGACGCCTGCCACAGGATGGCCGAATCAAAATGCGACTTGGTCCTAAGCGCGAAATAGATTTTAGAGTTTCAACTTTACCGACTCTTTTCGGGGAAAAAGTCGTTCTGCGCCTTTTGGATAAAACCAATTTACAAACTGATATGACTCAGTTAGGCTTTAGTGAACGTCAATTGGCGGAATTTCAGGAAGCTATCCATAAGCCTTATGGAATGTGTTTGGTTACAGGGCCGACTGGATCGGGTAAAACGACGACCCTTTATTCCGCTTTAACTCAGTTGAACAGTATCAGCGATAATATCATGACGGCAGAGGATCCGGTTGAATATAACCTGATGGGAATCAATCAAGTTCAAATGCATGATGCAATCGGACTGAATTTTGCCGCTGCACTGCGTTCTTTTCTTCGACAAGACCCTGATATCATAATGGTCGGGGAAATTCGCGATTACGAAACGGCGGAAACTGCGATCAAGGCTGCTTTGACAGGGCATATGGTTTTATCAACCATTCACACCAACGATGCCCCGACGACTATAAACAGGTTGTTGAATATGGGAGTCGAGCCCTTTCTCGTGGCCTCATCGGTTATTTCTATTGTCGCTCAACGACTGGCTAGAACTCTGTGCCCCAAATGTGCCGAACCTGTCCAAATTCCACATGAAGCATTATTGCATATCGGGTTTACTGAGAATGAAATAGGTTCTTTTGACGTAAAAAAGGGACGAGGTTGTCCTTATTGTTCACATACTGGATATAAAGGACGTGTTGCACTTTTTGAAGTGTTGACTATAACTGATGAAATTCGCGAACTGGTTCTTCGTGGAGCCTCTGCGATGGAAATTCGAGAAACTGCAGTTGCATTGGGAATGCAGACATTACGAGTTTCCGGTTTGGAAAAAATTAAGGAAGGCCGCACAACTGTTGAGGAAATCGTTCGCGTCACTTATGGAAATTAATTGAGGTATTAAATGGCTGCTGTATCTATGCCCAATTTGTTGAAAATCATGATTGATAGGCAGGCTACAGACCTGCATATTACAACCGGCACTCCACCACAAATTCGTGTTCATGGATTGCTGACACCGATAAAAGACATCCCGCCGCTTACTCCAAAAGAAACCAAGCAATTGGCCTATTCTGTTTTAACGGATACGCAAAAACATATTTTCGAAGAACAAAAAGAATTAGATTTTTCTTTTGGTGTTCGAGGGCTTAGCCGATTTCGTGCAAATATATACAGCCAAAGATCGGCTGTTGCGATTGCGGTTCGTACCATTCCTTTTAGAATTCTTAGTTTTGAAGAATTGGGATTACCCAAGGTAACAAAAGAATTTTGTAAAAAACCCAAAGGCCTGGTCTTGATTACTGGACCGACCGGATGTGGAAAATCAACAACCCTTGCTGCAATTATCGATAAAATTAACAGGGAATACCAAAAGCATATCGTTACGATTGAAGATCCCATAGAATACCTTCATCATCACCATAGTTGTGTTGTAAACCAACGAGAATTATATGCTGATACTCATTCTTTCGCTGCAGCGCTGAGATCGGTTTTGAGGCAAGATCCCGATGTCATTCTTATTGGAGAAATGCGGGATTTAGAAACGATTGAATCCGCTCTTCGTTGTGCAGAAACCGGACACCTTACTTTCGCTACGCTGCATACTAATTCGGCGGTTCAAACGATAAACCGAATCATCGATGTTTTTCCTGCGCATCAACAATCCCAAATACGAACTCAATTGTCTTTTATTTTGGAAGGAATCGTCTGCCAATCTCTCATTCCAAGGCGTGATGGTCAAGGGCGTGTTTTGGCGGCAGAAGTTCTGGTGCCGAATGATGCTATTCGCAACTTGATTCGAGAAGATAAAATCCATCAAATATATTCAACTATGCAAACCGGACAGTCAACATTTCATATGTATACAATGAATCAATCGTTAGCAGAATTATATTTAAAACGAAGAATTAGTTTAAGTGATGCCATAGGTAATTCTACGAAACCGCAGGAGCTTGAACAAATTATCGCTAAAGCCGGGTCCGTGAGACCTCAAAATCTTTCAAGGGGGTAATCCATGCCGAAATTTCGATGGAAAGGCAAAGACTCTAGTGGTGCTGAAGTTTCCGGAGTCATGATTGCTGACTCCAAAGAAGTCGTAACGCTACAATTAAGGCGACAAAAAATAACGCCGATCAAAGTTTCGGTGAGCTTGAAAGATATCGAAATTAAAATTCCTGGATTGGGTGAAAGAATCACTGAAAGAGATGTCGTCGTTTTTACACGAACTTTCGCAACGATGGTCGATGCAGGCTTACCTCTTGTTCAGTGTTTGGAAATTCTGGCTGAACAAACTGAAAATCCCCGTTTTTCAAAAGCCATCCAAGATATTGGTCAAAGCGTTGAATCCGGAAGCACTTATGCGGATGCTCTTCGTAAACATCCCAAAATCTTTGATGACTTATATTGTAATATGGTCGAAGCTGGAGAAACGGGCGGTATTTTGGATACTATTTTGAACCGTCTCGCCGGTTATATGGAAAAAAGCATCACTCTAAAAAGACAGGTTCGGTCAGCCCTGGTGTATCCCTCCGTCATTGTCGCCGTCGCTGTCGGTGTTGTAACCTTTTTGATGTATGCAGTCGTGCCGACCTTCGCTGAAATTTTCAGATCTCTCGGCGCTACCTTGCCTATCCCAACTCAAATTGTGATTGCAATGTCCAATTTTGTTCAGAAAAATATATTCATACTCATTGCCCTCATTATAGGTGCTGTCATTGGTTTTCGATATGTACGAAAAACCGAAAAAGGAAGAAAAACCACCGATGCAATGTTGTTGAAAATGCCTATTTTCGGATTGTTGCTGAGAAAGGTCGCCGTAGCCAAGTTTACTCGAACTTTAAGCACGTTGATCGCATCCGGTGTTCCTATTTTGGAGGGCTTGGAAATCACTGCCAAGACATCGGGAAATAAAATTATTGAGGATGCCATTTTAAAAACCCGGGTTTCGATCAGCGAAGGGAAAACCATATCTGAACCCTTGGCGGCAACGGAAGTGTTTCCGCCGATGGTGACCCAGATGATCGCCGTCGGAGAAACGACGGGCGCTTTGGACTCTATGTTGGAAAAAATAGCTGATTTTTACGACGAAGAAGTCGATATTACCGTTCAAAACCTGACCCAGCTTCTCGAACCAGCTATGATGGTATTCCTCGGCGCAAGCGTGGGTTTTCTCGTTATCTCCATGTACATGCCGATGTTCAGCTTGGTCGGAGAACTCTCGAAATGACGTTCGGTTGTTTGAGGAATGGCTGAGCACGATAGAGAAGACAACGACCTTTACAGCAAAATTAAGTCACTTATAGTTGCCCGGTTGCTGATAGGGACAACGTTGTTAATGGGCGCAGCAATCCCATTTGAGATCAGCGAGGTTTATTCAGCTTCACGTTTTCTATTTCCCCTGGTTACCATTATCTTAGTACTGACGATACTGTATTCAAGTTTGCTGAACTTGATTGAAAATCTGATTTTTCTTGCCTATCTTCAATTAGCAGGCGATATTGTTCTGTCTTCTCTGATCATTATAGCAACCGGAGGAATCGAAAGTCCTTTCACCATATTGCTTGTTCTGGTAATAATTATTGCAAGCTATATGGTTGAAAAAAAAGGCACCTACACAATTACGGTACTGTCGATTGTCGCTTTCGGCTTCATTGCAATAAATCAATACCAAGAATGGACCTTTTGGTATTCCCATTGGCTACGGAAAACCCTTCGGCCGACCCCATCGTTCGCAGTCTACATAATATTGGTCAATCTGATCGGATTCTTCCTCACAGCAATCTTGGCCAATAACTTGTCGGATAGAATTCGGAAAATGAATCTATTGTTAAAGGCAAAAAATATTCAATTTAGCTACCTTTGGACTCTTAATAGAAGAATTGTAAATGAGATGCAATCAGGCTTGATTACTCTGACAAAGGAAGGAGACATACTGTCAGTCAATCCAGCCGCTCGACAAATGCTGAAACGGTTCATGGATGATAAAAACCAGTTGACTCTTGACGATCTGTTTCCTGAATACCTTGGACAAAGCATTCTCAGAATTTCCGAAATGGAGAAAGGAGCTAAAAGGCAGATTACCTACCAGTTTGAGTATGAAAACGAGACGATATGGCTGATGATCGATGTGGTGATATTACAGAGAAAAGCGCATGATCCAGCACGTTTGATGTTGATATTGACGGATATTTCCGAGCATAAGAAGCTTGAAGAAATCCAGCGTAAGGCACAGCGCTGGTCGGTTGTGTCGGAAATATCGGCTAGTATGGCACATGAAATACGAAATCCTTTGACTTCAATCAGCGGGTCGATTGAAATCTTGAAAGAGCAACTTCAAATGACTGAAAGTCAATCAAAGCTCATGAGCATTGTAATCAAGGAGTCAGACCGATTGAACAAGATGATAACAGATTTTTTAAGTCTGGCCAAACCTGGAAATTTTGATTTTAAGCTTGTAGACATCGTTGAGATTTTAAATGAAGTTGTTTTGTTAATTGAAGCATCGGAGGCCTACCAAAATTCTATCGAAATAATTTTGGATATTGTTCAGGGGCCACTGCAAGCTGAGTTGGACAAAGATCAATTCACGCAGGTTTTATGGAATCTATTTAAAAATGCGTGTGAAGCGATGCCTGATGGCGGCAAGCTGAAAATTACGGCGATGCTTTGTACGGAGCCGGATTTGACCAAGGGTATAATGGATTATCAACCCAATCCACCTTTTTTGAGACTGACAATTGAAGACACAGGGATCGGTATGAGCCAGACTCAAGTTGAACGCATATTTGATCCCTTTGTCACATTTAAAAAGAAAGGTGTCGGTGTTGGACTTGCCGTAGTTTACCGTATTCTGGAGATTCATGATGCTAACATCAGGGTCTTGAGCGTTCCAGGAAAAGGGACAAAGATCAGTATTGATCTTCCTCAGTATCGAGAGGGAAGGGTGAAAGCCGATGGAAAGAGGTGAAACTGCTCATAGAAGAATTTTAGTTGTCGATGATGAACGTAGCATGTGTGATTTTTTATCGATATTGTTAACGGATCAAGGCTATTCTGTGCAATCTACACAGAACCCGAAATCAGCTCTGGCTTTGATTGAATCAGGTGAAGATATTGATTTGGTCATAACCGATCTGAAAATGCCGGAAATGGATGGCCTCGATCTTTTATTAGCCATCAAAAAGTATAATCCTGACATCATTGTAATAATGATAACGGCATTTTCAACAACTGAAAATGCCGTTTTAGCCATGAAAAGAGGCGCATTTGATTACCTGATCAAACCTTTCAAAGTGGATGAAATTAAAATTGTAGTAGAAAAAGCGTTTGCCAGTCAGGATCTTGAAAAAGAAAACAGATTTTTGCGCACACAAATCAAACAGCAGGTTAAGTTTGAAAACATTATCGGCGTTTCGCATGAAATAAAGAAAATTTTCGATATGATAGTCCGTATTTCAGATATCGGCAGCAATGTGCTGATCACAGGGGAAAGCGGAACAGGAAAAGAATTGATAGCCAGGGCTATTCATAACAACTCTTATCGAAAAGAAAAACCTTTTGTTACAGTCAATTGTGGCGCCCTTCCGGAAAATTTACTTGAAACTGAGTTGTTCGGGCATATGAAAGGCTCGTTTACCGGTGCGATTCAAAACAAAGAAGGTCTTTTCGAAATAGCGGATGGAGGGACTTTTTTTCTGGATGAAGTTGCTGAAACGACCCCGGCTATTCAGGTAAAATTATTGAGAGTCCTGAATGATCGAAAATTCAAACGAGTTGGAGGGACCAGGGATATTGCGGTTGATGTTCGTATTGTTGCGGCTACAAATCGAGATTTGGATAGAATGGTCCAACAGCAAGAATTCAGAGAAGATTTATTTTATAGACTGAATGTTATACCTATCCATGTCCCGCCTTTACGAGATAGAATAAGCGATATTCCTCTTTTGGTCGAACATTTTATCGCTAAAAGCGGTAAGGCTTGTGGAAGATCGGATATGTCGATTTCCAAAGAAGCGATTGAAGCGCTTCAACAGTATTCTTGGCCTGGAAATATCAGAGAATTAGAAAATGTGATAGAACGTTGTGTGGCATTGGAATCCTCAAACATCATCACTGTTTCCTCGCTGCCCAAATATGTTAGATATCAAAATCTGAATACTGTTGAGTCATTAAATGAAATACCTGAAGATGGGCTCGATCTGGAAGAAGTAATCGGCAATTTTGAAAAAGAATTCCTTATCAAGGCTTTAGAAAAAACGAATGGTGTGAGAAAAGATGCAGCAGATTTATTAAAAATTACTTTTCGATCACTTAGATACAGATTGAAAAAATACGGGTTGGATGATATCTTTCCCGTTAAGGATTATGACGGAGGAGAATAAAATGGTTACGATGTTGAGAAATGAAAGAGGAAAAGCCGAATCTAAAGCGCCACTGATTATCACGTTAGTCATCATTGCCATCGTAGGGTTTCTGGCTTACAAATTTGTTCCAGTTAAATGGCGATATATCAAATTTGCGGATGCTATACAAGAATTGCTGAATATTGATTATGCCCGAGAATATAAAGATGTGGCTCGAGGGAATTTCAATGAATATACCATGCGAGAAAAAGTCATGAGGTTAGTTCAGCAACATGAAATACCTATTTTAGATGCGGATAGACAGGTGGCGGTCACCTGGCCTGAGAAAAGATATTTTACGGTCACGATTGATTATGACGAAGTGATTAAGCTTCCTATTTATGGAGATTATATTTGGAGTTTTCATGTTTACGCCGAGCAGGATCCATCGGCAGGAAAATTCCAGTAAGTATTTTTCAGCCGTTGAGTTTGAATGATAGAATGAGTTCGCGATTTTCATCGACGGTATTACGATAAAGACTCATTGGAGCATTGAACTCGACATAAGGTGTATTGTCGGTGTTCAGATGACAACCCGTCCGCCGGGTCATCGATAAGAACTCATCTGAATTTAAAACAAGTCGTTGAAGAAAGTCTGAAGAATCAATTATTTTCAGGCGAAGTAAGTCGTCTTTTACTAAAGCATTTGAAAAAAGAAAGGCATAATCCTGTTTTTCAGGGGCATGATCATGTTGTGAACCTAAAATTAAATAGTCGCCCGAACTTCCTTCCCACAAAGTGCAAAACGGAAAAACCTCCTGAAAAGAGCGGAAAATAATCATCAGAGTATCGGGATCCATATAGTAGGAATGTATCCACTGGCACATGATTCCTTTTTCTGATAGCTTGTTAAAAGCAGCAGTAAAATAATCAACTGTAAATAAGTTTGAAACACCTGTTATCCAAGGATTGGAAGGTTCGGAAATAATGACGTCATAAGTCTCTAGACCAGCGCTCAGCACTGTTCGGGCATCAGCATGAATAATCTTGAAACGGCTGTTCAAAAACGGGTTTCCAGATACATGGTTAAAAAACGAAGATGCTGAAATAACGGCATCATCGATTTCGACACAATCGACTTTTAGATTGGGAAAATTTAGGGCTGAACCAGCCGTCACGCCGGTTCCCAAACCGACAACCAGTGCATTAGACGGGTTCTGAATATGAGCCAGCGGCAAAATCGCCAAAAGTGATTGAGTTGGCAAATCACCTCCATCCGAACCATCGGTTTTACCATTTATTCGAAGACTTCTTACCCCACTTTTCTCCGTAACAGTGACATGGGAATGAAAACCTTCTTTTTCGAATAGAACCTTGCGATTGCTTTCAAAACCTTCTAGCAGTTGAGGTGCATACAGATAAACGCCGCTGTCAAGAAGCGCTGACTCCCAGGCGGGGGCCGCTTTGTAGCCCAATAGACAAATCGACATTAAAATAAATATCTGGATACGCGTTTGTCGATTTTTCGCTTGAATAAATAAAAAGCCTGACGACAAGAGGAGATAAATAGCTGAAGCACTGATAAGAGATAATCTTGTTCCAATCGATGGAATCAGAAGAAAGGCGGTTATAATTGAGCCGGCGATGCATCCTAAAGTATTCCAGAGATAAAGGTTGCCGATGTTTTCCCCAACCTTATGAATATTCTCCACATATGCTTTCCCAAAAGCTGGAAATAGGGCGCCCATAAAAAACGTCGACGGAAAAACAACGAGCAATGAAAGAAAGAAAAGGCATGATTGCCACAGCAGGAAACTGTGGTGAAAACGAGGAAATAAAAAAAGGAGTATAATAGGTAGCCTACTGATCAGAACGACGGATAAAATAATGCCTAACCAAGCACAAAAAGCCAGGATGGCTACGGTTTTTAGCGGCGATTCATTTTTATCGATAAACCATCCAGCCACCAGGCTTCCCACTGCAATGCCCATTAAATAAGCAGCTAACATCATTGAAAATGCGTATACCGTAGAACCCAGGACAAGGTTTAAGGAGCGTACCCAGGCAAGTTGAGCTGTCATACCGGCCAGGCCGACCAAGGCATAAAGGAACGGCAAATGTCTACTAGCTCCATAAAGACGATGTGGTGGAGCTTTGATCACGCTCTTATTCAAAACGACATTACTATTTTTTCTAAAGGATACAGCTATAAAAGCGCCTAGTGAAATGTAGAAAATTGCAATTGAAATATTTGACTTGGCCATCCCAAAAAGACGAATCATCAAGAAGCCCGCTAGAAGCGTTCCGACAGAAGCGCCCAAAGTATTATAAAAATATAATAGTGATAAATTTTTTCCTAAAAATTCTTTGCGTTGAATCAAGGCTCTACTCAGTATCGGTAATGTTCCTCCCATAAGAGCACAGGGGAAAAGAAGGATGCCGACTGCAAAGACAAAACGCATAACTTCCAGTAAAATGGATTCTCCTAATTGGTTATATACGATAATGTGGAGATCGTATAACTTGTTGAACAACAGAGGCATCCCAAGGCAATATAGCCCAATCCCGATTAAAAGAATTCCATAGAGCGAAAAAGGATTGTAGACGCGTTCTGAGAGTTTTCCAAAGAGCCGGCTTCCAATAGCCATGCCGCTCATAAATGCAACCAAAACAGCAGTAGTCGCGGACAAGGTCGAGCCAAACACAAGCGATAGTTCTCGTTGCCAAATTACCTCGTACATCAGTCCAAGCAACCCTGACAGAGTAAATGAAAGAAAAATTAAGAATTTATAATTTAGGCGCATTAATAAAAACCTCCTAAACAAGCACACTAGCACATTGGTGATAAAAAAAGTATACAAACGAGGTTTGCCGATAGCATGAAGTCTTGACCTTTTGAATTAATTTCCTTATAAGATAAATGAATTGGGTGAACCTGTGAGGCTGAAAGATATGTTCTTTTTCAAGGAGAAGTATTAAATGAATCGTGAAAAGCTGATTCACTATTTTTTGCTGGTTATGGTTGGATGTTTTGTTTTGTTGGGATGCAATTCGAAGGACGCAGTAGATGAGGCAGCTCAACGTGATTTTGAAAGGCGATTACGTGAAGCACAGGAATTGGCCAGACAGATCAAAGAGGGAAGCCTTTTCGATAGTGAGGAGCTAAGGCTCCAGAAAATCCAGGAGCCGGATAATGTTTGTTCATTTTCAACCCTTTACGTTGGCGTTGATTTTGGAGTTGAGCCGGATTTCAGGATGGATGGAGCAGTAGTGATGTATAGCGATGTACATGGAATTATTTATTACTATGATATCCATGGAAAACAGCGCTATAAAATGCATCAGTATGGACAACATCCAAGCTTTGGATCTTTGAAGACAGATGGAACTCAAAAGTATGTTTTTCAAGATTTTGAATGGGTACAAACAGATGAAGGCCTTGAGAAGAAAATCAACGGGATTTATATGAACAATGAAAATGATTGGTTAAAAAAACCCCAGTTGGTATACACCGGACCAGCGGAGCACCCGTTTCTTACGAATGATGATAAGACATTGATTTTCAAGGAAAACAATAAATTTTTTATGCTTGATGAAAATTTAAAAAAGATAGAAATAAGCGAAAAGGAATATTTATCTTTGCGCGACACGCGGTTTAATTTTCAGAACTCGTGGAAAATCAAAACTTCTTATCAGGGGATTCTAGGTATTTGGATTACGGATTTAGCTGAAAAGAATTGGGTTCAAATCAGGGATCTGAACCAAGAGTTGGACACCATCATGCTTATCCCGAAAAGTTATTCCCTGTATTGCTGGGGTGAGGAATTTGCGGGGATCATCGAGATTAGACCGGCTGATTTGCCGGAGTATTCCTTCAAACTAAATCAAGGCCAGGCAAAAGTTGGTGATCTTTTCAACGTCTATGAAAAACAGGTTAGCCCAATCAACCAAGAAGTGATCGGCTATCATGAAGACAAGTTGAAAAGCACCCTGAGAGTTGTTCGAATAGTAGAAGATATTTACATATGTGAGATTCAAACGAAATTATATATGCTTGGAGTATACAAGGATGATATCGCGGTTTCTCAAAACGATAAAAGTGTCTACGGTCCAATTTTGTAAGCAGGTGAAACATCTTCGAATTCTACTATCGATATTGTTCATTTTGTCGACATTGGCGTGTCAAAACCGTGCAAAAGTTAATTCAGTTGAAGAAGGTACAAAGCTTGAAGTAATTTTCCATGCCGGCGGACTTCCAGACGTTGTTTTCGGAAATACTCTCCAGACAGTCGACTATCAGTGGGAATTTTTAAGATCTGATCAACCTTTATCCAATCTGAGGGTAAAGGTGCATTTTGTAAATGAAGATAACCGAATCTTGTTTCAAGATGACCATGCGTTACCGACTGATCGATTGGTTCAATCCTATTCTAGAATGCTTTTAATTCCATTGATTCCACGACCTCAAAAGATAAAAATGATGGTGGGTTTATATAAATCGGACTCATCGGAACCGTTGTACATCCCGGATAAGACAGGTAAATTTCTGAATAAGATAGAAGTATTGGCTTTTCGTGTGGATCCACCTCGTTATGTCGATGATCTTCCGGATGCTCGCATTACCTATGGTGAAGGTTGGTATCAAAAGGAATTCTCACCGGATCAAACGGATTCCTGGCGTTGGATCAGCAATGAAGCCAGGTGTCTACTGAAAGGAGCGGATCGAGACTTGACATTGTATATTCATGGCTGGATTCCGCCTAATGTTTTTGATGAAAATATTTCTTTAAGTCTGGCGCTCGGTGGTGAGAATCTTGGCACCTACACGGATCTTTCCGGTGATTTCATTATCAAGATGGACATTACCGAAAATCAAATTCGCCCTAATGAGACTGAGGAATTAGTCATTCGCGCAAGCCAAAGTTTTCAACCGTCGGCAATCGAGGGGTCTGATGATACCCGCATACTTAGCGCTATGATCAGACAGTTTTATTTTAATTAATAAAACATTCAGGCTTTAACGCTTGACATGGTAGAAAATTTTTATAGGAGGACCTATGAAGATTATCCCTCTCATAACAACTGAGCAAATACAACGAAAAGTTAGGATGCTCGGCAAACAAATTTCGACTGATTATGAAGGGAAAAATTTGGTTTTAGTCGGGATTCTAAAAGGGGCGTTTATCTTCATGTCTGATTTGACAAGATCCATTTCTATACCGCATACGATAGATTTTATGGCGGTATCCAGCTATGGCGCCGGAACTAATTCCAGTGGAGTTGTCAGGCTATTGAAAGATCTTGACGCCCCAATCACCGATAAACATATAGTACTTGTTGAGGATATCATCGATAGCGGTCTGACACTGAATTATCTACTCAATCTTTTAAAAAACAAAGCGCCTGCTTCATTAGCCGTATGCGCACTTCTGGATAAAACAGCAAAACAGTCAGACAAACTCCTTGCCAAGTATGTCGGCTTCGAAATTTCAAATCACTTCGTTGTCGGTTATGGTCTTGACCATAACCAATATTACAGAAATCTACCCTATATCGCCTATCTCGAAAAAGAAATTTAAACGATCGGCGACGGCCATACAAACACCGAATTTATAAAGTTAAATCGTCCCGCTTATAATGGGTCTACACATGTGCCGGCACCCAATGCCATCATCATGATCAACTGAGCATCCACGGAAGAAATAAACCCGTCTCCATTGCAATCTGCAGCGCATGCTTCTTCATAAGTCGGAATGATTTGTCCAAGTGCTATCATGAAAGCCAACTGAGCATCTCCGGATGATACAATCCCATTAAAATCGACATCTCCATGATGAATGCAATCAGGGGTAGGGGTTGGAGTTGGAATAGGCGGTGTTGGAGTCGGCAAGGTGCATTCAGAAGTAAAACTTACGAGAACATCATCGATATTCCAGCCACAGAAACGCCAACTGGAATCCGTCGGCCCCATACCCCAGCGAAGTTTAACCTGGGAATAGCCTGCTGCTTTGTTGGAGATATCAAAATTCCACGGTTCCCAGGAACCCCCATCTATCCTTCCCGGATTTTCCCAAATGGTACTCCAAGAGCTTCCATTATTGTTGCTGATGGCGATATAGGCATGGTCATAATAATACGTTTCAACCCCTAACCACGCATAAAAATCCAGATAAACTTCAGAAGCATCTGAACAGTCAAACGCCTGGGTGGTTGTCCAATGAGTCGTGGACATGCTGTTGGGATAGTCACCGTTGAGATTATATCCCACAACATTCAGGCCGGTGTAACCACTGGTCGGATCAGGTGATCCGTATTGACCGCCCTGACCGGTCGGCTGACCCCAAGCCCAATCCCCTTCATTGGTCCACCCCGGATCCGTATCCATGTTTTCTCGAAGAAGAATCGTTATCTGCAGAGTTAAAAATCGGTAAAAGTCACCGGTATTATCATCTTCTGCAAGATTTCCCGCTTCGTCAGAACTGAGAACTTTGAAGAAATAATATGTACATCCCTCAAGATTTTCGAGGAGGATTGTATGATGATTTGTCAACGGTGAATCGCTGGTGGTTTCTAGAGTGGGTGGTCTAGTTGGACCATACTGGATGGCACCGATGCATGGTTCATTGGTATCCCAAGAAATTTCAGCTTCCAAAGCGGAAACATAATTGACCGAAACATTGCTGATAACAGGAGGTGTGCAATCGATTTCAGCATAGGCATTACGGGGTATATTGACGCCGCCCTGACCATCATCCTCATCGATATATAAAACAGTGATCGTATCACCAGGAGCAACCGATAAATAGCCGTCGCCGGAAGCCGGGGAAGAGGTTGTCGTGAGAAGTGTTCCGACGAAAGTGGCTGAATCCGACGGGGTTTCCTGAAGAGTGACTGTCTCTGGATCTATTTCACTGTCAGACCATATCGATACATCTTGAGTGCCGGCTCCTCGTAGTGAGCCATCGTTGACAACGATGGTTACAGTGTCCTCTTCACAGCCGTATTTTCCTCTATCCAGTTTGACTTGGCCTATGTCGTTATAAAGAGAACAAGGTGGCAGCGGGTTTGGACCGGCTTGATTGTGGTTCCAGACGTCCTGAATGCGCACTCCTCGGTTAGGGCAATTGGCGCAATGATGCAATGCAATGGCTTTCAACGTATTCAAAGACAAAACCGGAGAGCCGGAGCTTCCGCCTTCCGTATCGCAATAGTAACCGATTTCCTGTACGGTAGCGCCGGAAATGCATGCCGGTTCGTTAAGGCTGTATACTTCACAAAGACCGCTTTGGTCTTGGGAGTGGGTTGATTCCAGGCTGATTTCTTTCGGCCTGCCGCCTGGATGTCCCACGATAAACATCTGTTCATCGATATCGGCAAGTCGATCGTCGATATTCAACCAGCCGTATGTGCCCGCCGGATCCTCACCCGCCGGCGCTTGAATCAATGTATAGTCGATGTAATGTTCATTTTCTAAAAAGGTTCCACCCATAAAAGAATACTCGACAGTTGCGGTTCCGCTCCCGCATTGAGGTCGTTGGTAAATGAATTGAAATTCCATACGATCCAATTTAGCTTGAGAGTCAAAGTCTCCGGAAATTGAACAGTGGCTGTTAGTGAGTACATGGTTGTCGCATGATACCAACCAGGCTGTACATAGTTCGCTGCCATCCATTAAAAGTCGGGCGACGGCTTTGGATTTTTCGTAAACTTCAGGATAGCTGTTTTCATAGCATTTTGCATCGCGTTTATCGTCTGCTCCACATATAGCCCGGTCGCCTGGATACAGCCTTGATAATTCTTCTTCATTAAAACCTCTGGAAACCCTATCGATACGATAACCGTAGTGATCATGGGCTGTGTTGGTTGAATAGAGTTCGATAACAGCTTCGGATCCTAAAACTGCTTTGGTTATGAAGTCGCCGCCCTTGTTTTTGAATCCCAAGCCCTCATAGACGTGCACTTGTTCACCCCAGGGATGCCGAACTTCCAGCCAATCGCCGGGAGCCAGATCGAATTTGCTGAACTCAAACACTAAATAACTGGCTCCAGGAAACTCGTATACTTCACTCCAGACAAGGGTTGGCTTCCCCGTGGGTGAAGCAGGATAAGGATGTGGAGACTCCAAAGTTCTTTCATAAAGGTGTTCGCCAATTACCTGGCCTTCAGCAAAAACGTCAATTTGAAAAAAAACAATGATAAGGAACAAAATCATCAATCTAAAAGGCTTCATTGTTTATCGTCCTCCTTATTTGATCTATAAAATGACATGCGGTTTGGTTAACGCCGGTCAACATTATGTTATAATAAAACCGTAAAAGCAATTCTCTTACTTTACGCCGGAATTTGTTTGTTGAAAACGAAACGTGTAATCAGTCTTAGAATCGATGGGACGTCTGCCGATTGAAAATTATCAGAAATATAAATCTCGATCGTCCGAATTTTGGATACGCCGTAAGTAATCTTTGAGCTGATCTTTCACGGTCGGATTATCTATTTTGTCAACCTCATTAAATATCAGTCGAAGACCGATTTCTTTTGTTTCAGGAGTGGCATAATCCACCAGGTATTCCAACAAAGTGCTCAAAGCATTGGGTGTGCAATAATCCTGTATCCAACCGGGGATGGCAAATTCCATGAATTGCTCACCTGTCCGACCCAGGCGGTAACATGCTGTACAGAAACTGGGGACGTACCCTGTTTTCATCAATTCACGAATTATTTCATCGAGGGATCGGGTATCACCAAGGGTGAATTGTTCTTGTTCCATCACTTGCGTGTCGCCGGCTTCGGTATATCCGCCCAGCTCAATTCGGCTGCCGGCATCGATCTGGCTGACACCGAATTCCATTACGGTGCGTCGGACATCAGGATTCTCTCTGGCAGTCAAAATCATGCCGGTATAAGGGACAGATAGGCGTAATATGGCGATCAGGCGTTTAAAATCATCATCATCGACGAAATGTGTTGTATCCATCGCAACACCTGATGCCGGACGCATGCGAGGAAAGCTGATAGTATGGGGACCGACGTTATATTTTTGTTGCAGGTGCAGTGAGTGGGCGACCAGACCCAAAACTTCGAAACGCCAGTCATATAGGCCGAACAGCGCACCGATGCCCATGTCGTCTGCGCCGGCTTCAAAGGCTCTGCTCAAGCCATCCAGCCGCCACAGATAATCACCTTTCATCGTGTTTGCAGGGTGGTGTTTTTTGTAGGTTTCATGATGATAGGTTTCTTGAAAAATTTGGTACGTTCCTATACCGGATTCTTTAACCGTTCGAAAACCGGGTATATCCAAGGGAGCGGCATTGATGTTGACTCGTCGAATTTCACCACGACCGTTTTTGATGCTGTATACTTGTCGTACTGTTTGAGCGATATATTCAGGTGAATATGCCGGGTGTTCTCCGAAAACCAGAATCAGGCGTTTGTGGCCGACTCCTTCCAAGGTGCTGACCTGTTGAGTGATTTCTTCCGGTGTCAATGTGCGGCGTATAGCTTCTTTATTTGAACGCTTGAAGCCACAATATGAACATTCATTAATACAATAATTGCCGATATACAAAGGAGCGAACAGCACGATACGATTGCCGTAAACATCTTTTTTCAATTTGCGGGCGGCCGTGAAAATTTTATCGATGTACTCGGGGCTGTTCGCCAGCAGCAAGTCCGCCGTCTCATCGAGCTGCAAAGGTTCTTTTTCCAGACTTTTAGCAACGATATCATTTATTCTGCCGGCGTCCGGAAAAGGTCGCTTCAACAGAGCTTCCAAAGCATCATCATTAATAAAATCTTGGGCATTACGACTAAGTGATTTCATATTAAACCTCTTTATCTTTCAAAAGTACGATGGACAAATCGTGGGGCCAGCCCCGGCCCTGTTCCAGGTACACGACCAATATGTTCAAGACTCTTATGGATTCTTTCTAACAAATCTTTTGCTGGGCGTGCTTGTCCGGCCTTTCCTGGATAGATATCATATAATTTACGGTAATGCATGTCTGTTATGTTCGGCATGATGACATTTGCCCCGCATAGCAATCCGTTTTCATATCCTTTTTCAGGGTCGGATGTTTCCAAAGCAGTTGTGCTGGGTAGATTGGTGTCGGGGCAGAGAATACGTGTCAGAGCCAATACTTTCAAAGCCGTTTCGGATGTATTGGGTGGCTGGTTTTCATCTGAAGAGTCTTCACCGGCAACTTTGGCAAGAGGCGTGGAAGGATGGGGAATATAAGGTCCTATACCAATCATATCGATAGGCAGAGTCTGGAAAAGGTGAAGGTCTTCCAATATATCATCCCATGTTGAGCCCGGAATACCCACCATAATTCCGCTTCCCACTTCATAACCCAATTCGTTTAATTGAAGTAGTATCTCGAAACGGTCATAATTTGGTCTTGAGGGAAGAGGGGGATGAATTTTCCTATATAATTCAGTATTACTGGTCTCAAATCTAAGCAGATACCTGTCTGCACCGGCTATCTTAAATTTGGCTAATTCATCAAAAGACCGCTCGCCGACACTCAGGGTAATGGCGAGATTCGTCTCCTTTTTAATTGTTCGGATGGTTTGGCAGAAATCATCGGTATCGAGATCGGGATCCTCGCCGGATTGGAGAACAATCGTCCCGAAATTGAGCTCTACTGCGCGACGTGCGGCGTCGAGTATCTGTTGCCGGCTCATTCTGTAACGTTCGATATGGGCATTTTGATAGCGAATACCACAATACCAGCAAGATCGGTGGCAGATATTTGAAAACTCGATCAGTCCACGAAAATGAATAGCATTGCCGACGTGTTTTTCACGAATACGATCCGCTTCGGCATACAGCAGGCGAAGCTGCGTTGGATCTTTCTCTTTCAGCCAATGCAGAATTTCAGCTTGTTTCATCATTTTTGCGATAGTTATCGTCCACCTAAAAATGCCAACGATCCAGTTTCCATGGCAAGATTGACGACGGGATCGGCATCGATGGTGATTTTAAAAGTGGAACCGACATTTTCTTTTGACTCAACCGTGATATCACCTTGATAAAGGGTGACAATTTTTTTCACCACCGACAACCCCAAGCCACTCCCGAGAATATTGCGAGTATGAATATTTTTTGCACGATAGAATTCTTCGAATACTTTCTCAACATCATTCGGCGACATACCAATACCAGTATCGCTGACAGTCCAGATAATTCTATTTTGCTTGCATTGAATGGTCACCGTCACGGTTCCCTTATCCCGGTTGTATTTTACAGCGTTGGAAACCAGATTGTTCATGATGATTTCCATTTCACCTCGATCCGCTTTGATAATCGCATTTTCATCACATTTGAGAACCATTTCAATGCCTCGAGCTTTTGCTTGGATGTAGTTGATCTCAAAAGCGGTATTGGCGAGTTCGCATAAGTTGACATCGATTTTTTCCCGCAGTTTTTGTCCGGATTCAAGTCGAGTCAAATCCAACAAATCTATGATGAGTTTGCGCATACCATCCAGACGAACGATCGATCGGTCGATGATTCTTTGGGTTGTCGCTTCATCTTTCACGACAGATCCGTCTTTCAGAATTTTGAGATAGCCGTCGATAGATGCGAGTGGTGATTTAAGTTCGTGGGCAAGAACAGACATTGCCTGGAAACGTGCGACTCTTTTTTCTTGAGCCAGTTTTTGTGCGTGGCGGCGGAGCAAAAGGTGTTTGGCGGCTTTTCTGATGGAAGCGCGTATTTCAGCAGGTGTAAACGGCTTGGCCAAAAAATCATAGGCTCCTAGACGGGTGGCGGCAACAACAGTTTCGACTGACGCATATGCCGACATAAGGATAACAAGTAGGTCGAGTTTCCGCTGAGAAAGACTTTCAATAAATTCCATTGCATCGACATCCGGCAGGTTGTCGCCTAGCAGAACGAGGTCAGGCGCCAAAAATTGCAGCTTCATTTCAGCATCTGATCCCGATGGAGATTCATCCAAAGAGAAAATGACATCATCGTCGAATTCATGTATTTGAACTGGTTCTTTTCCCAACACTCGACTGATGGCCTGGCGCATCGCCGGCTCACTGTCTACGATAAGAACTCGTAACTGCTGCATGTTTATTCCCCGAGAAGTTTGTGAATTTCGCGAAGGAGTTGATCCTTTCTAACAGGTTTCGGCATGATTGTGTCCGCTTTGATCCAATCCCGGTCATAAGATGACGCTATATCGAATTCCAGGCCGGTTTCGCTGGTTACAGCGGTGATCAAAATCACTTTTATATTGGGATCGAAATTCTTGATGAAATGACTCAAAACAAATCCTGAGTCTCGGTGTTCCATCATCAAATCCAAAATCGCCACGTCCGGTTTGAATTGATTCACCGATTCTCTAGCTTCTTTTTCACTGCCGGCTGTATGAATTTCGAATCCAGTCTCGGCCAAATTCAATTTCATCTGAAATAAAATGTCTTCATCATCGTCAACTATAAGTATAACTCTATTCATTTTATCCATAATTAAACTCCTCCAGGCATCGCAAAGGTTCCTTGGCGCGGAATCGTTATGGTGAAAGTCGTTCCGGTTGGACCCCTGGATGCATTATCGTTAGATTGAACAGAAATTGTGCCCTGATGTTGTCGTATAATTTCTCTAGCGACGGCAAGTCCAAGACCGGCGCCTACTGTCACACGTTTTGTTGTAAAAAATGGGTCCCATATTTTCTTTAAAGTGTTTTTATGTATCCCGGGACCCGTATCACTGATTCGAATAATCATATTTGTATTGTCGCCTGTGGTATGAATTGATAACCGACCTCCATGACTCATGGCTTCTACCGCATTTTCAACGATATTCGTCAAAACATAGCCTATTTGTTCTCTATCCATTTCCGCAAATGCCGTCTCAGTGTCACAAACCACATCAATTTGAATTGAATCGGGAGGTCGCAGCAACATGAGTGTTCTATCGATCAATTCCCTGACATCAACTGATTCCAATAGAATTTTATTACGTGAACTCAGGTTGAGCAATGTGATGAAAATGTCTTTAACTTTTTCAATCTGGTCGACAATTATTTTCAAGTCTTTCTCAAGAATAGGGTTGTCGCGATATTCTTCGTGAAGCAGATGCGAATATAACAGTACAACGCTTAAAGGATTATTGAGTTTATAAGCGGTAGCCGCTGATAGTTGAGCGAGGTTTGCGAGTTTTTCAGAATGATGAAGAATTTTTAAAACGTTGTTCATTCTATCGTGGCTTGCTTTCAAATCTTGAATCGTGCTCTGAAGCTTCCTGAGTTGATATTGAATACACATATCGGCTTCAGCCAGGTTTTTGCCGACGGCGATGACAAATTCTTTACAAGTGGCATATCCACATGCCTGGCAGTCCAGCACCTGGTGTTTACCATATTCATCCAACTCTTTCCAGATATCTCGCAATATATCCGAAGAGGGAGTTTCAAGTTTGCGAGGAAGAGGAGACATGGTCATATCCAAATCTAAATCTTCACACTGGTGCATATAGGATTTCCAAAGATCGGAATCAAAAGATGCAAGCCTTTGATTTGCGTAATGCAACACGGCATTTTTACGCTTATATCGACTTCCGGCGATAGCAGGCATACCGCAACCATCAACGCAGCCCTTGCAAAATAGAAGATCAATAAATCCATGATTGATTTCACCGGCGCCGATGCTGTCCAAAATATGAACGACACGATTGGGACCGGAGCCGTCAGTAACAATGGTATCTACCGGATCACACGGGTATCCGGCCGCTAGTGCAACTCCGAGAGACAGCGGGCTGTAAAGCCCTTCTTTACCGTATGGCGGATCGAAGTCGGATGGTTCAAGTTGGTCTTCTTTTTTCTTGGGCAGGCTCTGTAACAAGTCGATTAAGTCTTGGAAGGTCAAAACCGCATTAATTTCAGTTTCAGAGGTACTAGGTCTGTCGGCGAAGGCTTTATGCGCGATACAGGGTGAAATATACACGATTTGCATATCTTCGCCGTACAACTGGCGTATGATGCGTGCCATAGCTATCATGGGAGGAACAAACGGGGCAACAAGGTCTAAATGGTTGGGGTCGAATTTACGGACAAAATCTACACATGCAGGACACCATGAACTGATCTGAAGGTTTTCACGTGGATTTTTCAAGCTTTTTGTATAGTGAGAGGTTGTGAAATCCGCACCAAAAGAAGCATCTAATACTTTACTGAAACCCAAAAGCCGCAGTTTGGCCACAAGGATTCTGTGATCCATTTCCGGAAAAGCCGCCGGAAAGGCGGTATCCAAAACTGCGGCTACGGGAGCCTTCGAACTCAACATGCCCCGCACCAGTGTTTGATCTTTCAGATAATCCCACTGACTGACAGGGCAAATCCTGATACAATGACCACATTGAACACATCTGGTCAGATCTATGGTCGCTTTACCATCCTTGAACCGTATCGCTTTTGAAGGACAAACTCGCACACAGGCGTAGCACTGCTGACAATTCTCAGCCACTGAGTTCTTTATTGCAGGTTCGATATCAAAGATTGTCGTCATTAGACCATGACATCCCTTTTCTGATAGGTGGTATGAAGCAGTTCGTGACTTTTCTCGCTCAACGGTTCACCTAAGAAATCACGATAAATCCTTTGAATAGAGGGGTTCAGGTGTGATGCGCGAAGTGATTCTGTTTCGTCGATTTTGTAAACGGCTCGCATTCTTGCTCTGAGAGCGTTCAAGTCTGCTGCAAAAGGCTGTCCACCGCCGTTTATACAGCCGCCCGGGCAGGTCATGACTTCAAGGAAATGCAATTTCCGTTTGCCGGCTTTCAGCTCGTCCAAAACCTTACTTGCATTCATTAACCCACTTGTGACGGCGACATGTATATCGAGGCCGGCAATGGTGATCACGGCTTCCTTGACGCCATCCATGCCGCGAACGGATTTCACTTCAAGTTGTGCCATTTCCTCGCCTGTCAAAAGGTAGTGCGCCGTTCGCAATGCCGCTTCCATCACGCCTCCGCTGGCTGCAAAAAGTTTTCCAGCGGTGCTGCGATCGCCAAAAGGTGTATCGGCATGGTCAGGTTGTAATTGCGACATGTCAATTCCGCGCATACGAATCAGTTTGGCCAGCTCACGAGTTGTCAAAACGGCATCGACATCGGCAATACCGCCGCGGGCCATTTCCATTCGTCCGGCTTCGAATTTTTTCGCCGTACACGGCATAATGGACACACTGTAAATTTTATCGGGCGATATATTTTCCTTATCTGCGAAATGGCTCTTGATGATCGCTCCCATCATCTGCTGAGGGCTTTTACAGGAAGAGATATTCGGGATAAATTCCGGATAAAACTGCTCGATGAATTTCACCCAGCCCGGTGAACAACTTGTCAGCAAGGGGAGAGGTAGATTGTTTTTAATACGGTGAACAAGTTCTGAAGCTTCTTCCATAATGGTCAAATCCGCAGAGAAGGCGGTGTCGAACACTCTGTCAAATCCAAGTCGTCTAAAAGCAGTAGTCATGATGCCGGCGACATCGAGTCCGGGTTTCAAACCGAACTCTTCGCCGATTGTAACGGAAATGCTGGGAGCATGTTGGACCACAACCAATTTTTCCGGATCACGCAAAGCATCGATAACTTCTTTGATCTGACTCCTTTCCCGCAAAGCGCCCGTTGGGCAAACGTTGATGCATTGGCCGCAGTTGATACAGGATGAAACGTTAATACCCTCGTTGAAGGCGGTTCCAACGGTTGTCTTACTGCCGCGGCCGATGAAGTCAATTGCAGAAACACCTTGTATCTCTTCGCACACGCGTACGCATTTGCCGCAGAGAATGCATTTATCGGGATCGCGTAGAATGCTGAGACTGGAAACATCCTCGGGATGATGACTACGGTCACCGATATAGCGTCTTCGAGTGATGTTCAATTCTTCTGCCAGGTCTTGAAGGCCGCACTGTCCATTTCGTTCGCAATACAAGCAATCGTCTGGATGGTTGGCAAGCAGAAGTTCTACAATAGTGGTTCTGGCTTGTACTGCGCGTTCGGAGTGTGTCCAAATTTTCAGGCCCGGCCTTACCGGATAAGCGCAACTGGGAACAAGGTTTTTTTCACCTTCAACTTCCACCACGCACAAACGACAGGCACCTGATGGAAACATGTTGTCAAGATGACATAAAGTGGGAACATATATTCCAGCTCGTCGAAGGGCATACAGAAGCATTTCGCCTTCTTTACCCTCTATCGTACGTCCGTTGACTTCCAAAGTAATCATAATATCTCCTATTCCGTGTAAACAGCTTTGAATTTACAAACTTCCATGCATGCACCACAACCGATGCAGCGTTCTTCAACAATATAATGCGGTGATTTGAGTGTACCCATAATGGCGTTTGCAGGGCATTTTCTCGCGCACAATGTGCAGCCGGTACATTTATCGATATCGATGTGGTATTTCAGCAATTCTTTACAGGCTCCCGCCGGACAGCGACGCTCATAGATATGTGCGTCATACTCATTTTTGAACCATCTCAAGGTGCTCAAAACCGGATTGGGCGCCGTCTGGCCCAGACCGCAAAGACTGGTGCTGCGAATGACTTCAGCCAATCGCGTCAACGACAAAACTCCCTGGAAGCGAACCAGAGCATCCGTGCCGGTTTCGCTGCGATGACCGCGTGTAATACGCTCAAGAATTTCCAACATTCGACGTGTTCCTTCTCGACAGGGAATACATTTCCCGCAGCTTTCGCGCTGAATGAATTTCATGAAAAACTTGGCGATATCGACCATGCAGTTGTCCTCATCCATAACGACCAAGCCGCCGCTGCCCATCATCGCGCCGACTTGAATCAACGAGTCGTAATCGATGGGAATATCCAGATGTTGAGTCGGAATACAGCCTCCGGAAGGACCTCCGATTTGAACCGCTTTATAGGCACGTCCATTCGGGATGCCGCCGCCTATATCGTAAACGATGGATCGAAGTGTGGTGCCCATTTCAACTTCAACGAGACCTGTATATTTGACTTTTCCGGACATGGCGAACACTTTTGTCCCTTTGGAGTTCTTCGTTCCAAGCGCGGCAAACTTCTCCGGGCCATGTAAAACAATGCCCGGGATATTCGAAAAGGTTTCGACGTTATTGATGAGGGTTGGGGCGCCGAACAGGCCGCTGTCTGAAGGATAAGGCGGCCGAGGTCGCGGCATTCCCCGCCGTCCCTCGATGCTGGCAAGAAGAGCAGTTTCTTCGCCGCATACAAAAGCTCCGGCGCCTTTTTTAATGATGAATTCCAGGCAATAACCGGTATCCATGATGTTGTCGCCGATCAGACCGTATGCTTGGGCTTGTTCGATGGCTTCTTCCAATCTGGCGATAGCAAGGGGATATTCTGCACGAATGTATATATATGCTTTGGTGGCTCCGACTGCGTAACCGGCAATCGCCATACCTTCAAGAAGGCGATGCGGATCACCTTCGATGACGGCGCGGTCCATAAATGCACCCGGATCGCCTTCGTCTGCATTACAGACAAGATATTTTTGCTCGCCTTTGGATTTTAAAGCGAATTGCCATTTCCGGCCGGTGGGAAAGCCACCCCCGCCACGGCCACGCAGACCGGATGCAAGGACCATGTCGCAGACTTCCTGTGGGGTGCGGGTATGAAGAGTCTTTATGAAGGCCTGATACCCTTGCAAGGCGATATATTGTTCAATCGAACGGGGGTTTATCAAGCCGCAGTTTTTCAGTACGAGTCGGGTTTGTGGAGCGAAGAAGGGATGTTCATCGATGAAAGGCAGTGATGGCCAGGGTTTCAATGTCGTAGAACGAAACTGGCCCAATACGTGATCCGGAACATCTTGTCCTTTCAAAAATAGGTCCAGAATTTGAGCGACATTGTCTGCTGTGACATTGTAGAAGGACACTCGAGGTTTTCCCGGAATCTGAATGTCCATGAGAGGTTCAAGAGCGCACAGACCTATACAGCCCACTTCCACGATTTGATAATCCATGTCCGCTTTTTTCATGACGGCATGGATTTGGTCCCGAGTGGCTTCCGCTCCAGCCCCTATACCGCAAGTGGCCATTCCCAAAAAAATCGTCACAACATCGACATCTTCATAGAGATATTTATCTCTTATAGATTTTTCTACGGCTGAAATCTCTTCTTTGCTGCCGAAGGGCAGAGTTTTATGAAGAAACTCATATACTTTTTTATCGACTTTCACAGCAATCGCGCTAGTCATTCTGCGGTTCCTCCTTTTCAGTGTTTTTCGCGGATTCACGATATTTTTTCA
The DNA here is from genome assembly GCA_049652745.1 of bacterium. GTDB lineage: Bacteria > CSSED10-310 > CSSED10-310 > CSSED10-310 > CSSED10-310 > JBASEY01. Next base: position 32,718 of record JBASEY010000017.1, on the reverse strand, counting down.
GCAATTTCGGAATATCGTCTGATGAGAGTTTGGCATGAAATGAGCCATTGATGGCGATCACGGGCGCCAGGCCGCATGCCCCAAGACAGGCAACTTCTTCCAAACTGAACAGTCCGTCTTTGGTTGTCTGATTGGAATCGATCTTCAAATCTCGTTTGATAGCGTCAAGTACCGCGGCTGAGCCTTTCACATGACACGCGGTGCCTCGACAAACCTGAATATGAAATTGACCCTTGGGTTCAAAACGAAATTGGTTGTAGAAAGTGGCCACCCCATAAATCTTGCTGGTTGGAAGATGCAGATGGGCGCCGATCTGCACAACCGATTCGCGTGAGAGAAACCCCAATGCGGATTGGACATCCTGTAATATTGGGATTAATTTGTCCCGATCGGCGTCGGGATACTGAGTTAAAATTTCCTGAACAGCATTTTTCATAAAACATTCTCCTGCTAATACGGTGTTCGTGTAAAATATGCCAATTTTTCAAGCGATGTCGTCAAATCAAGTGATTCAGTAAAAATTCCCGCCGGAACCCGAATGGGAATCGGCGCAAAGTTCAAAATGCCGAGTATGCCTGCAGATACCATTGAGTCGGCGGTTTTTTGGGCGGCTTCTCTGGGAGTCGTAATAACCCCGAGAGTGATGGATTCTTTTTCTACGACGGAGTCCAATTCTTCGATCGGGTAAGTGCGGCAGCCGTGAATTACTCGCCCGGTTTTAGAGGAATCGATATCGAAAGCGGCGATAATTCGGACTGAAGGGGAGCGTTGGGGAAAGTATGAAAGAATCGCTCTGCCCAGATTGCCGATGCCGACCAGAGCGGCTTTCTGGACGGAGCTGCTTAAAATTTCTTCGAGACGTGATTTTAAGATATTCAGGTCATAGCCTTTGGATGAAGAGCCGGTAATGCCGGCATTCATGAGGTCGCGTCTGACCTGTGCCGGGGTGGACTGTGCAAGAGCGGCGAGTTGATGAGAGAAGATATAGGGTGTTTTTTGCCGCTGCAGATCAGCGGCGAGTCTTCTATAAAGCGAGAATCTTTCTATTGTTTTAGGTGGAAACACTTTTGATGTCCTTTTCCCATCCGTCGCACATGTTCTGTGATCAATATCACGCTGTTACAAATTTCACAGCTCCAAGCATACATATATTTCACAGAAGTGAATCTGTCAAGCTTTTTTTTTAGCCTACCTCGCGGCTTTTTTCATGTCCTGAAGTTGTTTACGCAACATCCACATGCCGCGAAGTGTCTTGAAGACATCACTCGGCCTTACGGTCGTTTGACCCGCCCGACGCGGCAAATGGGTCACCCCAACCTCGGTGATCCGCATTTGGTAAAAAACCGCTTTTGCCATGATTTCGGTATCGACCATGAAATTTTCAGACGTGATGGTGATTTTATCAAACACCTCCCGCCTAAAAAGTTTGAATGCACAGTCAATATCACGGACGGGAAATTTGAAGACGGCATGAGAAAAAATGTTGAAGCAGCGTGATACGAACAGGCGGAACCAGGGATCGACCCTGGGATTACGATAACCGACGACAATGTCATGAGTATCGATATGGTTCAACAATAGGGGAATCTCGTTGAGATCGAATTGATTATCGGAGTCGGAAAAGAAGATCAAGCTCTTCTTGGCATTGGTAAAACCGGTTCGAAGCGCCGCCGTATAGCCTTTATTGGGAGAATGTGTATAGACAACCAACTTTGGAAACTCTTTTTGTAAATTTTTTAAAACGGTCGGTGTGTTATCTTTCGAACCGTCATCGACGACAATGATTTCATAGTCGTCACCAAAGATCTTGATACCGACGGCATCGGCATCTCTGACAAGACGATCCAGATTGTCCTGTTCATTATATGCGGGAAAAACCATTGATAAGGAATGACTTGTTTTCATGATTCACAATCCACCTTGTTTCCGACAATTCGCATCCCAATAATGGCAAACCGGTAAATGGAAATCAAATTTTACTACGCCAAAACAGCTCACTTTTTGATCAATTGATGATTCATCCTCGGTGAGACTTGAATTATTTTATAGAAAAGGATGTTTTCGCAATCGAAAAGCCGGACGAATTGTTATGTGTCTAAAAAGAATTGCTTGGCAATCTTTTTAGATAAAGGAGAAAATTGATCTCTTGCGAATTAAAATTTATAGGCGTATGCTTTCGTTTATGGGAATTGGAACGACGGAAATTCTAGTAATTCTTTTAATAGTAGCCGTTCTGTTTGGCGCACGAAAGCTGCCGGAACTTGGTAAAGGAATTGGCGAAGGTATTCGAAATTTCCGGAAAAGTCTGAAAGACGAAAACGACTCTGATTCAGACAAGGAAAAATAAAAAATATCCTTTAACATAACCCATGACCGACGCCGATTGTCTTTTGCACTGAAGAGCGGGTGAATCAGTGTTTGCGAATGGCGCCCAAAATCATTGTCCAAGGGAACGGTGTTCGGATGGCCGCTATATCGACAGCCTGCTGCATGAATGAGATAAACTTTCGTCTCGAGAAATGTTGAAGATGGCCGGGGGTATTCCCCCACTCCTTCCAATATTTACCTCGCGCCATATTCATCACCCGCCAAATCGGTTCCCATGGAACACTGGCAAGGATGTAACGAGACGCGACTCTTGTCACTTCTTTAAGCGCTCGTTCAGGATCGTCGAGATGTTCGAAAACCTCGGGCACCGTCACAATGTCAAAAGCGTGGTCATGGAACGGCAAGTCGTAAATAGAACCGCTGATTTTAAAAAATGTGTCTGGCATATCATTCTTTTTATTGATTTCCAGCAAGCCGGGTTCTAAACCTACTGCGATGACAGAAGGTTTCAGCCTGCTTTGTGTAAAATCCAGCAGATATCCATCTCCGCAGCCCGTTTCGAGAAGAGCGTTTGGGTGTCCTCGCTCCAGAACGATAGATATGAGTTCACTCCAGCTTTTCAAAAACCCGTTTGTCAAATATCGTGTTAGCGGATTTTTAGAACGATATTTATCGTAATAATTGCCGAAATGTGTCGTGTCGACATTCACTGCATTCAACCTCATCACTGGTCCGTTATCCAGGGGTTGGTATCAATGGACAGTTCACCTTTAAAAATTCTGGAAGTGTAACGAGCGACAATGATATCCCAATCAAAATGGGCCAGGACGCGTTCTCGACCTGCAATTCCCAGACGTTGACGCAGATCGGCATCTCGTATCAGTGTTTCAAGGCGATCGGCCATTTCCTGAGCGTTGCCTGGACTGAAATGCAAACCGGTTTTTCCGTCAACAACGGTATACTGAAACCCTCCGATACACGATGCTACGACTGGAAGACCGGATGCCATTGCTTCCAAAGCGGTGATGCCGAACGGTTCCGGCCAGATCGAGGGGCAGACGACGATATCGACCGATTGGTACAATGCCGGCAGATTTTCCCACGGAACCCAGCCGGTGCTGTGAACCAGGTCGTCTGAACCGGTTACACGGGAATCCGTGACAAGTGCTTCGAAAGTGAAACCTCGGTTTTTCAAAATTTGAATACAATCTCGGAATGAACGGTATCCTTTCCTGGGGTCATCCAGGCGACCAGGGAACAAAATGCGTATCGGGCCAGAAGTTTTCGGTTCGCACCGTGGTGAAAAGCGTGATGAATCTATCCCACCTGGAACGACATATATCGGACTATCTATAGATTTCAAGAGATCTTTAATAAAAGGGTTGTAGACGATAATTCCTTTCAAAGAGTTCAGAGACTGCCTGACAACGCGAGCATACCAGGGTGTCCACGCAAGAGCTGTCCAGTATTCCGTCGCTACAGGATTCAGCCTTGGGCCTATCAGGGTTCCGCCCAAGCGGCGCAATCCGCATTTCCAGCACATGAACGGTGTTTTCATCAAGCTGCCGCCGCAGATGGATGCATGTGGATTCTGCGCTTCCCATTTGAACGTATCCACTCTACAAAGGCTCATATAGTTCAAGCAGGCCAATTCATGGGCGTACATCCGAAGAAAGACCGGAATATCCGGAAATCGTCTGATAAGGTGCGGACCCAAGTAAAAGGTGTCGCCAATCATGATCGCATCGGGTTTCCAGGCTCGAACTCTTTGTTCCAGGATGCGGGGCAGCGAATAAAAGTTGAATTGTGTCGGGCGGATCGGAATAGTTTCCACAGGAATCCCCGGGTCGGCATTCAATCTGCCGGCTGGGATTTGTTCGCATTTGCGTTCAGGAGTGAATATTTTGGGTGTAATGCCGTGTGCTTGAAGCCGGATGGCTGTTTCACGAAGATCAACCCAGGACCCGCCGGTCGGCGGCCAATGAAAAGATTGATCCAGCAGGGCGAGTTTCATCACATGCGGACTATAACAAGAATGCTTTTGGGGTTCAATATTCGGAATTCACTGGGCAAGTAGGTTATTTGACCCAAAGATTATTTGTTCGATCGGCGAAATCAGTGCTTTTGAAGCGCGCCATCTTGAAGAGGCGCCATTAACCTGTTTGACATTTTGGGAAGCCTGAAATATATAAAAATCGGTTCAATTTTATGAACAAAAAAAGAGGTGTTTAAATGGTCACAAGCAAAAATTCATTTGAAGCAAAAGTAAAATTTGCTGAAAAGTTAAAAGGCGGCGTCATTATGGACGTCACCAATGCAGAACAAGCGAAGATTGCTGAAGATGCCGGCGCTGTCGCTGTCATGGCGTTGGAACGCATCCCGTCGGATATTCGGAAAGCCGGCGGCATATCACGTATGACAGATCCGATTATCATTCAAAAAATTAAAGATACCGTTTCGATTCCGGTCATGGCCAAGTGCCGCATAGGTCACTTTGCGGAAGCTCAAATCCTTCAAGCCCTCGGCGTCGATTTCATCGATGAAAGCGAAGTGTTGACGCCGGCCGATGAAGACAATCATATCGATAAACATGCGTTTACCGTGCCGTTCGTATGTGGATGCCGAAACCTTGGCGAAGCATTGAGACGTATCGGCGAAGGCGCTGCGATGATGAGAACGAAGGGGGAGGCGGGTACCGGTAACGTGGTGGAAGCCGTTCGCCACATGCGAAGTGTGATGAGCACCATTCGACATATTTCAGTCTTGTCGAAAGATGAATTGATGGCGGTTGCCAAAGATTTGCAAGCTCCTTATGAGCTGGTTTTGAAAACGGCAAAGCTGGGTACTCTTCCCGTGCCGAACTTCGCCGCCGGCGGCATCGCGACGCCGGCCGATGCGTCTTTGATGATGCAGTTGGGAGCACAAACCGTTTTTGTCGGCTCAGGAATTTTTAAATCAGCAAATCCTGCCCGCATGGCCAAAGCGATTGTCCAGGCTGTAGCCTACTATCGTGAACCGGATGTTTTGCTAAAAGTCTCATCCGGCTTGGGTGATGCCATGGAAGGAATAGAAATCAGTCAACTGTCGGAGAACGAAAGGTTGCAGGAACGCGGCTGGTAATTGACCGGGAGTAACTGGAATTTTTAATGAGATCCCCTGCCAAGCCACGAGTATCATTAAGCTTTTTTGGCAATACGATTATAATTCTGATATTGGCGCTTTTGTCTCTGCTGTTCATCTTGAAATTAATTGACAGCTTGAATTGGCGATTGGAACACGATACGCCGCTGCTTCAATATGCTGCCTTCATGATGGTCGAATACCAAGCAGTTCCTTATCGCGATTTTTTTGATACCAATTTTCCTGGAACCTATTTATTCCATTACATTATCGGTTCATTATTGGGCTTTTCCGATACTGTCTTTTTAACGGCGAATGCTCTGTCTTTACTTATGCTAATGTTATGTATGTATATGACAATAAGACAGTTTGGATGGATATCTGCTTGGTCAGGATCAGTTTTGTTTGGACTGGTATATCTGTCCGGCGGCGGGCCTATGATTCTGCAAAGAGATTATTTAGGAATTATACCGATAGCTGTTGCATTTATGCTGATACCCCACTTTGGACGAGTTCGATCCAGGTATTGGCACTTTTTGATCACCGGTATATTTTTCGGACTGGCGTCAACGATAAAACCGCATTTGCTCATTACTGCACCGGTTGCGCTTTATGCTCTGTGGAATATGCGGTATCGTCGAATAAACTATGAAGAACCGGATAGGCAACGGACAGGGCAAACAAAACAGCGCGTCGACAAACTGACAGACGGGCTGAACACTGGTTTGATTATGCTTGCCGGAATAGTTACGGTCTGGACACCGATAGTGATCTGGTTAATCAGAACCGGTGCTTGGAAAGGTTTTCTCGAATTCACCTTTGTTTACATTCCGCTGTACAGTAAAATTACCGGAACTCAAAGAGTTTTAATCGGCTGGCAGCGAATCGGTTATTTTTTCGATTCACTATTAAAATTTTCCGGTCTTGGTTATCTAGTATTGGCAGGCCTTTTTGGATGGTTCAATTCGTCATATTTTCATAGATTCGCTGGTCGTAAGCGATTGGTGTCAAGAATGATTTTTTACTGCGCAATTCTCTACGGCATTTTATATCCTGCTTTAGCAGGGAAATTCTGGCCCTACCATTACATGCCTATGATCTATTTTATGATTCCGACTGCAGTTTTGGCATTTGCTGATTCTGAGCAACAGCATCCAAACGATTTCGACGGATTAAATGAAAAAGAATCTAAAATGTTCCAACGGTTGGCAAAATGGAAAAATGCTTGGGTCGCGGTAATCATCTTCTTGGCTTTTTCGATGCAGTTGAATCTGCCGAACGAGATAATCACTTTGATGAATTATCGAAGTGGAAAAATTTATCAAGCATCGCCCGTGTTAAAGCGTGTTGATCAAATCGCTTTGTGGCTGGCTTTGCATGCCAAGCCTGGAGATACCGTTCAGCCGCTTGATTGGACTGGCGGCGCCGTTCATGGCATGCTTGAAGCCAAGGTGCCTTTAGCGACTCGGTTTATGTATGACTACCATTTCTTTCATCATGTGTCCCACCCGTTTATTCAGAGATTGCGAGAAGAGTTTATCCAATCGCTGTATCAAAAACCGCCGCGTTTTATGATCGAAGTCGAGACGGACCGGCCTCGAGTCAGCGGCAAAGATACATCTTCGGACTTCCCTGAGTTGAAAAAATTTGTTGTCGACAACTATCAATCGGCATACCGTGATGCGGGTTATGCCATTCTGGAGCGAAAAGATAAAAACTCAATTTGATGATTTATGTATAAGCCGGGTTAACGCCTTTCGCCGACCATCAAATTTTTAGCTTCAAGTTGTAACGAACATCGGCATTTTTCGTCTCAAAGGGCAGCGTCCCCTTTATAGGAAAGCCGGTATGTATTTTTGGCAATTTAAAATTAATGAATTATTATCAATAAATAAGTTTTAACAGACTGGAGGTGTTTGAATGGCGCGATGGGACTATGACTTGCTGGTGATCGGTTTGGGGCCGGCCGGTATGGCTGTGGCGGCCATGGGTTCTGAGATGGGTTTGAAAGTTTGTGCCGTTGAAAAGAACAAGATCGGCGGTGAATGTATGAATGTAGGCTGCATTCCCAGTAAAGCGTTACTTAAAACAGCAGAAATGCGTCATTACACCAAAAGAATGGGAAATATGGCGCTGGGGGATTGCCCTGAACCCGATGTCGGAAAGGTTTTCAATCGGATACAAAGCAAGCTGATATATATCAACGACACTAAAACAACGGCTATGTTCAAAAAAGTCGATTTGGTTTTGGAACAGGGTCCGGCGCGTTTTGTCGACAGCAATACGGTCAATGTCGGCGATAAAAAAATCACCGCCAAGAAAATTTTCATCTGCACGGGAACACGGCCCGCTGTCCCGCCGATACCTGGTATCGAAACGGTCGACGTGTTGACAAATGAAAACTTATTCTCTCTCGATAAAGTCCCGGAGAGCATGGTTATCATTGGCGGCGGCGCGATAGGCAGTGAAATGGCGCAGGCATTTTCCCGGCTGGGTTCAAAAATCTCCATGGTACATATGGACGATCATTTGTTACCGATGGGGGACAGGGAACTCGGAGATTTTATCCAGAAAGTTTTCGAATCCGAAGGAATACAAGTGTTCAACGGCCGAAAGATCAGCGGTGTTGCCAAGGAAAACGGAATGATAGTTGTAACGACTGACAAGGGAGAATCGCTGAAAGGTGAGAAGCTCCTGGTTGCTGCCGGGCGGAAAATCGTGTTGGATGAACTGAATCTCGAAGCGGCGCAAATAGCTTATACTCCAAAAGGTATCACGGTAAATGATCATCTTCAGACGTCTCAACCCCATATCTATGCCGCCGGGGACTGCAACGGCCATTTCCTTCTGTCCCATGCAGCCATGCACCAAGGAATGTTGGCCCTGATAAACAGTATGCTTCCAAAACCGTTCAGAAGAAATTTCAAAAAATACGTCGTTCCCTGGACTGTTTTTACGGAACCTCAGGTGTCTGCTGTCGGGAAATCCCGTAAAGAATTAGAGCGTGATAAAGTGAAATTCGAAGAAGTCGTTGCCCGCTACGATGACTATGGTGCGGCGATTGCCGAGGGAATAGAATCAGGTTATGTCAAAGCCTTCATTTCCAAATTCGGAAAAATTTTAGGAGCCCAGGTGATCGGTGAAGGGTCAGGTGAAATGATCAACGAATGGGGAATGGCTATACAGAAAAAATTGAGAATTACCGACATCATGTTTCTGCAGCATTCGTTTCCCAGTATGTCCTTCTTGACAAAACGGGTGTCTGAAAGCTGGATGATGAACCGGATGAAATCGAATTGGATTAAAAAGATGATTCGATGGGTATTCTGAAGTGTTTGAAAATCACTTTTCACCATTTTATTCGTAGCTGACAATCTTGACGCATGCCGTGAAAATACTTATCCTCAGGGCGATTGAATCGGCTGTACCCGGATCAATGTGAAAGAAGCAGTTTTTTGATCGATATCGGCCTGTTTGCAGATGGTGTGTGTAAATGAATATTTTGCATGATTGGTTAAGGCGGCACGTCTCAAATCCACAGATTGTCATACTTATATCCATATTGGCAATCAGTGCGTTGATACTCTACTTTTTCGGATCGATTCTGGCGCCCGTTCTGGCCAGTGTGGTTGTTGCATATCTTCTGGAAGGTCTTGTGAATGTTCTGGAAAAAATCCGGCTTCCCAGGCAGGTCGCAGTCACTATAGTCTTCCTTACTTTTATTGCATCGCTTGTAATTATCAGCTTTGTTGCTATCCCGCTGCTGGCTCAGCAGGTTGCCGTCATGTTGAATGAGTTGCCGTCGATGATTGCATTTATTCAGCAGCAGTTGAAAAGGCTGCCGGAGCGGTTTCCTGAATATATTTCCGTGGAGCAGATCAAGGATTTCATCATGTCTCTCCAATCCGAGCTTTTCGGTTTGGGCCAAAAACTTCTGACATTCGTTACAGCCTCCCTTCGAGGACTCGTATCTTCAGTTGTTTACTTAATCCTGGTCCCGTTTATGGTGTTTTTCTTTCTCAAGGACAAACAGCTCATTTTGAATTATCTGGCCGGATTCATTCCCAAAGAGCGGCAATTGTCGGAGGGTATATTCCGTGAGGTCAACCGCCAGGTAGCGAACTATGTCCGTGGTAAATTCCTCGAGATTCTAATCATGTGGGTCGTCTGTTACGTGACCTTTCTTGCACTGGGATTGGAATTCTCGTTTTTGATGAGCCTGTTATCGGCTTTGTCTGTTTTATTTCCCTATATCGGTGTTACCGTCGTTGCATTTCCTATTGCCATTGCCGGCTTGTATCAATGGGGATGGAGTTTTGGAACGCTGAAAATCATGGTGGCGTATGCCATTATACAGATAATCGATGGGAATCTCCTTGCGCCTTTGCTATTGTCAGGAGTGGTCAACCTGCATCCTATCGCCATCGTTGTCGCTGTTTTGACCTTCGGCGGCCTGTGGGGTTTTTGGGGCCTGTTTTTTGCCATTCCGCTCGCTACGCTGGTTCAGGCAATAATCAATGCATGGCCCAGGGAAAGTGTGAATCAGGTTGAGACTCCATCGGAATAGTATTTCGATTCAATTCTATGAAAGCTCGGTATGCATATGATAAAAGGCGGTAACCGTATCGGATATTGTAATTTATTGATGGTTAAGCATCTTAAATCTGTAAAGGAGGACAAATAGAATGATTGCGGCGGGTCTGTTTGATTTTTGGTTTCGTTTTCTTTTGGCGGTATGCCTGATGAGCGGATTGTGTGTAAATTTTGTCTGTTCCGGCTCAAATTTGAAGGAATGGTCGGAGGATTTTGACTCCTTACCGAAAGGATGGGAAGTCAAGGGTAAACCTGGAACAAAAGCGGCGGAATTTTTTATTGAAAAATCCGAGGATGGAACAGAGTCTTGGTTGGGTATGAGAGCTGACAATGCCACAGCTACATTTGCGGTTGATTTGGACAACATCGATTTGACTGAAACACCGTTGTTGAAATGGCGTTGGCGGGTAACGGTCTTCCCGACGGAAGCCGATGGAAAGGAGCCAAAAAAAGATGATCAGGCCATCGGTATTTATATCAGTGAAGGGTCGCGGCTGCGTCAAAAAAGCTTGGCTTATCGTTGGGAAACGGAAACACCGGTCGGGGAAGAAGGCACAGCCAAATATGGAATGGGTGTCGTTACCGTAAAATGGATCAGCCTTCGAAACAAAGAGGATGCGGACGGTAAAACCTTTTTAGAGGAGGAGCGAAATCTCGCCGAAGATTTTGAAAAAGCGTTTGGTTACATACCTAAAAAAATCAACATCGGCATATCTTGTAACAGTCAATATACGGGTTCAAAAGCGGAAGCACAACTGGATTGGATAAAAATCTGTGCAAAGGGTGATACCGGGCAATCAGAAACGTCGGCGGGGTTAGAATAATTTTTTTCCTTGTATAAAGCGCAATCGAATCAGAATTTACTTTAGTAGGCAAGCTGTGTGTGCTATAGTATATTCCCTGCTTGAAGAGCCGGATTGATTAAAGATGGCGGCAGGGCCTGGCGATAAAATTTTGACGGGAAAACTGAGTAGCGTTAAAAAATAATGAAAACAGAGAAAAACAACTTCAGCAAGGGGCAGGTGTCGGCTGTGCGAGGCAGTGTGGTCGATGTCAGGTTCGAAAAGCTGATACCCCCTGTGTTCTCGATTATGCGCGCCGGCGCCGACAGAGAAATTTTGCTGGAAGTTCAGGCTCAGATCGATAAAGAACATGTGCGTGCAATCGCATTGACACCCACCCAGGGGCTTGCGCGGGGAGCTATTGTTGAAAACACCGGCTACCCGCTTATGGCGCCAGTCGGCAACGGTGTTATCGGACGCATGTTCGATGTATTCGGTAACACCATCGATGATGGAGGTGAGTTGTCCGATGTTCAATGGCGTTCTGTGCATCGAGCTCCGCCTCCGTTGGACAGGCGGTCGACCCGATCGGAAGTTTTTCATACCGGAATCAAGGTCATCGATCTGCTGGCTCCGTTAGAACGCGGAGGTAAAGCCGGTCTCTTTGGTGGAGCGGGTGTCGGCAAAACAGTTTTATTGACTGAAATGATACACAACGTGGTTGGTGAACAGCGGGGTGTCAGTATTTTTTGTGGTATCGGTGAACGCTGCCGTGAAGGAGAAGAACTGTATCGAAGCATGAAAGACGCGGGTGTCATGCCGAATATGGTGATGGTTTTCGGTCAAATGAACGAATTGCCGGGTTGTCGCTTCCGGGTTGGGCATGCCGCGTTGACGATGGCGGAATATTTCCGTGATAGAGAACACCGTGATGTGCTTTTATTGGTCGATAATATCTATAGGTTTATTCAGGCCGGCATGGAGATTTCCGGATTGATGGGCTATATGCCTTCTCGCTTAGGTTATCAACCCACCATAAGCACCGAATTAGCCGGCCTTGAAGAGCGCATCGCCAATACCGATACCGGCGCGATAACCTCCATTCAAGCTGTGTATGTTCCAGCGGATGATTTTACCGATCCTGCTGCCGTCCATACCTTTTCACACATTTCAACCTCTATTGTGCTTTCTCGAAAAAGAGCCAGCGAAGGCTTATATCCGGCGATCGATCCACTGCAATCCAATTCAAAAATGGCGACTCCGGGAATCGTCGGCAAAAGGCATTACGAACTGGCTAGAGAAATCCGCCGAACGCTCGCGCAATATGCTGAACTGAAAGATATTATCGCAATGCTGGGCATCGAGCAGCTTTCCAAGGAAGACAGAGATATTGTGGCGCGCGCCAGAAGACTGGAACGATACCTTACTCAGCCCTTTTTCACGACTGAACAATTTTCAGGCCTCAAGGGTAAATATGTCAGATTGAAAGATGCATTGGATGACTGTGAACGGATTTTGCGGGATGAGTTCAAAGATTACCCTGAGAGCGCTCTTTATATGATTGGATCGATCGATGAAGCAGATATACGGAAATGACGCTTGTGAACACGTTGTTATCGAATCCGGAGGCTGCAACTGGTGATAACGAGGATGCAACTTAAAATTTTGCAACCTTATCGAATCGTTGCCGAGGAAACCGATGTCGTTCGCATCGTCGCCGAAACACGTGAAGGATCGATCGGACTGCTGCCGCAGCGGCTTGATTTCGTCGCGTCGCTCGTTCCCGGCATATTGGTTTATCAGTTGGCAGATGAGAGCGAGATGTATTGCCTTGTTGACGAGGGTATTTTAATGAAGACCGGTGCGGAAGTCATGGTTTCTGTACGAAATGCCGTTGTCGGTACTCAATTGGATCAATTACGAGCGAAGATGCAACTTCAGTTTGTTCGACAAGATCAGCGGGAAATGAATATTCGATCTTTGATGGATAAAGTGGAAATCGGTTTGATCAGTCGTCTGGCAGGGTTTTATCATGAAAAAGAGTTATACTGACAGACTGGCTGAGGAGCGCGACATATTGGGCAAAACCATAGATGCTAAAGTTGCACGCAAACTGAACGCCCGTCGCCGTTCTGAACCCAAAGTATGGCTGGGTTTGGGCATGATGGGTTTGGTCGGTTGGTCGGTGGCGACTCCGACATTGCTTGGTGTAGCCTTGGGGCTGTGGCTTGATAAAAATGTATCATCGAAACATTCATGGACACTGGCTCTATTGGCGACCGGCCTGGTAATCGGATGTTTCAACGCTTGGACTTGGGTTAAAAAAGAAAACAAAGCGATGAACGACGAGGAGAAAAAAAGAGATGAATAACGTGCTTCAAATCGCTTTTGTCCTTGTTTCAGGAGTTGCTTCAGGCTTGTTTTATTTTGGCGGTCTACGTTTTACCGTCCGAAAAGCGGTTTTCTCCAAAAAACCCAATGTCTGGATTTTCGGAAGTTTTATCATTCGTCTGGGTATCCTGATAATCATCTTTCGACTTTTTGCAAACCTTGGCTTGAGCAGACTACTTTTATTATTGGCAGGATTGATTTTAGGACGGATAATCATAACACGCATACCCTGGGATAAAGAAAAATCCGGGGTTTCTTCTGTTTTGGGGGCTGACAATGCACTTGAGTCCTGATCAAATCGTTTTATGGCAGTACGGCTTTGTCAAAATCAATGCCACTATTGTTTACATGTGGATAGTGATGCTTGTCATGGCTGTTGGATCGAAGCTCATTACAGCAAGGCTTGCAGGAAAAGAATCCCGTTCACGTTGGCAGAATATGCTGGAGATTATCGTAATTGCACAAAGAAACCAAATCGAGGAAATTGGTATACCTCATCCGAATAGATATATCGCTTTTCTTGGAACGTTGTTTTTGTTTATTGCGCTGTCGAGTTTTTTGTCGATCATTCCCGGTTATGAGGCTCCAACGGGCTCGTTATCGACTACCGCGGCGCTTGCTTTATGTGTTTTTATCGCTGTGCCTTTGTTCGGAATCAGAGATCGAGGTATTCTTGGTTATCTAAAAACCTATATGGAACCATCGTTTGTCATGCTGCCTTTTCATATCATCACTGAAATAACACGCACCTTCGCTTTAGCCGTTCGATTGTTTGGAAACGTGATGAGTGGTGCGATGATCATAGGTATTTTACTGTCCATAACGCCGTTTGTTTTTCCAATTGTCATGTCATTGCTGGAGCTTTTGACCGGCGTTGTTCAGGCTTATATTTTCAGTATTCTGGCGGCGGTTTATATGGCGGCTGCCGTTCGTTCTCAAAGCGCCGAAATAAATAATGAAATAATATCGGAAAACCATACTGGTTAGGAAAGGAGAGAGAGTTAATGGATGTCTTGTCGATTGTTGCGGTTGCATCTATCGCTCTAGCCGGGCTGACTTCGATGATAGGAACGATCTTTCCGGCTCTTTCACAGGGCAAAGCAGTGGAAGCGGCTATGAAATCGATTGCTCAACAACCTGATGCCTCCGGCCCGATCACTCGAACACTATTCGTTGGGTTGGCGATGGTGGAATCCATGGCAATATACTGTTTTGTCATTTCCATGATCCTGATCTTCGTCAATCCATTCTGGAATTATGCCGTTGAAATCTCGAAAGGAATGTGACGCTTATGCCGTTTGATTGGTTTACAGTGGCGGCGCAGATCGTCAATTTTCTGATACTGGTTTGGCTTCTTAAGCGATTTCTTTACGGACCCATTATCAATGCAATCGATGAACGCGAACATCGAATAGCAGAAAAGATTGAACAGGCTGAAAAGCAAAAAGACGAAGCGATAAGGGAACGTGAAACGTACGAACAGAAGAATCTGGAATTTGATCGACATCGATCGGCCATGTTCAAAGAAGTCGAAGAAGAGATCAGGAACGAACGCTGGAAGCTGCTCCACGAAGCCAAAAAGGTCGCCGATGATTTTTTCACCACCCGCCGCGATACAATCAAAAATGAAATCGACGATCTCAATAAATCGATGCAGGAACGTGTTCAAACCGAGGTGTTCGCGATTGCTCGTAAGACATTGAAAGACCTGGCTTCCGCAGATTTAGAAGAACAAATATCATATGCATTTATACAAAAATTGGCTCAAATGGATGACCAGCTTAAAACTGAAGTATCAGATCTGCTGGCTGACCGATCGGGGCCGGTTTTAATACAATCCGGCTTTGAATTGAAAACTGAGCAAAAAGAGAGAATTCAGCAGGCGATTCGCGATATTCATTCTACTGATGTGCCGGTGAAATTTGAATATAATCCCAACGTCATCGCAGGAATTGAGCTGATCATCAATAGTCGAAAAATTGGTTGGAGCATATCGGAATATCTGAATGATTTTCAGAGCGGTTTGAATGAGCTGCTCAAGACTGCGTCCCAGGAAGATCATTTTCGAATCACGAAGGATATTGACCGATAAAGGGCGGCTGACCAATGGATGCAAAACTAAAATTTGATTCTTTGCAGGATGTCTTCAATAGAGCATTATCCGGGCTTCAATCGATGCGTGAACAGTATGTCAACCGATTAGGCATGCGGGAAATAGGCAGAATCACACACCTGTCGACAGGTATTGCCCATGTATCCGGTCTGCCGGGAGTAGGTTTCGAAGAACTCGTTTCCTTTCCAGGAAATATCTATGGAATTGCATTCGATTTGGATCAAGAAAAAACCGGCGTGGTTTTGTTGGGTGATTATCAAAAGCTTTCCGCCGGTGATTTTGTGGAGCGGACGGGACGGGTCATGGATGTGCCGGTCGGGAATCAATTGCTGGGACGGATCATCGATCCTTTGGGCAATCCTGTCGATGGCCGAGGCCCGGTAATAGCAAATAAACGTTATCCTGTTGAGCGGCCGGCTCCATCGATTATGGACAGAGCTCCAGTCGTCGAACCGCTACAGACCGGATTGAAAGTGGTCGATGCATTGATTCCTATAGGGCGGGGTCAGCGTGAATTGATAATAGGCGATCGTCAAACGGGTAAAAGCACGGTGGCCATCGATACTATCTTGAACCAGAAAAACCAAAACATGCTGTGTGTATATTGTGCTATAGGTCAACGAGCGGCCTCTGTTGCCAAAGTCGTCTCGGTTCTGCGTGAAAACGATGTTATGAGATATACGGTGGTGGTTGTGACGGAGGGAAACGACCCGCCGGGGCTGTCCTATATTGCACCTTATGCAGCGACATCCATCGCGGAATATTTTATGGAAAACGGGCGGGATGTTCTAATTGTTTATGATGATTTGACGCAGCATGCCCGCGCTTATCGTGAATTGTCGCTGCTGCTTCGGCGTTCACCCGGTCGAGAAGCTTTTCCAGGTGATATTTTTTATATCCATTCGCGTCTATTGGAGCGTGCCACGCATTTGAACGACGATAAAGGGGGTGGCTCTTTGACGGCATTGCCGATCGTCGAAACGGAAGCACAGGATATTTCCGGATACATACCCACCAATCTGATCTCGATCACCGATGGGCAAATTGTGCTTTCTCCGACTCTTTTCGAACTCGGCGTCTTGCCGGCCGTCGATGTCAACAAGTCGGTTTCGCGTGTCGGAGGCAAGGCTCAGAAAGCGTCTTATCGTGAGGTTACGGGAGACCTCAAGCTGGCTTATGCACAGTTCGAAGAACTCGAAACTTTCGCTCGATTCGGCGCCAGATTGGACGAAAAAACCTGGCATGTCATCGAGCATGGAAAGCGTATCCGTGAATGCCTGAAACAAGCTGAAAACTCACCGGTTGCCGTTCCGGAACAAATTTTGATTCTTGTCGCTCTAACAGCAAAATTATTTGATGCCGTGCCATTGGAGCGTATGGCGGAAGCAGAAGAACTGGTTCGAAAAGCAGCACAAAAAATTCCACCGGCAATTATGAAAATTTTTACGGATGATTTCGATTTGACGGAAAAAGACAGAAAAACTTTGATTGAAATAGCGCGTGAAGCGATTCAATCGATAACGTTTGATACAGATGACAATTTATCGGGCGCTGAAGGCGATACCGATCGATTGATTTCCAAACCATTGGGTTTTCCGGCGGATGAATTGTTATAAATCGAGTGTGATACAAATCCAGGCTGTCAATGAGTGATACAATAACAGGGTTGCGAAGACAGATCAAAATAGCCGAAGAGCTGCGCTCTGTCGTGCGGACAATGAAAGCTCTGGCGGCGTTGAGCATTGGTCAATATGAAAGAGCCGGAAAGTCTCAGGACATTTATTATCGGACGATTTTATTGGGTCTTAAAGCTGTGCTTGGAGATTTTGGTCTGATCGATGAACCTGAACAGAACGATACAAAAAGAGATCGTGAAAACATCGGCATCATTGTCTTCGGATCGGATCAAGGGTTGGTAGGGCGATTCAATGAGGTGATTGCCGAGCACGTCGTTGAAAAACTACAACTACTGGGTGGCAGACCTTTTATCTGGACGGTGGGTGAGCGTGTACGGAACAATTTAAGCGATGCGGGGTTTACATCTATCGGTGATTTTCCTGTTCCTTTTTCCATTCAGGAAGTGACTTCGCTTGTCGGCGAAATTTATTTTGAGGTAGAAAATCACAGACTCAAGCACGGATACGAGCAGGTATTTATTTTTTACAACCAGCCGAAAAAAAACGTCATATATGAGCCAATCTGGCGGAAACTGCTTCCACTCGACTCGGAATGGCAAAAAGAAATAGACGCATTGACCTGGCCGACACGGGTTAAACCCGAAATAATAACGGATGGGACATCGACCTTGCGTGCTTTGATCAGAGAATATCTTTTTATCTCCCTATTTCGTGCGTGTGCGCTTTCATTAGCCGCTGAAAACGAAAGCCGTTTGGCTGCGATGGAACGAGCCGATAAAAATATCGGTGAATTGTTGGAAAGCCTTCGCCGAGGGTATAACCAGGTTAGGCAGGCACTGATCGATGCAGAGCTTTTCGATGTCATTTCAGGATATGAAGCATTGGCAAAAAAATTGCAGGCCTGATATTGTCAGTGCGAGATGGGTGGTTTTTGTAAAAGAAATAGATATTTGTCGCTGCTGGCTTTAAGTCTGGCTGTTTTGGGCTGCCGTCAGCCGTCATCTTTTCAAAACAATTCAATTGTGCGGTTATTTCCTATTGGTGAATCTCTACCGCTTTTTGAAAGCGCTTATGATGAATTTGAAAAACTACAAGGTCGGCCGCTATCGGAAATAACTCAATCCTTCTTTCGAATCAATATCAATAATTTAGCCAAACCCGGAAAAATCATCCCGCCGGAAAAAACATGGTCAATCGATGTACAAGGTTTATCTCCCGGCAAATTTGTCTTTAGCGCATTTGCCGTGACGCGCTCTCCTGGACCAGTCTTTTTGAAAGTGACCGCCAAGCAGGCAGGGAAGGCTGTCATTCAAGAAGAGATCAGGTTGAAGGGAAGAGCCATCGACTATCTTAAATGGGAGGATTTCGAGTTTCATTCAATATTGGAAGGTTCAGCCACGATTTCCATGGAATGTGTTTTTAACGATCCCAGGCATAGGGAGAACGCGCCATGGGTTTTTATCGGCGCTCCGATGTTTATTGCCGATGAAAGGGAAAAAGAGTATCCCAATATAGTGTTGTTCATCCCGGATACCCTTCGAGCGGATCACATTGGATGTTACGGGATGCCTGAGCCTTTAACACCGACATTAGACAGTTTATCGCGATTCAGTGATCTCTTCAAAACGGTGTATGGGACTAGTTCCTGGACTCGTCCAACCGTCAATTCAATATTCACCGGCTTGTATCCTCATAGAAATAAAGTGTTGGGTGCCCCATTTTCTCAGTTTCATCAGGAGTTTCGGCTTTTGACCGAGGAGTTGGCTCAATTGGGTTTTCTGACCCTTGGTGTCAGCAGCAATGATTTGGTTTCGCCGATCGCAGAATACGACCGCGGTTTTGATTACTTTGATTCCGATCCCGGTTTGTTTGCCAGAACGAACAGTACAAGACAAATTCAAAGGGCTGTAATGAAACTGTTGCCTGATATGAATGATGCGCCCTTTTTTCTATATGTGCATTGCATGGACCCACATGATCGTTACATTCCGCCGGGGTTGTTTCGAGAGATGTTTCCACGGCCGGAAAACTCTACTTTACTGCGCCAAAACGTTCAGAAAGGCCTGGCAACGGTTACTATGAACGAAGTCCTCGATCATGATGCTCCACAAATAACAGGTGAAGAACTGGCCTTTCTCCACTCACAGTATAAAGGCGAAGTCAGGTTTATGGACAGCATGGTCGGCAATATCATTCGGGAACTGGTTCAGCGTTATCCTGAGCGGAGTTTTATTTTTATGGTGATGGCCGATCATGGTGAAGCGTTTATGGAGCATGGTTTTCTGAGTCATGGATTCGATTTGAGCCAGGAAACCATTCGTGTGCCATGGATTTTATCACGCCTGGAGCCTTCGCAAAAACCAAAAGTATTGGCAGGAAACGTTTCACAGGTGGATGTTTTAAGTACGGTCTTGGGGCTTTTAGGTAAAGCGCCGCTTTATCCGACTGATGGTATTGACGTCTATTCAGCTCCTGAAATACCAGCCAGAACATTGTACAGTTTTTTAGGTAACTCTAAGGATTATTCAGCCTACCGACGGGCCGTGATGCGGGGAGACCGCAAGATGGTCTATCTTGAGGATTCACCAGTACTTCAATATTTTTTGTATAAAGATCCGGCAGAAAAAAATCCAGTCCCTGTATCTGAATCCAGTACCGACTTTTTATACGAGGATTTGAAATCTGTATTGGCAAATGAACCTTCAGGTGACGGTGATTTCGAGGAGCCTGAAAAAGTGATGCAGAAGCTCAAGGCGCTTGGATATATTCATTAAGTGTTGAATCCATTTTAAATCGGCTAATAAAAACAGTTGGATTGAATCGTTAGGGTAGTTGGAAATCCGAAAAACGAAGGTTTTTCAGAATGATGCCCGATATTAAGAGTTTTAATAAGAGAAATTTTAATGGTCGAGTTAAGCCATCGAATCAGATAAGATGATGGATGATTTGGAACCATAAGGTTGAGATGTTTTAAACGAAAAGTGATCGTTTTCCATAGGCGAAAGAGATTGAAAGATTTTGACAAGGAGGAAGAAAGGCATGGAAAAAGTCGTATTGTTTGCGTTTCGTGGAGATGCGATGTGTTTTGTTCATGTGTTGTTGAATGCGATTGATTTGCATGAACGGGGTGGGGAAGGGTTGATCGTTATGGAGGGTGAAGCGGTCAAGCTTATTCCGGAGATGAGTCAGCCTGGTCATTTCCTGTCGCAGTTTTATCAAAAAGCAAAGGATTTGAACCTGATTGTCGGCGCTTGTCGAGCGTGTTCGATCAAGCTGAAAGTTGCCAACGAGATCAAAGCGGCAGGTATTCCGTTGATAGGGGAGATGTCCGGTCATCCGTCGATCGGGGAGTATATTGAACAGGGTTATCGGGTGATCACGTTTTGATTGGGTTTCTGGTTTCTGGTACTGAGTTTCTGGTTAATGAAGTGCTGAATCGAAGGTTGTCTGAACACGATTACAAAGATTACAAAGATGGGCAGGATTAGATTGCGCGATGAACAGGATTTTCGGTGGGTTACTGGTTTTTGGTTGGGTTCTTGACGAGTTATTATTGGCTGGATTTACAAGTTGTCTTATTTTACTTTAGTGCAATAAAGTAAAATAAGGTTTTTTTATATTTTACTTTGAGGACAATTTTATGGACATAAAAAACTTTAAAGCCGGCAGCTATCGAAAGGGCTACCAGTACCAATATTTTCTGACGGAAAAAATTAATCATAACTTTTTTTGGACAGACCCAGTAATCAATGATCTTTTAGAAAAAGCCTCTTTCAAATTAGGCGAACTCAATTCTTTTTCAAGGTTCGTTCCAGATACAGATATGAGGTGGTCAAGTAAAAACAGACAGTTTTTTACGCGGTGTCAATCTCAAGGCATTTCTTTTCAGTCGAAGCAAACTTTATAATATGTTTAATAAAAGTATGGACAGATACGTTTTACGTCTCGGGTGCTCATTGTGAAACTGTCAATAACCTGCTAATAAAAGAATGTGGAGGAAACATTAAATATGCAAGCAAAAGAAACAAAACTTCAAGATATTATCGAAGGGACAAAGCAGTATGTAATTCCACTATTTCAGCGAACTTATAGCTGGACCTACAAGGAGTGGGACGTATTGTGGAGGGATCTAATTGAGCTTTGTGAAGCCGAAAATCCACGTTCACATTTCATCGGCTCAATTGTAAACATGCCTACGGTTTCTGTCCCTGAGGGAGTAGCAAAGTATTTGCTTATTGACGGACAGCAAAGACTTACCACTATTTTTATCCTACTCACTCTATTGCGTGACAAGGCTGAAGAAAATAACAATCAGGAATTTGCTGATGAGATTAACAATACTCTGCTTGTTAACCCATATAAAAAAGGCGACGACTTTTTCAAGCTGATGCCAACGCATGTCGATAGAGAGACTTACAAGAACTTCATTAAACGAGAACAAATTGAAAGAGACGAACCTCTTGCAAGGGCTTACAAGTTTTTTGACAAGAAATTGAAACAGACTCATATAGAACACGAGAGACTTAAGGAAATCATCACAGGCTATTTCTCTGTTGTAAGCATTGTGCTTGACGCAGACGACAATCCATACTTGGTTTTTGAGAGCCTCAACGCAAAGGGCAGACCGCTGACCCAGGCAGATCTGATTCGCAATTATTTTTTCATGCGAATTCACGTTGAGAAACAGGATAAAATCTATAACGACTTATGGGAGCCAATGCAAACAGGTTTAAACGATATACTCACCGAATATATCAGGCACTTCTTGATGAGGAACGGTACTATCATAAAACAGTCTGACGTATATTATGCCCTCAAAGAAAAAGTATCGCCAGAAAACGCCATTGATTATTTGAAGGAGCTGAAAAAGTTCTCAATATATTATCAGAGGTTTATCGATCCCGAATTTGAACCCGAAATGGATTTACAGAAGTATTTTCGGAGACTAAAAAGAATTGAAGTTACAACAGCTTACCCACTGTTACTGAATCTATACGGAGCTTATGTTGACAACATAATTAGCAAGGCTGATTTCGTCGATATTCTGAAGATTCTTGAAAATTATCTCATCCGTAGATTTGTATGCAATGTTCCAACAAACCAGCTAAATAAAATTTTTCCGTCAGTTTATCCCCAGCTAGTCGCTAAATATCAGGACAACATGGTTGAAGGACTCAAAACGATTTTGCAAAGCAGAGGGTATCCGAAGGACAACGAGTTTTACGCTCGCTTTATAGACGCCAAGTTTTATGGTGCTGGAGACCGCCAACAAAAAACCAAGCTCATTCTAGAGAGTATCGAAGAGAATTTTGCCCACAAAGAAGCAGTTCCTTTTGAAGACTTAACGATTGAACATGTTATGCCTCAGACTCTTTCGGAATGGTGGAAAGAGCACCTTGATAATGATTGGGAAGAGATGCATGAATTGTACGTGCATACAATAGGGAATTTGACATTAACTGCTTATAATTCTGAACTATCGAATGATGACTTTCCCACTAAGAAACAAACATATAGCAGAAGTCATCTGGAAATTAACAAATACTTTATTTCCCTTTCTTCTTGGACACAAACCGAAATTGAGACAAGAGCAGACATATTGGCAAGAAAAGCACTTGAGATATGGAGTTACTTTGGCCAGGAGGGTACTGCTCTGACTGATCCAAAGGACGTTACCGGGACAATTCCGACAGGGCTATATATTCTAGGGCAGCGATTTCAAGTCAACTCTTGGCGAGATGTCTTGGAGCAAACGCTCAATACTGTAGCCGATTTGGAGCCGGACAAGTTTGAAATAATTACAAATAATTTTCCTCGTTATGTTGGCGAAGATAAAACGAAATTCAGAGCGAGTCGGCAACTTCAAAATGGCTATTTTATTGAGGTTAATTTGTCGGCCCAGAGCATACAAAAGTTTTGTTATCAAGCCATTGAAACAATTGATCTAACTTCCGAGGAATGGGCGGTAACAACCACCTGAAGGGATTAACAACCACATCAACTAGACACCGCGCAGGCAGTAGGAAATGAAAAAATTCAAATATATGGTATCATTAAAACCGCGTACCTAGAATCGAGTGCCTCCAGGCATAACTGGAGAGAAAAAACTCATATTGGAGGCAATGATGGGAAAAACTAAAAAAGACATTAAAAAAGAAGAACCAATTGAGAAACAGCTTTTTAAATCAGCTAATAAACTTAGAAAAAATATTGATGCCGCAGATTACAAGCATGTTGTTCTTGGTTTAATCTTCCTGAGATATATCTCAGATGCTTTTGAGGACTTGCATTCAAAATTACTAAGCGGAGAAGGCGATTATGTTGGTGCAGACCCGGAAGATAAAGACGAATACAAGGCCGAAAATGTATTCTTTGTTCCTGAGATTGCCCGCTGGTCGTATTTACAATCAAGGGCAAAACGTCCTACCATCGGAAAAGACGTTGATAACGCCATGGATGCAATTGAAAAAGACAACCCTTCATTAAGAGATGTGCTTCCAAAAGTATTTGCCCGTGAAAATTTAGACCCGACAAACCTTGGTGGATTAATTGACTTAATAGGAAATATCGCCTTGGGTGATGCAAAAGCCCGTAGTGCAGATATACTCGGTCATGTATTTGAATATTTTCTTGGAGAATTTGCCCTTACCGAAGGTAAAAAAGGCGGACAGTTCTATACACCCCGTAGTGTTGTTGAACTTCTTATAGAAATGCTTGAACCCTATAAAGGGCGAGTTTTTGACCCATGCTGCGGTTCCGGCGGTATGTTTGTGCAATCAGAAAAGTTTGTGGCTGAACACCAAGGCAAATTAAACGACATATCTATTTACGGGCAAGAGAGTAACCAGACAACCTGGCGGCTGGCGAAAATGAACCTTGCCATTCGCGGCATAGATAGCTCACAAGTCAAATGGAACAATGAAGGCTCATTCTTAAACGATGCACATAAAGACCTGAAGGCTGATTTTGTAATAGCCAACCCTCCGTTTAATGACAGTGACTGGTCGGGCGACCAACTCCGCAAAGATGGTAGGTGGAAATATGGAATACCTCCGGAAGGTAATGCAAACTATGCCTGGATACAGCACTTCCTTTATCATTTAAGCCCAAGTGGTACTGCAGGTTTTGTACTGGCGAAAGGCTCACTAACTTCAAAAAGTTCAGGTGAAGGTGAAATTCGCAAAGCACTGATTGAAGCACGGTTAGTGGATTGTATTGTCAATCTTCCCGCCAAGCTTTTTTTGAATACCCAAATTCCAGCCTGTCTGTGGTTTATATCTCGTAATAAAGCCAATGGCGTTTATCGGAATAGAACAGATGAAATACTGTTTATTGATGCACGCAATGAAGGACATTTAATCAACCGAAGAACGCGTGAACTTTCTCATGAAGATGTCTTAAAGATTGCTTCAACCTATCATGAGTGGCAAAAGGAAAAAGGAGAATATGAAGATATAAAAGGTTTTTGCAGTTCTGCCAGTATCGAACAGGTAAGAGAGTTGGATTATGTGCTTACGCCTGGCAGATATGTTGGACTTCCTGATGAGGAGGATGACTTTGATTTTAATGAAAGATTTACTAGCCTTAAGGCTGAGTTTGAGGCTCAGTTAAAAGAGGAAGCTGTACTAAATGAAGCTATTATTGAAAACCTCAAAAAAATAAAACTGCCGGAGGAAAAAAACGTGCAAGGGACATAGGCTCTCAGCTTTCTTATTTTACTTTAATGCGATAAAGTAAAACAAGGCTTTTTATATTTTACTTTGAGGGCAATTTTATGGATATAAAAAACTTTAAGGCCGGCAGCTATCGAAAGGGTTTCCAGTACCAATATTTTCTGCCGGAAAAAATTAATCATAGATTTTTCTGGACAGACCCCGTAATCAATGATCTTTTAGAAAAAGCCTCTTTCAAACTGGGTGAACTCAATTCTTTTTCCAGGTTCGTTCCGGATACGGATATGTTTATAAAAATGCATGTTTCTAAAGAGGCTGTAATTTCAAGCAGGATTGAAGGGACGCGAACAAGTATAGAAGAAGTCCTAATTGATGAAAAAGACATCAACCCTGAAAAACGCGATGATCGGCAAGAAGTGCTTAATTATATCAACGCCATGAATACAGCAATTGAGGACTTAAAAACCCTGCCACTATCCAACCGGCTTATAAAAAACACACACAGGATATTACTTTCAAGCGGTAGGGGAGAACATAAGACCCCAGGTGAGTTCCGCACTTCTCAAAACTGGATAGGAGGCGCGAGTCTATCTGATGCTGTTTTTATTCCGCCTGCTCATACAGAACTTCCTGATCTGCTTTCAGACTTTGATATCTTTTTGAATAATATGGATTTAAAAATACCACATCTTATAAGGATTGCTATTGCCCACTATCAATTTGAAACAATCCACCCGTTTTTGGATGGCAACGGCAGAATTGGCCGCCTTCTTATTACTCTGTATCTGGTTGCCAGTGGCATTCTTGGTAAACCTCTTTTATATTTGTCAGCTTTTTTTGAAAAGAATAAAGCCCTGTATTACGACAACCTGACACTTGTCAGAACCCATAACAATCTTGCTCAATGGCTCAAATTTTTTCTGACAGGGGTTATTGAAACAGCAGAGGACTCGGTCAACATCCTTGGAAAAATAATTTCATTAAAGTCCAGGATTGAACAGGAACATATTCTTTCAACAGGAAAGCGGGCTAAAAAAGCTCTGATTCTTTTTCATCAACTTTTCAGAAAACCAATTTTAAGTGTCAGTGATGTTCAAAACATTACCGAACTATCCTCAAAAGCAGCCAATGATCTTGTCGCCCTTTTTGTGGAATTAGGAATTTTAAAAGAGATCACTGGTTACCAAAGAAACCGGATTTTTGCTTTTGATGAGTATATAAGGCTGTTTTGATACGGGAAAGGCGGCTTGATATGAAAGAGTGGAGAGAGTGTAAGCTGGGGGATGCTCCTTTAGAAATTATTGATGGAGATCGAGGAAAAAATTATCCTTCCCAGGATGAATTTATGGAATATGGACATTGTCTTTTTTTAAGTACAAAAAATGTTCGTCTTAGTGGTTTCAATTTTTCAGAATGTCAGTTTATATCAAAAGAAAAAGATGAATTATTAAATAAAGGCAAATTGATAAGGAATGACGTTGTATTAACAACAAGAGGAACGGTTGGAAATGTCGGTTTCTTTAATGAATCTATTAAATTTGAAAATATTAGAATAAATTCTGGAATGGTAATAATCAGACCTGATGAAAGAAAATTATTACCTGAATTTAATTACTACCTATTTCGAAAGCTTCAAAACGATATTCATACATTCATTTCAGGGAGTGCACAACCTCAGCTTCCAATTAGAGACTTAAAAGAAATAGAGGTTCTCCTTCCCCCACTCCCCGAACAACGTGCCATAGCCAGTGTCCTTTCCTGCCTTGACGACAAAATCGACCTACTGCACCGCCAAAACAAGACGCTGGAAGCTATGGCTGAGACGCTGTTTCGGCAGTGGTTTGTGGAGCCATGTAAGGATGGATTGCCGGATGGGTGGAGAGAGGGTGTTTTAGGGGATATGGTTACAGTCGTAAGTGGAACAACGCCAAAGACAGAAAAACCAGAATATTGGAATGGAGAATTCCACTGGACATCTCCTCGTGATATAACAAATTTGAATGGATTATTTTTGTTTGATACAGAAAGAAAAATTACAAAACTTGGACTTGATCAAATTTGTTCAGGACTACTTCCTATAGGAAGTTTGTTAATGTCCTCTAGAGCTCCTATAGGCGCATTAGCTTTCGCTGAAATACCCGTAGCAATAAATCAAGGCTATGCTGGATTAGTATGTAATAAAGGCTATTCTCGTGAATTTGTTTTTATGTGGTTAAAGACTAATATGGATTTTGTGAAGTCCCATGGGAATGGGTCTACTTTTCAGGAAATTAGCAAATCAACATTTAGAGAATTAGACTTTATCATACCTGATGAACAAACTCATAACTGGTTTCATTCATTGATCGATCCAATGTTTAAAAAAAACAGGGCCAATAGTATCCAAATCTGCACCCTCGAAAAACTCCGCGACACCCTCTTGCCAAAGTTAATGAGCGGTGAAATTAGGGTAAAAACATGAACGCATCAAGTTCTACAATCGAGTTATTAGACTATAGAGAAGTTCTCAAACGAATTCATGGACATGAGAACCATCTTTTACTGGGAAATGGTTTCAATCGTAGTCTTGGCGTCAATACAAGTTATTCTAGCATTTTCCAAAAAATGATTGAGGGTGATGTTGGGTTATACAAAGAGGCAGAATTATTGGTCAAAGAATGTGGTTACGATCTTGAACGGTTCATTGGCCGATTAGCGGACAATATTGACCCCAAAAATACTTTTCTTAAGAAGTTCGTAAGTAACAAAATCAAAATGGATTTTATGAAGGCCACTCATAAGATTGTAAAGACTGCTATCAAAAATGTATACGCAGAAGAAAATATTGGTGTTTATATTCTGCTGAATAGCTTTACCAACTATTTCACTTTAAACTACGATCCCTTTCTTTATTTGCTGCTGCTCCAGTTTAATCCTGGAAAAGGTTCTGAGAATATAGCATTAGCATTTGAGCCTTCTTTGAAATTTATAGAAGAAGATATGAATACACGAGAAAACAAAATTTATACAGAAATAAAACACGCTCGTGAGCATGGAACATTAGTTATAACGGGTGTGGATGACTATTCTGCAACTAAAAGCGAGTTTAAATCGTTAAAAAAAACGCGTTTTATAACTTTAATTAGTGAGTACTCGGAAAAAAATAAAAAAGGATGGAAGAAGAAAGACATTGAAGCTGTCGCAAAATCTTTATTGGAAGAAGAAAAAAAATTCAAGCTACAAAATGAAGTTGATGATGGTAGTAGACAGCTCTGTTTATTTGGTGATGAAAAAGCCACTGTGTTTGATATAGAAAGCGCTACACAAAATCTGTTTTTTTTGCATGGAGCTTTTCATATCTACAAAGACGGCCAAAGTATCAGGAAAATTACCCAATCTGATAAAGCCTTATATGATCGGATAGAAGATATATTAAACGATGACGAGCTTGATCTTGTCTGTATTTTCCAGTCGGAGAACAAAAAAAATGAGATTGCAAAGAATGCCTATCTCAAAAAGTGTTTAAGCAAGTTAAATACCCTTTCAGGAACCTTGGTCATTATTGGTTCCTCGCTGGATGACAACGATGATCATATTTTTGATGAAATTACTAAATCCAATATTGAGACTCTCTATATTTCCACCTTGGAGGAGGATAAAAACAATATTCTTGAAAAGTCTGTCAGGAAGTTTCCGTCAAAATTAACTCACCTATTCGATGCAAGATCAATTTCCTTTAGACTACCATCAGTAGCGGACAGTGACGTCGGTATAGTGGAGGCAGGTAAGTGAAACTATCCCAACCTGCAATAGATTTACTTGCAGGTACAATTACTGGATCAGATTTAATAAAAGAAGCCAATGCTATGTTCTCCTATGAAGGGCTTAAACTTTTAGAAATAGACCGAGGCTTAAAAATAAAGGCATTTTCCTGTTCAGTACAGAATGTTGATACAGACAATCACCATTTCCTAAAAGATAGATTTCTGCTTTTTACCAGCCATAAAAATGATAATAATAAATTTGCGGATGAATTGAAGATGGCTTTCAAAGTTTGTAGAATATTTTCCTTAGTTACTAATGAGGAAATTGAGCTCAGTACTGAATGGCCAAACGATAGGTTGAAAGAGGATCCTAATGACCCCAAATAACCTCCCCCAAAAATTTCCCAACTTTGTCCTTTTCAAAACTGCTGATGGCAAAATCTCTGCTCTGGAAGCAAAAACCAAAGCCGAGGCTGAGCACGACAAATCCAGGGTAATACAAAATAAACAGTACATCTCCGATTTTGACGAGGAGGTCAAAAAACTGATCGAGAAAGATGAAGGCGATAACAATGACGAAATCTAAAATCGCAGAATCCGACATTGAAACCTTTGCTCTTGAACTCCTTGAAAATCATGGCTTTCAGTATATCTACGGCCCAGATATTGCTCCTGATAGTGCAACACCCGAACGGGTTTCTTTTGAAGATGTACTACTGCTGGAAAGGTTAAAAACCGCTGTTTCTCGCATTAACCCTTCAATTCCGCTAGAAATCCGTGAAGATGCCATAAAACAAATAGAACGTCTCAATTCGCCAGAATTGGTTACCAATAACGAAAACTTTCATAGGATGCTAACAGAAGGCATAAAAGTAACCTATCAGAAAGATGGAAACAGCCGCGGTGATTTAGTCTGGTTAATTGACTTTAATGAACCTGAGAACAATGACTTCATAGTATCAAACCAGTTCACCGTTATTGAAAACCATGTCAATAAACGACCTGATGTAATAATATTTGTCAATGGATTGCCTCTTGTGGTTTTCGAACTTAAAAACCCAGCGGATGAAAACGCCACTATTTATTCGGCTTTTAAACAATTACAGACTTACAAACAGGCTATTCCATCCCTTTTTGCTTATAATGGCTTTTTAGTTATTTCAGATGGCCTTGAAGCAAAAGCCGGCACAATTTCTTCCGGTTATACTCGTTTTATGGCATGGAAAACCTCTGATGGAAAAATTGAAGCCTCTCCGCTTATAGGTCAGCTGGAAACCTTAATTTGTGGTATGCTCGATAAAAGAACACTGTTAGACCTTGTTCGCCATTTTGTTGTTTTTGAAAAATCTAAAAAAGAAGATAAAGAAACAGGTGTCATAACTATTCAAACCGTAAAAAAACTGGCGGCCTATCATCAATACTATGCGGTAAACAGAGCTGTTGAATCGACGCTACGCGCTTCGGGATATACAAATAAAAAGGCACAAGACATTCCTGCAAATATTTTTATGGAATCACCGGCAAGTTATGGTGTTGCAGGTGTTGATTCTCAACCGGTTGGGGACAGAAAAGGCGGTGTTGTCTGGCATACGCAGGGAAGCGGGAAGTCGCTTACGATGGTATTTTATGCTGGCAAAATTGTTCTGGCTCTTGATAATCCAACAATTGTCGTGATTACCGATCGGAATGATTTGGATGATCAGCTTTTTGATACCTTTGCCGGATCAAAACAGTTACTTAGACAGGAACCGGTTCAAGCAGAGGATCGCGCAAATTTGAAAGAACTGTTGAAAGTTGCTTCCGGCGGCATTGTTTTTACTACCATTCAGAAATTTCAACCCGATGAAGGCAATATTTACGAGACGCTTTCTGAACGAAAAAATATTGTTGTTATCGCTGATGAAGCACACCGTACACAATATGGTTTTAAAGCCAAAACGGTGGATGCAAAAGATGATTACGGCAATATTATTGGAAAGAAAATTGTATATGGCTTTGCAAAATATCTTCGTGATGCCTTACCTCACGCAACCTATCTTGGTTTTACAGGCACCCCCATTGAAAATACTGATGTTAATACCCCTGCCGTATTTGGAAACTATGTTGATGTTTATGATATTTCGCAGGCAGTTGAAGATGGAGCCACCGTCAGGATCTATTACGAAAGTCGTCTGGCAAAAGTTGTTCTTAGTGAAGAAGGGAAAAAACTTGTCGATGAGCTCGATGATGAACTCTATCAAGACGATCTGTCCGATACTCAAAAAGCCAAAGCAAAATGGACACAACTAGAAGCGCTCATAGGTAGTGCAGATCGGATTAAACATGTTGCTGCTGATATTGTGGCGCATTTTGAACAGCGACAGGAGGTTATGGACGGAAAGGCAATGATTGTCACCATGTCCCGCCGCATTGCTGCTGAACTTTACAAGGCTATTATTGAAATCAAACCGGAATGGCATAGCGATGACTTTAAAAAAGGCGTAATCAAGGTCGTTATGACTTCTGCTTCTTCAGATGGGCCGGAAATATCCAAACATCATACGACAAAAGATCAACGCCGTTTATTGGCAGACCGAATGAGAGAGCCGGAGGATGAACTAAAGCTGGTCATTGTAAGGGATATGTGGCTTACAGGTTTTGATGTGCCTTCCCTTCATACCCTCTATATAGACAAACCAATGCGAGGGCATAATTTAATGCAGGCAATCGCCCGTGTTAATCGTGTGTATAGAGATAAAACAGGCGGTTTGATAGTTGATTATCTTGGAATAGCATCTGATTTGAAAAAGGCTCTTTCTTTTTATTCTACCGGTGGTGGTATAGGTGACCCGGCTGTTAATCAGGAAAAAGCCGTACAACTTATGCTGGAGAAACTGGAAATTGTATCGCAAATGTACCATGGTTTTGCCTACGAAGAATATTTTGAAGCCGAAACAGGTAGAAAACTATCTCTCATTCTTTCGGCTGAAGAACATATACTGAGCCTAGAAAACGGAAGAAAAAGATATATTGATGAAGTAACAGCTTTATCTCAAGCCTTTTCAATTGCCATACCCCATGAACAGGCAATGGATGTTAAAGATGAGGTAGCTTTTTTCCAGGCGGTAAAATCACGGCTTGTTAAGTTTGACAGTACCGGCTCTGGAAAAACTGATGAGGAACTTGAAACTGCTATTCGCCAAGTTATTGACAAAGCGCTTGTTACTGAAAAAGTAATCGATGTTTATGATGCTGCCGGGCTGAAAAAACCGGATATTTCCATATTGTCAGAAGATTTCCTTCTTGAAGTTAAAAATATGGAACACAAAAATATAGCTATCGAGGTACTTAAAAAGCTTCTTAATGATGAAATAAAATCCCGCGCAAAGAAGAATTTAATTCAAAGCAAAACCTTAATGGAAATGCTTGAAAGCTCTATCAAGAAATATCACAATAAAATCCTGACAGCTGTACAAGTTATAGATAAACTTATAGAAATATCTAAAGAAATTCATAATATGGATAAAGAGCCTCAGGAAATGGGTCTTACAGATTATGAATACGCATTTTATACAGCGATTGCAAATAATGAAAGCGCAAAACAGCTTATGAAACAGGAAAAACTTAGAGAACTAGCTGTTGTACTTTATGAAAAGGTAAAAGAAAACGCATCGATTGACTGGACAATAAAGGAAAGTGTTAAAGCAAGACTAAGGGTAATAGTTAAAAGAATACTAAGACGATATGGTTATCCGCCGGATATGCAGTTGTTAGCAACAGAAACAGTATTGAAGCAAGCAGAGCTAATAGCTGAAGAATTAACACAAGGTAACTAAGAAAATTGCTTTCTTCGTTTTAGCTCCTGCTTGAAGAAGGAACGCTGGAAAGTAAAATAGAAGCAAGAATAAAGCAGATACATCGAACATCTGATTCGATAGAGTACAAATAAGTTTGCAATTTGGTTTTACCAAAGAGCCATCGTAAACTCCAAAAATATGATCATCTTTTCAGAAAGGAGAGAACGATGGCTAGAAAAGATATTAATGGAATTCTTCGAGAAATGCTAATGGGATTTGTGCTGGAGGAAGACCCGCTGTATAGCCTGTTGAATTGGCTGGTACATGAGTTGATGCTTGTCGAAGCCGAGAGCAAGGTTGGCTCGGCAAAGGGAAAGCATTCCGATGAGAGAAAGACCTATTTTTCAGGGACGCGTGTACGGCGATTTGATACCCGTGTTACCGGCCAATAAAAATCCCCAGAATTTGGCCAATAACTTTCCCCAGTTTTGGGGGTATATTTCGGGGATTTTTTGTGTTGAAGGGTCAGCCACGACAATTTGATTTAAGGTTATTTCCGATT
>JBASEY010000016.1:0-61763 GCA_049652745.1 bacterium | reverse complement strand
GACGGGCCGACATAGACATCGTCGATGTACCAGTAGTTGATATTCCATGAGTATCCATCGAAAACAAAAGCAAGTAAAAATTCATCCCCGACGACGTCATTGAGATTGACCCAAACCTCACCACTCGCACCAGCGCCCGGCATTGACCAACGATCCTGCCAGGATGCTCCACCGTCGACCGATGTCTGAACGCGAAGCGTATAAGGAGTGGTGTAGTGATTGACATAGTGTTTAAACCAGCAGACGATGGTGCTGGCCGTCGTGCCATCGAGCCTGGGTGTAATCAACCTGAACATATCCGTCCCACTCGGTGAATAGTTGAACATCATTTCCGGTGAAAGACCGCCGGCATTGTTCGAGGCGCTCGCTCCCCAGTTGGTATGGGTTCTATCCCAGTTCACAGGAATCTGGCCGCTTGCAACACCGGTGAAATCTTCAGTGAACGGCAGCGGCAAAGCTGTGAACGGTCTGAAGAAAGCCTGAACCGTGTGATTGGCATCCATCAGAACCGTCGTGCTTGCACTAGTCGAGTAAAGAGCACCGTCGAGTTCCCAGTGATCGAATTCAGAACCATGATTGGCTGTGGCGGAAATAGGAGCATTGTAATTATCGGGATACGTCCAGGTTCCTGCTGCAGGTGACACCGTGCCGGCGCCTGTCCCACCGGGGGCAAGCATCGTCAGATCGTGTGTCGTGCCGGCGGTTGTGTAAGTGAACCAGGTCGTCATCCACTGAGCGGCACAATAGCCGGTGCTGTCGGCTGTCGACGCGTTGCAGTCATAAACCGTTCCGTCACGATAACGATACATGCCGTTTCCGGCCATCGAGTTGCCGGCCCAAGCAAAAGATGAACTCCAGCCTGAGAGCGTATCGCACGTCGTGACAATCAAATGATTGCCGGGCGTGTAGGTGTACGGCGTGTCCAGAACCAAGGATTTAATGTTTCCGCTACCAGTCAGAATCTTGTTGTTGGCAACCAATGTGCCGTTGGCGATGTTGTTGATAGGATTCGAGCACAATGTCGACAGATCGAACGAACTCGGCACTTGAGACAGGTAAACGCGCAGTGAATAATTGCCCGTCGGCAAGGTGCCGCAACAATACCAACCGAGTTGCGTGATCGTGACCTGGCTGGCTCCAAGCGCCGCCATCTGGGATGCCGGAATACCGTACTGCGTTTCTGCATAGTCATACAGGTGATACCAGGGTATATAGTACGACGTCGGCGAACATGCGGTACTCCCGATGGTAGCCGTCATCTGGCCAAGAGCTGCCGGTATCAGCATCACGGCCATTAATAAGAATAACAGAAATTTCCTCATGGATATGTCCTCCCTTTGAGGTTGAAAGGTTAAAAAAAGCCGTACGCATAACTCCTTACATGACAATAACGGCTTTCATTTCAATTTGTTTAAATTCAACTTTCAAAGACCACCCCCAAACCGCATGTATATCAACAACGAGACCCTTATGCAAGCAAAAAAAACATTTTTATTCAGATCGCGTCGAAAAAACCTCGCTTATGCGCTGTTTCTTCAATTCAACAAATCTTTTTATAATTGGTTTATGCGGCCGATATCGATGGATCAAACCCCAAAATCATCAAAGGCAATCCGATCCTTTTCCACCCCTAAATTATCCAACATCCGCAATACCGCCGCCGTCATCGGTGGAGGCCCGCACATATAATACTCCAGCTCTTCAGGATCCGGATGCTTTGCCAAATAATTATCCAACGCCACCTGATGAATAAAGCCCTTCAAACCGGTCCAATTATCCTCCGGCAACGGGTCGGACAAAGCGATATGAAACTTGAAGTTCGGAAAGGTTTTCTCCAATTCCAAAAACTCGTCTTCATAAAATATTTCCCGCTTGGAACGGGCGCCATACCAGAAACTGATTTTTCTTTCTGTCTTCATCGTTTTCAACAGGTGAAACAAATGACTCCGCAACGGCGCCATGCCTGCTCCGCCACCGATATATACCATTTCCTGATCGGTCTCTTTGATAAAAAACTCACCATACGGTCCACTGACACTGACCTGATCACCCGGTTTCAGGTTGAACAACCACGACGAACCGATACCGGGCGGCACATCCGGCTGCCGAGGCGGCGGCGAAGCAATACGCACATTCAGTTTCAATATCCCCTTTTCCGCCGGAAAATTCGCCATCGAATACGCCCGTGTCGCCGGCTCATCGTTCGAAGCCGTATATTGCCACATATTGTATGTATCCCATTCGGACCTATACTTATCATTGATTTCAAAGCTCTTGTATGACAAATCCGTGTATTCGGGTATATCGATTTGTATATACCCTCCCGGACGGAAATCCAACTCTTCACCTTCCGGAAGTTCTAAAACCAACTCTTTGATAAAACTGGCTACATTGTCGTTCGATCGGACGTGACATTGAATTTTTCTGATACTGAAAACTTCATCAGGTATCCTGATTTCCATGTCCTGACGCACTTTGACCTGACAGGAAATTCTCCAGCCGTTCCTGACATCTTTCAACGTCAAGTGTGTCCGCTCCGTCGGCAGCACATCCCCGCCGCCGTTGTCAACCTGACATCTACAAACTCCGCATGTACCGCCGCCGCCGCACGCAGACGGTAAAAACACGCCGTGATTGACAAGCGTTTTCAATAACGTGCTGCCCTTGCCGGACTTGATACTCCTGGATGCGTCACCATTGATCATAATCGTGACATCACCCTTTTGAACCAGTTTCGATTCCGCCGCCAGAAGCACGGCGACCAGTGCCAGGATAATGACCGTGAAAAGAACGGCGCTGATTAAAACCAGAAACGTGATGCTCATGACAACTTATGACTCCTTCCCCATGACGTTACAGACTTATACCGGAAAAACACATGAACGCCATGGCGATCAATCCCGTCAGGATCATGGTGATACCCAGACCGCGCAACGGAGCTAAAATCGGCGCCGTGCGAAGTTTTTGGCGGATCGCGGCCATCGATACGATCGCCATCATCCAACCGACACCACTGGAAAACCCGAATACGGTCGATTCAGCCAGGGAATAATCCCGCTCGACCAGAAAGAGCGATGCGCCCAAAATCGCACAGTTGACGGCGATCAAAGGCAGGAAAATACCCAGCGCGTTGTAAAGCCGCTGACTGAACGCATCGATCGCCATCTCGACTATCTGAACGATGACGGCGATGGTCGCGATATACGCGATGAAACCCAGAAAACTCAAATCGACATCAGGCAGACCGGCCCACGACAACGCTCCTTCGCGCAACAAAAAATTATAAATGAACCAGTTCGCCGGCGCCGTGATCGTCATGACGAATACGACGGCAGTACCAAGGCCGAAAGCGGTATCGATACGCTTCGATATCGCCAGATACGAACACATCCCCAGAAAATACGCCAGAAGGATGTTTTCAATGAAAATCGATTTGACCGCCAAACTCAACAATTCCATTGTCAATCCTCCACCTTGCCGGAAACTGCCCGCTGTATCCAGATGATGGTGCCCAACAGCAAGAACGCTCCAGGAGCCAGCACCATGATCCCGTTGTTTTCATAACCCCATTTATACAAAACTTCCGGAAGCACGGTAAATCCGAACAGTTTTCCCGATCCCAGCAACTCACGGCAAAACGCGACCGACATCAATATCCACGCATATCCCAACCCGTTGCCCAAACCGTCCAAAAACGAGCGCCACGGCGGATTGCTCATCGCAAACGCTTCCGCCCGCCCAAGGATGATACAGTTGGTGATGATCAAGCCGACGAAAACACTCAACTGCTTGCTGATGTCATAAACCAGCGCCTTGAGAATCAAATCCGCCAAAATCACCAGCGTGGCCGCAACCGACAACATGATCAATATACGGATTTTTGACGGAATGTATTTACGCAGCATGGACACCAACAGGTTCGTACACGCCGTGACAGAAATGACCGCCAACGACATGACCAGCGCCGTGTCCAGCTTGACCGTCACCGCCAAAGCCGAACAAATACCCAAAATCTGTATCGATATCGGGTTGTTGTCCCATAACGGATCCAAAACAGCTTTTTTGGATTTTTTATCGAGCATACTCATTGTCGTCTCCTGGAATCATCGACGTCTCATTATCTCGATGAAGCGTCTTGAAAAACGGCTCATAACGCCGAAGATTTTCATCCAGCAGCACCGTCAAATAACGACCGGTTTGTGTGGCGCCGCTGATCCCGTCAACCGTATGCAGCCGCAAACTTTCCGGTGAACCCGCCGGTATGCGCCCCTTGTGCACCGTGATCGATACCATGCGGCCATCGGCATCGAATATTTTTTTACCGACAAAATTGGCGGCAAACCAATCCTGTTCAATTTCGCCGCCCAATCCAGGCGTCTCGTTGTGTTTGTAAAACGTGATCCCCATGACCGTATCACCGTCCGATTCGACTGCCAGATAACCGTAAATCGTTCCCCACAACCCTTTACCGGAAAACGGCACCGCATAACCTGTATCGACACCATTGTCACGCCGCGCATAAACCGGCAGACCGGCAGAAGAGTTATCGGAAGCGCCGGTATCGGTCGAAGGTTCGATCGTTTTACCCTCTGTATCAACATAGAATTCATGGACATTCTTATTGTATAGAGTATTCATTTCGTTCGGTTGTATAGGCTGTCCGATATCGTACAGGTTCAGAACACGAAGAATATTTTTACGAATATCCAATTCCTCGTTTTGTTGAATCCGAGGTTTCAAGGCTCCTGCCGTCAGAGCCAGCAGCACGCTGCAGACCACGCAGACCACCAAAGCAAATGTTACAGTGTAGCGGTTACTATACATAACGCACCTTCCTGGAATGAATATTGCGGCGAACGACGATTATATCGATTAAAGGTGCAAAAGCGTTCATTAAAAGTATAGCCAACATGGTACCTTCCGGATACGCCGGATTGACGATACGCACCAGGGCTGTGACCACGCCGATGAAAAAACCGTAAAACCATTTACCGGTTTGTGTTTCCGGTTGCGTAACCGGGTCGGTCGCCATATAGACGATACCGAACAAAAAACCGCCCGTAACCAGATGATAATAGATTGGAAACGTAGCCATACCAGTCGCATCGGAGCCGGCCAATACATTGAACAGACCCGCCGTCGCACTCAGCCCGGCCACGGCGCTGACCATCACTTTCCAACTGGCCATACCCGTGATCAGCAGCAATAATGCTCCCAACAGAATAGCGATCTTGGATGTTTCCCCGATACATCCCGGGATCGTTCCGATAAAACATCGAACCGGATCATAGTATTGCGATACGGCCGCCGCCGCCTTCAACCCCTGTTCACCGGAAACCGCACCCAGCGACAACGGCGTCGCTCCGGTGAACGCATCCGTCACCGTCACCGAAAAATTCGACTGGAGTTTGATCCAAACGGAATCCCCGGAAATGCGTCCCGGATAGGCAAAGAACAGAAACACCCGTGTCAGCAGGGCCACGTTGAAGATGTTGTAGCCGGTTCCCCCAAACGTTTCCTTGCCGACGACGACGGCGAAAGAAACCGCCAGGGCAAGCTGCCACCAGGGTATTGTCGGCGGCACGATCAACGGGATCAGCATACCGGTGACCAAATAGCCTTCGCTGACCTCTTCTTTGCGAAGAACGCTGAACAACATCTCCCAGAACATACCGACACCGTAGGAAATCACCAACAACGGCACGAACGCGATCAATCCGGTAATGACTTCATTCAAAAAATCCGGCGGCAGCCCATGAGCCAGCCGTGACTGATGACCGACGTTCCAAATACCGAACAGCGTCGGCGGTATCAATGAATAGATAACCAGCGTCATCACGCGTTTCAGGTCGGTCGCATCCCGAACGTGCGGTCGACGGGTCGTGCGTTTTCCGACGGAAAACAAAAACGTGTCGAATGCATCGAACACCGGCCAGAACTTGTGAAAACGGCCTTTGGGCGATTCCCATTGCTCTCGGAATCGCTTGATTTTATCAGATTTGCTCATGACAATCCTCAGATATTCTCTGTTTCATACAGATCAAGAGCCTTTCGAATGATGCCGCATACGTCCGTTTTGGACGGATCGACAAAAGCACACAACGCAACGTCTTCTTCGGCCAACTCCAGCAATCCCAGATCTTCGGCTTCCTGGATATCACCGGCCTGTATCGCTCGAACAAGGTGGGACAAATGTATATCGAGCGGCAAAACCCGGTGCCAATGTCCCAGATCGACGATCGCCCGATGACCTCCGTGTAGGCGCGTGTCCAACGTGACCTTTCTGCCGGGCAGCAGCGACGAGACAAACGTGCGGAAAAAACTATATTGTTTGAATCCCGGCATCGCCCACCCCATGAAATCACGCTTGTAACTTTCGGGGATAACCGTCAAAAGCGTCTGGTTGCCGGCAAAATGCGACGAAGCGTCCATCCGCACACCCGCCAAAATATCGCCGTTGATCAATCGCAATTTGGCGGATGGATCGATCCGGCCCTGAAGAACCGAGTTCAGATCCGCGCCGTTACGCACCCGAAAGTATTTCTGCTCTCTCACCGCCGGGCCGGCCAGCGCGATCACCCGTTCTGTCGGAAAACACCCCGTGCGCAACATATAACCGATATCGGCGGCATCGACCGCCGACACGCACCAGGCGGTCTCACCGCGCCTGAGCGGTTGAATCTTGCGTATATGCACCCCGGGAACCCCAGCAGGATGCGGACCGGAAAAACCGTGAACCTCGACACCGTCCAATTTGTCAACTCCTGGAACAGCAGGGCCGTCAGCCCGCACGCTTATATATGTCTTCTTGCCGAACTTGGACAGCGCTTTGACTCCGACAATAAGATCTTCCTCTCGTCCCCGCAGTAAAACGTGCGGTTGAGCCGCCAGTGGCGCCGAAGCCATCGCATTGATGAAAACCGATACAGGCTGTGATTGCGGATATGCGATTTTGGCCAGAGGACGCTGAATGATCAGCGGCCACAGACCACTTTGAAGCAGATGAGCCTGGAGCGTTTCCAGATCGACACGGTCCGGATCGACAGGTGAAAAAACCCGAAAAGCTTCCGGCGTGTCGCTATCATCCGGTTCGATGACGATTTCCTCTAATGCCCGTCTGTCCCCCCGTCGGATTTCCTTTACCGTGCCGCCAGCGGGCGACCGAAAACAGACATCTGGAAATTGTCGGGTATAGCACAGAATTTGGCCGGGAGCGACCCTGTCGCCCTCATTGACGGCGATTTTGAACTTGTGACCTGTGATGTCGGCGGTGCGCAACGCTATCGTGGTCGACGGCGGCGCCTGTTCAACCACATCCCGGGCTTCCCCCACCAACGGAATATCATGACCCTTGCGAATAACATGGCGATTCATACGTCAGCCCCAATCTTTAGCAACTCACCTCCAGCAGCAGCCGCGCCGGAGTAACACTGTAAAATACCCTATCTAAATATATAAGTTCAACAGGGGATTTAAATCCACTCTATTATCTGAACACGATTACGGGATTAAAGGATTACCAGGATTAGTCTTTGCTTTCTCGGAATCTAATCCTGGCCATCTTTGTAATCTTTGGAATCGTGTTCAGACAATACAGGATTAAACAATAATCAGGATTTTTTTTCTAGATTACAGTTTTAATAGTCATGCTATTTGTCTAAGAAATCTTGCCAATAATAATCAATCGAAAAGACCTAACCAGAAACCCAGTACCAGAAACCAGGAACCGCTCTCGAAGAGCGCTTAAACGAAGTGTTTGCCGACTTGATATAGAATTGTTGTCAGTATCCATCCCAATGTCGTCAATGCCGTCCATTGAAACAGACCCCAATACCAGCCGCCGGCTTCTTTGGCGGTCAGCACGATCGTCGCGACACAGGGTGTGGCGACCAAGGCGAACAAAATGATACACAGACCCGTCAAAGGACTCGGATAATTTCTTCGCAGCGCTTCCCGCAATGAAGCGCCGGCCAAACCAGGCTGCTGCGAATCGTCAACGGATATATCGCCTTGAGCCAGAATGATGCTCATCTGGGAGACGAACAGCTCCTTGGCGGGCAGCGCGCTTAAAAAGGCCGTGCCGATTTTCCAGTCGAATCCCATCGGGCGGATGATCGGCTCGACAAAGCGCCCGATCCAACCAGTGATCGAATAATGAAGGTTTTCTATTTGCACGTATCGCTCGATCTGGTCGGCGGTGACCACTTCTCCTGGCTGAAGCACCGCGGCGATATCATGAAGTCCCGCTTTGTCGAACGCGGCCTGATGCGTCGCATTGACAACCGTTCCCGGCATTAGAATTTCAGTTGAAGCATGACGGCTCTTTTGGGGAAAATTCAACAGCGCCCACAACAGGATGGAGACACCCAAAATAACCGTGCCCGCTTTTTTCAGGTACATCCACGATCGTTCCCACATGTGGCGCATCACCATATTGAAGGACGGAAGTCGATAGGGGGGTAACTCCATGACGAAGGGCTCGTTTTCACCCTTAAAGAGAGTTTTACGCAACAGAATCGCCGACCCGAACGCCAATAGTACCCCAACCAGATAGGTGCTCCACAGCAGCGGGGTGTGCCAATGATTCGGGAAAAAGGCAGGGATCACCATCAGATAGATCGGCAGTCGGGCGCCACAGGACATCAGCGGCAAGATCATCATCGTCGTCAGACGTCCACGGCGGTCGCGGATAGTGCGCGTCGCCATTATGGCCGGCACCGTGCAGCCGAAGCCGATCATCAGCGGAATGAAACTGCGGCCATGCAGAC
The DNA here is from genome assembly GCA_049652745.1 of bacterium. Lineage (GTDB taxonomy): Bacteria > CSSED10-310 > CSSED10-310 > CSSED10-310 > CSSED10-310 > JBASEY01. Next base: position 52,995 of record JBASEY010000016.1, on the reverse strand, counting down.
CCATGCGGTGCATCACGTTGTCCATGATGAACGCGATACGCGCCATGTATCCGGTGTCTTCCAAAAATGATATACACATAAAAAGCAAGACGATGTTCGGCAGAAAAACGATTACGCCGCCGACTCCGGCAATGACGCCATCTATCAACAACGATCGAAACCAGGTGTCGGGCACGACGATGGTGACCAGTATGGAAAGCCGGTCGAAACCGAGTTCGATCCATTTCATTGGAGGCGTCCCCAACGTAAACGTTATCCAGAACGTCAAATACATACTCAACGCGAATATCGGTAATCCGAAAAATCTGTTGGTGACGACGGAATCGACGATTTCCGTGACAGTGAACCGCATTTTTTCCTGACTTTTGACGGTGATCTCCCTGACAAGCCCCGCTGCGAATCCATAGCGCTTGTCACCAAGAACAATTGCAGAGGAAAACCCTGTTTGCCGCTCGATCCGCTGCATACTCGCGGCGACTTCATCGAAAATAGTCTCAGCATTGTCCAGGCCGCGTATTTCGTCGGCAACCTCCTGGTCATCCTCCAGAAGTTTTACCGCCGCAAATTGTGGGTTGTAGTCGGTTTTACCGCTGATCAACGGAGTCAGCCGAGACACCTCTTCGCCCAGAACACCGATATATTCCACCGACATCCTGTCTTTTCGTTCGGCGGCTTTGACAATCGCATCTTTCAGCTCTGTAATTCCGACACCTTGGCTTGCAATGGTTTCGACGACCGGGCAGCCCAGACGCTGAGACAACATGTCGACATCGTAAACGATACCCTTTCGCCGCACCTCATCCATCATATTTAGTGCAACGACAAGATTCAGACCCATTTCCAGCAATTGAACCGTCAAATACAAGTTTCGTTCCAAGTTGCCTGCATCGACGACATCGACGACGACATCCGGCGCCTCCTTAATCAATGATCGACGCGCAATGACCTCTTCCTGCGAATACGATGTCAAACTATATGTTCCCGGCAAATCCGTGACATCCAACTCCTTGCCGTTATGTTTGGTGACGCCCTGATATTTTTCGACGGTTACGCCCGGATAATTGCCGATATGCTGGCTGCTGCCGATCAGTTTGTTGAACAACGATGTTTTGCCTGAATTGGGGTTGCCGGCAAGAGCCACTTTTATGACGGTTTTTTCGTTGGATTCGGACATATCCCTGACCTCACTCCCGGGCCAGAACGGCTTCTTCAGGGCTGTCCATCAATAAAATGGCCGCCGCCTCGTTTTTGCGTAAAGATAGATTGTATCCCCGCAACTTGATCTCGATCGGATCCCCCAACGGCGCAACCCGCAGAAGCGTCACTTCCACATTCGGTAAAACCCCCATGTCGATCAACCGCTGTCGGATGAGCGGTGACGCGATGATCCGACCGACGACTCCGGATTCACCGGGTTTCAAATCCGTCAAGCTTCGGATCGGTTTTGTGCGACCATGGCGATGCCGAAAACAGTGACCCGGATCACAAGTGCCCACTTTCACTTTCGATGCGGTACAAGCGCGGTAATCATCGAACAGTTTTTGGATATTCAACGAGCAAGTCGTAATAAACTCAAAAAATACGATCATGCGATCGAACGTTTCACGACTCATGAAATGCTCGAAACTACAGGCGTCCTTCTCGGCAACTTCCGGTGACACCCTCAGAATCGAAACCAGAAAATCCTTTATGAATTCATGGCGACGAATGATTGTTCTGGCAAGATCCTCACCTTCAGCCGTCAACAACACAACCCCTCTGGAAGCATGTTCGACCAGGCCTTCACGCGCCAGCCGCTTCAAAGCGCTGTTGACGGAGGCCATCGATACCTTGCGGGCTTCGGCGATATCTTTGACCCTGGCGACACGCTGTTTTTCGATAAGATGATAGATGGTTTCCAGGTAATCTTCTTGTGATTCGGTGAATGTGCCCAGCGAATGATCCATAACAAAATTTCCTCCACTGCCGCATCCAGTTAGGCGAGGCTAACTATAGTCTGTTTGGCAGTGTTGTCAATAGTCGAAAAGAGTGTTTTTACGATGAACCTCGAAATAAAAGTGCTGAGTGCTGAGTGCTGAGTTGGGAGATTTTCAGTTGGTTGTGGTCGGTTAGTTTTTTATCCAAAATTAGAGGACAATAGTTACAGAAGTCTAACACTTGGAAATTGGATATTGGACATTGGATATTGGATATTGAAACTCCCCCGCTCCTCGCTTCCTGCTTCCTGCTTCCTGCTTCTTGCTCCCCGCTCCCTGCTGCTCCTTTCCAGATGTCTGACCCCCGAAAGTACATGCGGAAGCTGAGATTGTATTTTTTTCTGTCTCAGTGTTACGATGCTGCCGATGGAATCGACGACGGATAAACAAACCATTTTATTGATCAATCCTCATTACCATAACCATTGGAATTATGGTGTTGACCGAACATCGTTTCCAATCAATGTTCTGTCGCTGGGCTCGGTACTGAAACAGGCCGGTTTCAACCCGATTATCATCGACACCTGTGTCGATCAAAACTATTTAGAAATAATCGATACTCATTTACCCAAGACGTTGTTAGTCGGTATATCAGCAATGACGCCGCAGGTCCCCCATGCTTTGTCGATAGCCAGGCGGATACGCGAAAAAAGTCCGGATACTCCGATCGTTTGGGGCGGCGTTCATCCGACCCTGTACCCTGACACGTGTTTGCATCCCTGTTGCGATGCGGTGGCGGTCGGGGAGGCCGACGAAACGGTTGTCGAACTGGCCGAAGCGCTTCGGTCAAGCCCGGAAATACCACTTTTACCCGGGTTGGTTCTGAACCGAGACGGCAAGGCTGTTTCCGGTCCGACTCGATCCCTTCCGGATGTCCGGCGGCTGCCCTGGCCGGATTACAGCCTGATCGATCCGGAAAAATATATCTGTTCCTGGTCGCTCCAGGAAATGCGGATGGTGCGGGTCATGCCGATACTCAGCGCCCGCGGCTGTCCGTGGCATTGCACGTTTTGTATCAACACTACTTTGAACGATACTCACCGACATCGAACACGTCCGGCGGAGGATCTTTTGGATGAAATCGAAGGGCTTGTTCAAAAATACGATCTGGAGATGATCATTTTCTCCGATGAGGAATTTTTCGCCGACCGTCATCGCGTCGAGGCCTTACTGGATGGTATCGAAAAACGCGGGCTCAATAAAATCCGCTTCAACGCCACGTGCCGGATCAACCATTTCAGAAAAGGGTATATCGATACCGCATTTTTGAAACGTTTGAAGCAGGCCGGTTTTGTCAATCTGGTGTTCGGCTTCGAATCCGGATCGCCGCGATGCCTCGAGATCATCCGAAAGGAAATCCGGGTCGAAGAGGGTTTATACACTGCCCGACTATTGGCAAGCGAAGGTTTTATGGCTGTATGGGGATTCATTATGGGTATCCCGGGTGAAACACCGGCCGATTTGATCAAGACCCTGCATGTCATGAACAAAATCCGCAAGCTCGGTACCGGAAATTACTTTATCGGACCACAGATTTTCCGTCCGTATCCCGGATCGGTACTTTACCGAAAAGCTCTGGAAGCCGGGTTGACCGAACCTGGATCGCTAGACGAATGGGCGTCGCAAACGTTTACCGGTGAAGGCTGGATTGGTGTAGAAGGCTTGAAATGGATTCCTCCCGACCACCGACAACTGGTCGAATATGTCAACACCATCGCACCGGTATTCTATAATCGTCAGTTCATCACGGCATCCGGTCTGAAACGCCTGTATCACTCTTTTCTTCGCCTGATGTTTTCGTTGCGCCTGGCAACCGATATCTACACTTTCCCATTTGAACATCGACTCAAAAACCTTTTTGTCGGTCGTCACCAAACTGAAAGTGGAGGATAACAGATGAAAATCCTGCGTTTGGCTGCTGTTTTTTTGGCACCGTTATCCATGCTGGTTTTGGGATATCTGTTTTTGATGCCACCGATCCGACCTGATCCGGTATCACCCGGCGTCATTGCCGTCGTAATCCTGGACCCTGTCTCCCGATCGATCATCGACGATTTTCCCGATGTCATACCGACGCTGGCGGAACTGCGCGGAACCGGCATGTGTGGGACGATTCTGCCCGGAGGTTCTTTATCGATGCCGGAAACCCTCTGCGAAATTCTAAGCGGTAAAGATCCCGGAAAACTCGCTCTGGCGCCACGCATGTACGACCCGAAAACCTATTCATTTCAAAACTTCGAAATCACCGACAGTCAGGAAGGTTTTCTGCCCGAGATTTTAAACCGTTACGGCCGCGTCATGACACGCGTCATAACTTCCGATGAAAACCAATCTTTAAACAAAGCCGAAATCATCGCAGCAAAGCCTGATTTGCTTCTGTTTTATATACAAAACGACGATGAATCGGATGTTGATTATTTCAGATCTGTCAACACAATCCTCCAGGAATATACGGATGTCATCGGCACATGGTTGGTGATCAGTCCGATGCATAAAAGCCCTGTCACATGGCGCTTTCATATCAATCTATGGCTCTTGCAGAACGGCTATCTGACAACCAGCCCTGACGGGTCGATCGACTTTTCTCAAACCCGGGTATTTTTTGCCGGGGAAAACGAATCCGGTGTTCGGGTCAATCGAAACCTGACATATTCAGCCGGGTCGGTGCCGAGAGAAGACCACGAAGATTTAATGAAAGAACTCGGCAAGGAACTGCGTCATTTGAGAATACCGACGGATGACCGGAAATTTGGCGGCACATTGGTGTTTAACGGCATATATCGCGGTGCGGACCATCATACGCAAAGGCATGAGGGATGGTATCCGGATATTGAATGGGAGATGAAAAACGAATCGATCGAAATTGTGGCAGACCTATTGGATGATCTGTCCGATAGTCCCTGGGTCATACCGGAAGAGGGTGCGGAGATACTGCGCCCGGGCGGATGGATGTGCCTGTGGGGACCGTCGTTCGATATCATCGTCGACAATGAAGCCGATCTGGACATGCTGCTGGCCGCGGATATCGCTCCAACGGCTTTATTCCTGCTGAACCTGCCGACGGCTGAAGATATGCAGGGTCGAATCTTGCAGCCATTGATGGTCGATTCACTACAGGTACGGGCGCCGACGGTCGTGAACAGCTTCATGTTCAGCGATCCATTCGTTGAGCAATAGGTATTCTCAAGCCCTTCTTTTTAATTGACGACAACATAAAAAAACAGCGGAACCGACCGCTGTTTTTGTCTAGTAAAATTTTGGTTTCCCGCTGTCACCGGTGGCGGCTATCGCAGTTGTCGTTTTGCCGCCGCCATCAGCGGAATCAGCCCGCCGCCGGCGCTGATATTGATGATCGAGCTGTCGCTGACGCGAGCCATGCCGCCGGCATAGACGCCGTTGAACGCAAAGAAGTTGATGTTGACTTTTTTGTTTTCGAAATGCAGCCCTTTTTCGTCATAAACAGGCAGGCTGATTTCCGGTATCGGGATGTATTCTTGGGCGACATAGCGTTCTTTGACCGCTGTTTTCAGCACTTCCAGCCAGTCACGGTCACTCATTTCATGCCCGATCGCGACATTTTTTCCGCCGTACAAACCGACAGGCTTCAAGACCATGCCGGCTCGGTTTTCACGCAGAAAATCCAGAAGATTGACCGGTTTGCCGTCATAGGTGGTTTTTTCATCGATGACGATACGAGTCCAAGGTACATGTTTTCTGACGATATCTTTTTCTTCGTCGGTGAGTTTGTCTTTCATCGCGTCGGACTGCAATACCGCCATCAGCGATTTTTTTCCGGCCAATTTGGAGTTCAACGGGTTGGCCATACAGATCGCCCCGGCTTTGTAGGCATTCCAAAGGGCGGTATATTCTTTTGCGTTGCTGATCCACCACGTTGTTGCGCCTCGTCGATAAACCAGTTCCACCGGCGCCCCTTCGACCATTAACGACCCGTTTTCAAACGTGCAATCCTGCGGCTGAGCGATCACACAGTCGTATCCACGATTACGGAAATACTTTTGTAACACTTCCAGTTCGTTCATCGTCGGATCCAAATCAAACAGTGTATGGATCAATATGCGAGGTTTACCTTTGCCATCCCAGCCATATTCTCTGTAACAGGCCAGCAGACCCTGCAGCACGTTTTCCATAAAGGTGTCTCGCTCTAAAACATAGGACTTTTGGATTTCTTTCAGCGGCTCGGTTTCCATCAGCAGCGACACCTGTATATCGCTGTATCCCGGGCCGCCCGGAGTATCGCAATTGAACTCACAGAATTTCAGGTCGTCGCCGAACATGAACGCATCCAACCGGGCATGCTGCACTTTGTTGGCAAACGGAGGCCGCACCGAGGCCAGCTCAATTTCCCCCGGCGCCATTTCAAACAACGGCAGATATTTAGGGTCTTCATAATACAGATTCGATACCTTTTCCAGGCACTTCATGATGCTGTCGGTGACCCGTTTGACCATCGCGAACTGCTCCGGCGACATGAACGCCGGCTTCAAAAATGTCGGAAACGGTTTACCGCTCGACAAGCAGCGTTCTTCGATATAGCGTTTCGTCAACTGTTCCATCAGGTCGCGCCCGGAAACTCCTCGGTCTTCCATTCGCTGAAGGATGGCGTCAAAAGCCTGTTCAATTTCCACTACAAAAGGATGCTGTTTCATGGTTTTAATCTCCTGCTATGTTTCCACGTTCAAATCGTATGCCGCGAGGCCCGAAATATCCAAAAAACGTTTCACGCTCCCGACATAACCGACAGTCCATCATACCCTTGACGACGTTCCCGGTAACGCTCCCTCCGCGAAGAGGAACGACCGAACCGTCCGACCTGAATTCATATCCGACTCGAATTTCGCCCAAATAATTTCCCGCGACCGGTTGCGGATCGAACGTCGAAAACTGATAGACTAAAATAACTCGATCGTCGCTTTCAAATAGTTCATCCCAGGGTATCGAGCCTTCAGGTATCTCTATATTACCAAATGCGCCGGTCGGTGAAAATCCCAAATATCGAGAATATTGCGATGTCCCCCAATACTGTTTCAACACTCCGTTTTCAATCAACTGAACACGTTGACCCGGCAATCCTTCGGCGTCAAACCGATATGACGAAGTGCCGCCTGGATGAAGCGCGTTGGAATACAGGGTCAATCGATCGCCGTGAACCGGCCCCGGGAAAACAGGCTTGTCGATTTCAAACAGCGATGTGTTGTTGTATTTGGCTGCACAACCGGAATGATTGATAAAGTATTGAAGCAAAATATACAGGTGGTCACCGGTCAACACTACAGGGCAGATACCGCTTTTCGGTGTTTCAGCGATCGCAGCGTCACGGGCGAATTGCGCGTAACGGGCGATATCCCGTTTGATATCCAAATATTGGGACCCTGTTCGCGAGGTGACCTCCCAGAATTCGGTGTCGGCTTTCCCGTCACGGAACAACAGACAAATATCCCATGTCAATTCAGATTCTTCCGACTCCAGATCGAGACCGTTGGAGTTGACCAGGCGATGAACGATATGGTTCAAGAAAAGCTCAGAGCCAGCCAGTTCGATGTTTTTTTCCGCATCGACCGCCTCCTGAATCATATCGTTCATTCGATCCAACGTCTCCCAAGGGCGATCCCGTATATCCAGGTCCGTATCATCGAAATCCGGGTATTTTACTCCTCCCGGCGCCGGCAGGCCGTACACCGGGTTGCCGTGCAGCCTCGCCTGTTCGACGGCGGCATCGACGCGCTTTTCGATATTCCGCTCGCCTTCGACAATTTCAAAAGAGGTATCTCCGACCACAGGCGCATCCGATTCAGCCGGCAGCGGCGTCAAAATTTTGACGCGTTGAACGTTTTGCATGACGCGGCGGATCGCGTCCCGCCCTTGTCGTCCGGTATAAATCTGGTGACTTGACCGGCTCAGTGAGTGGATTGACCAGGCCGAAATCCTCGGGTCTTTGTCCAGTATCGTTTTCAGATTATCCAACATGTCCCGTCTCCTTATCCTACCCTGGCCTTCATTTTCAAGGCAGGCCCCCCAATAGCGACCCGAACCTGTTCTTTATGCCCCTTTTGACAGGTTCCCAACCCCATGAATCCTAAAGTGTCCCCGACCATCGTGATCGATTTCAGCAGATCAGGCACGAAACCGGTGATGACGACCGGTGAATAAATCTTGCCGGTCAATTTCCCGTTTTTGATTTCTTCGGCATACGGTGATTCGACTTGAATACCCCAGCTTTTAGGGTCTTCCATACCGTTGCTCCCGTCCGGCATATACAAACCATCGTCGATCGACGCGATCATCTCATCGATCGTGTGGGTTCCCGGCGCAAAATAGGTGTTGCTCATCCTCGCATAGACTTTGTTGGCATAAGATTCACGTCTTCCGTTGGCCGTACGAGGTATATTCAACAACATAGCGGAGCGCTGATCCGTCAACACGCGTCTCAAGATACCGTTTTCCAATATGTGCGTCTCCGAGGCTGGATAACCCTCATCGTCGAAAAAATAACTGGCCGATTGACCCTGTAAGGCCGGGTTATCGATCAAATCCACGATAGGGGATGCCACGGTCTTATTCATGAAGTGCGCCGCCATGGCTCTTTTATTGACGAACATGTCGGCTTCGACACCGTGCCCGAACGCTTCATGAGCGATGACTCCCGCCAAGGAAGGTCCACCTGCAACATCGTAAACACCGGGTTCGATATGTTCGGCGTGCAGCAATTTTTCAGCGTTCGTCACAATCTGATTCAAGTCGTCATCGGAAATACGGGCGACTTCGAAACCGCCTTGTATGCCATTGCCTCCATGATAGACCTTGGTGGTTTTTCCGTCCGTGACAACAACTCCCGGGACACAAACGGAACTGATCAATTCCTGGAAAAGCCGCTTGTTACGATTGACATAGACCTTTCGATCGATCCGCTCACTATAGCGGATAAATGCAGAAGCTATTCTCGGGCTCATTTGCGAAAACCGGGTTTGCATCGCTTTCAAATGGTCCATTTTATCCCGGTTCGAGAACGTGCGTGGATCTTCCAGACATAAAGAAAAGAAATCACCCTCCCAGGAATCGCCGGGCTCCGGCACTAAACCCTTTTCTACCGGTATAGCGGTTTTAAGCCGCTCAACCAATGCATTCAAGTTTGTGCGGCTGATATCGGAAGATGCCAGCTCAGCGTAATACATTCCATTGAAAACCGATAAAACGGCACCTCGGCGCGGCGGCTGAGATCCGATGGAGGCGGCTTTGCCGGAAATCGACATCCCGATGCCGTCTTGCTCGGTAAACAAAGCCTGGGCAAAAGGGAATTTCGTTTCCAGCGCTTCCACCGCTTCCGCCAGGTCAACTTTGATTGACTGCAGATATTCAGGAACGGATCGTTTCATTCAATAAACCTCTTTGTATAAGAAAAACAGGGGTTTCTTCGCGAAATCCGACCGATCTCGGTTCGCAGAAAAGGCAGTGTATTCAGGCGTGACAGTGAAGTCAAACCGGGGTGACAAGCAAACCGACACCGATATTTTTGCAAATCCATTATTCTTTCGGATAAGCTCCGCTCAGTGATCCGAAAGTGATCTGAATAGCAGGGCGGAAACAGCGAAAATTATGAATAAAGCGGAATTCATCAACGGTTTAACGGCATCGATGGACGGCATAGCACAGATGGGCTTGCTGATTCTGATCGGCTACCTGATCGTCAGACGCAAATGGATTTCGAATGATACGCTGAACGATCTGATTCGGATACTGATGGATGTGGTCGTTCCCTGCACATTGATCCTGGCCATGGCGCGATCGTTTACGGTGGATTTTTTCCGCCAGAGCCTGATTCCCACTACGGTTGGAACCGCCTGGATTCTGGCGGCCTGGCTGTTTGGATGGATTTGGTTTCGGTTGTTTCCAGGCGATACGGTTCAGCAAGAACGATCCGTCATCGCCATGATGATGGTGTCGAATACCATCTATCTGCCGCTGCCGGTGATTCTGGCGGTGACCCCGCCTGAACTGCACGATCCGGCAACCGTTTACATCTCCATAACCGCCATACCCTCCATCATTCTGATGTGGACCGTCTGTGTCTTGTTACTGGCCGGATCGAAACGCCCCACCCGTCGCGAACAACTGAAAATGACGCTGAATGCGCCGATTCTGTCGCTGACGTTTGGGATTTTGTTGACATTTATCCCGGGTATCAGGGAGGCCGCCCGCATGGAACCCGGCTCATCAACGCTGCTGAGAACACTGTTTTCAGTGATGAATCATGTGAACGGGATGTTTTCCCCGTTGGCGATGATGATTTTAGGGGGTTTGATCGCCGCCGGCCAAGGAGCCGGCCGACCCAAGTGGCGTTACGTGGTCCCGCTGGTCAGCGTCCGGCTGATTTTGGTTCCGGCAACCGTATATTTGCTGCTCCGCTGCTGCCTGCCGCCGTTGCCGGCGCCGGCACACACCGTCCTTATTCTGGTCTCGGCCACCCCATCAGCCGTCAATCATTCCTTGGCGTCTCGTCGGTATAACGGGGAGTGGGAACTGGTTTCCGCCCTTCAGCTCGTGATACATATCGCCGCACTGTTCACGCTGCCGCTCTGGCTGAGCCTGGGGTTTGTGCCGATGAATTAACCTCGTTGCCACGGCGTCTTCTTAGTCTATTCAGCTGAAATCACCCAATCCTGCGATTTGGTTTTGGAATCGTATCGTCAGAAAAACCAATTTTTACGTTTGTTTGCTAGTTTGTCAGGGAAAGCTATTATCTAGCGACTTTAAGTCGCAACATCCTTGATCTCTACTGCAAGTTTGAATCCCAGTGAATCAAGAAGCGCTTTTAAACTTGAAAATTGGGGATTGCCCTTCTTTGACAAGATTCTATAGAGATTTTCCCGGTTTAGTGATGACTCATGAGCCACTCGTGATATTCCTTTAGCTTCTGCAACATCGCGTAGAGCCAATAAAAAAATCTCCTGAGAACCATCTTCTAAAGCTGCATTAAGATAGGCAACAGCTTCTTGGGGATCTTTAAGCGACTGCTTCAATCCATCCTCATATTTCACAAATGGTTTGCTCATGATATTCTCCTTTTATAATCTTGCAAAAACTCTTTTGCTTTCTTTATGTCTCTATGCCGGCTTGATTTGTTTCCTCCGCAAAGCAATAGGACAACGTCCGATTGAACCTTGCCAAAATAGATCCGAAAACCAGAGCCCATCGTCATCCGTATTTCGAAAACTCCTCCACCAACCGATTTCGAGTCCCCCAAATTACCAAGACGAAGTCTGTTCAATCTTACTCGGATCCGTGCACGAAAAACGACATCATCAATATCTTCCAGCCATTCCCGAAAAGGGTTCACTCCATCTTCCGTTACATACTCGAGCAACGTTTGCGGTACAGCTTCCATAAATGTATTGTAGCTTATGTACAACGTTTGTCAAGCGTTTATTGAGTAATCAAAATGTTTCCAGATGTCTGTCCCCGAAATATCCAAAGAAAAAATCCGACGATACAAAATTGGAAGTCTGTCCCCCAATTAGTGCTGCGCCCTGAGTGCTAAGTCCTGAGCAGCACTCTTCGAGCGCGGTTCCTGGTTTCTGGTACTAGGTTTCTGGTTGTGATTTTTTGATTGATCTATGTCTGCTGAAATATCACCATGATGCTATATGACTATAGATTCTGAATTCCTACACCTGGAAATTGGTTATTGGATATTGGATATTAAAAACTCTCTCCCCTCACCCCTTACGCCTTACCCCTTAATCCACCCTTTTCCAAGGACTCTATCACCCCGATAAAAAACCGCCGCTTGACCGGGAGTGATCGCTCGAACCGGTTCTTTAAAGATGACTTCCATGACATTGTCCGGCAGGCGTCTGATAGTTGCGGGTTGAGCTTTATGGGTGGAGCGAATCTGGACTTCGCACTCCATGGTATCACCATCAAAATCCTCGGCCAACCAGTTGATGCCGTCGGCGATAAATCGGCGGTGGCAGAGAGCGTCGCGATTGGCGGTCAGAACGATAGTCTCATCCGCACTGCGGATTTCCTTGACCCACATCGGCCCTGACGAAGCGATCCCGAATCCTCGGCGCTGCCCTATGGTATATTTATGGATACCCTCATGATATCCAAGCGTTCGGTCATTTTCATCCACGACTTTTCCCGGTCGAGCAACACCATCGAACCGTTTCCGGAGTATTTCCGAAAAATTCAGACCGGATACCGCCAGACAGGCATCCTGACTGTCGGAGGTTTCCGCTGTCGACAACCCTAGCGATGACGCCAAATCCCGCACCTCGTTTTTGGTCATTTCACCAAGCGGAAATTCGATCGAGGCCAGTTGATTCAAATTCAAACCGGCCAGAAAATAAGATTGGTCTTTTCGTTTGTCGATACCACGTAACAGTTCAGGTATGTCCGAGTGGCCAGTGACGACACGGGCATAATGCCCGGTTACCAATTTCGCCGCTCCCATACGTTTCGCCCAATCCAGCAGCAGACCGAATTTTATCCGCTCATTGCACACCAAACAAGGGCTGGGTGTCCGGCCGGAAGCGTATTCGTTCCAGGCGGGACGAAGCACCAGTGACTCAAATTCCTCTGAAAAGTCCACGATATGATGTGTTATACCCAATTGCCCGGCGACGACACGCGCACGCTCTTCACCGGCGAAACCGCCGCAGGCCGAACGATAAGTCTCTGCCTTATCAAGACGATGCATCCTCAGTGTCACCCCGATGACCCGACAGCCTTTCCGACACTGCACCGCCGCGGCGACACTGCTGTCCACCCCCCCGCTCATCGCGACAACGACAGTATCGACATCACCACCGACGAAAATGGGATCAGAAGAAGCATATGTCGAGAACGATTGCATCATGGCTTCAATTTTGACAACTCATCTTTGTTTATTCAAGCTCAGTAACTTTCGATATTTATCAATTTATGGTCGGCTTGGCGCGGCGGAATAACCCGATAAAGGACAGTAAAGCTCGGCGGGTTTTATGCAGAAAAACCCTGATACCCTGTTCCCAGATTCGATCGTAGGCGACGATCATGAATTTTCCGAAAGGTTTATCATGGTAACGCAGCAAAAAACCGACGATGGCGGGATGGTTCAAGCGCGTCAAGCGCATCAATCTGTTCAACGGCGTCTGCTCATGCTGTATGAAATCTTTGTTCATACATAACAGATGAGGAGGAATTTCTTTACCGGATTCTTTATAGTCTTCATACAAGCGTGTACCCGGGTAAAGCGTCAAAGAAAAAAGATCGATATTGAACGGTTTTTTCAGGCTCATCAAAACACGCACCGTTTCGGCGCGATCTTCATCGGTTTCGTATGGGTTGTCGACAATCACGTCGTAGGTTCTGGCATGGAGCTTATCGGTGAAATCATCCAGCACGGCAGCCGCTCTTTTGAAATCCGTGATGCTTTCAACACGTTTGAAAACGCCTTGGCTGATGCGTTCGGATCCGGATTGAAGCCCCATTTGGATACCGATCAAGCCGGCATCCACTAGCATGGCGATGTTTTCATGAGTGACTTTTTTAGGATGCAGCAACACGCCGAAATAAGCCCCGGTTTTTTTGAATTCCCTGCAAAAATCTTCGATCCAACCGGCGGGTTTAAAGAAAAAGGTGTCATCCATGATTGCGATAGTGTTCACAAATGGATAAGCGGACAGCACCTCATGGATTTCCGTCATAAAATGCTCGACCGATCTGAATCTGTTGGCCCAGGATGTCCCGAACAGGCGTTTCAACGCGTCGCTGCAACAGTAAGTGCAGTGGTATGGACACCCGCGGCCGCTCATGATGATGTGGCGCCGCTCGCTCCACGGAAAACCCTTGCGAAATAGTTCTTGTGTGGCCGGTAAAACGGCGTTTTGAACCAGTATCGAATGGTCTTGAATCGAATTGTCCGGCATCGGCAAAGAATTCAAATCTTCGATCATTTCCGGAGAATTTTTATACAAGGTTCCATTCACTGAATACCAGAAATTGCGCAAATCGCCGGGAATATTTCCGGACTGTATCGCCGCCATCAACGGCGCTATGGACTCTTCACCTTCACCGACACAGACAAAATCCGCATGTTGAAGACATTCTTCCGGCTCGAGGATGCAGTGAATACCGCCCCAAATCACTGGAATATTCAGATTTTGTTTTATGATCTGTGTTACTTGCCGCGCCAGATCCAAATGAACCGACATGACATTGATACCGACAGCCAAACATTTTGATTGTTTTACCCACTGAACAACCGCTTTTTCCTGAACGTCGGTCAACAGATCGAGCGGTTCACGGTTCAACCATAAAACCTGTGTCGGTATATTTTGGGCACGACAGCAGGCCGATATCTGCCTTATGCCGAGATCAATATACGTGTTTTGGATCGAGATCAGGGCTAGCATGGCCGGTTCAATCACACAATCCGCTGGGTAAGTATTTAGCTAAAAACATCTCGTAGACACACCATCATTTAATTTTTGCCGATAGAATAATTCCAATCGGATGTTGGTGTAACCATAACATATCAAATTCTGATTTTAAAACCCTTCTTCCAGTAGCGTCGAATCTTTTCGATCGATTGTGTTTGGCGATTTCGGCCAAGATTTTGCCGGCAAATGAAAAACATTGGAAAATACCGGCTTAAATAGGATAATGATTGGTTGATGGGAGGATCCTTTGTGCGCAATACACTATTCCGAATTATCGCTGTACTGATTTCTGTTTTGATTACTTTGGCGCTGACGGAAATTTTTTTATGGCTGCTGTTTCCGCTGCCGTTCGGTAAAAGTGTTCAAGTGACCCTGGAACAAGATTTACCGGGATTGACTCCTGTCATAACCTATGATCGGAACGAAATCGGCTTGCGATCCATCAGCATGCGCTCCAAGGAAAAACCCGTGGATACGTTTCGAATTTTGTGTCTGGGCGCATCGACGACTGATCAGCCGACGCAAAATACGGCGGATACATGGTCAGGCATCTTGGAAACCATGCTGAATCAAAAATATGTCGATACAAAGTTCCACATCGAAATCGGCGCTTATGGACGTGGAGGTGATAAAATTCTTCATCGGTTTCTGTGGGCGGTGAAAAACATACCCGATCTGAAGCCTGATATGGTCATCTTATTGGAGGGTATCAATGACCTGTGTTTCAACGGCGGACCGGAGTATTTTTATCTGGGATTCAGAAACCAATTGAATGCCTATGCCCGCCGAAGCGAAACTGATGACGAAATGTATGTCGAAGGATTTCTTGGCCAAGATATGACATCATGTGTAAACTTGAGGAAAATCTCACAAATCACTCGACGTGCGTTTAACCTCAAACGAAATTTGATGATCCGAAAAGCGACTCATACCGGCAAGCTCAAAGAATGGCACAGCGCTTCTATGCCGATATTGAGACAAGAATACCAAGCGTATCCATTCCGTGAGGCTGTGGAGAGGAGAAACGATCCTGTTCGAGAATTTCAAGATGGGATACACGCTATGACCGCCGCTCTGAAAGCGGATGATATCCCGGGCTTGGTATTGTCTCAACCGGCTCTGTGGAAACCTGAAATGCCCCTGGAAGAGCAGGGTCTTCTTTGGTTTTGGGTCGAAACGCCGGAAGGCAGGGTTCGAGCATCGACCGCATGGTTACGTAACGAACTCGACCGATATAACCAGATACAAAAAGATGCTTCCAAAAAAAACCAGTTGGTCTTCTTCGATCTTGCCGAGCATGTCCCTCGAACAACCGAAATGTTTTTCGATGACTGTCATTTCACCGATAAGGGAAGCCGATTTGTCGCGGAAACATTGTTTCCCGTCGTAAACAAGATGATAGAGGATATCCTTGCAAAAAAAGCGAACCCGGAGCAATGAGCTTTGTAGTGAAAGCTGCAAAGCGCTTCAGATAAGTTTTATTTAACGAAGATCACTCCAAATCAGGGACATCACGTGGAGGTGTGGGTTCAAAAAAGGTGTTGAATATTTTCAGTAACCGCAATATCTGCTTCGTGACCATCAAAAAATTCCCCAGAACAGCAAAAAACAAAATACTCAACTGCGTTTTCGATTGTCCCGACCAAATACGCTCAACCTCTAATCCATTCAAAGTCTTGGCCAGTTTTTGCAGTTCCGAATACTTGTGAAGCAATTTATCCGAATCGACCTTCCGCTTGCTGCTGAACGCCGCAATAGCGCTTTCAAAAACCTGGTCGACCTGGTTTTTGACTTTGTTCAGATCCTCGATTTGTACGGCGGTGAAACCTTCATGTTGGTTACTGACATGTTTATGGGCACGCGCAACGATATCGCGATGACCATCGCTCAGTTTTTGTAGACACCGAACCGTTTGACTGTATTCATAGCTGTACAGGGCATTTTCTTTTTGAAGAAGACGAAGCGCCTCAAAAACATTGGCTGAAATTATATTGACCCACGACTGAATTTTTTTGACATTCCGTCTTTCTTCGTTCAAAGCGATTTCCTGTTGTTTGAACAGAGCCGCCAGAGTGCTGTCCAAGGAAAGCCGAATTTCTTGGTGCAGATAGCTCATTTGGTGGAAAATCGTCGGTACCACGGCATCGGCGCTGCTGACCGTTCCCAAGTTGAAAATCTGGTTTTCCTCGAATGAGGATTCTTTTTTCACATGGTGTCGGTGGTTTTTCCAGAGTACTAGGGCGGCAAGCAACAGCAGTTGGGCAAGGCCGAAGAATTTGAAATTGAACAGAGTTGACGCGAAAGCAAACGCAAACGAAGAGGCCAAGAGAGCGGTCATGAACCAGCCGCCGATAACCGTCAAAACACCTGTAACGCGATAGACGGCGCTTGCACGGCCCCAGGCGCGGTCGGCAAAGGATGACCCCATAGCTACCATGAAGGTGACATAAGTGGTGGACAGCGGAAGTTTGTTGGAGGTCGCATAGGATATGATGACGCTCGATACCATCAAGTTGACCGATGCACGAACCAGATCGAAGGAATGCTGTCTGGTAAGAGTTCCATTGGCTTCGACCTCCGTCGTGTCCAGCCGACGCGCCGCTTTTTGAAGCAATGAATCAGGCAGAATAAACTTGATCGTGTCAATGAAACTGATAGACATTCTGACAATTGTTCGCGCTAAAAAAGTCGACTCGGCATGCTCAAAACGCTCCGATTGACTGCTCAATCCCAATTCCGTCCGTGAAAGAGCCCTGGCTTTGCTGGAAAACCACAGCGTTACCACCATGATGGCGCCGGCGCCTATCAAAAGATACCATTCCGTTTGAAAAGGATTGCCAAGCAGCTCCATCGTGGCCGTCATTGGATTGGGCAAAGACCTGGCAATTTTCAACGCATGAAAACCGGCCAATGGAACACCGATGAAATTGACCAGATCGTTGGCGGCGAACGACATGGCGATGGCGAAGGTCCCAACCAGAATAATCGGCTTGAACACATTGACTTTAAAGAAAAGTAGACACTGTAATATAAATCCGGAAGCAACAGCCATGAAGAAAAGAATCGTCATGGTATTGGACTCGATCCAAGCAAGCCTTTCTTGGGTCACGAATACAGCCCCTCGAGCTCCTCTTATCAGGATAAAATAAGCGATGAAACTCAACGCGATCCCGCCCCAGATCGCTCCATACCGTTTCATGCGGGCTCGGTAATCGAACGTGAAAATCATTCGAGTCATAAATTGAATGATGGTGCCGGCTACAAATGCGATCAGAATCGACAACAAAATACCCAGGATCATCGTGATGGCTTTGTTGGTATTGATATATTGACCCAGAAGAGCAAAATCACCGTTTTGCTTTTTGATCTTCCATATCGATACGGCCACAGCCGAACCGAGCAGCTCAAAAACAATGGAAACAGTCGTCGAAGTGGGAAGACCAAAGGTAATGAACAAATCTAACAGGATAATATCCGCAATCATTACCGCCGCAAACAATACAAGCAGTTCGGGCAATGTAAAAAATTCCGGATGAAAAACACCCTTCCGGGCAATCTCCATCATTCCACTGCTGAACGTGACACCCGCAAATATGCCCAGGCTGGCAACCGTCATGACGACATAACGGGGGGCCGCTCGGGAGCCAACAGCGGCATTCATGAAATTGGCCGCGTCATTGCCGATGCCCACAATCAGATCAACAGACGCGAAAATCAGCAAGAACGCTATAATTGGAAGAACAAGCTCCAAACCCATCGAGTTCCCTCAGACGCACCAAAAAATCCATCCACTGAATATCACAAAAATGAAAACTGTTAAAGAGAACACAAGAAAAAAGAACTGTTAAAATAAAGTATGTTTGCTAACAATCAGAAAACAAAGCGTTTTTCAACAAAAACAGTTTGTGTGCTTTTTAGGCTGTCTTTCGCCCTTTCAATCTCGCTCCAACCAGCTTCGATACACCAGGCTCTTCCATGGTAACCCCGTAGAGAGTATCAGCGACTTCCATCGTCATCGGATTGTGCGTGATCAAGACAATCTGAGTCGTCTCGGCCAAGGATCGCAAAAAATTCGTGAACCGGGCTATGTTGTGCTCGTCCAACGGAGCATCCACCTCATCCAGAAAAAGCAACGGCGACGGCCGAAACTTGAAGCCGGCCAGCAGTAGAGCCAGGGCGGCAAGCGCCTTTTCTCCTCCGGACAGCAGATCGATCGACCTGGCACGTTTTCCAGGCGGTTTGCAGACGATATCGACACCTGATTCCAGTGGA
Organism: bacterium; assembly: GCA_049652745.1. GTDB lineage: Bacteria > CSSED10-310 > CSSED10-310 > CSSED10-310 > CSSED10-310 > JBASEY01. The sequence goes on along the minus strand of JBASEY010000016.1, from coordinate 34,307 downwards.
TCGTCCGGATCGGTCATCTCCAACATGGCTTCGCCTCCCCCAAACAGCCCTTGAAAAACGATCCCGAAATGTTCCGTCACAACATCGAACGCCTCGATAAAACGCGTTTTACTGGTGCGGTTGATCTGCTGAATCGTCGTTCTCAACGAATGAACGGCATGCTCAAGATCCTGTAATTGTTCATCCAAAAATCTGCTGCGTTCGACCACCTCCCGATGCTCCTGCTCGGCGCCCAAATTGACATCGGAAAACAATGAAACACTTTGCTGAAGCATTTCAATCCGCTGTCTCCAATCATCCATTTCCACATCATCGGGAAGCCGGTCCAGGTTTTTCGCCTCGTCCGCCGGGCTCCAACACAGACCTTCGCTCAATGATTCCCGGGCCGTTTCCAGCGACGCCTGTTTCACACGAATGTCAGCCAACTCACGCTCCAAAGCACGGTCCGCCTGTTCCAGCTCAGCCAGATGCGCAGCAGTGTCCTGCCTGGCCTTAATGGCCTGTTCCAATTGCGATTTCAACGTTTCCAGTCGATGTTTACGAACCGGCGCATCGACAACCAGCGCTTCCAACTCTTCCGTCAACCCCTTGCGCCGCGCCGCCTCCATAGCAAGCTGCTCACGCTTCGCATCGGCTTGACGACGATGCTGTTCAGATATCTTCACAAATCGCGCTGTTTCACTACACAATCTCGCCCGCTCCCGACTCACGAACTCGGCCCTGTCAGCAGTCGACCGCGCCAATATCCGTTTTTCCGCCACCTCTTCGCGAAGCCTGACACTCTCTTTGTCCGATTGGTCTAAAGCCGATTCGAGCCGATTGAGATCTTCCGATATATCCGTTTGCGCCTCCAAGCTCTCCAAAGCCTCTCTCCACGATTGAATCCTGTGTTCAATACCGTCCATCTCATCGATAAGACTCTCTTTTTCTTTGGTTATAACGGCGTGTCGATGAATTGTTTCATCCCGTGCATTATTTCTATGCGCCAGCTCACCCCTGGCGATAGCCAATTGTTGATTTGCGTGAGACGTTGTCTGTTGAATTTCCATCCAAGCCGCGACAGTTGTCTGAAGCCGTCCGTCACAATCCTGGTAAACCCGTATCGCTGCCTGTTCCTGATGAATCTTATCCGCCACCCTGTTTTTCAAATCGATAATTTCTTTGCGCCGGCGCCGATATATCGGACGGTTGTCGACCGACCTTCCGAACGTGCGAACGCTTCCCGGCCCCCATCGCAACCCATCGAGAGTCACAATGATCGCACCAGGATACTCCGCGGCGATACCGGCGGCGGTTTCCACATCCGGCGCCAGAAAAGCGTTCGCCAACAATTCGGCAAATATCGGTTTGAACTCATCAGCAGTAGAAATGCAGTCGATCAAAGCCTGAAGACCGGGAGAGCCGTCGTCGGTTTTTGCGGAAAGGCCGCTATTTTCCGACACGCGCCTCACCGTAACTCGTCCCGGCTGAGCATCCGTCAAAAAGCGACAAATTTCATCAAATTCGTCCGTTCCGGAAACGATGATATCCTGCAACCGCGAATACAACGCCGCTGTGACGGCTTCTTCGTATTCGTCAGGCGTATCGTAGATATCCGCCAGCGTTCCAATAACAGCGGCGACATCCTGCTTGTTATCGAGTGACCGTGGAAACCGTTTTAAAACCTGCTTCACACCGGAATCCAACCCTTCACCTGCAGCATCGATCTCCTGCAGCGATTCCAGACGCGACTGGAGAGAAAGGCGTTCTTTCTCGAAGCTTCGCAAACAGTCACCGGCCTCCTTGAAAGCCAGTGTCGCCATGTCTTTATCGGCTGCGGCAACCTGTTGCCGTTCCTGCAGAACGCCTATTTCCGTTTCAAGCTGCCTGATCCTTTCCACCAGGTCGGCAACCTGTCGCGAAGCCTCCTGCTGATTCGCAATGAGACGATCGGTTTCAAAACCCAATTCGGTTTGACGCTGCGCTAAATACCGCAACCTCTCGGCGCCCCCTTGTATCCGATTACGCAAATTGGTCGTTCCGGTGATCTGTTTGAGACGGCGGGCACGCGCATCGACCAATCGCTCACGCAGCAGATGGATTTGAGCTTCTTTTTCCCGGCGTCGCGTCTCCAGTGTTTCGACTTCACCAATTACAACCTTGGCCTGATCCGCCAGTTTCTCCAGCTCCCGTTCGAGAAGAGCCGACTGATTATTCAGCTCAGAACATTGGCAATTCAGCGAGTCGGCTTCGACCAGCTCGGCTTCGATTTCCGCTTCCAGCTCCCGCTGCCGGTCTTCGAAATCTTTGATTCTGTTTTCAAGATAATCGATTCGATTCTCGATCTGATCGAACGATTCCGCACATTTGCGCACGGATTCCTGTGCCGTATCGACGCCTTTATGGCTTTCCTGAAGCGCCGCCGACTGAAGTGCGATCTGCGCCGCTGTGCGGGACATGGCATTTTCCAGATGTTCGGTTCGAGAAGACAATTCGCGCAATTCATGTTGTATTTTCGCGTAGCGGGCGCCGGAAAGCGCTTTTTGAAGGTCTTCAAGCTCTGTTTTAACTGTTCGATATTTAATGGCTTTGCGGGCCTGCCGAGCAAGCGATGCCCGACGTGAATGAACCTCGGAAATAACATCTCTTACTCGGGCAAGATTGTTTTCCGTCGAGGCCAGTTGCGACAAAGCCTCCTTTTTCCGAACTTTAAATTTTTCTATACCGGCAATCTGTTCGATAAACCCCCGCCGCTCATCCGGCCGAGCCGTCACCAAGGCGTCCACACGCCCTTGCTCAATCAGCGAATAAGCCCCTCTGCCGACGCCGGTGTCGAGAAACAGATCTGTTATATCTTTAAGACGACAGGGAGTACGATTGATCAGATATTCACTCTCACCACTGCGGTACAATCGCCGCGTAATCGCGATTTCTTCGTATGACAAAGGTAACAGCCCGGCCGGCGACTCGATGGTCAGCGTCACTTCCGCCATTCCAACCGGTTTTCGTTTTGCGGAACCGTTGAATATGACATCCGACATCGAATGCGCTCGTAACTGGCTGGGTCCCTGTTCACCCAGAACCCAGCGCAGAGCGTCCAAAATATTGGACTTACCACAGCCATTCGGCCCGACGATCGCACTGACGGCATCTTCAAAGGACAATTGCGTATAGTCGGAAAACGATTTAAACCCCTGTAACGACAGTTTTTTAAATCGTATTGCCCGGACAGGCACCGGTAACCCACCATTTTCGGGCATTTCGGCTATGGTTGGTCGGTTCAATAGATATTTCCTCTCACAGGATTGCAAAAATCGTGACGCTAGCTATATATATACCTAAATAGTGTCGAAAACTCAATATGATGTGGTTATTGAACGACTGAGGCGATGACGGCGTTCAAAAAAACAGCCATGACGTTGGAAATCATTGCCGAAGTCGGCTCACATTGCCGCCGCGAATGTTCTTTCTGAAGACGACGATACGGAAAGAACTTTTTCCCAAAAGCCTGTATTGATCCTGTTTCATTCGGCTATAACAGCCTTTGGAAAGCTCCTGAAGACATTTAGACCATCTTTCCCGGTAACACCTTCTGTTTTCAATGGATTTTTTTCTGGAGTAAGCGGGTTGGAATTCGCTGTCATACTATTTCAGCAGCAGACAATGCAGCCTGGTTACGCAGATTTTTGCGAACGGATTGATTGTTTGACAGGCTTTTATAGTCAAACCTAGGAGAAAATTTAGACAAAAGTTTTTAACCTCTTCAAAACTGAAGCTGTTCTTCGCCGTCCCACTGTATGGTCTCGGCATAACATTTGACTCCAAGACGTGTAATCGTTAAGTTATGAGGTGATGGAAAGAAAAATGACATCACAGAGTCGGATCGTTTCAATTATGTCAATGTCGCTGATATGCCTGGTGCTGGCCGGCTGTGTCTCGACGGATTTGGTGCAGACGATGATGAAAGATATCGATCGTCTGAAGGCTCAGAATGCGTCGCTACGTCAGGATCTGAATGCTTTGAGTCTCGAGGTTCAAGCTTTGAAAGGCGGTTCTGAAGAAAAGGATGAAGATGGGGATGTTGAGGCTGTGAACGAGGGAATATCTGAAGACCAGCCGGATCGGGATAGTGTTATTGATGATGAATCAGTGAAAGACCCCGCTTCGTCTCCTGCAAGGCTGAATGCTGAAGAGGTTTATTCCACGGCTCAGGGATTGTACGCTCAAAGTCGGTATCGTGAGGCTTACCAAGCTTTTAACCAGGCATCGTTTTTGGATCAGGACGAAGAATTTTTGGGGCGTTGTCATTATTGGATGGGTGAGTGCATGTTCGCTCAAGGAGCTTACCAGCAGGCGTTGAATCACTTCGGCGCCGTTTTTGGGAAATACAGCGGCTCTTCGAAGGTATCGGACGCTTTGCTGAAAATTGGGTTTACATATTATGAGATGAACAATTATAATGGAGCTAGGCAGGCGCTGAACGAATTTTTAAGCCGTTATCCGGATCATCGAGCAGCGTCTCTTGCTGAGGAGCGGCTGAATCGGATGACATACAAGGAATCCGGTAAAGCTGAAAGAGATCATTAATGGGAAGAGGAGAATCGATTATGAGATCCTTTATAAAGATGTTGGTTATTTTGGTTGTGTGTATGGGCATGATTGCAGTTCACGCCGAAGAAAAAACATGGACCTATGGTGGTGTTGAGTATCGGGTTCCTAAATCTGCTGAACAACTGCCGGCGGACATACCCGAATCCCACACTGTAGTCACGGGTGATACTTTATGGGGCATTTCAAGAGCATTCTTGAATGATCCTTACCTGTGGCCTCTGATTTGGGAAGAGAACCTTGACACGATCAAGAATCCTCATCGGATTTATCCGGGGGACATTGTCCGGCTGCCTGGCGGCATGTTGATAGCTACAGACACTGTTCCACCCAGGCCCGCCAGGATCGAAGGCTATGGAGAAGAGCCTTTTGAAGAAGGGGCTGAAGGTAGTGACGAGTTGAAGAAATTCAAGGAAAAAAGACGGTTTTCGGTTATTACGGAGGCGGACTTGATATCCTCCGGATTGATTTCTGAGCAAAAACTTATCGGTCCCGAGATCATTGCCGCCGAGACAACGGCTTTCGATCTTTCTTCAAACGATGTGATCTTTGTCAAAGACGGCTCCGGCGTGAATCTCCACGCAGGTGAGCATTATTTCATCATGCGGGAAATGCACAAGGTCAAGCACCCGGTTTCCGGTCGCAATATGGGCCGCATGTATCACGTTGTCGGAGAAGCTGAAATGCTATGTGTCGGTGAGGAAGTCTCCAGTGCAATGATCACGAAAAGCTATCAGGCGATAGTGCGTGGTGATTTTCTTGTTCCGTGGGAAAATATCCCTATGCCGATGACAACAGGTTCACCTCCTTTCGATCGCTGTAACCCCTCTACCAAAACATTGCCGGGCCATATTATCGATGCGTACATCGGAATTCCTGATTTCTCCGATGCTGTCATCATGGCCAAAGGCGATGTCGCTTATATCGATCTCGGCGGCCGAGACGGCGTAGCGCCGGGCGATTATTTCACGATTTTTACTCGGGACTCGGACGATCACAGACTCCCCAAATATGTTTCCGGGGAGCTTATGGTTGTCAAAGTCATGGAAGAAACCTCCGTGGTTGTCATAACGCAAAGCAACACGCCGATTTTCCTGGGGGACACCATAGAACTGAAATAGCGTTTTTGCACAATCGTATTGACGGGGATAAACCAGGTTGGTTTTATCCCCGTTTTTTTTATGCTGTTTTTCGTGTATAAGCAAAGGGATGAAACACGAAGCTTTCAGAGATTGGTTGGCATTATCGTTATGGGAGAACATCGGCCCAGGTGGATTGGCGCAAATTCGGCTGTCTATCCCTGAACCCTGGCGGGTTTTAAGTGAGCCTGAATTGCTGGATGTTATATTCACTGGAAAAAGACACCCTGGACCGCCTCCGAGCGCCGTCTTGAAAAAACAGGCGGACACCTTGATCGAGTTGTCTGAAAAAGGGTTTTTCAGCATTCTGTCGATATTGGATCCCGAATATCCCGGCATGTTGGCCAACACTCATTCTCCGCCGCCTGTGCTGTATTATAAAGGCGATCACATGCTCCTCAAACGTCATGCGCTCGGTGTTGTCGGCACTCGCAAGCCCAGCCGATACGGCAGAGACGCCACTCGCCTGTTCGCAGGAAACCTCGCCGAAAAGGGGTTTGTCATCGTCAGCGGCTTGGCGGTTGGAATCGATGCCATAGCTCATTCCGCGGCTATCGACATCAAAGGCAAAACGATTGCCGTGCTGGGCTGCGGCCTCGATATCGATTACCCCAAATCCAACCGAAATCTCAGAACCAAAATCGAAGCCGACGGCTGCGTGGTCACTGAGTTTCCCTGGAGCACACCTCCCAACCCAGGCCAGTTTCCTCGTAGAAATCGCATTATCAGCGGCCTTTCAAAAGGCGTACTGGTTATCGAATCGACCGAACGAAGCGGCGCATTGATCACAGTCAAGCATGCAATCGACCAAAACAGGGACGTTTTTGCCGTTCCCGGCTCGATATTTTCTCCCGGAAGCCAGGGTCCGATTCGTGTCCTGCAAAACGGCGGTTTCCCGGTGATTCATCCTGACGACATACTTGAACATTATACCTTGCAGACAAAAATCCCGTTTCCTCAAACTGTGGCTACCGATGATGACATGGAAATCGACCCAGAACTCAGACCTATATGGGATTTACTGGATGCCGCACCGATTTCAGGCGATGATTTGGTTGGAGCGCTGCGATGGAAAGCTTCCGACATTCAAGCTGCATTGCTGAAAATGGAATTGCTCGGATTGGTGAAACAACTCCCCGGACAGCGCTTTGTGCGTGCTGTCATCAAAGAAAGACGAAAAGACTAAAAAGATCGGAATATAGGTAATGGCTAAAAAATTGATCATAGTGGAATCACCGGCAAAAGCCCGCACAATAAAGAGTATTCTTGGAGCGGATTTTATAGTGGAATCATCCATAGGACATATTCGTGACCTGCCAAGATCGCGGTTTGGTATAGATGTCAACAACAATTTTGAACCCGAATATGTGACGATCAGCGGAAAACAAAAGGTCGTCAACCGCCTGATCAAAATAGGGAAAACCGTTCGGGAGATTTACCTGGCTGCCGATCCGGACAGGGAAGGCGAGGCGATTTGTCGTCATCTGGAATACTACCTTCAAAATGAAACCTCTGCTTTGATAAAACGCATTTTGTATTATGAAATAACCCGACAGGCAGTACAAAACAGTTTGAAAAACCCTTTGGCCATCGATGAAAACAAGGTCAATGCACAGCAAGCCAGGCGTGTGTTGGATAGGATTGTCGGCTATCAACTGAGCCCGTTTTTATGGAAAAAAGTCAAAGGCGGCTTGTCCGCCGGAAGGGTTCAGTCTGTTGCGTTGAGATTGATTGTTGATCGAGAACGCGAAATAGAAGCGTTCGTACCTGAAGAATTCTGGACAATCACTCTTGATTTGGAGGGTGGCAGCCCGCCAAATTTCAAGGCTTCATGGTATGGAACACCTAAAAAAAAGGTGCGCATTCCGGACCAAACGGCCTGCGACGCAATTGTCAGCGATATTTCAAAACACTCTTTTGTCATAACGGACATCGAACGAAAAAAAACGCAGCGAAAACCACCCCCGCCATTTATCACCAGCACGCTTCAGCAGGAAGCCGCACGCCGATTGCGGTATCCCGCACAAAAAACCATGCGCTTGGCTCAATCCCTGTATGAAGGGAAAGATATGGGCGGCTCCGATGTGCATGGCCTGATCACCTATATGCGGACGGATTCACCCCGTATCAGTTCAAATGCCCAAACGCAGGCCGGAACATACATCGAAACCTTCTACGGCCCAGCATATAGACCGACAAAACCACCGGTTTACAAAGCGCCTAAAGGCGCTCAAGAAGCGCACGAAGCGATCAGACCGACCGACGTTACACTCACGCCGGAAAAAGCCAAACATTTTCTAACCGGCGATGAATTAAAACTATACTCGTTGATTTGGGAACGATTTGTCGCCAGCCAAATGTCTCCGGCATCGATCAATGTCACGACAATCAAAATCGGCGCCGGCGATGGTCATGCCTACGAATTTCGTGCAACCGGGTCGGAAGTCGTCTTTGACGGATTTTTCCGCTTGACCGGGTTGCCCAAAGATATCAAATCATCCGCCAAACCCGATGATGACCCGGATGCGGAAACTGTCGAAGCCAATCAACAACTTCCTGCTGTGGAAAAAGGTGAAACTCTAATATGCCATTCCATCGAACCAGCCCAAAATTTTACCCGACCCCCCGCGCGTTACTCCGAAGCGACACTTGTCAAAGAGCTTGAATCCCGCGGCATCGGCCGACCCAGCACCTACGCCGCCATTATGGCCACTATACGATCACATGACTATGCGGAAATACATGAGCGTCGGTTTCATCCAACGGAACTGGGAATCGTGGTCAGTGATATCCTGGTCAAAAGCTTTCCGGATATTTTGAGCGTAAAATTTACGGCCGATATGGAAAACCGCCTGGATGATATCGAACAGGGAAAAATGCAATGGCAGGGTGCGATCGCGGAGTTTTATGAACCATTTGAAAAACGACTCCTCGAAGCGGAAAAAGATATCGAAGCGCTCAGTCGAAGCCGACAACCCGTCGAAGGAGTGTCGTGCCCGGTATGCAACAGCAAAATGGTAAGACGTTGGGGAAAAAAAGGCTACTTTCTCTCATGCAGCAAATATCCGAAATGCAAAGGCGTTCTCCCCTATGGTTCTGATAATAAAAAAGCGGTGAAACCCAAGACCCTGCACGTTGAATTGGCGGCATCCTGCCCGGAATGCGGCGCCCCTTTGGCACTAAAAAAAGGACGATTCGGCCTGTTTGTTTCATGCTCCACCTATCCCAAATGCAAGGGAAAAGGACCTAAAACAGAAGGATTGCCTTGTGCGCGGGAGAATTGCGACGGCAAACTGGTTAGAAAAAAGGGTCGAGGAACATTTTATGGCTGCTCCAACTATCCGGATTGCACCTTCGTCTTCAATGCAGTACCGGTACCGACTCGCTGTATGACCTGTGGGAACCCTTACCTAGGCGCAACAGAAAAAAACGGGGAGATTGCTATTGTGTGTCCGCGCTGTAAAAATAAGCTTGAAGTTGGAAATCAAAGCTGAGATGGTTTGAACAGGAGACGATAACCAATATGGAGATGGAACTGAATCAGTTTCTGCTATATCTGAAAATCGAACGCAACGTCTCCCCCCATACCCTGCGTGCATATGAAAGCGATATTCAAGAGTTCTTGGCTTTTCTCCAGCGGACTGGTCAGAACGCTTCAGATCCTTCCAGAAACACCGTAATCTCGTTTGTGAGTTATTTGCATGCTCACCGGAAAGCCCGCACCACCATCGAACGAAAAATATCGTCGCTCCGATCCTTTTTTCGATTCCTTAAAATACGAAAATCGATCGCGCACAACCCTGCCGCCGGAATACCCTTACCTCGTAAGCAACGCAAATTGCCTGGATTTTTGACGGTCAAAGAAGCTAAAACACTGTTGGATGAAGGCGCGAATGAAGAAAATTTGAAAGTTCGACGAAACCTGGCGATGGCGGAATTGATGTATGGAACCGGCCTACGGGTCGGGGAATTGACACGCCTGAACTTGAAGGATGTAGATGCGGCTGAAATGGAAGTGAGAGTCATCGGTAAAGGCGGGAAAGAAAGAATCGTTCCTATGACGCGCCATGCCGCTGACAGGATGGAAAAATACCTGCTGCAACGCCGGACGGATTTAAAAGATAATGCCTGTATCGGTGGCGAGGGTCCGCTGTTTATCAATTTACGTGGAACACGCCTGACCACCAGAAGCGTTCATAGAATATTGAGAGCCATGGGGCGTGATGCCGGATTGAGCAAACGAGTGCATCCACATGAACTCAGACACAGTTTTGCAACGCATCTTCTGGATTCGGGCGCAGATTTACGGGCGATCCAGGACCTATTGGGACATGCCAATCTGGCCACGACGCAAAAATACACCCATATCAGTCTGGAAAAATTATTGAGGATTTATAATGACAAACACCCAAGAGCCAAATGATTTCTCGGCAATCGAAACCCTGACACCACCCGATATCGTCGAATATTTGAACCGGTTCATTATCGGTCAAAAAAAGGCAAAACGCGCCGTTGCAGTAGCGCTCCGCAACAGATGGCGCCGCCGACAACTGCCCCCGGATATCGCCGAGGAAATCATACCGAAAAATATCCTGATCATCGGGCCGACAGGTGTCGGTAAAACAGAAATAGCCAGACGCATCGCCCGCTTGACAAAGTCGCCATTTATCAAGGTCGAGGCGTCGAAATTCACTGAAGTCGGATATGTTGGCCGTGACGTCGAGTCGATCATACGAGATCTGACGGAGCTTTCGGTCAACATGGTAAAAGAAGAACACAAAAAAATGGTCCACGACAAAGCTCTTATCATTGCCCGAGAAAAAGTCCTGGACCTGTTGATACCACAGTCGGAAACGCAGCAGCCTTCGGCTTCATATACTGATGAGAATGATGAGGAGGCTGAAGGGAACGATAATTCTGTGATAACGATATCGACTCGAGATGTTGAAGAAGCTCAAAGCAGTTATCAGCGGACTCGAGAAAAATTTCGTCGAATGCTCGAGCAGGGAAAACTTAACGGCAGAATGGTTGAAATCGATATCCATGAACGACATGGTGGATTGATAGAAGTATTTTCATCTTCCGGTGTTGAAGAAATCGGCATGCAAATAAGGGATATGATGCCGGGTTTTTTCAACCAGCAGAAAAAACGACGGAAAATGACTGTGGAGCAGGCAATGAAGGTGATCACCGACCAAGAGGAAACCAAGCTTGTGGATATGGATAAAATTGTCCAGGACGCGATTCAACTTGTTGAGCAAAACGGTATTGTCTTCGTGGACGAAATCGACAAAATCGCCGGCAGGGAAAGCGGTTCCGGCCCGGACGTCTCCCGCGAAGGCGTTCAGCGAGACCTGCTGCCCATCGTCGAAGGCTCGACCGTTACCACCAAATACGGCATGGTAAAAAGCAATCATATTCTGTTCATTGCCGCCGGAGCATTCTCCGTAACCAAACCATCGGAACTCATTCCCGAACTGCAAGGTCGATTCCCGGTCAAAGTGGATGTCCAAAGCCTGTCAAAAGAAGAAATGAAACGTATCCTTGTCGAGCCGGAAAATTCACTGGTCAAACAATATCAATACCTTCTAAGCACAGAGGGCGTTACCCTACAATTTGAAACAGATGCGCTGGATGCCATCGCCGACCTGGCTGAACAGGCAAATGATTGTTGTGAAGATATCGGCGCACGTCGACTTCACACTATAATGGAAATCCTGCTTGAAGACGTGTCTTTCAATGCGTCGCAAATAGGAGAACGAACAATACCGATTACCGGAGACTATGTTCGGGAAAGGGTATCGATTCAGGAAATCGAAAAAGCGGAAAATGTCAGAAAGAAAGGAAAAGTCGGCTTTACCGGATGATGTCGATTAGAAAAATATACCACCAATATAGAAATATTGCCGCCGGAACAATTTTGGCCGGAACCCTGATTGGATGTGGTTATAAAACATCTCTGAGACCTCCGGAACCACGCCGCGTCGAAACCGTCACCGACCTGCAAGCCGACCTTGCCTGTGACGGAATTCTTCTGAATTGGGCTCCGGCACTGTTTGACTCCCGAGGCAATCCTCTGGATGAACCAGCCACTTATCTGGTTTACAGAAAACGAGGACTTCCGTTTGATCAAAAAACCGATAAGGTCGATAAAAGAGATAAGATTGAAGCAGTAGAGAATGTTGACGATACCGAAGAAGATGCGTCGAAAAGCGATTTAGACGATTGGGCGGAGACGATCGATGATGAATTTTCCTCAGGCGAAATCGAAACCGACGGTTTCGCTGAAGATGAAGTTGATCAGCACGAAGACTCTGAAAAAGACGATGACGTTGACTCTATAGACACTTTGAAGCGCCCTGAAGTTTTGCCTCAGGAGTACACATTCAGCCTGGTGGCTGTCGTACCGGGCAAGCCGGTCAGTTTGACAACGACAGCGATTGCCGAAGAGCGTGTGAATTGGAGCGATACCGGCGCGCCTTCCGGGCCGGCCTATCTGCCCGATAAGATAAAATACAGGATACCATCACGTTTGCCCGATAAAACGGAGAATGTCTCCGGTGGCCTGATAGCAGGATATGTTTACACCTATTTTGTTGTCGCTTTGGATGCCGCCGGAGTGACTTCTGCACCCTCTGCGCAAGTTGAGTGTCCGTGGGTGGCAATACCGGCAGCTCCGGAAAACCCGGGTGTCGCCGTATCCAAAAACAACGTGACCTTGTCTTGGAGAAAACCTTCTGAAGACTGCTTGGGAAAACCTTTGTCAGACATCACGTCTTACGAAATTTTCCGTTCGGAAGCATCGACACCGGAACTTTTCAAGCATGTATTCACGGTTGGAGGCGACGAGCTTGAAAAGACCGACGATACTGTGATTATGGATTCTGTATATCGTTACAAAATTCGAGCTGTGATATTGAAATCCATACCCGGCGAATTTTCTGAGAGTGTGACAGCGGACACAACCAACGTGTTTCCGCCTTCACCGCCGACACTTCTTACCGGAGGCGCACGTGCGACAGGTGTGGTATTAAACTGGAGAGCGAGTGAAGATAAGGATATCGCTGGATACCGGATTTATCGGCGATCGTCGAAACAGGCAGATTTTAAGTTGCTTAATCCCGAAAATCCGGTTGTCGGCACCACGTATATTGACGAAACCGTCAAAAAAAATGAAACATATATCTACAGATTGACATCTGTGGACAATTCAGCCAATGCGAATGAATCTGAGCCGGGAGATGCCTGGACAGTGACAATCCATTGATTTATGGAGGTGGAAAATGTTTGAAGGATCGACAACAGCCATGGTTACTCCTTTCAAAGGGGGAGAACTGGATGAAACAGCGTTTCGCCAACTGGTACGCCATCAGCTTAACAGTGGAACAAACGGTATTTTAGTAGCGGGATGTACGGGTGAGGCCGCCTCGTTGAGCTGGGACGAGTTGAAAAGCTTGATCATTTGGGCGGGAGAAGAAATCAGGCACCACACTAAAAGCGCCTTTCTTTTGGCCGGGACAGGCACGAACAACACTCGGGAAACGGTTGAAAAAACAGCCGCTGCTCGATCGTTAGGAGTAGACGGAGTTCTTTTGATCACGCCTTATTACAACAAACCGACACAAGAAGGTCTGTATCAGCATTATCGAACAGTCGCACAAAACACCGATGTGCCGATCATTCTGTACAATGTGCCGGGTAGAACCAGTGTGCGGTTGATGCCGGAAACCGTCGCCAGGCTCGGTGAACTGGAAAATATCGTCGCCATCAAAGAAGCCGGAGGAAACCTGGACGATGTCAGCGCCTTGTTGAACAAGACCAATCAAGTCACCGTTCTGTCCGGCGACGACACGCTGACATTGCCGATGATGGCAATCGGCGGTAGAGGGGTGATTTCCACCACATCCAACGTCGATCCGACACGAATGGCCAGACTGTGTGAATACTGGTTCGCCGGGAAAATCGAAGAAGCTCGACAAATGCACAATGAATTGTTCCAGTTGTGCAAAGCGATGTTTGTCGAAACCAATCCGATGCCCGCCAAGGCGGCTTTATCGATAATGGGCATGATTGAAAACGAACTGAGATTGCCGTTGGTGCCCGTCAAGCAGGAGTCGATACCGGTTATCGAAAAGGCGTTGCTTGGCGCCGGATTGCTGGAGAGACGATCATGATTCCGGTGGTTGTATGGGGAGCCGGCGGGCGAATGGGTAAACGCCTTATAAACCTGGTCAGCCAAGAAAAAGACATGGAATTGGTTGGAGCCGTGGAAAACGAGGGGCATCAGGGCATATTTCAAGATGCCGGTTTTTATCATGGTTTACCCGAAACAGGGGTATTGTTGAGTATGACCTGTGAGCCTAAACCCGAACCGGCCAAAGGAATAGTGCTGGATTTTTCACTCTCGGGCGGCCTGGCCAAAGCGGCGGAATGGGCGCAAAAATATGGATGGGTTTTGGTCTCCGGCACAACATCATTAAATGACAGAGATCGACTGGCTCTCAGCTTGGCATCGGAAAAAATACCGGCTATGTATTCACCCAATTACAGTCTCGGAACACAACTGTTATTTCATCTGGTATCCAAAGCTGCCGCCATTCTTCCGGAAACGTTCGATGCCACCATTCATGAAACACACCATCGAGCCAAGCGGGATCGCCCCAGCGGAACAGCTCTCGCCTTTGAACAACGTTTGAAAAACAGCGGTGTCGTGCGCCATTTCGAAACGACATCCCACCGTGCAGGGCTTATATTTGGTGAGCATTCCATTCGCTTTGTTTCGCCGATGGAAGAAATCGTGCTGTCTCACAGAGCCTTGGACAGAGATGTTTTCGCAGCGGGCGCCATCATGGCTGGAAAATGGCTCCTGAAAAAACCGCCTGGCCTTTACGCCTTTACAGATATGCTGGAACTGTAATGCGAAATAGTTTGACTTCGATCGCCATTCTGTTTGTCATCAGTTTGGTGGCGGCAGGAATATCGGCTTTTGATTACATGCCTTTGCAAGAAATCCAACCAGGTATGAAATGCTACGCTTATTCGAGCTTTTCTCCCAATACACTGGAAAAAATGGATGTCGAAATTATCGGCGTCGTTGAGGGTTTGACTCGTGATAACGATTATATTTTAGCGCGAGTCAGCAGCCCGGAAGTTCAACGAGGAGGCATCAGCTCAGGCATGAGCGGGTCACCGGTTTATTATGAAGACAAGCTTGTCGGCGCTATGTCCATGGCCTTCATGTATGCCAGCGAACCCATTTGCGGTATTACGCCGATCGAGACGATGAACCGGCTGATAGAGTTTGCGGCTGCCCCGGGCAGAAGCTCTGCACAACGCCGCCCACGGCAAGATCTTCAAAAAAAAATCGAAACCACGATGTCGCCAGGGCTGAAACCAATTGGCCTATCATTGGAAATCAACGGTATAACAGATTTCAACGACACTTTTCCAGACACTTTTTTTCACCCTTTCAACACATCCGTTCATTCCTTACAGGGAAGAAGCGGTAAAAAAGATAACAGCGTTATACCGGAGATCGTTCCCGGCTGTTCCGTCGGGGTCGGGCTGGTTTCCGGTGATGTGTCCATAATGGCATATGGAACAGTGACGGATGTTCGGGAAAAACAAATTCTGGCTTTCGGTCACTCCATGTTCGGACTAGGAGAATGTTGTTTGCCGCTACATGCTTCTGAAGTTGTTTCCGTTGTCCCGACACAATATCTTTCCTTCAAAATCGCCAATTCCGGACCACTTGTCGGCGCCGTTACCTTTGATGCCGAATCGGGTATTCTTGCCGAACGGGGAAAAGAACCACCTGTCATTCCCGTTGCCATCTCCATCGAAGGGCTCACACCCCAACCTCTTACGTACCAAATCAATGTGGTGGATCATGAATATCTGACGACGACCATGATCGTTCAATCCCTGACAGGGCTGATCAACAACCTGGGAGGATTACAGGGCGACCTCAGTCTGTATCTCGAGTTGTCTGCAGCGCTGACGAACGGCCAGTCTTTGCATCTGGTCGATTGTTACGGCGCCGTTTCGCTTCTTCGCCAGGCCATCTATAACAGCTTGAAAACCATCGAAACAATTCATCACAATCCGCTTGAACCCATTACCTTTCAATCTATCGACATTGTTTGTCGATTGGCGGAAACCACGCGCTTGGCTGCACTCGATACCATCAACATGGTCAAACGCCGCTATCACCCAGGTGAAACCATCCGCGTTCAACTATCGTTTCACGGCGATCGGATGGATGCCTTTTCCAAAATCGTCAACTTACCGATACCACCGACCTGTGTTCCCGGTAAATATATCTTGAAAATCTTGGATGCGGATTTTTACGCTCGTGATATTGCGGCGAGACAATTGCCGGCACATCGATACAGCTCCTTTGAAAAATGGTTTGATACATTGAGCGATAGAATCTCTGGAAACCAGTTGAAAATGATGCTGGTTGCCGGCGGAAAAGATATCCAAACACAAGACGCCGTCTTGCCGTCGGCGCCGCCGGTTTTACAAGGGCTGTTGGCTATGCCGGGGTTGGATCACCAAGTAGTGGGATCGGCACGGATTCTTTCATCTGAAACCCTCACGTTGGATGTTCAAGTGGTCGGCGGCGGGCAACTGCCCGTTTATATTGACATTTTACCGGAGAAAAACTGATGAGACACAAACCGGTTATCTTATTTTGGGGGTTAATCACCCTGTTTTTACCTGTAGCATATGCAGGATTCGAAATACGGGATATCGGCAACCAGTCGGACTATCTTGGCGGCAAGCCTGTCGGGATAAGCATCGATCCTGATGGTCGTCTGGCGCTGTCAGGGACACTGAAATCGGTGTGGCGATCAGAAAACGATGCCGCCTGCTGGACGGTTGCCTGCGGGGACGGCGTTGTATATGCGGCGACTGCGGACGAGGGCAGGGTTTACAGATATAAAAACCATTCGATGGAACTGTTGCTCGATACACCTCAGGTGGCTGTTTTAAGCCTTTTGACGCTTCCACGAGGACGTGTGCTGGCGGGAAGCGCACCGGATGGAATCATTTATTCCATCGATGCGGCCGGAGTCGCTTCCGTGTATGCCCGAACAGACACTTCATATATCTGGAAAATGCTGTTATTGCCCAACAACACGGTTTTAGCAGCGACCGGCATACCCGCCTCACTGAAACAACTGGATTTATCCGGAAAACTCATCAAGAATTTTGACATCAAAGCTTCTCATGTTCGATCGATGACTCAGGACTCACAGGGCAAAATATGGTTCGGGACCGCTGAGCCGGCACGGGTTTATTGTCTGGATGGAGACGATCTTCACTTGGTCCATGAAGCTCGTGCTATGGAAATCACCGCCGTCGCAGCCGGAAAAGATGGGGTTTGGTTTTCAACGGCAACCTCCTCGACGATATCCAATACTCAGTCCGAGTATACCAATAAGCTCAGACCTCAAAAAACGGCCTCCACCCAGAGTGCAGAACCAGGCGAATTATGGTTTATCGATGCGAACAGATCGGTTTATAGGGTTTGGACAACAGCAGCCATTCCGATTTTTGACATGATTGTGGTGAATAACTCACCATATTTGGTATGCGGTGCAGATGGATTTTTATTTCGTATAGATGATAGCGATCGCAGTACGTTGTTGGCCACGCGCCAGTTTGAGCCGTTAACCAGCCTGGCTGTTGATTCCGCCGGTGTGATCTGGGTGGGTGGCGCGACCGGCGCCGAGTTGCTGCGTTATGATTTCGAGAGCAAGGATAGTGGAACCCTGGAATCGGCGGTGATTGATGCCGGGACAACGGCGGTTTGGGGGAGATTGCACGTTGTCGGTTCGCATGTTACCGAGAAAACCGTGGCTTTTGAATCCAGAACAGGGAATACGCCTGAACCTGATAATGAATGGTCCGACTGGCGGTCTACGGGACCGGAAGGTAAAATTCAAAGTCCGCCGGCACGGTTTTTTCAATGGAAAACCGCTTTGAAAAAAGACAAAGGCCTGTTGCCTGTCATAGACAAAATTTCTGTTTCAGTGAAAACTGCAAACTGTCCCCCCTATATAACCCGGGTTACCGTACATCCTGTTGTGAAAGGTGCGCTGATGGATTTGCCGGGACGAGGCCGGGTTTTTCAGCAGACGATGCCGGATGGATTGCGGATTGAATATACATTGCCGACAGGAGCTTTTAACGGTATGTCGAAGGGACAATGGATGCAGTTAAGAGGGATGCGGACTGTCTCATGGGAAGCAGGTGATGCCGATAATAATGCTCTTCTGTTCGACATTGACATTACATCGGCGTCTGGGGAACCGGAATGGTTTTCGATTGCACGAAATCTGGATCAGCCGCTTTATTCCTTTGATTCCACTGTATATTCCGATGGATTATACCGTATCAGAGTTATTGCATCAGACTCGCCTGCAAACCCGCATGGTGAAAACATGACCGCAGAAAGAACCAGCTTGGTTTTTGAAATCGACAATACGCCCCCTACTTTTAAAAACCTGAACGTTAATAAACAAAAAACCGTATCGACTCAACCTTGGCGTATCGTGATTACCGGCCAGGCAGTTGACAACGGTCGCAGAGTCAGTCGTCTGGAATACACGCTGGATACAAAACAGTGGTTTGATTTCACCTCGAGTGATGGTATGCTTGATCAGCCGGAGGAACAGTTTGAATTGTTACTCGAAGGAGATTCAGTTGAACTTGTTCCCTCGCAGATTTTTCTCAGGGTCACCGACGACCATGAGAATGTCACCACTTCAACGGTATCCGTTGAATAACACTTCAAGGAGGAATGTCATGAAATTTTACGCGAAATGTTTTTTATGGTCTATGGTTATTGCTCTCGCAACGTCTATGGTGTCTGCTGATTTGTATTCTGAATCCGTTGTTACCGGAGGTCCTGGACGCGATGCTCCGGAAACGGTAAAAATATATCTGTCGGAGCACGGAATGCGCTCTGAAACCGGTGACGAGACTGCAATAATTATCAACTATAAGGATGAAAAATTTTACCAACTCAACTTGAAAGATAAAACATATACGGAAGTGAAATTCGAAGATTTCTTGAAACCTAAAAGCGAGGAAGAAACCAAATTGCTGGAACAAACACAAAAAATGTTGGATCAGATGCTGAACTCGATGGAGGTGACAAAAACGGAAGAAACACAAGAAATAAGCGGATTCAAATGCACTAAATATGTTGTTACCATCATGGGATCGTCTTCTGAATATTGGATGACAAAAGATATCCCTGAATACGATGCGATGTTAAAAAGCTTCGATAAATTCAAAGATGTTTTTAAAAAGAGCCTGGTGCTTTCCACTATTTCCATGGGATTTGACATGCAGAAAAAAATGGAAGGATTTTCTATTAAAATCATCAACAAAATCATGAACATGGAAATTACTCAGGAAGTCAAAAAAGTTGAAACCAAAGCTCTCGATAAAAGTTTGTTTCAAGCGCCTGAAGGCTTCAAAAAAATAGAGGAAGACAACAAGAGCGAAACAGAAAAGAGTCAGGAAAATTAACGATTTCTAGTTTTGCTGCCGTCAATTAAACAAGCGGAAACGGGAGGTGAATATCACCTGGACCTCGTTTCCGCTTTTTTACCCTCCGTGATGAATATGAATCGCTCGAATGGAAGCGTTGTCCGGAACCAACCAGGTGTCGTATTCATTTTCGTTCACGAGCAGGCCGTTCACACTGACAACGATCAGGACATAAATATATCCCATTTCATTCAGGACATCTCTGACTGTCATACCCGGTTTCCATTCCAGCGTGTCTCTGTTGTTGACAGTGATCACGTCGCTTTCCCTTCCAAAATCAACTGGATCACGGCGTTGGCCTGCATTGCGGCGACGATCATCACACGCGGCGCTGTCATACCCATAGCCATATCACTCGTCATATCACCACACAGCACCAAGTTACCGATTTGCTCCATCCTAAGCGTTTCCCACGAGCCATAGCCGGCCAGACCATTTCCGGAAACAAGAGGTTTTGAGGGATATCGGCTGCACCATGATTGGATCAACCAAAGCTTGGATTCCGCTTGATCAAACGCTTCCAACAGCATATCGGCTTCTCCGAAAATCGAAACCATATTATCGCGATCCACCATACAAGTATGGATATCGAGAACAATTGTCGGGTTTATTGCCTTGAGATAGGCGGCCAAGGCTTCGGCTTTGGGCTTGCCGAGATCACTTAAAAAAAAATGTTGGCGGTTCAAATTGGATGGTTCAACACGATCAAAATCGGCAAGAATCAATTTTCCGATGCCCGCCCGTGCCAGCATTACAGCCGCATTGGAACCCAAACCTCCACATCCCGCAATGCCGACACAGACTTTCTGTAATCTTTCCGTTACGCCTGGAACATTCCGCGTAAAAACATCTTGTTTCATGGTATCGAAGTAAAAAGCCAATCCCTATTTATCCATCTCAAAATTAAAAACTATGATGCTCTTCAAGAACCGCCACGATTTCCGGCAGATCGATACCCAGCTCCTCCAGCCTCGCTTTTGTCGGCACTCCCTGCCGATCCCAGCCGCGTCGTCGATAAACCACATCCAACGTTTTATCGTATTGCTCTTCTCGGTAAGCACGAATCAACGCCATTTTTTCTTCAACGGTTTTGCCTGCCGGATCGATGCCAAGAACCTCTTTGAGCTGTTTATCATAGCGTTCCACCCGACTTTCATACTCAACTTTGGTCACCGGCCCGATGCCACGATAAGGCATATAATCTTCATTCCGCTTGCCTTTTCCGAGCATCAGGCACATGATACGCTGTAAATTATGAACGCGGGCGCTTTCTTTGAGCATTCCTTCTTCATCCAATTTTCGACCGAGCATGCCCTCGACGAATTTGAAGTAATTTCTGACGTGGTCAGGAACCTTCTGGGGTTCGGCGGTGAGCTTGTTATCGGCCGGTGTAACGTCGTTCCAGAGAAGTTTGCACAACCCGTAAAGCCCGAAC
Organism: bacterium; assembly: GCA_049652745.1. Classification (GTDB taxonomy): domain Bacteria; phylum CSSED10-310; class CSSED10-310; order CSSED10-310; family CSSED10-310; genus JBASEY01. The sequence continues at coordinate 13,577 of JBASEY010000016.1, read as the reverse complement.
CATGTTCGCCACAGAGGAAAATAATACAGCGCTTCCGCTTTGGCTTCATAGGTTGGAAGCTCATTGTTGACCATATCCATGAAGATGAGCCATGCTTCATCGTGTTGAGGGCCTTTGACGGCCATGCCGTAACCAAGCTGTTGAGCAATGGACTCCTTCGTCATATATTCACTGACTTCCAAACCTTTGACTTCCATCCCGATATCCTGGAGGAATGCCTTCTGTTCAGTTGTCAGATTCAACGTTTTGCCCCAGTGGTTTTTCAGCCATCGAATACCCATGCCGACATCGACGCCGAAACCTTCACCACGGGACATCTGATGAAGAAGCTCCAACACGGAAGCGGATTGGCCGAAATGCAAGTCCAGACCACCTGTGACGGTGTCGTCAATGACACCGGCCTCATAGGCTTCCATTACAAAGGCAATACAGGTTGCAGCGGAAATCGTGTCAACTCCGTACGTATCACAATAAAAATTGAATTCAGCGATGGCGTCCATGTCGAACAGGCCCATGTTCGAGCCGCCGGCGGCGGTTTCATATTCCGGCCCTTCGACCGTGACGACATGACCCTTGTACGGCCCGGTTTTTAACGTGAATTGTTCGATGGTTTTAGCACAAGCCATCGTGCAGCCTTTCCAGCATCCGTCCGGCATATTTTGAGTAAAATATTTCGCTTTCAGAATACCTCCGTCGATCTTGTACACTTCCTCATGGGTTCCAAATCGATAATTCATGACAGGCAGCAAATCATAAGCATCCATAACCGAAACGATATTGGTCGTCCCGATTTCGCGCATCCGACACTGATATTGATCAAGATTGGCCATTTCAGAGTTCACCTTCATTCCATAATTTCTGATCAACATCGGGTTTATCGGATTGTTCAAGTCATCGACAATGTGCAATGCTCCGGTCGGGCAGACATAAGCGCAACTGGTGCAACCGATGCAATGAGGATCGACTTTTTGAAAAGGCATCGTGACATGACGTTTAATGCCTCGCCCGGCAAAATCGATGATATGTTCTTGGGCGAATTCAGCACATGCGCGTATACAATGCCCACATAAAACACATGATTTGGGGTTCGAATCCGTCAACGGACCAGCAAAACGGCTCTCCGACACACCGCATTGTCGGGCGATCTTTTTGATTATCGGAACGTCGGGCCATCGTCCTAAAAGTAGCTCCGCCAACACTTTTCTGTGTTTTTTGACAGTGTCTGTGTCTGTGTATACCTTTATCGGTCCGTTGACAACATAATCACAGCTTGTGACCAGTTCGCGTCGACCATCGCTCTCGACCTCGACCGAACATAGTCGGCAGGCGCCCTCCGGCTTCAAATCTTTATGGCTGCACAACGTCGGAACAGTGATTTCCTGCTCGTTTAAAACTTTCAACAATATCGTTCCTTCGGCAACTTGAAGTTGCTTGCCATTCACAAAAATATCTATCTTCGCCATGATTAATTGTCCTCCTTTTGGTGCGAAGGGCATCGGCCCGTACGGACATGTGTCATGAGGTCTTCACGGAAATAACGCAACCCCGTCAGAATAGGATTGGGAGCCATTTTCCCAAAATGGCACAAACTCGCAGCGGAGACGGTCTCGGCTAGCTCTTTAATAGTATCGAGGTCTTCCATCGATCCTTTCCCATCTTTGATTTTTTTCAGTATAGCTGCCAAATGCTGCAGGCCTTCACGGCACGGCAAACATTTGCCGCAGCTTTCGCCGGCCAGGTATCGAGTGTAACTTTCTATCATATCGACCATACAGGTTGACTGGTCAAAAACCGTTATGTCACCAGAGCCCACCGTGCTTCCGGCATCAGTCAGGGTTTTGAAATCCAACGGTATGTCCAGTTTTGTACCCGGTATAAAACCACCTGACGGCCCGCCGATCAAAACGGCTTTAATCGATTGCCCGTTCGGAACGCCCTTTCCCCATGTATTCAGAACAAATTGAAGAGGAGTGCCGAGGGGCACTTCTGCAAGACCGGTTTGATTGAGCGCTCCTGAAAGCATAAACACTTTTGTCCCGGCAGAAAACCCTTTTTGAGGATTTAAAGATTTAAACCAGTCTGCGCCGTTGCGGATGATCGCAGGGATGGTGATCCATGTTTCTGCGTTGTTGAGAATCGTCGGCGCCTTTTTGAAGCCCGATTCCAAAGGGTTCAAGGAATTCAAATGGGGTTCACCGGGCCTGCCGGACAGAGCCTCGATGACGGCTGAAGGTTCACAATCGACAGCAGAACCCGGGCTATGATGCACATAGAGATCAAATTTGAAATTCAATCCGTTGATTTTATCACCCAGCCATCCTTTCGAACGCATCGTCTCGATCGCATCGTTCAATCTGTCTGTCGCTCGCTTATATCGATGGTGTATGGAAATATGTCCTTCGCTCGCTCCAACCGCATACGCGCCCAATATCAAACCTTCGACAAGTCCATAAGGATCGTTTTCAACGATGGTTCTGTCGATACAAACTCCCGGGCTGGTTTCAGTGATTGAACAAATCAGGACAGGCTGAATCTTTCGTTTTTCCGCGGCAAGACGAGCCGACTGCCAAGCATGTCCGACAGAGAAACCGTTTCTTTCTCGAGCACGCAAGTTAGAATCGGTGACAAGTTGCATCATTTGATCCGGTGTAAATGTGTCCAAATGGTTTTTCAAAGACTTACAAACTTCCTGAAGACGGGCATCATCTTTGTTTTTTGGATTGTCAGAGCCTGGCTGACGCAGAGTTACCGAAACGTTTCCCGGCAGTATTCGCACATCACAAACAAAAATATCCGGATGCCGATCGTTTTCTTTTCGGGGTTTCATTGAAAAAAACGGATAGAAGGTAGCAATGTGATAAAGGTGCGATTTTGGTATACGGGTCAATTCATTTATGCCATCGATGACTTCCCTTGAAATGAAGCCTTGTTGGTTTTGGGCATCCAGGAGCATATCCAGCAGAAAATCTTTTTTATTTTGCCATTTAGCGACAATATGATGTACGTCCTGTACAGTGAGAGTTTTAGCTGTTTCCGGTACGTCGATCTTGAATTCATCAGCGAAGGGTTGTTCCGAAATGGACCAGGCAGGCGTAAAATATTTGTTCTTTATGACAAGCGCCTTGATTTTTTTGTCGCGGAACACTGTTCCGAGGCCTCCGCGGCCGGCTTGTTTGATTCGGGTGACTTTACGTCTCCAGTCATAAAATGAAAAATTCAAGATTCCCATCCAAACATGATCGGCTGCGCTGCCGGCGGCCACAACGGCGATATTTCGCTTGTCGTCTTCGTTATCGGCATACATTTCCGTCAATTGTTCACAGATGATATGAGCGTCCAGGGCTTCATCCGGGGCTTTTTCGATCGTGATCATCTGTTTGGGGACATCGATGACGACGATGACTTCATCATGAGCCTTTCCGGCAAGAACCATGGCATCGAACCCGGCGAATTTGAGATATGGACCGAAATAGCCGCCGACATTGGAATCCATGATGGATTCCGTCGCAGGCGATATAGACGTCACGATCGTTTTGCCCGATCCCGGGAACGACGTCGTGCCGCCCAAGGGGCCAGATGACAGGCAGATCACGTTTTCCGGGCTGTCCCACTTGGTATCTTTGTTGATTTCTTGAAACATCAGCCACAAGTCAAAACCTTTGCCGCCGATCCACAGATCTTTCATTTGCTGGGTAACCGGAAGAATCTCGATTGCATTCTTTCCCAGATCAACTCTCAGAACTTTGTCCGCGTACCCACGCATCAGCGTGCCGGGTTCATAGGCAAGTTCAGCTAGAACCGTGTGTTTCCGACGCATTTTTTGGACAGGAGAGTTCGGCATAATTACCTCCTTGAAGCTATGTGATGAAAAGAGGATATGAAGCGTGCTGGTCGCTTCAATATCGCTCCAATATATTATTAAAAAAATAATAAGCAGTCAAAGTGAACAACACTGAGGCTTTTGGGATCAGAATCGTGTTTTTCTATTGATTTTTCTTATTAAAACGTTTTATATTTCCAACGTTAATTGGTGTTAATCAAGAAATTCAAGGGGGAAAAAATGAAAAAATTACTGTTAGCCTTAATTATCGCTGTTGCGGCTCCTGTGTTTGCCGGAACACACTATTTCACGGATGGGATTATTCCTGATGGGATGGAGTTCAGTATCGGATATGTAGATATCGACGATGATGGCTGGCTCGATATCTATTTCATACCGATGCGATTGGAAGCACCGATCGCCGATAACATGACTCTGTTTGGTGAATTCCAATATAACGACTATGATTATGAATCGACTTTCAGCATTGGTGGCGGGGCCATGATAAGACTAATTGAAGACGGTCAAACACTTCCTTTCAATGTCTCGTTGCGAGGGGCTCTCTTTTACGGTTTTGAGAAAAAAGAAGACGACTTTACACTCATTCCGTCGATTTTCAGTTTTGAAGGTCGTGCCATTATTTCCAAACAGTTTGACCATGCCGTCAATTGGACACCATACGCCAACCTGGTTTTTTCACATAGCAAAGCTACTTACGATTTTTGGGGTGAAAAAGGTTCTAAAAGTGAATCCTATCTGGATTTTGTATTCGGTGTCAAATTGCGGTTCGATCAATTCGGTATTTTTGCTGAGGGTGTTTTCGGTGACCAGGATGCCTTCGGTATCGGTGGTTCATTCGCGTTTTAACACCTCGAGAATATTGACGAGCTGCACAAGTATTTTTTTAAGCGAGGCGTTATCTCGAAAAAAAACGTGTAGAAGCTCTGCTTCCGGGGCTGTATTTCTTCTTCAACCCTGGCAAATTTAATCGTTAGCGATCTAGCCTGGTCCTGATCCATACTCTGTTGCAGCAAAATATTCATTCAAAGAAATAATTGGTTTTATGTTACCAGCCGAAAAAAATATTGTGACGTCATGGAGTATATTTGTTGCCCCTAAACAATTATACTTGCAGATTGTTAAAATAAAGACTAGACTATCCATCCTTGGCCAAATAGGCCGCTAGGAAAGGGTAGGTTTCAAACAAACAGGAGGTATTTTAAATGATTAAAATAACACGGTTACTACTAGTTGCTCTGCTAATCTGTATGGGAAGCATTTCCGTCTACGGCGCAGATAAGGCGGAAAAAGTCGATGAACCTGAAGTGACGGAACAGGCCCCTGAGTCTTCCGAAGAAGTTGCACCTGCTACGGAAGAGCCCGTCCAGGATGCTGAGCAGGTTGAAGAACCTGTTGAAGAAGCACCTGTAGAGTAATCTGAAGTCACATGTGAGCCTGGATTAATTACCACCACAATAAACCCAGGTAGAAAAAAGCTAATTTTGATTGCTGAAAGACGCCCTTGTCGGGCGTCTTTACTTTTTGGTCAGCCCGCATCATTCACTATATGGATTATCTATGATTTAACAAACCATCCACCGACTATGTCCTGACATCATCAGCAATCTTTCCATCCCGCAGGGTAATCCGTCGCTTTGCATAAGCGGCAATATCATCTTCATGTGTCACAAGTATGATCGTGTGCCCCTCTTTCTCTAAACCTACAAGGATTTCCATAATCTCATAACTTGTCTTCGAGTCCAGATTTCCCGTCGGCTCATCGGCAAGAATGACCGATGGGTGATTCACCAAGGCACGTGCTATGGCTACACGCTGTTTCTCTCCACCACTCATCTCGTTCGGCCGGTGATGACCGCGGCGACCAAGACCGACTTTCTCCAGCATCGTTTCCGCCCGAGACCGTCTTTCTTTTGGGCTCAGCCCGGCATATACCAGTGGAACCTCCACATTTTCACGAGCCGTCATACGCGGTAAAAGGCTGAAATTTTGAAAAACAAATCCTATCCGCTGATTGCGTATCCGACTCAACTCGCCGTCATCCAATCGGGAGATGTTTTGGTTTTCAAAAAGGTAGTCGCCTGAAGTCGGTTGATCCAACCCTCCCAAGATATTCATCAACGTCGATTTTCCGCTCCCCGAAGGCCCCATGACTGCTACGAATTCATTCTGTTCGACAGCCAAATTGATATCGAATAAGACTTGTAAATCCAAAGATCCCATACGATACACCTTGTCGATGTTTCGTAATTCGATGACGGGTTTAGACCGGCTATTCATAGCGCAACGCCTCGATCGGATTCAGACCGGCAGCCCTCCTGGCCGGAAAAAACCCCGCCGCTACGCCGACTGTGCCCGCAACCAGCACGCTCATAACGACCGCTCCGAACGAAAAAATGGTCTTCCAGCCGGCATAGTGGGATATGACCGCCCCCAACGAAAATCCTGTCAAGATTCCAAAAAGACCGCCTACAAGACTCAACACGACAGCTTCCAGTAGAAACTGCGCCAGTATGTCGTTTCGAGTGGCGCCCAGGGCGCGGCGTATTCCGATTTCGCGGGTGCGTTGGGTGACACCGGCCAACATGATGTTCATGATACCGATGCCGCCAACCAGTAACGATATAGCGGCTATCGCGGCCAAGACCATGTTGAAGCGGCGTTGGGTTGCCTGAGCTTGTCGGAGCAAATCCAACGGCACGACCATATTGTAATCAGTCACATTGCTGTGGGTGCGTTTCAATATCGTGCCTATCAACTCCGCCGCCTGCTTGACAGCGTTTCGATCAGATACCTGAACGACAAGCTCTGACAGTTCGTGCTGAGAATCTGAACGGGGAAACCGGCGGCCGGCAACGCTTAACGGCACATAGATATCTCGATTGAGATTTCTCAGGCTGACGGCGGATGTGCCCGCTTCCGCCAGCCGTTTGTCTTCCATGACGCCGATAACGGTAAACATCGAATCGCCTATCTGAAGCCATTTGCCTGAAACCTGCCGCCAAGGGGCCGAGCCGAAAATTTCCTGATGGATTTCCGCTCCGATAACGCAAACCGGCTGCACCGTTTCCATATCCATTTCTGATAGAAACCGGCCTTGCACAGGATAAAAATTCATGACGGCAGTATAATCCGGTGTAACTCCGATGACAGCGGCATTCACAGTGCGGCCTTCAAAAACCGGTTTTTCCTTAAGCTCTTTCAGCGGAGCCATCAGCTTCACAAAAGGACAGTTCGCTTCGATTGCTGCCATGTCTATCTGAGCCAGGCCTTTCGGATTCTGTTGAACGGCTGTGACCCGCTCGTGTCCGGAAAGTTCGACAGCCTGAATACGGATATTGGTCAAACCCAACTGTGACACCTGTTCCATGGCCTGCTGCTTGGCGCCTTCGCCGATAGCCACGCTGGCAATGACGGCGGCCACACCGAAAATGACGCCCAACATCGTCAGAAACGAACCCAACTTGTTGTTGCGCATCTCCAGCAAGCCTATTTTGATGGTTTGACCCAATAGCATCCGCTAAAGCCCTTTATCGGTTAATCCGGATTCCGGAGCTGTTTTCGCCGCCAAGCTAAATAAAGCGACTCTCATTCCAGGTTCTAAACCACGGGTAACAACCGCTTCCAAACGATTCCGCGGGCCGAGTTCAACCGAGCGGTATATGAAGCGTCCGTTTTTATAGACAAATACGTGCGGACCCGACTGATCGTGTCCGATGGCGCTGATCGGGACAGTCAACACATCCGGTATGCGTTCTTCGACAAATACAACCGACACATTCATGCCTGTTCGAAGCTGTTCATCTTGGGTTGTCAATCGCACCGCTATTTCAAAAACCTTGCCTTGTGAGCCGTCGCCGTCGGATCCTGCGTAGATCGTCCCACGGCTTTCCCGACGCGGCATCGCCAGCCAACTAATGGAATCGATGGCGCCTTCCAAGACGGCGTTTTCCAAGGCCGGTATTCGTATCCAAACCGGCTGACCTTCGTAAACTCGGGATAAGTAGGCTTCGGATACCTGTGTCCAAACCATCATCTCGGCCATATCCGGTATTTCTAAAAGAGTGGTTCCGGGATAAATCGAATCGCCGACCTTGAATGGCTCTTTGGTCCAGTGGCGTTTGATAACGACAACACCGTCAGTAGGAGCATAACCGATATAATAATCACGTCGCTTTTCATAAAAGGCCTTCAAGACGCTGCTTTGGTCGTAATCTTGCCGTGCTATATCCAGGTCGAGTTCCGCACTCTTTCGGCGGGCGTCATATTCCAGTTCCGCTCGCTCCAAAGCGAGCTGAGACGCGGTTTCCGTCAATCTTAATTGTTCCAGTTGTGTTTCTGTCTCAAGCACATCCGCTTCGGAAATCAACTGCCGGGCATAGCGATCCTGAAACTGTTTCAGTTCCCGCTCCTTTCGTTCAACGTTCAACTTGTCAAATGCATATACAGATTGTTTTTCTTTTAAAGTCTGTTCCAGATTGAACTTTTCTTCAGCAAGCGCTTCAACGGCTCGTTCGTAATTCGAAAAAGCTTGGCGTTGCTTGATCGCCGCTTCTTCGATTTGCTGATCTATTCTTTTTGTGTCTAACCAGAAAACAGGATCACCTTTTTGGACATAAGAGCCTTCCGCCGCAATTCGTGCAATTTGGCCATACCCTTCGGATGCGACGGGATAATTATGAACAGCTTTCAGCAGACCGACATCATCGATTCCTGACACGAAAACATTTCGTTGAACGCGCACGGTATCGGAATCCGGCGGTGGGGTCAATGGGTGGGGTTGGGAGCAGGCTCCAAGAAACAGGCCCCACACAATCATGTTTAAAATGATTGTCACGATGTTGCTGTTACGTTGCCGTCTCATTCTTCACTTGATTTTACAGATTATCAGGACGAGTCAGCAGAATTCGCTGCCCTGGCTGAATTCCCTCATGTATAACCATATACTCCGCGTTCCATGCCCCGGTTTTAACTGTTCGCTTTTCAGATCCTCCCGAACCCGGCAAATAGACGACTCGATCTTCACCGTCAGTAAAAACCGAGTCTATCGGCACGTAGATATCATGGTCCGACGAGTATAATAACACGGAAGCTCTGGCTGTGATCCCCGGACGAAGATCATCCGGATTATCCGAAATACGAATATTCACCTCAAAAGTTTTTCGGCTGCCGCCGGAGTCTTGGGGCCGACGCGCAGAAGGCGTATCGTCGGCCAAAGTGGCAATTTTTTGTATATATCCATGTAATACAAGCTCAGGAAATGCATCCAGATAAATTTTTGCCGTTTGATTCTCTTTGATACGTGATATATCCACCTCGTCAACATAGGCAATGACCTCCAGTTCCGAAAGGTCTGGAATTTCAAGAAACGGCTGCCAGTTACCAACCTGGTCGCCGATCGCTACCTTTTCAATGTTTCCGCCCTTCCAAATCTCTTTATATAACACCATACCGGATGTTGGAGCTGTTGTGATCGCTTCATTCAAGTTTGTCTGAGCTCTCGTCAATTCAACCTGTTTCTGATCGACCTCGATGGAGGCGGTCGTCACATCGGCTTTTTGAAGCTCCCGTTGAGATTCCCGGTTATTCAACGCTTTTTCAAGCGCAAGAGCGGCGTTTTCCACTTGAAGAGTTTGACTCAAAATCTCGAGTTCAGCATCATCGAGCGCTTTTCGAGGGGAAATATCGGCTTCGACAAGGCGCTGAGTTTTTTCCAGGCGGGATCGTGCTGCCGCCAGTTGGCTTTTCTGGTGTTCCAAACGTGATTTGGCCTCTTCGATCGCCAAAAGGTTCAAACGGTCTTGTAACAAAGCATTCTCTTCAGCTTTAAGCAGCTTCTTTTTCGCAATCTCAAGGCTGTTCGACGACTGCTCGAGCTCCTCTTCCAACTCCTCGGTTTCAAACCAACAGATCGGTTGACCTTTTTCGACAATAGTACCTTCTGGGACAAGATTCGCTATTTTTCCATACGTGCGCGGAGTGATATTTGTCGAATTGACCGCTCGAATTTCACCGATCAGCATCAATTCCGACTTGAACGGGCCTTCCTGGACAGTCACAACGACATCACCGGGAATGATGGCGCGCCTGCTGAGTTTCAAGCCGATCACGAACAGCACAACCAAGCCGACACCAATCAAAACCCTTTGTTTTTTATTCGTCATTCCCGTTGTCTCCGCTATGTCCGTTGACCAGGTTATTTTCTTGTTGTGTTGTAAGAGACTGATCCAAAGAACAAGGATTCAAACGCAGATTTTCCGGATCGATATCTCGGCCCAACGCATAAATGATCCGTGCTTTTGCTGCTGCCAAGTCCAAAATGTCCGAATAATAATTGTTGCCGGCATCGATCAGGTCATCCTGAGAACGGATCAAGTCCAAATTACTCGTCAGACCCTCTTGATAACTCTGGCCGGCCAATTGAAAATTCATCTCCGCAACAGCTAACGCTTTCTCCGATACTTTCAACGCCTCGACAAGAGACTGGTAGTGACGGATTTCATCACGAACTTCCTTTTCAACCGCGATGCAGGCGTTCATCAGGTTGTTTTCCAATTTCTTCAATCGAATCCGCGCCTGATTCCAGTTTTCTCTGTTTGTTCTGTCCCCTAACACATACGAAAAGCCAATACGAATCGAACGGGTGTCATCGTCAAATCGAAAGCTGTCACCAAATCTATCGCTCCGTTGAACAGATTCCGCATTTAAAAGTAAATCCAGAGCCGGCAGCCGCTGATTCATAGCCTGGGTCGCCGTCATTTCAGCGCTGATAATATCGTTTTTCAAAATGCGTAGATCCAGCCTTTGACCCAAAGCTTCCTCAATGGCGGCGTCGAGAGATATTTCTTCAGGAATATGCTCCGGTGCATCGGCAAACACCAAAGAGCTGTCCAATGGAATACTCAGGGTAAGTTTTAATGAATCAACCTGTGATGCGGCAGCCTGCTGAATCCGAATGAGCGTCGTCTGCTGGCGTGCCAGTTGCAGCTCCGCCTGAGACACATCCATCTGTGCAACCAGCCCTTCCTCAAGTTTGATCTGGGAGTTTTTCAAGTGCACCATGGCATCTTCCACACCACGCAAAGCAATCTCTACCAGTTTTTCCTGTTTTAAGGCGGCAAAATACTGGATGATGACATCCAGTATCAGTCGTCTTTGAGCTTGAACAAATCGAAAACGCGCATTTTCTCGTGCCAATCGGTTCTTCCTGACCGTAATACGATCACCCCACAAACCGGCATTTTTCAATAGCGGCTGCTGAAATCGCAAACCCAGCGTATTTGAATAAATTCCGAAGTCACTATCGAGATATTCATCATATCTACTGTCACTCTCATCATACCGAATTACATCCGAATAAAGTGACAGAGCACCGCCGCTAGTGCTGAACCGTTTGCTGATATCCGCACGAAAGTGATCATTACGGGAAGACTCATTTGTGTAACCGCCGCTATCGACCTGGGTATGGACAGAATCGGCTTCAAGGGACAGGCGAGGAAAATACGGCGCCATTCCAGACCGATAGACCGATTCGTTTAATTCCAGATCCAACCCATCGTTCCGAAAATCGAAATTGTTTTCCAGGGCCAATTTAACGGCATCCGACAATGACAGCAGGTATGATTGAGATTCGGAAAAACAGTGAGCGGCGAAAAGCGTACAAAAAAGCAACAAGGATAGAGTATACTTTTTGGAGATTTTCATTAGCGAATATTTCCTCCAAGCTCTTTTATACTAAATTGATTCAAAAATTAAAGCTTTTATTAAAAAAATGCAGATAAAAACCCTTTTAAAAAAGATATTTTACCCTGCACAAAAAGGATTTTTTTATAATCATACTTTATGAGAATATAATAATTCTTTTGATGTGATGGACGTGCTATTCTTGGGCTTTTTGAGACATTTGAGAGTATATCATCTGACCGATTTCATGAATGATATCGTGCCGTTTCAGTCCTTGGGCCAGACGCGCAGCCATGCCGACTCTTAATTCTGGATATTCGTTACGGGCAAGAGATATTTCCGCTAAATCATGTATGATAATGTGCTGAAGGATATCTTTTTCTGTGAATTTGTTTTCCATGAACCAGGCCATGTGCGCATTGAAAATCAATAGGTGCCTATAGGATTCTTCCCATGACAGCCATTTTTTATAGTCTATTTTGGAGTTGGGGTCGTATCCGTCACGCAGGGGGAAATCCGTATAATTGTTGAAATGCACATAGGGATCGACAGGGTATCCCTTAAAAGCATCGTCCATCAGTGGATAGGGATTACCGGTAAGTTCCTGAAGGTTATAACGCACACCGGCCGGGTCTTGAGGCATCAGGCGATATATTTTTTTATACAAAGCAGTCGCTTCTTCTTTTTGATTCGATCTTTCCATATGATTCGCCAGTGAATGCATACAGCTCATATAGAAACTATTCCGTGTATCTCTGTAATCCAAAATAAAATCATCGGTATCCGGCAGAATAGATTCAGACAACAGAATTCCCAACTGGAAATACTTACGGGCCGCCACCGGTCTTTGTCCGGTTAGAGACAAGACTCCCATGACATGATATAGATCCAGTAACCATGGCGTTTTACCCAGCACCAAGCTGATCGTTTTTTGAGCTTCATCGAGACGCTTTTCACTGAACAATGCAGATGCTTTACGGATGGTTTCCTGATCTTCATCAGAAACAGGTGACGTAAAATTGTACGCAAGCAGCCGCCATTTTTTTGAGTGATGCTCGGGAAAAAAATCCTTTGCTGCCGTCGGCCCGTATAACCAGACAGGATCCCATTCTCCATTTTCAACGATGGTCGCAGGTAGATTTATCGTTTCTGTCAATTTTAATTCTTCTGCGACAACTACGCCTTGCAAACGATTTTTCTTACCCAATTCCAGATTGCGCTCCAAACCTGTCACACGAACGGAAAGGGTTTCATTTTCTATGTATTGGTTTTCTTTGGAATGGAATTCGTATTCTGTGCCGTCTTTTTCAACAACTATAAGAATGTCGTTGTCTCTTTGTTTCACAGTCAACTCTATTATGGAATCGATGAGCGGCATGTTTTGCTCCTTTCCTCTATTGATTGACGATGGCCTCGACATCGCCGGCCTGGCCATCGCAGGACAGCAAGGTATCAGGTTGTTATCCACTCAGCAACAGAAGCACAAAAATACTTATTCGTAGGAAAAGCCTCATCCTCCCGGCCCCTTCTCCATGAATTGTTTTTGGGGGATAGACATCTGTACTTTCGGGGGACAGACTTCCAATTTTGTAGATCTAGATGTTATTGGCGCTCATTAGCGTTCATTCGCAGTTAATAAAAAAAAAGCTTTTTACTCCCACCCAAATTCCCAGGCATCCCAATCGCCGACGATTTGTGTTATGGCCGGGTCGGTCAGCGCGGCATACCAGAGGATGCCGGTGGCTGATGTGCCGGTTTCCGGCCAGATGAAGGCGGGGATCGCTTCGACACGGGTATCGCCGGAGGGCCAGGGACCCGGGTACCAGTCAGCGTCGTGCGTGAACGATGGGCCGAAAAACAACTCGCCATAGACATCTAAAATCAAAAACAGGGGATTGTCATCGAGAGAGCCGGGTTCCCCGTTAGTGACGATAACTGTGCAATAGCATGCATCACCAGGTCTAAAGTGATGAGTCGGCATGGTGATCGTGACGCCGGTGACAAGTGGGGTCGATGTCGGGTCGGGCGATGGGGTTGGCGTGAGCGTCGGCACGGG
>JBASEY010000015.1:0-6558 GCA_049652745.1 bacterium | reverse complement strand
TACGATCGAACTGCCATTATCTAACCCTTTTCCGTTTTAGGAGGTATCCCATGAATTTTCATCCCAAAGTCAAATCCACGCTGGATCAAATCCTGAATCTATTCCGATCCGGCAACGTCCCGAAAGCTGTGGCTATCGCTACCTTTCCACCCCACGAGGTGCCATCGAATGCCTGGTCGTTGGCTAACCGTATTATCATGGCGCTAAACGGCACATCCGATGCTCGAGGTTTTGTTCAGTGGAAAGAAGTAGACCGTTACGTCAAACGCGGGGCAAAAGCGTTCTACATCCTGGCACCTTGGCTGGTCAATAAATCGAATGATGACTCTGACGATGAACTCAATGAATCCGGACCCGTCCATATTGGCAAACTGCTCCGAGGCTTCCTGGCTATCCCTGTGTTCCGCTTTGAAGATACCGATGGCAAACCCCTTGATTATACACCTCTTGAGCTTCCACCATTACCGTTGCTCGATGTAGCGGCTAACTGGGGTATATCGGTATCACCGGTTGCATTCCAAGATGGCTGGTATGGCTGCTATCGACCCTACTCCAAAGAGATCCGCTTGGCGACACCAGAAGAGACCACGTTCTTTCATGAAATAGCACATGCAGCCCATCACAAGGTCAAAGGCAATATGCGACGAGGTCAGGACTGGCGACAAGAAATCACCGCTGAACTCTCTGCCCAGGTTCTCTGTCATATCGTCGGCATACATCCCGGTCGCACCCTGGGTAACAGCTTCGATTACATCTGTCATTACGCCAACTCCGTCCGTATGGAACCCGCCAAAGCCTGCCTTGCTGTCTTGAGCGACATCGAAAAAGTCGTGAATCTGATCCTAAGCGAATCTGCAGCATTGACTCCATCCGTCGATGTTCCCACCGTCTGATCCATCCGGATCGAACCTATTTAATTCTGTAGAAGTTTCTATACATAACACTTAAACTGGACACTCATGCAAAGGGCGTGGTGTGTCCCAAACACAGCCGGGGTGTATCTGCATCCCGGCTCACTTTCTATCTCTTGAAAGGAGAAAACCTATTATGAACCAAGAAATCAGAACCATCCTCGAAACCCCGTTCACCGCCGATCAGATCAAACAACGTAAAGGTCTGTGGGGCAAAATGCTCGATTACATCGAAGGCCATTCAGTCATTCAGCGCTTGAACGATGCCTTTGCTTCCGAATGGAGCTTTTCGGTAATCGACTACCAGATCCAGGACAAAGAAGTCATCGTACTCGGACAGATCCAGGTACATGGCATTGTCAAACAGCAATTCGGCAGCTCGGCGATTACTCGTGATTCGAAAACCGGTGAAATGCTATGCCTTGGAGACGATCTGAAGAGCGCCGGAACGGACGCCTTGAAGAAATGCGCAACCCTGCTCGGTGTCGGTCTGAGCCTATATGGCGAAGTATCGTCTCAAACGAAACAAGTCCCTGCAGAGACGCCTTCCGCACCTGAAACGAATGTATCTGGAAAAGCAGCAGCACCTGTATCGAACCCTTCAAACGGCAATGGCAATGGCAATCGCAATACCCATCACGCTGACGGCATTACACCGAAACAGAAAAAGTACTGCTTAACCCTGGGTCGTCGTCACAACATGGATGCCAACGAAGTCAATCGTCTCTGTGTCGAAACATTCACGGTTCCGTTCGATGACCTCTCCAAATCGCAAGCATCCGAACTGATCACGATGCTGACGGAGTAATAACACACTATCTGACTGATCGTATCCGGCCTATCGCTGGATATGTGTAATCACACGTTAACTTAACCTGGATCAGCGGCTGGGTGGTCAATCCACTTTGGCCGCTGGTCCTCATTTTCTTGAAGGAGAAAAACAATGAATACCAATCAAACCATCAAAAGCTTCAGAGATGAACCCCACCTGTCCTATTCGCAGATCACGCTGTATATGAATTGTCCGCTTCGATATCGATTCCAATACGTGGATCAACTCCCGGCAGACTTTACAGCAGCGGCGTTGCCGTTCGGTGGAGCGTTTCATGAAACCCTGGCTCACTTCTATCGAGGCATCAAAAACCTGAATCACCGCTACAGCGTGGATGACCTGATCGATGTATTTCGAACCGACTGGATCTTGAGAAATGAATCCGACGACACGATCCGATTTGATAAAGGCGACACCAAGGAGTCACTACTGGAAAAAGGTATTGCCATGATCAAAGCATTTCATGCCAACGTCAATCCGGGTGAGGTGATCGCTGTCGAATCTGAATTCTGCTTACGCCGTGCCGATAACAATGGATCGAAAGCGTTGCCGATTCCGATAGTGGGTGCAATCGATCTGGTGGAACGTAACCCTGAAGGGTATATCGTTGCCGTTGACCACAAAACAGCCGCTCGTAAATATGCCGATAACAAGGTGGAGGACGATCTGCAGCTTACGATCTATACCTGTGCGCTGGCTCGATCGAAACTGGTACAGGGTGACACGGAGTATTATGCTCGATTCGATGTCGTGACGAAAACAAAGAATCCTGAGTTTGTCAGCTATTACACCAGCCGCAATGACAATGATCACCGCCGCTTAATGAAACTGATCCGTGAAGTCTTAATAGGCATGGAATCAGGAGTGTTCTATCCGATCTCGAGTTGGATGTGTACGAATTGTCCTTATCAATCACATTGTAACAACTGGTAATCCAACCAAGACCCCTGGGAGCCAACTGTCAGGTTTCCAGGGGTTTTCTGTCTTTATTTCTAATAGGAGAATGATGATATGGAAAGAATCAAACTAACACGGGAACAAGAGCATGCGAAGGCGTTATTTCAAACCGGTGACTCACTGAAGATCAATGCCTATGCAGGCACAGGCAAAACGGCAACCCTAATGATGCTCGCTCAGTCAACCTCCAGGCAAGGCGTTTATCTGGCGTTCAATCGTAACCTGGCGGATGAAGCTCGCACGAAGTTTCCACCATCGGTAAGCTGCAGAACCACCCATCAACTGGCCTATCGAAGCACACCGGATAGCTTACGGCTAAACCGAGACAAGATGTTTGGCACGATGAACGCAAACTATGTATCCAAGCGATTCAAGCTTGAGAAACTGACCATCGATGACACATTCAGTCTCAGTCTACGGCAGCGTGGCGCACTGATCCTGGAGACTCTCAAGAAGTTTCAGTACAGCTCAGACAAAACGATAACACCTGACCATGTACCGGTATGGGGGAAAATGGAAGAGCTGTCGGATGCGGATCTTGAAGCAGTCCAACATGATGCCGTAGCCCATACAGAACAATTGTGGCAGATGGTGACGGATCATAGTGATCCCGCGCCACTGGGTCATGATGGCTATTACAAGCTATGGGCGCTATCCGATCCGGTCATTCATGGTGATTTCATCTTGCTCGATGAGTGCCAGGATACCAATCCGGCCATGCTGGGTGTATTAGCAAATCAGACCGCGCAGATTGTCGTGGTAGGGGATCGATACCAGCAGATTTATGGCTGGCGGGGCGCGGTGAATGCCATGGAACATGTATCGACCAAACATGTCTCTACGCTGACGCAATCGTTTCGCTTTGGGTCCCAGATCGCAGAAGCGGCAACGGTTATCCTGGAGAAACTGGGTGAGACGAAACGGATAACGGGCAATCCTGCTATCAACAGTAAAACAAGATGTATGAAACCTGATGTGGTGCTATGTCGATCGAATACAGGTGTCGTGCAAACACTATTGCAGGCATTGGATGAAGGGAGGAAACCGTATGTCATTGGAGGACAGGGTGAAATACTTCGGCTTCTGAAAGGGGTATCGAAATTGCGAGCAGGAGAACCGACGGATTTGCCTGAATTGTTTGGATTCTCACGGTGGTATGAAGTCATCGAGTTTTCGGAGACCGAAGAAGGCAGTCATTTGGCCATGCTGGTACGGATCGTCAATCGCTATGGTGAAGATTTCCTGATTCGAACACTGTCTGATATACACCAGAGCGAACAGGATGCTGATCTGGTCATATCAACTGTCCATAAAGCGAAAGGTCGCCAATGGCCTCGCGTGCTGATCAAAGATGATTTCACCTTTGCAGTCAGCGACGATAATGGGTCTGTCAAAATGAATGCTGAAGAACTGCGGTTATTCTATGTGGCATTGACACGGGCACAATTAGAAGTAGGTATACCGATAGAGGCAGCAGCGATATTAGGAATTAAGGTCTAAGTCCAACGGTGTAGATGAAATGTGATAGGAGTCTGGGAGCTTTCGAGCTTCCAGGCTCTTTTTTTTTGTCAGACAGAAAAGTGTTCCAGGAGACAAGTGGAGCCAGCAGGATGAAAGTCAAAATAAGAAAGTTGGGAAGGGAGATAATCAAGATGGAACACTCTGACTAAAAGCATAGAAAATTGTGGCAAAATGTGCCATCTCAAAAATGCTCTGGAGGCTGGTAAAACATGCGTTTTCGTGTCATGTAAAACGCGAAAAAAGGTGTCAAATTAGAAAGTAAATACGACAGTGCGAAGGCAAAACCTGTACATTCACTTTTTGAGGCCTCAAATTTGGCAGTAAATCCTCCTTGAAAACAGCAGGAAGGAATGAGTCGATTCCAATGAGACTCCTGTAATTTGATCTAGGGGTGACATTATCTTTTTCCATGAAGGCAGACATCAAAGTAGAAAACAAGGAAAGATGAAAAATGCTTTGATCATTGTGGCCGGAAAAACACAAAAAAATGTGACCAAATATGCTCTCTCAAAAATGTACTAGAGGCTGGTGAAACATGTGTTTTCGTGTCATGTAAAATGCGAAAAGAGGAGCAAAATTAAATTATCAATACGACAGTGATGGGGTAAAAGTTGTACATTCACTTTTTGGGGCATCAAATCCAACGGTAAGTCCTCGACGAAATTGCACTAGATTTTCATACAAGATGCCAGGAAGAAAATGATCTGATTAACATGGATAGGATGTCCAATATCCAACCACCAGTAACGTGACCCTGGATGTATACAAGTACCATATAGAAGCTCAGAGAATGATAGAGCCAACCGGATACAAAGAAGCGTAAATCAGGAACCGAACTCAAGTAGCGCCGCTCATTACTTCGCGGCGCAGCCCGAGGAAAATCAGATAATCGAATCAGTTCAAAAACATACCAGGTGAAGATAATTATGTTTATGCTTGTAAATCCTAAAATGGATATCTTTTTTTTTGGGGTATGAAGCAAGTTATTCCATTAATGGAGATATGTATTGATGGCTCTACTGTTATTTGGTGTTGCCGGCCAATAAAAATCCCCAGAATTTGGCCAATAACTTTCCCCAGTTTTGCGGTTATATTTCAGGGAATTTTTGTGTTGAAGGGTCAATCACGACAATTTGATCTAAGGTTATTTCCGATTCCGGCCTGGAAAAGGTTGCGGTCAATAATTTTCCTCATCTTTTTAACTGTTATCAGATATCTTTCTTCCAGTTTAGGAGGATTGATCAATGAAAGGATGGGATGTGATTACTCAAATTAAAGCAGAATTAGAGAGAGGGAAAAAGGTTTCCGAAGTTGCACGGATGTTCAAAGTAGATCGAAAAACCGTGCGAAAATATCGGGGGATGTCCATGGACGATATTGCACACTACAAACAGACGCGACGTACGCGGAAGAAGAAAGTCGATTCACACAGGCGTTTTATTGATCATCAGATTGATTTGATGGAAGAAGATGGGGTGATTAATGCTCAGGCGATTTTTAACAAAGTGATTCGATTGGGGTATTCCGGGTCTGATCGGACCTTGCGACGCTATGTGTATCATCGCATTCATAAACGGAAACATACGGTACGCATCTATGAGCCCTTTGAAACACCGCCCGGGTTTCAAGCTATGGTCGATATCGGCGAAAGCCGGAAGGTCTGGATCACTATGCGCCGGACGGTGGAATACTTTCTGGTGATGACGCTAGGGTATTCCCGAAAGATGTATGTGGAATGGTACGATCGTCCGGTAGACACAGAAATGTTTATCCGGTTTCACCAGAATGCCTTTGCTTACCTAGGAGGTATTCCTCACGAGATTGTCTATGATCAGACGAAACTGGCTGTCATAAAAGAGCAGTATGGCGATATCGACTTTAACCATGATTTCTACGGTTTCTCAAAGTGGGCGGGATTCCGATGTTTCATCTGTAGAAAATCAGACCCTGAAACAAAGGGCAAAGTCGAATCCAGTATCCGTTACATCAAGCGCAGTTTTCTACCTGGTCGGCGATTTCACGATCAAGACGAGCTGAATCATCAATGGTATGATTGGCTTCATACGGTAGCGGACCAAAAGCCCAATGAAACCACCGGCGACTCGCCAGAGAAGCGCTGGAAGGAAGAAAAAGATAAATTAAAGCCGTTGAGAGATTCCGCGTATACCCCTCAGATCGCCTGTAAACAGCAACCAGTCTATAAAGATGGCTTTGTTAAGGTCTTGGGGAATCGCTATAGCGGACCGTGGCGCTATCATCGAAAATCGGTAAAAGTCCGTGTCTGTGATACGACCATTGAAATCTATTCGCTGGACGATGAAATAGTATGTATACATG
>JBASEY010000014.1:0-11236 GCA_049652745.1 bacterium | reverse complement strand
CTATTACATGGATGCTGGATATACGATACCTTTGACAGCTTCGAATTATACGACCGAACCAATCTATTGCAATTTCAATGCAGACGGGTATCGATTGCCGACTGAAGGAGAATGGGAACACTTTGCCCGAGCGGGTACAAGTGGTCCGTTTTCGTGTGACGAACCGGATTATAAATCCACTAATTGCGGCTCCTGTACATCGGGGACGCATCCAACGCTGGCGCAATATTGTGTCTACTGCGCCAACAATCCCGGTGAGACAGCAGTTGTGGGAAGCAAGTTGCCGAATCTTTGGAATCTGAAAGATGTGCATGGAAATGTATTGGAATTCTGCTGGGATTGGATTGCAAATTATCCGACAGGAACGGTGACCGATTATGTCGGTCCGGATTCCAGCCACGGTCATGTCATCCGGGGTGGCGGTTGGGATCGTGATCCCAGGCTTTGCCGGTCAGCGAATCGCGGTTGGAGCCCCCCGTCGGACACGTGCTGCGACTTTGGCTTCCGCCTGGTTAGAACAGTTTCGTTCTAAAATGTGTTTCTGAACCGGGTGCTATCAGTTGTGCTGTTCCCGCTATCTATGAACGCTGTTTTTATAAACCGCGAATAGACGCGAATAGACGCGAATAATGGTTTTTTATGAGGCGTTCTAGCATCAAGAGATATTTTTTACATCGAAATTGAAAGTCTTCTCAAAATTGGAAGTCTGTCCCCTTAAAATCAACTCACCGCCAATTGACAGTCTTTCTCAAATTAACTACAGTAATAATACATAGCCGAGACATTTGTGGGCGACATGTATTGAATGATTTTAAAGGAGGCAACCATGAAACGATGCAGATGGATAATCAAGTATTTTATCTTGCCGAACCTGCTGGTGTTTTGTGTGTTGCCGGTGGTCGATGCAGCGACCATCGATGTGGAGATGCGTTTGAATGATGCCGGGTTCATTTCGTACGATCACTTCAAGGCCGAGCTTTACCTGTATAATAAAGGTTTTATGGTGCCGAATGCTTCGGTATTCGGTATTCTTGAAATAATGGGCGAATATTTTTTCTGGCCATCCTTTACGACGGAAGTGGATTTTGGCGTTCTTGATATCGAGACTGGAAAATCGATATTGCCTTTTCTAGAGTTTGATTTTCCTGATATTGACTCATTCATTCCGTTTGGGCCCGTGGTTTTCTGGGGGGCTTGTTATGTGGATGTGGAAAACTGGGATTATGATTATCAGAAATTCTGGTTGGGCCATACTCATAAATGGACTCCGACTCCCACATACACCCCAACCCCTACTCCCACAATTACTCCACCGTGTGTTGCCGGAGATTTGTTTGCCGTAGAACCGATCGTTGGAAATATGCGGTTTGTGCCGGCAGGAACGTTCACTCAAGGATCACCGGAAACTGAATTTTGTCGAAATATCAGAGAAGGGCCGCAATTCACACATATTCTGACGAAGGATATTGTGGTGATGGAAACAGAGGTTTCACGTTTTATGTGGGCTGAGTTACGAGTGCAACAACCAACTCTACCGGTTGATCACAGCGATGAAAGTATCAGCCCAGGACCGCATTATCCTGTGCAGAAGAACACATGGTATGAGTCGGCATTGTTTGCAAACCTGTTGTCGTTGCAGAACGGTTTCATGCAATGTTATTATATAGATGAAGCTTTTACAACGCCGGTAGATGCGACAAATTATAACCTCGACGATAAAATATACTGCAAATTTGTTGCTGACGGATATCGATTGCCGACAGAGGGTGAATGGGAATACTTTGCTCGAGCCGGCACAAGTGGTCCATTTTCATTTGACGAACCCTTTTATAATAAAAATAATTGTTATTCTGCCACATCAGAGCAACTTCAGACACTGGAGAAGTATTGTGTTTGCCATGCGGACCAATTGAACAGGGCACAGCATGTTGGGAGCAAGTTGCCGAATCCCTGGAATCTGAAGGATGTGCACGGGAATGTTAACGAATGGTGCTGGGACAGTGCTCCATATACTTATCCAGAGAGAACAATAATCGACTATAACGGTATGTCTGTTGGTCCCTATCGCGTTTACCGAGGTGGCAGTTGGTATTGTTACCCTGCATTTTGTCGATCGGCGAATCGCGGATATGACGAGCCCACGTACAGGAAGTCCTATGTAGGACTACGCCTAGTGCGAACCATCCAAAAGCACGAGGCTCCGACAGCCACACCGACTGTTGAAGGTACATCTACTCCAACAAGCACACCAACACCACGTCCGCTAACCCCAACACCCACCCCTTACCCCATTGATACGCCAACACCAACTCCGACGCAAACTCCGGGAAATTTGTTTTCCACTGATCCCATTGTAGGAAACATGATGCTTATTCCTGCCGGAATATTCACGCAAGGATCACCAAGTATGGAACCCTGTCGAGATGCTACTGAGGGACCGCTGTTCATGCACTATTTGACAAGGGAGATCGCGGTGATGCAAACAGAGGTTACTCGTCAAATGTGGGCGAATTTGGAAAATGTTCAGCCGACACTACCGTTAGATCGGACTGATAAACAAGCCAGTCCAACGAATAGTCACCCTGTGCAGCGAACCACTTGGTATAGTGCGGCGTTGTTTGCGAATCTGTTGTCATTGGAGAACGGTTTCAGGCAGTGTTATTATAAAGATGCTGCGTTCACGGTGACGGTGGATGCGACGAACTATGACATCGATGATCAAATTTACTGGGATTTTGCTGCGGATGGGTATCGGCTACCCACTGAAGCAGAATGGGAATATGCATGTCGCGCAGGAACAACAGGCCCGTTTGTTTGTATTGAGATTAATTACAATTCCATCAATTGTATATCCTGCTCATCGGGAACACATCAAACTCTGGAGCAGTATTTTGTTTACTGTGCGAATACTACAGGAAAAAAGACGGAAGTTGTTGGAAGTAAATTACCGAATTCATGGGCCTTGTTTGACATGCATGGGAATGTGCAGGAGTGGTGCTGGGACTGGTATGCAGATTATCCAAGTGGCACGGTGATCGACTATGTCGGCCCTACTTCCGGTTCGGAGCGGGTCGTCCGGGGCGGTGGTTGGAAGAATCCCCCCAGAGGCTGTCGGTCGGCAAACCGGAATCATCATCACCCATCATGGGGTTTAATCGATCTGGGCTTCCGCCTTGTGAGGACAGTTTCGTCTTGATGTATGCGTCTGATAATTTATAGCCGAAAGATGTGCAGGAGAGGTTTTTAAAATGGTTTTAAAGGAGGCATGACCATGAAACGAAACGGATGCTTGATCAGACCTTTTATCATATTGAGCGCATTGGTGTTTTGCGTGTTGCCGGTGGTTGATGCGGTCAATATCGATGTGGAGATGCGCCTGAATGATGCCGGGTTCGTTTCGTTCGATCACTTCAAGGCCGAACTTTACCTATATAATAGGGGTTTTATGGCGCCTGATGCGTCGATATTCGGTATTCTTGAAATTATGGGCGAATATTTTTTCTGGCCATCCTTTACGACGGAAGTGGATTTTAGAGTTCAGGGCATCGAAGCAGGTGAATCAACACTGCTTTTTTTGGAGTTTGATTTTCCTGATATCGACGCGTTCATCCCGTTCGGGCCGATGGTTTTTTGGGGTGCCTGGTTTGTGAACATGGAGACCTGGAATTATGATTTTCTATACTTTTGGCTAGGCCATGAGCACAAGTGGACACCTACGAACACTCCGACTCCAACGCCGACCCCTACACCGATGTATCCTCAGGGAGATTTGTTTTCAATAGAGCCGATTGTGGGGAATATGCGTTTTATTGCAGCGGGAACATACACACAGGGCTCACCGGATACGGAGCCCTGTCGAAAATTAAATGAGGGACCACAGTTCATGCATGTTCTAACGAAGGATATCGTGGTGATGGAAACAGAGGTTTCTCGTCAAATGTGGGCAGATCTTGAAGCTGTTCAGCCATGGTTGCCGAACGACCCAAGTGATACCGATATAAGTCCGACAATGGATCATCCTGTTCAGCAAATCACGTGGTATGAGTCGGTGTTGTTTGCAAACCTGTTGTCGCTGCAGAATGGTTTTTCGAGCTGTTATTATAAAGATGCAGCGTTCACGACAGTTGTAAATCCAACAAACTACGACATCGATGATGAATTTTACTGCGATTTCACTGCTGATGGATATCGATTACCGACTGAAGGGGAATGGGAATACTTTTCCCGAGCCGGCACAAGCGATCCTTTTTCGTGTGACGAGTCTTATTACAATTTTAATAGGTGTGGATCGTGTTCACCGACGGATCTACAGACATTGTGGCGGTATTGTGTTTGTTGTATGGACAATCTGGGACGGACGGATTCTGTGGGGAGCAAGTGGCCTAATCCTTGGAATCTGAAAGATGTTCACGGGAATGTTTGGGAGTGGTGCTGGGACTGGTATGCAGTGGGTTATTCAATGAGAACGCTGAACGACTATCCTGGACCAAGTTGCGGTTCCTATCGTGCTCTCCGGGGTGGCGCGTGGCTTGACGAGCCCAGGAACTGTCGCTCTGCTAGTCGCCTCTTTAGTTATCCGTCAAACACTCTCAACTGCCAGGGCTTCCGCCTTATAAGAACCGTTTCAGCCTTTCAAACACCGACTCAGACACCGACTGGCATACCAACTCCTACTCCAACGCCTGCGCCTGGGGACTTGGTTGCCACAGACCCAATAGTCGGAAATATGCGGTTTGTGCCTATGGGAATGTTCAAGCAAGGCTCCCCGGATACGGAACCCTGTGGATTTTCCTTTGAAGGGCCTCAGTTCACACACATACTGACGAATAACATCGCGGTGATGGAAACAGAGGTTTCTCGTCAAATGTGGGCAAATTTAAAAACCGCCAGGCCGGAGCTACTGGATGATCCGAGTTTTTTATCACATAGTCCAACGCTGAGCCATCCTGTCCAGAGAAGTAGCTGGAATCAAGTGGTGTTATTTGCGAATTTGTTGTCGTTGGAGAATGGTTTCATGCAATGTTATTACAAAGATACAGCGTTCACGAGACCGGTGGATGAGACAAACTATTATCTCAAGACCCCAACATACTGCAAATTCTTCGCTGACGGGTATCGATTGCCTACAGAGGGGGAATGGGAATATTTTGCTCGAGCCGGCACAAGTGGTCCGTTTTCATGTGATGAACCCAATTATAATTCCGATAATTGTGATTCATGCACAGAAGGGACTCATCCAGTGCTGGAGCAGTATTGTGTTTACTGTTCCGACAATCTCGACAGCCTAGAAGTTGTGGCAAGCAAGTTACCGAATTCATGGGGGCTGTATGATGTGCACGGAAACGTCTGGGAGTGGTGTTGGGACAAGTATGCAGAATATCCAACAGAGCTGGTGATCGACTATGCCGGCCCGGATTTTGGTCTCATGCGTGTCTGCCGAGGCGGCTCTTGGTGTGAATGTGCTTATTTCAGCAGATCAGCCTATCGTTCTTGGACGGCGCCAACGGTTAAAAACGTCAATCTGGGCTTTCGCCTTGTCAGAAATGTTATGCCTTGAGTTCTATCTTGCAAAACCTAAATTGGAAGTCTGTCCCCCAATTAATATATACTCTTCCCGACAACTCGCTGACCATTCGGCTTTCATACCGTCGATACGCTTCTGGAATTCTCATCCGCGACATTTGTGGATGTGACCTTTCCTGGAAAAACAGCCTCCTTTCTCCAGCAATGGGGAAGGGCCAGGAATGAGGACGGGTCCGGGAAATGTGGTTTGGAGCAGATCGCGAAGTGTCTCAGCCATGTTGTAGATGCTGACAAAAAATAGGAACTCTGTCCCTCAATTTTAATTTGTCTTTCTGCAGCGTGTTTTAATACATACAAAAAGCGCCTTCTATTGACATAAAAGGATAGAACAGCTACCCATTAATCGCTAATCACTAACCACTTTTCTAGTATGTTTGTGTGGTTCGTCGATCATCACGAAAACACCATGTGAATAGGTGTCTTTGTCCTGATCATTGGTCGCTTGAACTTGCATCAGCCAGTAATTTCAATATGCTATAAACTCCTCCGGAGACAGGTTTTTCTGATCGAGATCTTCCTCGCTCAAAAACTCGTCCTTGATCAGTTCATTCATCGAAAGTCTCCACATCGAAGGGCAGTAACTTTGTTGCATGCTCAACCACTCTTTGCCTTGTTCCGTAATTGGAGGTCTGTCCCTGAAATTAATAATGTCTAGATCAACGATAGGATTTAGTTTGTTCAAGGCGTTTGCTGGGTGAAGCGATCGATTATGCGCGTCAACGTCAAGGCCAAGTTATCGCCTGCAATACCGTAAGGCAATACAATTGAACTCCATTTTCCAAAACCTGACGCTCAAGTAAAAGGCGCGTCTAAGATTTGAAGTCTAAGGTGTTTTTTTTACATTTTGAGTCAAAGGGCTTATAATTAAAACTTGATCAGCAGCAAGGTGAAGGTATAGGAAGTCTTCCCATTTATGGCCTTGGCAAAGAGGTAAACAAGATGAAACAGAAAATTTTGATCACTATTGCATGGTTTCTTTTAACGTCTTTATCGGTAACAGCTCAAAAACCGATAGAAATTCCGGAAATGTTGGAACCTTGGGTGGATTGGGTGTTGTATGGTCAGGAGAAGCTTTATAAAGGTATACCGCTATACAATGACAATGGTGTGAAAATATGCGCATGGCCGGGGGAACTGGCGTTATCGGTCAATGGTCAAGGAGGTGTTTTCAGCCAGTCTTGGGATATCAATTGTGAGACTTGGGTATCGCTGCCGGGATCGGAGCCGTTTTGGCCGCTGGATGTCCTTTTGAACGGAGAGCCTGCAATCACAGTCAAACGCAACGGTATTCCTTCCATCAAACTAACTGCCGGAAATCATCTGGTAACCGGCCGACTGAAATGGAATTCTCTGCCGGAACACCTGTCGATTCCGAAAGATACGGCGCTGATCACCTTGGATGTGGATGGCGTCGCGATCGAGTTTCCTCGTATAGATGAGCAGGGACGGATATGGTTCCAGGCGCAGCGGCGAGCGGAACCAGCGATTGAAAACCGGTTAAGTATCCAGGAATACCGGTTGATTCGTGACAGTATCCCGCCGGTCGTAACGGTATTGTTAAAACTTGATGTATCAGGAAAAGCCCGAGAAGCAGTCCTGGGGCCGATTTTTTCCGCTGATCAAACGTTTATACCGCTTTCACTGACAAGTGCATTGCCGACTCGGATCGATCCGGATGGGCGTTTGGTTATACAGGTTCGCCCGGGACAATGGTCTGTCGAGCTGAAGGTCAGGGGCATTGAACCGCTTGCAGAGTTGATGTTCGAGCGTCCCGAGGATGGTTTTTGGCCGAATGAGAGCGTTTGGGCGTTCGAGGCGCAACCGCATCTTCGGGTCGTCGAAGTGAGTGGTGCGTCGGCTATTGATCCACAGCAAACGATGCTACCGGAAAACTGGCGTCATTTGCCGGCCTGGAGAATGACACCGGGCGACAGGTTGATTTTTAGTGAAATGAAACGCGGCGAACAACAAATCTCACCGGATCAACTGACGTTGGATAGGAAAATGTGGCTACGTTTCGATGGTTCGGGATTAACCAATAGAGACCAGATATCCGGTCGAAAAAACTCCGATTGGCGCATGGAGATGGCCCCACCGTTGAGTCTGAACAAAGTCGAAGTGGATGGAGCCGTTCAGTTTATTACGCGCCGTGAAGGCACACAAAGTAGGGGTGTCGAGGTGCGTAGAGGGCAGATTAACCTGGTGGCGGAAAGCGATTATTCAGGCAACTTCTTTAAGATACCATTGACAGGATGGAACCAGCATTTTCAAGAAATGACAGCGAGTCTCGCGTTGCCTCCTGGATACCGACTGATTCATGCCACTGGTTTTGAAGCTATTTCCGATACCTGGATCAGCCAATGGCAACTATGGGATATGTTTTTCGTTCTGCTGATCACGGCGTTGGCAGCCCGATTGATATCGAAAAAGACGAGTGTTCTGGCATTTGTGACCATCGGACTCCTCTATCACGAAATCAACTCGCCCCGATGGATATGGCTGGCGCTCTTAATCGGCATCGCCTTTTTAAAATATCTACCGAAAGGCAGACTCAAAAAACTGGTTCAAATATATCAAATTGGTGTTATTCTGTTTCTGGTTATCTTTGTCTTTAATTTTGCTGTTGACCATTTACGGGCGTCGCTCTATCCACAGCTTGAAACTGTCTTCCGGCAACCGGATTACAAAGTATTGACTGCCGTAACCAAAACTGCAGCTCCGGCTCTTGGTAGATCACAGGAGTCGGGCGACGTGGGATATGCGCTTGAACTGGATTTTGCGGATGTGGATGCTTCCGTGAGAGATTTGACATACCAGGTGAGTTCGAAAAGAGAACCGGTTTTACAATATGACCCCAAAATGGCGCTCCAGACAGGACCCGGACTTCCGGAATGGGCTTGGCGGACGGTCACGATGAGTTCCGGACCTGTGAGGCCCGGCCAAACTCTGACGTTGTTTTTGATCGGACCGATAACAAACATGATACTTGGGATTCTCAGGGTTCTGCTGATGATTGTGCTCGCAGCCGCTTTTCTGGAAATTACTTATCGACGCTCAGCAGGCTCGAGCAGCCCAAACCTCAAAAATCTCTTTACTTTTTTCGCCTTAATGCTCTTCATTTTGATGGCGTCTAACTCGACACGCGCAAGTGAATTCCCATCACCGCAGCTTTTGGATGAACTGCGAATGCGGCTGCTGAAAGCTGACGACTGTTTTCCCAATTGCGCGGATATCACGAACATGTCGATGCGTATCACGCCGGGCGATCTCACGCTTTCCATGATCGTCAACAGCCGGATCGATACGGCGATTCCGTTACCAGGCCACCAAAAACAATGGCTGCCTCAGGATGTTACCCTGGATCAGCAGCGACAGGGAACATTGATTCGTTCTGGTGAAATATTCTGGATGTTTATACCCGAGGGCAGGCATCAAATTGACCTGAAGGGTTTGCTGCCTCAAAACAATACGGTTCAGGTGTCTCTTCCCATGAAGCCCGGGCACATCGATGTGCAGGCGGATGGATGGTCTGTTGAGGGCATTCGGGACAACGGTTCCATTGACAATCAAATCCAGTTTCAACGGTTAACAGCCGAAGACGGAAAATCGACAGATATATTCGAAAGCGGCATCATGCCCCCGTTTGTTCAGGTTGAGCGCTCGCTTCTGCTGGGCCTTGAATGGCGAGTGGTGACTCGTGTTCATCGATTGACGCCCCTCGATTCGGCGATAATACTTGAAATTCCTCTTATTCCCGGCGAATCGGTCATCACTGAATCAGTCGATGTAAAAGGTGGTTTTGCGCGTGTTAATCTTGACATGGCCACAAAAGCGATTGAATGGGAGTCTGTCTTGGAACCTGTTGAGGAAATTGTGTTAAAACATATGGAGACTCATGCATGGACAGAGGAATGGGAGGTCGATGTCAGTCCGATCTTCTATCTTGAATATGACGGCATCCCAGTAATTATGCATCAGCAGGAAGACAGATGGTTGCCTAAGTGGCGTCCCTGGCCGGGTGAAGAAGTTCGTTTGACCGTTGCTCGACCGGAAGGCGTAGGAGGCCAGACTTTGACGATCCAGAAGAGTGTGTTGAGAGTGGATCCTGGAAAACGTGTTACGGAATGTGAGTTAAATCTGGTTATCCACAGTGGCCAGGGAACACATCATGTCGTTCGGCTTCCTGAAGGCGCCGAAGCGCATAGCGTTCAGATTGACGGCAGGGATCAGCCCGTGGGTCATGAAGGCCGAGATATAAGGATTGCGATTACGCCGGGAAAGCAGAACGTTCGGATTTTGTGGCGGGAGAATCGAGGTATATCGTTTCACTTTAAAGCATCACGGATCGATCTGGGAATTCATAATGCCAACGCAAATATTGAAATGACATATCCGAAGAATCGTTGGCCGTTATGGGTCTATGGCCCGCGATTGGGCCCGGCTGTGCTTTTCTGGCCACTTGTCATGGCTATTGTTCTTGGAGCGTTGATTCTGGGGAGAACTGGTATTTCTCCAATGAAAACCAGGCATTGGCTCTTTTTAGGACTCGGGATGACCCAGAGCGTAATAGGGTTCGAAGGACCCCTGGTCGGAATGTCTTTTTTATTCATCATTGTAACATGGATAATCGTCATGCATTTTCGCAGCAAACTCAGCCGTGATCTGAATAGAAGAATTTTTGATCTGATGCAAATCGCTATTGCGATTTTGACTTTTGTCGCGCTGATTTCAATGATAAGCGCCATCGGAAGCGGGTTGGTGGGGCATCCGGACATGAGCATTACCGGTAACTCGTCATACAGCGGATTCTTGAAATGGTATGTGGATTCAAGCAAACCCGAATACCCGCCGATAGGTTTGTTTTCTATCCCCGTGCTGTTCTTCAGACTGGCGATGCTCCTGTGGGCGCTTTGGGCTGCTTTCTACATGATGGATATCATGAAATGGGCCTGGGCCTGTTTTTCAAAACCTTATTACTGGCGACCATTCTGGTCCAAAATTCAAAAGGTGGAAAACCAACAAAAAAGTAATCGGTAATTTTAATGAAAAACACCTTAAAAGGTGTTCTGGCGTCACGAATAAATTGGAAGTCTGTCCCCAATTATCTCGTATCGGTCTATGCGCCTTTGATATTTCCATCTATGTTCATCTGTGTCATCTGTTGATGCCCTTTTCTTGAATAACAACCCCCCTTTCTCCAGTAATGGAGAAGGGGCTGGGGGATAAGGTCTAAGCTTGGAAGGGCCGAAGGATAAGGTCGAAGTCGGTTCGCCACAACCGCCCATGCATTCTCACAGAGTTTGAAAAGCACTTGCTTCGATCGTAAAATTGATAATGAAGAACTACATACCAACCACTATCAGCTCATCTCTTATTGGCGTTGGCGTGATGCTGTTGGATTAAAATAAGAAAAAACGTCGTAATTTACATCACATTTTTACATTTTTTCCAGGGGACAGACATCTAATTAATTGACACAATTGACATGACATTTAAAAATTGCTATGATTATTTACAGTATTCGCGTTGAGAAAGGAGTTTTTATGCGATTTCCTAGACAGAAAATAAAAGGAAAAGGATGTTATTATCATATTACGAATCATGTTTCAGGGCCTCGTGGCGCCTTGCCATTCACTGAAGAGAACAAAGAAGC
>JBASEY010000013.1:0-35091 GCA_049652745.1 bacterium | reverse complement strand
CTCTGGTATTGTCCATAGTATTATTCTCGTTAGAACGAACAGAATCCTCACTGAGGATTGAGACTGATGGAAATCTGCCTTGACGATGGAGATGAGCTCCGAGTTAGAACGAACAGAATCCTCACTGAGGATTGAGACTTACAATCACAGACCAGGGGAGCATCCAATCCCAAACGGTTAGAACGAACAGAATCCTCACTGAGGATTGAGACTAGTTTCCTCGTCGCCCGACAGATGCCGCTTCGACTAGTTAGAACGAACAGAATCCTCACTGAGGATTGAGACAGTGAATGTTCGCAAGTGCACTGCCAAGATCACCATAGTTAGAACGAACAGAATCCTCACTGAGGATTGAGACTTCGTCCGCATGCCAGATGATGGGGCAGAATCATATGAGTTAGAACGAACAGAATCCTCACTGAGGATTGAGACTTTTACCCCACCTTGACTTTAGAATTTCGTGGTTTCTGTTAGAACGAACAGAATCCTCACTGAGGATTGAGACCCCATCAAGAGTTCATACTCGCTGTCGGTGAGGATGTAGTTAGAACGAACAGAATCCTCACTGAGGATTGAGACTCACCCCCACTTATACGGGTGGGGGAGTCGCTGTAGGTTAGAACGAACAGAATCCTCACTGAGGATTGAGACTGGGCACCCAACAGCGCTGTTAAGCGCTTTCTTCTCGAGTTAGATGTGACTGGCCATTAAGATTTCCCCACTTTTTAACCAATAAGATGCCCCATGCTGACGGATACCAAGGTGTGAACTGAGCACCAAAAGATTCCGGCGTTGCCGGCCAACAAAAATCCCCGGAATTTGGCCATGTTTTCAATGCCAATACGTTCCAATTACTATAAACACCGACCAAAGTATAAATTCGCCGTCAATTATAACATTATAAGTAAAGGAATCATTCTTGTTTCGATTGATTCGATGCAAATAATAAAAAGAATACGGAACCGTAAACAGCAACCAACCCGCCAACGGCGGCAGCAGCTTCAGATACACTCCTACTAAAATCGGTAACGCTGAAACCAGAGTTATCACTTTCAAACA
Organism: bacterium; assembly: GCA_049652745.1. Lineage (GTDB taxonomy): Bacteria > CSSED10-310 > CSSED10-310 > CSSED10-310 > CSSED10-310 > JBASEY01. The sequence continues at coordinate 34,032 of JBASEY010000013.1, read as the reverse complement.
TACGATCAATTTTTCCAAGCCGATGAAGATCGGCAACGTGATAATCCCCTTTCGACGGTCATCCTCCATGTCTTTTACATCACAAACCGTCGTGTTCACAAACCAACGCAAAAAGGTGAAAATGATGAGCAATAATACCGCCCACGTAAACGGTCGTTCATAATATAATATCAAGAAAATTATCGCCGTCGACCAACACGCTGCAACAAAAACACCTTTCAAACCCGGTACTCGACCGATCATCTTTTTAAGAAATACACTATAAAGCAAACCTAATGAAATCGTGAAAGCTTGAAAATAAAACGCCGCTTTCTTTTCAAAATAAATCAAAACCGCAAAAAAAATCATCAACCATAAACACACAACAACCGGAATCCAACGATAAATAAACTGCAGATGATCCGTTCGTTCCGGATTCGTCAACCGATCATCGGAAAATTCTTGATAACGATTGAATAAATAAATCGCTTGAAAACCCAAATAAACAATGAAATGAAATTCCAAGGTGCTTGCAATACCCAAAATAAGCGCAGACACAAAAGCGATACTTACCCCGCCTAACGATAACAAATGACCGCCATATACAATTTCTTTACCTATAAACGTCAGGCACTTTTTTAATTCCATCTTGCTTCTCGAAAAAGACAATAATCAGATTTCCTCAAAAATCGTGAAAACAACCTTTTTAAAACCTCCGCCTCAAGGCCTTAATGAACGGATTCCGTATTGAAAATTAAGACAACATTTATGTAACGACCTTCACCTTCCCAAGTCAAGTTTAAATTATTGAATGCTTCGCGTTCGTTGATCTGAGCAGCGCCCTTTGGGCGCGGTTCCTGGTTTCTGGTACTAGGTTTCTGGTTAGGGTTTTCAATTGATTCTGGTCTACTGAATTATCTAAATGGTGGATAAACAACGTTAGGTTCTGAAGGCCAAGACTTGGTGATTGGATATTCGGTATTGAGTTTTTGACAAATAATGCTTTTTAAAGGTAGAATTAAAATGCACTGAACTTTCATCGAAGATTGAGACTATCTCAATCCTTAGATAAAAGTCATTGGAGAGAACAATGTTGGAAGTGTTATTGTTCCTGCTCGTATCTATCGTGTCAACGATCATAATAGTGCCCATAATAGTGATTGTCGTCTACATTATCGGTGTACATCTGTCGAATTTCTTTCGTATAATGAGTGAATAATGATGCGTGTGTAAAAAGTCTTGCATCCTACTCACAAATTAAAAATATGGAAAAACTGCAATTAGGTCAAATTTTTTGAAAGTTGCCCCGGATTTCGAAAAAAAATCACTGTTATCTTATTGATAAATATAAATAAAACTGTTATATTTCATGTGGTTTTGAGCGATGAAATCGTAGGAGGTTTTGATCGTGTTTCAGAAGCACAATCCGCAAGGAAAATTGTTTGATTCCCGGACAGCGGTTAACGATCGCAAGAAACGGAAAATCGATACATCCTGGGCGGCGGTATTCCGGAAGGACATTTATCCTGTATTGATCGGCATGGAAGATCAGTTTGCCGACTTTTTCCATCCGACTCAGGGGCGACCGAATCATGGGGTTGCCATGATGTTGGGAACGATTCTGTTAAAGCATCTGTTTGATTTTACTGATGAGTTAACGGTTGAAAATTTCAATTTCAATGTGTTGTGGCATCAGGCGTTGGAAATCGATTTATATGACTGCAATCTGTGTCGCAAGACGCTGTATAATTTTCAATCGTTTCTGAATACGTCCCGTCACCATGAAACATTATTCGATGCGATTCGGGATCAGGTTATTACGAAAGCTTCGATAAAGACCGGTCGCCAGAGAATGGATTCCGTGCATATTCGGTCGAACATGGCGTCATTAGGGCGATTTCGTTTATTTTCTCGGACGATTGAACAATTTTTAAGAGACCTTCAGAAGCGCTCAATAGCGGCGGAAATGGAAGAGGTATCCGATTTGATCGATCGCTATCTGAATCGGGAGGGATATTTCTGTGATCCCCGCCCCTCGGAGGCGAGGGGTAAGATACAGACGGCGGCAAAGGATTTGCACCGGTTGGTGACACGGTTTGAGAGGGATGAATCGGTTGTTGCGATGGACAGTTTTCAATTGATGAGGCGCTTGTTTCGGGAGCAGTGCACCGTATCGGACACATCGATCACCGTGATCGACAAGCCGTCGTCGGATAGTCTGCAGAATCCGTCGGATCCAGATGCGGGATACAGTGGTTATAAAGGTCAAGGCTATCAAGCGCAAGTCAGTGAGACGAGTGTGGCGGATAATCCGTTTGAAGTGATCATGGCAGTAAAAGTGGAGAGCGCTTGCGAAAGTGATTCCCCTGCGATGATGGAAACCATCAGGGATCTTCAAGACCAAGGTCTGGAGTTAGAGGAGATGCTGGCGGATACGAGTTATGGGAGTCAGGATAACGTGGATGCGGCTGCCGAAGAGGGTGTGAGTCTGATCAGCCCGGCATCCGGAACCCGGGATCAGACGAACGACCGGCTATCCTTGGATGATTTTCAGTTTGAAGAGTCTGGAAAACGAATGACGAGCTGTCCATCCGGTCGGTCACCGGACTATCAGCGTTACCGCAAGAATGATGAGCGGGGTATGGCAGATTTCACAGAAACCCAGTGTCGTGGGTGTGAGCATCGGTATCATTGTATCGGGCGAATTCTGAAGAATGGAACCCGGCGCGTGTCCTGGACACGTAAACAAGGCGCTTTATCCTATCGTAGGCGCTATCAACGGACCACAGATTTCAAGGAGAACTATCGTGCTCGTAGCGGGATAGAAGGAACGTTTTCTCAACTGAGCAATCGCCATGGTGGGAAAGATCTTCGCGTTCGAGGTTTTCCTGCGGTTCATGGTGCAACCCTGATGAATTTCATGGCCATCAATATTCACCGATACATCCGGCATGCGCTGGAATGTATCAAGCAGGGATACTTAGACGCTTTTGACCGATTATTACGCTCTTTCTGTGATCGATGCACCTCCAAAATCGACCATTTTTTGATTCGTCATCTTTCTGAGACCATTTTTTTCAAAAATCCATTCTATGATCACCTAATTCTGAAAATTGTCTCAGAAATCATGTTATGAAAAAAACGAGTTTTTACGCTTGCATCAATAATAAAAGGTGATCAATATGGCACAATTCGACCCGTTTAAAGAAGCTGTCAAAAGCACAATCCGAATGATGACTCCAATTTTTAGCTACTTAACCTTCAAAGCCCAGATCGATGCCTTCAATAAATATAAAAATAACACCTCAACGAAGAAGAAGACATCATTTCGCTGACGCGAAATGCGGTTTCTGGCTCCTGGTTAAAAGTTTACACTCATCAACGATCTCGGCATGCAATCAAATCCGTAGGGGCGGGTTTCAAACCCGCCCGAAAAATCCATCGAATTTATCGAGATTGTAATGGGTCCTAAAATCGTCTTCACTATAGAACTAAATCATTGATATCAACAACATTATAAATACTGTTCAGAATATTGATTATGACGTCATCTTCAATATTTTTGCCCTAAATATTACTTCAGATTCCGATTTGTGAATTATGAAACCATTAAAAACGGGCGGGTTTGAAACCCGCCCCTACCTGGAAATTGGACATAGGATATTGGATATTCAATCCTCTAACCCCTTACCCCTTACGCCTCACCTCTTAACAATAATTGACCAAACCCACTTGAATTCATAAAATGTTCGACGTGCCTATGAACACTTCAAACCAAAACAAATCAGTCTCTCTCCCCGCTTTCCACGCCGTCATCGTCGCCGGCGGGACCGGTAACCGTTTTGGTAGTGAAAAACCGAAACAATTCATTAACCTGAACAATAAACCCATCCTGAAATGGTCAATCGATGCTTTCGCCGCATTCGATAGCCTGAACACCTTGGTCATTGTCAGTCACCCGGACTGGATCGATCTGACACACTCGATCGCCAAACTAACACCGATCTTCCATAAGATAAAAATCGTCCCGGGCGGCGAATACCGACAGGACTCCTGCCGTATGGGCCTGGATGCCCTGGAAGGTCCCGATCAGATACCCGTCCTGATCCACGACGCCGCACGACCTTGGGTCTCACATAACCTGATCACGACTATCCTCAAAACTCTGGCTGGAGGCTGTACCGCCGTTATTCCCACCATCGCCTGCACCGACAGCCTGATCATCCACCACAACAATATCGTCATCGATTATCCTGACCGCAAAACAATCGCACACGTACAAACACCACAAGGATTTATCCTCAGCGCTATCCGCGACGCCCATCACGCCGCCTTGCACCGCGGCATTCACACCTACACCGACGACGGCGTCGTCGCCATGGAAGCCGGATATACCGTCGCCGTCATTCCCGGCGAACCCGACAATAAAAAAATCACCCGAACCGAAGACCTGCAATAGTTAAGTGCTGAGTCCTGAGTGCTGAGTCCTGAGTGCTGAGCTGGGAGTTTTTTAGTGGATTGTGGTCGGTTGGTTTGCTATCCAAAACCAGAGGACAATAGATTCTGAATTCCAACACTTGATGACTGGTTATTGAATATTGACTTTGCATTCCCAATGACTGTTTGAACACGATTTCAAAGATTACAAAGATGGGCACGATGAGATTCCAAGAAAGCAAAGACTAATCCTGGTAATCCTTTAATCCCGTAATCGTGTTCAGACAATGATGTCCCCGAAAAACAAGCCCCCCTTCTCCAGCAATGGAGAAGGGGCCGGGGGATGAGGTCTCTCGAAAATAAACAGGAGCAAATCAGAGGTTCACATTCCCCCCGCCTGATCCCATATATATAACCACGTCATCGCTATCGAAGCGACCGCACTGGAATACGACATCGATCCGATACCGAACGGAGCCGACATTGTGTCATATTCCGAAATACTCTTGTTTTCACGATTCAAATTGTCTTCCAATATTTTCGATGCCTTTTGGTGATTGGCAACCGATTTCGTCAATAAAGCCTTCAATTCATCCCGGCTTTTCGGCCGCTTATCCGCACCCTGCCATCGTATCCGCAGATGCGGCCGGTTTTTCTGAAGAAAAATCGCGTAATCCGTCTGCCAGTTTTTATTGTTGAGCTTGCTTGTATCGGTCAACAAGGCATGCATATGCGCAATCGAAGCGCCGATACGACCCAACAACCGAGTGCCGGACGCAAACGATCTGCCGGTCGTGAACGATGTGATGGCATCATGGCTATCCTTCAAGATCGACTCGACCAGTTGATCCCTGGCGCCGATCGATGCACTGGACGGCGCACATTCCCTATAAAACTCCGCGGAATACCTGCTGATCAGATTTTGCAGGTTATCCGGAAGCAAATGCTGAGCATCGTTGATCATCCCAAGAAAATTCTGTTCAGTCCAACACGCCGCCGCAGTCGCTCCAACCAGTATCAGCCATGAAATCACTAAATATCTGCCCATCATCTCGGTCTCTCCCTTTTGAAACCCTGACTAACCTTAACAGGAGCGTTTCTGTAGAGCAATCATTTTTCGAGTGGAGAGAATCGGGGAAATACGGTATGCTTACAAGGTAAGAGTTGGCTGTTTATGTGAAAGGATTGACCAGATTCATGTTAAAGACAGGTATTTTCATCGATGCGGAAAACGTGATGCGAACCGGCGGCTGGGGGTTGCGATATGATACCCTTTTGGATTTCGTTCGGGCTCAGGATGCCTCTATCATCCGGGCAAACACCTATCTGGCCTTTGATGCAGAACGCGAAGCGATCGATATGGATTTCAGGCGCAAAAAAGATTTATATCGTTCAAACCTTCGCCAAATGGGCTACAAAGTCATTCTAAAACCCGTGCGCCGCTACAGGGACGCCGACGGTGTTCTGGTCACCAAAGCCAACGCGGATCTCGAGCTGGCCGTCGACGCGATCATGCACGCACGCGTGCTGGAATATATCGTGCTGCTGTCCGGTGACGGGGATTTCACTCGACTGGTCGCAGCCTGCCAGGACCTGGGCTGCCGCGTCGATGTCATCGGCCTGCACTACTGCAGCCGCGAACTGCGCGAAACTGCCGACCATTTTATCTCTGGCTTCACCATACCGGACCTGATTCCGGTGCCGGAAGGCCGACGCCGCGGATTGCTGACAGCCGTCAACGAAGAGAAATATTTCGGGTGGCTGTCCGTATTCCGCTCACTGAGACTGGACGATATCGACAGAGAAATATTCATTCACGGCAATGATCTGGAGGGCGGACGCGTCTCGAATGAACGCTTCGCCGCACTTCGGGATCAGCATGCCATTATCGATTTTGAATTGGTTGAAGACGAAAGGGGGCGCCGCGCCGTCAACGCATGCGTGTTGCGGCCGGATGAAAACGGTTGGTCGTCACGGTGTGACGATGAACAGTTCCCGGGTTTCGCCCCTTCACAAACAACGGATGAACCCGCAAAAGGAGACGATAGTCATGAAGATTAGTTTTACGTGGCCTGATCACCTGATACCGATGGTGGCCCCGCTCGGCGACGGCCGACATATGGTGGACCTGTTTATCAATAGTATTCTACTGGAGAACGACGAATCGGTTTCACGACGCTTGACCCGCATCATCCTTGACCTGATGGTTCAGGATAACCCGATATGGAGAATGGAAATTCCTGTTCCGGCGCTGACATCACACCTTGCGATCGATGCCGAGTTGAACTCGCTGTCGAGTGAATCCAAGCGCAACCTGGTCGGTGAATACCTTGCCGAACACATGGATTCGCTGCAGACCGATCTGACCTTTCAACCCGGCAGCAAGGGTCTTTTCAGGCGTTTTCCGATCCGTTTTCTGGCGGCGTCGGTTCCGGACACCTTGATCGCCCGCGCCTTTTCAGGAACCCATCTGATCGGACGAGCTGAAACCGCGATCGTCCCGTTTGTCGGTAAAAGAGCCTATCATTTCCCGCTCAAAGAGATCTGGCAGGTCGTCAATAATTATGACAATACGCTGGGACATCGCGTTTATGCCGGCCAGGAATTCGCGATCGACCTGGTCAAACTGGGCGAAAACGGCTTGATCCGCAAAGGCCAGTCCAATGACCCGACCGATTATTACGGTTTCGGTTTACCCGTCGAAGCGATGCACGACGGCGATATCATTGCCGCTGAAAGCCGACTGCCCGATAATCCGGCGGAATGCACCGGTGCGACCGACCAATTCAATCGGCATGTAAAAAAATTCGGCTATCTGTCGGCGTTACTGGGCAACCACATCATCGTTCAGCATGACCAGGACCGTTACAGCTTTTACGCTCACCTGCAAAAAGATTCGATCACGGTCAAAGAAGGGGGCAGGGTCAGGCGGGGCGCATCGATCGCCAACGTCGGCAATTCCGGCGCCTGCGCTTACGCACACCTGCATATTCAACTCAACGAAGGCACGAATCCTTTAGGCAGCCGTGGACTACCGATGACATTCACCAACCTGGCCAACGTGTTCGGTCAAAATCTTCCGTTTATCACCCAAAACAACCTCGTTGTCCACCGCATCGAAAATCCGTCGTAAACACCGACGCTGAACAAAGGCCATGCGGGATAACGACTCAACTGTTTCGGGGGCGCTATGGCCGGGCATCCTATTATTGGTTCTGAGCTTCATCTGTCTGTTTCCCGCCGCAGTCTTCAAAGGCCATGCGATCATACCCGCCGAAATTCTGTATCGGTATCATCCGTGGCAACAGGAGTATCCCGAAACGCAACTCGATCCGGTCAACTGGATCCTGTTCGATGAAATTCTAGAGTTTTATCCCTGGCGTGAACTGGCGCGGACGTCGATACGACAAGGCCGAATCCCGCTTTGGGACCCTACCGCCTTTTGCGGCTATCCATTCGCCGGCTTGTATCAAAACGCGCTTATGTATCCGATCGACCGATTACTGGACGTCTTTACCATTCGGTTTTATACGGTACTGAGAGCGTTTCTGCATATCCTTGTCGCCGGTATCGGCATGGGCCTTTACCTGCGTCACCATCGCCTGACAACGTCCGCGATCACGCTCGGCATCACGGCTTTCGGCTTGAGCGGTTTCATGATTGTCTGGCTGGGTCACCCGCACGCTCGCGTCGCCGCCTGGCTGCCGATGCTGTTTTTGAGCATGGATTTATTGCACCATAAAACCATCCGAGCCGTCCCGCTCGTCTCCCTGGCCATAACGATGAGCTTGTTTGCCGGCCATATACAAACCTCCTTGCACACGGTCAGCGCCGCCGTCCTGTATTTTTTTGCCGGGTTCACGCTGCGTAAACACCAAAACCGACGTTTCTTTGAAACAACCGGAGCCTTGGCGATCGCAATCCTGACATCGATACTGATCGCCGGCGCTATGCTGATGCCGTTCGCCGAATATCTATCCCGCTCGGTCGCCTACGCCACACGCGCCCGCGGCGTCGTCATTCAGGGCTGGCTGAATCCTGAATTCGCCCTGACACTCCTGATGCCGAAACTCTTCGGCAGTTCCGCCGACGACACCTATTGGCATCCGGATTTCAATTCATCGGAAATCGGAGGTCTTTTTATCGGTATCACCGTTGTCGTACTGGCTCTGGCCGCTGTTTTGATCCTGCAAAAAAGAACCATCGTCAAAATCCATGCCTGTATCGCGTCGATAACCGTCTTGACGGTGTTCGGCGTGCGCCCCATCTACTCCATCGTGTCATCGTTACCCGGCTTTATCATGGCCTACAATTTCCGGCTGGCCTTGGTGACATCGTTCAGCATGATCACACTGGCTGCCTTCATGCTGAACGCATTGGTCAACAACCGGGACATCGACGGACGCCGAGCGATCCGATGGATTTCGATCTTGCTGATCATCGCTGTGCTTGTCGGCGTTCACTTTCTGCCGCGGCCGTCCTCATACCAAGCTGATGCCGACCCTTCTCGGTCCATATGGATCGCCGTGACGACGCTGGCGCTTCTGTTTATAGCCTCGTTGAATTCATCTCTTCGATATCAATTTCTGTCAATCTTTGCTTTTATCCTGCTGCCTGCCGTCGAACTGCTCTATTTCGGAGCCGGCTTCAATCCAACAAGCCCGCCGGAACGCCTGGATGCGCGACCGAAAAGCGCCTCGATCGTACAGGTCGATCCGACCCAAAATCCGTTTAGAACCCTTCCGATCGGTCACACCTATCCCCCGCACCTGGCGTCGTTGCTGAACATGCATGATATACGCGGCAATGACGCGATGACGCCGTTGCTGACGGAAGAGTACGTCTCATTGTTTTCTCCGGATATTTTGACGCGGGAATATACGCTTCCGGCGCTTAGGATGATGTGGTTGAACAAGTGGAGCTCCCCTTTGGTTGACGCGCTGAACGTCAAATATGTGCTGCTGCCGACAACGGATTGGGACACGGCGCCCGGTGACTTGGTACCCTATCGGACTTCCGGCGGTGTACACGTGTTTTTGAATCCTCGATACCTGGAACGCGCTTTTCTGGTGCATAATTGGAAAACTCTTGAAAACGATGACGATGTCAAGAAAGCATTGCTTCAACCCGACGTGGATTTGAGCTTGATCTGCTATACGACGGACATGCTTCCTTTTTCGGCGCCGACGGCACCTGTCGATGCCACGGAGGATTCCGTTCGATTCACGACCTACGGTGCCCATCGCATCAGTCTGGAGACTTTTTCGCGTTCGGAAGCGCTGCTGGCACTGTCCGACACGTTTTATCCGGGATGGACCGTCCTGGTCAATGATCAAATTAAAACCTGTTATAGAGTCAACCACATGATGCGGGGTGTTTTTGTCGAGCCTGGTCACAACCGGATTGAATTTCGGTATGAACCGCTTTCCTGGAGGTTGGGGTTGTTTTTGACGTGTATCGGCTGTTGCTTTTATGTGTTTGTATTCAGTTTGTTTTGTGCTAATCTTTCAAGGAAGAATTGCTTATAGGGTCGATGATGTCAGAAGAACGAATACAATTTCCGATCGGAGGCGCTCAAGTCGTCTGTAAAAAGTCGTTGCGCGACGAGCTGTTAAAAATTTACAGTCAGGGCGATTGGGCGTATGAATGGGTCAAAAATCAGCCGGGCGTCAAAGAGTTTCAGGGCAGACGTCCGGTATTGGGCGCAAAAATTTTCGGGCAGGACTGCATCGTCAAAAGACATTATCACGGCGGAGTCTTCGCACCGGTTACCGCCGATCGATTTTTCGGCTCCGATCGCCTGTTGAACGCAATGAAATCCGCCGATTACCTGCTTGAAAAAAATATTCTCACACCTGAATACCAGTTTATCGCTTGGCGCAAATCGACCCTGTGGACACGATATGAATCCTGTGTGGTTTGGATTACTCCCGGTGTCGATGCGGCAAAATTGTTTTTTAAATACAAACAAGAAAAAAATATTGCGTTTATTGCTTCCATATCAAAACAGATTGGAGCTTTTGTTTCAAAAATGCACCAAGCAGATTTCGATCACCGTGACTTGAACTTGATGAATTTTTTGTCGATTGACAACAAAGAAATCGCCATATTGGATCTCGATAATTGCCGGCCGCCGGACAAGCCGCTTGCCGATCGTAAAAAAATCCAAAATCTGGATCGGCTATTCCGGTCCGTCCGAAAACTAGGGCAAAACCATCCCGTCAAATATGTCGATACGATTATTCTGTCAATTCAGAAAGGATACGAAGAAGGTTGATGCCTCGTTTCAAAGCGAAGCGCATCTGTTTTATCCGGACAAGCGCGATCGGTGATGTGGTTCATGGTCTGGCGTTCATGAACGGGCTGCGCTCCGGTTATCCCGATGCCCATATCTCCTGGATCACACAGCGTATCCCCGGCGAATTGATTTCCGGCCATCCTTCCTTCAACCGTCTGATCACATTCAATCGAAAAATGACCATTATCGAGTGGGTGAATTTCATTCGGCGGATACGGCTGGAAACCTATGATTTGGTGATCGATCCACAAGTGAGTTTCAAAGCGACGCTGCTGACGCTTTTTTCACGTGCCGACATCAAGCTGGGCTATGATTTTCGACGGACACGTGAATTGAATTGGCTGGCGACCAATCATCGGATACCTCGAAAACCATTGGGACATGTGCTGGACAATTTATTGGAATTTCTGGATTACCTGGGCATCGATTATCCTGAACCGGTTTGGAATCTGACGAAGACGCCGGCTGAAATGTCGTGGCAGGAACAGTGGAAATCCCGTTTCACCCGGCCTGTTGTCGGTTTGGTACCCGCTTCATCGACGCCGGATAAGGACTGGGCGCCGGAAAACTATGCGGCGCTGGCCGACCGTATCGTCTCCGAGTTGAACCTGGAACCCGTGATCATATGCGGTCCGGGCAAACGGGAGATGCAGATTGCGGAAACCATACACTCGACCGCCGAATCCAAACCGGTGATTTCGTCGGCAAAACCGATACGGCACACGATGCTGCAGTTGGGGGCATGCCGCGTCGTGGTCGCACCCGATACCGGCCCGTTGCATATAGCAGTCGCTCTGGGAATTCCGACCATCGGCCTGTACGGCTATTCCAATCCCCGCCGCTGCGGACCCTATAAATTCAAGGAGTTACTGATCGATAGATATAATGATCCAAATGCCGAACCCGACCCGATAACCCGAAAAACCAAACCCGGCCGAATGAATCTGATCACCGTGGATGCCGTTATGGAACGGATCGCGATGGCGACATCGAAATATTGAACCGCTAGCCTTCACCGCTGACCGGTTTTTCCGGATCGATTCTGAAATAGCTTTGCAGCAGTTTATAGAGTTCAGGATCCTGTGCGGCAAGCTCGGCAGGCCGCTGAAAAAACACTTCAACCGCGACGGCGAAAAATTCCGCTTCATCGACTCCCGCATAGTCACGCAATATCTTTTGACACTCACCCCGCCTGACTTTTTGTATGCGATCCGCCATCACCTTGACCCACGGCGCCGTCACCATCCAGTCCATACCGACCGGAACACCGTCAGCCTCACCATTGGCCATATCCAATACATGAGCCATCTCGTGCAACCCCACGTGATACCCCGTTCCCGATGTCAAAAACCCCATTTTCAAGTCCTTTTCGGAGAAAATTATCGGTCCCTGACGATGAACCATACCTCTGATAGGATAATCCTCTTTCAGACTATATTCTTCGTTGAATCCCGACGGATAGACCAATATATCCCGCAAATCCGGCCATTCCCATTCCGGCAACCCAAACCCGAGTATCGCCGCCGACGCCGCAATCAACAGCTTTATTTCATCGGCGACATCCCGCCCCTTCAACGCATATATCCGCTGCTCATCCATAAAAATCCTGATGTCGCGCTCAAACAGGCGTTTGTCCGATTCCGATAATTTACGATAAAAATCCACTCTTGAGTCGAGGATATGACGCCACTCATCAGGGAATTCCCGACGATCTCTGTAAATCCGGCGAATATATTTCGACGAAAAAAACATAAAAAAAGCGATGCCGGCAATGAGGGCGGCGCCGGACGTTTTTCCGGTTCCCCAATAGCTGTTGAACATGGCAAAAAACGAAAACGCCACGATACCGGACACCAATATATGCATCCGCATGATCGAAACCGGAAACAACTTCATTACACGACCTGAAAACCAGTTAGAGCGGGATAAGTCATCATTTCACGGTTCCCCGGCCGATAAAAAATTTCAGCCGCAGTGCTTATCAAGTAATAGTTGCACTTTTTCCACCAGTTCATCCACATCCACCTTGTCGATACAGATGGGGTCAGGGCACCAGGATTTCCAGCAGGGGCGGCAGGGCACATCGGCAAGCACAAGATAGCCTCGATCATAGAAGTCGATTTCGACGTCACAACTGATCGTGAAAAACGCGACGGTCGGCACTTTTAGAGCTATAGCTGCATGCAAACCGAACGTGTCGCCGGTCAGACAAGCATCACAGGCGGCAATATAGAGCAATCCTCTCCGGATGCCTTCCTGTGTCGGCGTGGTAATCAGGCGGGAATCATCGACGGTTTCGGCCAGGCGATCGTTCAACTCGGTTTCCGACGCTCCCCCCAACAAAAGTATTTTCAGTTTGTGCTGCGTGTCCTGGTCCAAAATTTTCGTGATCACCCTTTCCAGTTTGCTTTCATTCAGGCGTTTGTATTTGAATTTGCCGGAGCAGCCGGTGTTGATGCCCAGAGCTTTGACGGAATCTCCTATCCCATGAAAAGCGCGGTATTCCGCCACCCGACGCTTCTCATCATCGGTCAGTTCCAAGATGTATTCCCGACGTCGATACTCGAATCCCATGCCTTCAGCCAAAATTTGCTGACCGGTTTGTCGGTTGACTTTGAATTTCAGATGATCATCCAAACCCAGCCGATAGGCATAGGCCATTTCTTTGTTCAACGGTATCACGACACCCTGTGGTCCCAACCCGAAGCCGCGCTTTTCGATCGCGGACACACTCATGGCTATCGCCGTCGATTTGCGGTCCCGATCACAGGACAACACCAGGTCGAAGTCCATATGAGGCAGCCAGGTCATCGTCTCAGGTGACCATGGAATGATTTCATCGATCAAAGGATTGTGTTCGAGCAACGGCGCCGCTAACGGCAGCGTGATCCAATAGATGCTGCTGACAGGATATTTTTCTTTGATCGCAGGCAACAACGCCGTCGTCATCAACACGTCACCCAAAGCGTCCAAATTGATGATCAGTATTCGGAATCCCTGCGGCGAATAATCCGAGCAATCGTCACACATTTTATAGGGTTGACAGGGTTTGTAGCCGTTGAACAATTTACAATCATAACGATATTGCATTCAAAAAACCTCCCACGACACCGGTCCAGTCAAAAATACGTCAAAAAAGTTATTCTGGCAAGTTGGCACGGTAATTGTATAAGGAATAAGCGCAGTTCCTCTTGGGCGAGGGTTTAATTGTGGAAAGCTTCCTCATACATTTTTCAACAAGCATGAACCTGAGCCGCAACCGGGATGAGATTAGGGCATCTTGTCCCGGTTGTTTTTTCAACAGGATCGATGCCGATGGCGGCTAACTTCCTTTCAAGCCCCCTTTAACCCCCATTTTTATTTCCCAACACCGGTGTATGCGTTTGTTTCGCTGAAAATCCTTCGGGATCGTCGCTTCCGAAATATCTTTTATGTCCAATCCGGTCAGCCCTTTTTCATCGAGTTTGAATTTTCGGAAGTTGGTCGAAAACAACAGGATCCCACCCTGTTTCAATCGATTGACCGCCAGCCATATCAATCGAACATGGTCTTTTTGAATATCGAAGATCGGCCGGTCAGTCGAAACGGAATAGGTCGGGGGATCGCAGAAAATGACATCATACCGTTCAGTATCCGTCTTCAACCATTCCAAACAATCCGCTCTGACATGCGGATGCCGATCCGGGTCGAACCCGTTCCGTCTGAAATTCGTTTCCGACCAGGCCAGATAGGTATTGGACGCATCGACCGACCTCACCAACTCAGCACGTCCCGCCACGGCATATACCGACGCCGTGCCCGTGTATGAAAACAGGTTCAGAAAACGCTTTTCGAACACCAGCGATCGAATCCTTTGTCTGATCGGTCGGTGATCCAGGAATATCCCGGTATCCAGGTAATCGGAAAAATTGACCAAAAACCGCAGTCCTCCCTCGCGAATTTCTTCAAATCGTTTGGTGTCCGCCAATTTTTGATACTGTTCCCTGCCGGACAAGTTACCCCGCTGTTTCAAAAACATGTCTTCCGATCGAATCTGTAGTGTTTCGCGGACAATTTTGAGGGCCGAATGCAATCGATCGTTCGCTTTGACCGGATCGACCGATGCCGGCGGAGCATATTCCTGAACGACCACCCACCTGTTTTCATATATGTCGAGCGCCAATGAAAAATTCGGCAGATCCGCGTCATAAAGCCGATAACAGGTGATATCGTTCCGTTCAAGCCACGGCGTCAAGGCTCGTCGATTTTTCTTCAACCGATTCAAAAACGCCTCCGATTCGGCCGGATATTGTTTGATCTGAGGTTTCAAGCCATGCCGCCAACCCTCACCCGGATCGTATTCCATGTATTTATTGTCGGCTTTCAGGTCGAACTGAGCGACAACGCATTCCAGCGCGCCATTGAAAATCTGGTTCAGTTTCGAAGCCCGCAGTCCTGTCGATCGGGCGTACGCTTTGTCGCTGGTGATCATGACCGCTTTCCACCCCGTAAAATTCATCGCCCACATTTTTCCCAAATCACAATATAACCGAATGATATCGGTCTCCGGCACACTTCGCTTCCCGTACGGCGGATTGACGGCGATCAACCCGTGATCCGCCTCCGGCGGCGGTTTCACATCTCGAAAATCTCCTTGACTGAACTTGACCGCATATTCGATCTGCGCTCTGGCGGCGTTCGCCCGAGCCATTTCAACCAACTCACCGTCCCGATCGACGCCGATCAAAGTCGGCATCGTTTTCACCCCGACTTTGCGCCTGGTTCGCGCCGCCGACACCAACCGCTCCCAAATCGACAAGTCATGGCCGCGCCACCGGTTCAATCCGGGCGCTCCCGGCAGAATTCCGGGATCGATATCCGCGGCCATCAACGCCGCTTCGATGACTAAAGTCCCCGACCCGCACATCGGATCGACAAAACCCGCTCGCTCCCTGAAACGTTCCGGCCACCCCGCCCGCATCAACACACCGGCAGCGACGTTTTCCCGGAGCGGCGCTTCGCCGTGCTGAACCCGATAGCCCCGTCGATGACACGATCTTGTCGTCATTTCTACACTCAATACAACCTGATTCATGTGTATTCGTGCGTGAATACCGACATCGGGATCTTGTTTCTGAATGGAAGGCCTGCTCCCGCTTCGCTGACGAAATTGATCGGCAACGGCGTCTTTGACGATCAATGCCGCGTATTCCGAATGGCGAAAAACCGGTCCGCTCACCGAACAATGAACGGCAAAAGTGCAGTCATCGGAAATATGCCGGCTCCAGTCGATCTCCCGAACACCCGTGTACAATCCTTTCTGATCGGTCGCAGTGAACTCGGCAAGCTGCAACAATACCCGGCTGACCAGTCGCGACGACAATACCACTCGGTATGCCTGTTCCAGATCACCTGAAAACGACACACCGGCTCGTTTTTCCTTGACGGCGTCACAACCTAAGCGCTGAAGCTCAGTTGCCAGCAGCCCTTCCATCGATCGCGGCGCCGTCGCAAACCACGTTCGCTTGACATTCATACGCGTTATTTCCATTCCGGATCGATATTGATAGTCGCCCGACTCCGCAAATCCACAATCAAATTTTGAATACGATCCCGTATTTTTTCATCGATCAGCCGTTGAATCACATAATCTTTGATTTTATCGAGTTCCGGTAGAATCTCGGGACGATGCTCAAACACTTTGATCAGGTGAAAACCATCCGGCGTCTCGACAACCTCGCTGAGCATCCCCGGCGGCAGCGCAAATGCCGCTTCGGTGAATTCCGGCCGCATCATGCCCCTGGTTATCCAGCCCAAATCACCGTTGACGAGTTTTGACGGGCAATCGGAATATTTTGAGGCCGTTTCGCCGAAGTCAGCGCCGTCAAGAATCATCTGACGCAACCGCTCGATCTCGGCCAACTTGGCTTCACGAACTGCGGCCGGGTCATCTTCTAAAATCTCGATAACCAGATGAGCGACATGCACCTGTTCCGGAATCGTCAACGATTCCAGGTTTTCATTGTAATAACGCTGGATTTCCTCATCATTGGGAGAAGAGATCTGTTCAGCTTCCTGCGCGACGATTTTTTCGACGTAAAGACCCCTGCGGGCTTCCTCCGCCAATTCCGCTTCAGTCAAGTCACGCACATCCAACTCCGCCCGCAACTGATCCCGCGATTCATAAGCCTGCTGCAAATCATTCAATCTGAAGTCGATTTCAGCCTGCTCCACCGTCAAACCTCTCCTGATCGCCTCCTCAACCAACAACTCAGTATTGATAAGATTCTGGATAGCCTGAGCCTGGAAATCAGCTTTTTTTTCTTGTAATTCGTCAGCAGAAAAATTTTGGCCGAGAGTTAAAAACAGATTTAACATTTCATTGTGCATCTGGTTACTTGTCATGGTTTTACCGTTGACTCTGACGGCGATCCGGACGTCATCGTCCAACACCACGGTAGCTTCGGGAGGCGAACAAGCGCTGATACCTATAAGGACCAGCACGATTCCCAGACAAATCAACCGCGAGCGCTTCATCTTGCACGCCCTTTCAGGAAAACTGCTTCGCTGGATCATATGATTTTAACTCCTTGTAATTCTCAGGCACGGTGAACCAGATATGGGCCGATGGCGAGCGCATCCAGCCGGCTGGTTTCGAATGCTTTCAACGCGTCGGCTGGCGTCATGACGATCGGCTCTTCATGGATATTGAAGCTGGTATTGATCAATGTCGGTATTCCGGTCAATCGATAATAGGCGTCCAGAATCGCGTAATACCCCGGGTTGTCTTGCTGGTGAATGATTTGAGGTCTTGCCGTGCCGTCGACGTGCACGACCGCCGGCGCCTCCTGCTTCATCACTTCCGTGCATGGGAATGTGATGGTCATAAACCGGGCGGTTCGTTCGGCTCCCGCATAGCCGATATACCGATCCGCGGCGAATCGATCCAATGTCACCGGGGCAAACGGCATGAATTCCGTGCGACGCAACTGTTTGTTCAACCAGTCGTTCACGGAGGGATCGTTGCAATGATACAGGATAGAGCGGTTTCCGAGAGCACGGGGACCAAATTCCATCGGGCCGTCGAAACGCGCCACTACACTGCCGCCGGCCAGCAGTTCAGCCACCGTTTCCGGCAAATTGCGCGGGGTATCATAGCTCACACCCGCTGTTTCCAGCGTTTGACGCACCTGGTCTTCCGAATAACTTCGTCCGAAAAACATCGTGTTTGGAACCGGAATAGCCTGAGGATCGGGAAATGAATGCAGACAGGCCCCTAAAGACAAACCGCAATCCGTCATCGCCGGCATGACGAATACGTTTTGGAAACCCAATTCCTTCACGCGTCGATTGACGGCCACATTGGCGAAAACGCCGCCGGACAGGCAGATGTTGGCTGTCTTTACATCGGGAATCACCGACGCGATCAATTCAAGAACTTTTTTCTCGGTCAACCATTGAACCGCGAACGCGATGTCTTCCCGGGTAAAACGGCCGAATATCCGGTCTCTGTCGGAGCGCAACTGCTGAATTCCTGACTCCTCGATCACCTGATACGCATCGCTGGTATCCCATACGCGGCTCCTGTCGGCTTTCCATGACGCCTGCAGGTAGTTTCGGAGGGTATCGATACAGTCCTGATTCGGTTTGCCATACGCCGCCAGGCCGGTAACCTTGCCGGGGTGACGCAGCGGATGAAATCCCAGCATGGCCGTGACTTTTTCATAGTCTCTTCCAACGGTCACTTCGTTGTGGAAAAATGATCTTTTCAGCGTCAAACCGCCTGCTCGGTCGGCGGTATAAAAACAGCAGGAAAACCCGTCGCCTTCGCCGTCCAGCGTCATAACCCAGGCGGTATCGAAACCGCTGTGGTAAAAAGCTCCGGCGGCGTGCGCCCGGTGATGTTCGACGTTTTTGACCGGCCATTCGGGATCGATCCGACTGGAGCCGATATGGGTTTCCAGCGAGCGGCCGGCGAAAAGTTTTTTCCAGCCGTTTTTGACCCATATGCCGAATCGCGGCGCAGCGCGGCCGTGTATGAACGATTGAATGAAAAAATTCAGTTCCCGGGCGATTTTCGATCGCACCCGCATCCGAGGCGTCGCCAGGTGAATGATGTTTTCGCCGAAGGTGTTCAGCGCATATTCCAGGGCTTGAGTTGGAAAACCCGCGAACATTTTTTTCCTGTTAAAACGTTCTTCGCCGGACGCGAAAGCAACCTGACCGGCTTGGTCCATCACGGTGACATTGCAGTCGTGCCCGATATGGACGCCTAAATAATACCCTTCACTGTTCATGATGGATCCTTAAGATTGCTGCTGCGGGATTCGGAACAGTTGATCACCGTTTCGGCGGTGATGATTTGCCATTCGCTATCGTGTTTTCCCCCCAAATAGGCTCCCGGCATGATCAGTGAATGAGAAACGGTTATCGGATGTTCGATGGTGACGCCCGGGCCGATGACGCTGTTTATGATTCTTGCGCCCGGTGCGACCGACGCTTTTTCCGATACCAGGCTGGTCATCCCCATGCTGTTCAAAAGACGCAGATTACACAGCAGCAAATCCTCCGGGACCGTGATATTCATATCCCAGGCAACGGTTTTCTCCGGGTAAACCGCATAACCGTCATCGATCAAAATCTGTATCGCCGTCGTGATCTCGTATTCATCACGCATAGCCGTTCTGGGCGTGCGTCTGATCGCATCGAAAACGGGCATATCAAACAGATAAATACCGCAGCCTTTCAAGTTGTCTTTGACATATCTGGGTTTTTCGACGACCTTCTGCACGGTGCCGTCTTCAGAAAGAGTGACGGCAAAATTTCTTCGTATCATCTCAGGACGCGATTCGAGCTTGACAGCCAAAACCGCGGCAGCTTGTTTTTCATAAAATGTTTGGATCATTCGCTCGAGGTTGTCAGGAACAAAAAAAATGTCGCCTAGAAACATCAACATCGGGCCATCCAGTTCGTCTTCCAATTGATAGACGGCATGAGCGATTCCGAGAGGTTTTTCCTGGATCACATAGCGAATCTCGACACCCAGTTCCTGGCCGTTGCCAAATTCTTCCATGATATGCCTGCCCAAATGACCCACGACTATCCGAAATTTTTTGATACCGATCGCTTTCATATAGTCGATTTGGTGAGCGATCACCGGTCTGTTGCAAACCGGCAGCAGCGGTTTCGGCATATCGAAGCTCAACGGTCGAATCCGCGCACCTGCGCCGGCAGCCAGAATAACGCCGTAAATGTCTTTGTTTTTCGGTTCACTGTGAGTATCCATTATAGACTCCGTAACACACCTTTCTTATGTAACACGATTTTCCGGCGAAGATAACATAAAAAACGCAGCATGTGCATCGCTGTCTTGAACGGGGCCAGGCTGGACGCGCCCCCTTCCCGCTCGCGGTGACTGACCGGCGCTTCGGCAATGGTGTGATTCAACGCATGAGCTTTCAGCACAATTTCCGTCGGCAACTGAAATCCACGCGCTTCCAGGTTCAAAGAACGGATAAAGTCGCCCCGGTAGAGTTTGAACGCACAGTTCGTGTCCCGATAAGCGACTCCAAACATCAGCCGGATCAATCGATTCATGACGCGGTCGCCGAACACTCTGACGAAGGTGTCTTGTTTGGCCGTCCGATAACCGGTCAACATATCCAGTCGATCGGTAAATTTCGGTAACAAGCTGCTCAAATCGGCTATATCGAACTGACCGTCTGAATCGATACTGGCCACGATATCCCCTGTCGATGCCGCTATTGCCGCCGTCATTGCGGCTCCATACCCCTGATTGGGGCTATGGGTCACAACGACAAGCCTGGAAAACTCCGCCTGCAGATTTTTCAATATCGAGCCGGTCCGGTCTCTCGATCCGTCATCACATACGACAACTTCGGCATTGAAACCCAGTGATTGAACGACGTCAAAACACTTTCGAACCGTCTGTTCGATGTTTTCCGCTTCATTGTATGCCGGCATTACCACTGATAGTCGCATCGAGAGCCTCCCATAGTCGAACGGCAGAATATGGTAGTCACGCAGCGTAGAAGTGTCAACCTGCTCAGGCTTGAAACGTTCACGATGAGCTTATTTGTTTGACTCTGACGCCTGGAGCGTTTAATCTCCGAGAGATGAAAAACGAAGGCATACTTCTGACAGTCATAATTCCGGTTTTAAATGAGGAGCGAACGATCGACACGATTTTGGATCGCGTGCTGGCGGTCGATATGGACAAGGAGATCATCGTGGTCGATGACGGATCGACGGATAAAACACCCGAAATTCTTGCCCGTCGCGTCAACGATCGCATTCGAGCGCTCACGCATCCGCAAAACAAAGGCAAAGGCGCGGCGATACAAACCGCGCTGCCCCATGCCCGCGGCATCTATACCATTATCCAAGACGGTGATTTGGAGTATGATCCGAATGATTACCATAAGATAATGAATGTGATGCATGAGAAGAACGCCCAGGTGGTTTTCGGCTCACGCATTCTGGGTAAACAACCCATGTCCTACCTGCGCTATTGGCTGGGCGGCCGCGGTGTGACTTGGTTCACCAACCTGCTTTTTCGGTCACGACTGACCGATGAACCGACCTGCTATAAAATGTTCGAAACCGAACTGCTGAAATCATTGAACCTTGAATGCCCGGGATTCGAATTTTGCCCGGAAGTGACCGGAAAAATTTTGAAGCGAAACATACCGATTTATGAAACGCCGATCCACTATAATCCACGATCGCTGGAAGAAGGTAAAAAAATCAACTGGAAAGACGGGTTTATAGCCCTGTGGACACTGCTGATGATTCGTCTGACAGGACGGCCTTGTCTTCGTAAGCATCGGTAAAAATCCCTATCAGCGTCCCGTCCGGGGCTGGAGTGGTCCGATATGACCGAACGATCTCTTCCTGCACACCAGCCCAATAGTCTATGTTTTCGACCAGCTTGCGGTAGTCGTCTTCAGAATCGATGTCCAGCGACACTCCCGAATAAGGCGTTTCGACCAACCGCAGACCCGTCATGAAAATCCGGCTTAAAAGATGCTCAAAATCTTTCGTTCGAATCCGTCGACGCACCTTTTCAGCTAAAGAGTCAAAACCATATTTCCGCAATACAGCCGTCAACTGAAGCAGAAAACTCATCCGCACCGTTTGAAATCGACTGCTCAAGCGTAAAAGCTTCCAAAACAACGCCAGTATGTTCCGCCATTCCGTCATTTTACGTATCCCGAAACTCTGCTGGATAAGCTCTTTGTTGCCAACTCGGTTCGGGCGCACAAGAATCATGTTGTTGGCGCGTATATGAGCCTCCCGCAACGATAGATACGGCCTTTTAATCCCTCTGTTCCCGTTTTTGTCAGCGTAAAAATGACGTAATAACTCCTCAGATGAAACACCCATCAAAAAATCGCCTGAAACATCGTCGGATCGATCCAAGAAATCCGTGACGGCATCAGGCGTTATTAACGCAACATCACAAGCCGTAATAAATATTTTTTTGTTGAACCGCTTTTCCCATTCGACAAAATATTCATACAACATCTGATCGCGAAACCGAATGCCGGTCTCCGTCTCCATCAGTATAAGGCCTTCGGCGAGCAGTGTTTCCACATTCATTCTTCTCATGAAGCGTTCATGCCGTTCGAACCGTATTCTGAATTCATCGAACCGGCGCTCCATTGTCGAAAGAACGGATTCTTTGTCCAATACATCCTGTTCATTCCGAGCCATCAGGCCGGCTACAGCGCTGTAAACTGAAAACGACATATTCAGATGAATGCGTCTTTTAATAGGGTACAGCCCCCCAAGCAGCATGGTTTCGATTCGTCGGTTGACGGGGAGATTGTTGCCGTCGTCGAATGTCGCCAGAAAACCATTCCAGACATTTTCAAGCATTCGACTGCGTTGCTGGACGATCATCAGTTTATCGGGATAATCATTGGATAAATCATTTAATGTCGATTCCAAAGAATTTTTCGGCCCGACAACGACGACCTTGCCCAGACGCGGACACTGTAAACACACTTGCGCCACGTGTGCGACCAGCGCTTTGCCTTTGATCTCAAGAAACGCTTTGTTTTTATCGAAAATCAGGCGTTTCTTGTTCCGATGCGTCCCGGCAAGTATGACCGCATCGATCTTTTCACTCGTGTTCCCATTCATCCAACTTCAGCCCTAAACCTTCTAGTAGATATTCAAACACCGTTTTGTCAATCCCGCCAGCTCAAGACTTTCACCCACCAAATACAACGACCCGGTAACGATAACGATTTCGTCCTCCATTATACCTGTTTTAAAATTATTTACAGCGCTTTTCACGTCAGGCTCGATCGAAACCGGTATTCCATACTGTATCGCTATCCGTTCCAGCTTATCCACAGGCATGGCTCTAGGATTGTGATAAGCCGTGACAATCATCCTTTTAACGAAGGGCGACAATTCTTTTACCATCGCCGATGCATCCTTGTTAGCCGAGCAACCGAAAATCACCGTAATCGGTCTATCGGGATAAAGCCGACGCACACTTTGGAGCAAGGTCCCGACCGCGTATCGATTGTGGGCTCCGTCAACGACAATCGTCAATCCCTTCAGCCCGGCATGAAATCGTTCCCCGTCCACCACCATGAAGCGGCCCGGCCACCGAACTCGGGATATGCCTTCCCGCAGTGCATCGATCTTGAGCTCGATCTGATTTGACGCGGCAAGATACTGTAAAACCGCCAATGCGTGGCGGCAATTGTCAAGTTGAAAAAGACCGGGCAGATCGAGTTGGAAACCATGATGCCATTTTCCAAGTATTTTTACGGAAAACCGAGTGCCATTAGGCGTAAAAACCACATTTTTCACCAGGATTTCAGAAAGCGAAAATATGCTTTTTGTGGGCGTATTATCCGCATAAGCCTTTAAAAACCGTGCGACAACCGGAGCCTGCCGCCCAAAAACGACGGGTATTCCCGGCTTGATGATACCCGCTTTTTCGCCGGCTATTTTCAAACGAGTCGCTCCCAAGCTATCCGTGTGATCGATATCGACCCGCGTAATCGCGCTCACGATCGGATGGACGACGTTTGTGCAGTCCAATCGACCGCCCATACCCGTCTCAAACACATCCCAATCCGTGTTCCGCGCGGAAAAATACTGGAATGCCATCGCCGTCAACAGCTCGAAAGTCGTCCGGTAAGACCGACCGGAAGCATCTTTTTTTGTCCCTATCATCGACGCCTGCCATGCCGCCAGCCGAATGAAATCCCGTTCGGAAATCGCTTTCCCGTCCAACCGAAACCGCTCCCGAATATCCACCAGGTGCGGCGATGTATATAAACCGGTTTTATAACCGTTTGCGGACAACACCGATGCGATGATCGCGCAGACACACCCTTTGCCTTTCGTTCCGGCGACATGGATACTGCGCCCTCTGTTCTGAGGATCGTCCTGCTTGGCCAGAAATTGTCGATAGCGATCGAGATTGTAATTGGTTTCAGAGTAAACAACCCCTGTTTTCCGTTCGTAATTGACAAACGAATACAGAAATTTTTCCGCTTTCTGCATCGAATCGATACCGGTTTTCTTGATTGTATGATAGCGTCTTTTCGCCAACACGGCATACACAATCGATTTTAGAGTTTCAACAAGAGACGTTTCCATCTCCGAGTTTTCGATTTCCGGCAGATGCACGAACAGCGCGGGCACGTTCGTCGATTCGGTTTTGTGCAGCATCGTATAGTACAGCGTGTTGCAAATGAAGGTTCCGGCATGGAATGAAGGCCTGACAGGCAGCTCTTTTCGGGTTATCTTATGAGCGATGGCCGACACATCCAGCCGGCTTTCCACAATGTCCGGCCCCCCCTGCACGATTGCTGTGTTGCGTCGCCGATACAGCCCTGCATTGTCGGGATTTTTCGATCGCTGTACATTGACGGCGTATTGTTCCAGGGCGACATAGCGAATGCCGGCGTTCAGCCCTGTCATCAGGACAGCGTCATAGCGCTTGATATCACGAATCGCCGAGCAAAAATCGACGCATCCCTGCCACGTCACCGGCAATATGGCCGTGACAAGCTGGATATTTTGAAAGGGTTCACTGGAAAGACGCCGAACCAGGATTTCCGATGAATTGACGTTGTGTTTTCCAAACGCCTGGAACCCGGTGACCAACACTCGTGAGGTTTTCATGCCTCCAGATTACTCCCGACAACACGACTCTTCAAGCATTTGAAACCTTTTATATGCATTGTTTCGATCAATCCGACGCCGGCTGTTTCCGCATGTATTCCCACAACGTCGATTTAGGGATGCCCAGCATCCTGGCCGCCTCACGAATGCTGCCGCCCGCCCGATCGACGGCATGCGTAAACACCTTGGCGCGGATGTCTTCCCAGGACATGTTTTCGTTCAAATCAATCATATCCGACCGTGATGATGACGCCGCAGCCGCGGAGTGTTCCGGTTTGAAAGGCAGCCCGATCAGCACGCGATTGATCAGCGCATTTTCGAGCTGGCGGACATTTCCCGGCCAATCGTAATCCATCCATGTTTTGAGCTCTTCGTTATCGATCGGCACGCTGCCGGAACCGCCGTGGCGGCGAAATAAATGCTCCAGAAGAGCCGGTATGTCTTCCGGGCGCTGCCGCAATGGAGGTATTTCCAACGTCACGGTCGATAACCTGTAAAACAGATCCTCTCGAAACGACCCGTTTCGGATACATTCCGCAATATTCTTGTTCGTTGCCGTCAGCACCATCACATCGACGGGTAATTCTTTTTCGACGCCGACCGGTGTAACGGTGCGTTCCTGCAGGACGCGCAGCAGCATCGGCTGCACGGTCAAAGGCAATTCGGTGATTTCATCCAGAAAAATCGCGCCGCCGTCAGCCAACGCAAATTTACCCTGTCTTTGCTCAACGCCGGTGGCGACACCCCGGCCGACGCCGAGCAGCTCACTGGCGGCCAATTCCCTCGTCAACAGCCCGCAATTGACCGCTATGAACGGCTTACCGCTTCTGTTTGACCAGCGGTGTATCTGTCTGGCAACGACTTCCTTGCCGCAGCCGCTTTCACCGGTGATCATCACAGCCGCGTTCATCGGCATCGTCGCGACTTTTTTGACTTTTTCCCAGAACTCCTTCATTCTTTGCGACACACCGAACACCGGTTCAGGGCAGGACGGGTCTTGACCGGTAAAAGTGCTCAGCGCCGAAAGGTTTTCCCTCAAAGAATTCAACTCGAGATTTCGTTCGATGGCATTGATCAACAGTGTTTTCCGGATTGGTTTTCTGAGAAACTCCAGAGGTTTTTGTCTGAAAGCGGCAACTGCCATATCGATTTCTTCGGTTTGAGACGACACGATGACTCCGGCATCCGGATGAATTTTCCGCAGTTTTTTAATAAAGGTTATGCCGTCCATTCCCGGCATGATCAGATCGGTTATATACAGGTCGTAGGGGCTGTCGGCGGCTTTTTGCAACGCTTCTTCCCCTGACGCCGCAATGGTTATGTCATAATGATCACGCAAAAACGACGCATAAAGCTGCCGAGCGGACAGATGGTCATCAACGATCAATATCCGTGCGTTTTTTCGTGTTTGAATATCCCGGGAGTTCAATTTTTATTTCAGTTCCTTTACCTGGTTCCGATTCGGCATGAATCGATCCTTTATGCTTGAGCACAGTCGTTCTGGCGATAAACGCGCCCAGCCCGTTGCCTTGGTCTCGAGTCGTAAACAAGGGTTCCCAAAAAGTTTTCAGCGTTTGACTATCCATACCATGACCGGTGTCTTGAATGACCAAGCTGACGGAATTGTCCGACCTGTCGCTGATAGTAACATGTATCGATCCCGATGTTAAACATGCTTCCATGGCATTTTTCAACAGATTGAGTATAGCCCGACCCAATTGATGTGAATCGGCGGAGATCATCGTTCGTTTTTCCGGCAGATCGACATTCAGCGCGACGCCCTTTTGTTGGAGACT
The DNA here is from genome assembly GCA_049652745.1 of bacterium. Classification (GTDB taxonomy): domain Bacteria; phylum CSSED10-310; class CSSED10-310; order CSSED10-310; family CSSED10-310; genus JBASEY01. Next base: position 7,365 of record JBASEY010000013.1, on the reverse strand, counting down.
TCCTTCGATCAGCGAAATCTGCTCCCAGACCAGTTCCACCAAATCAACCTGGGTAAAAACCGGCTCCACGCAGCCGGCTCTGAGCATCTGCACCAGTTCATCCATCTTCTCACCAGCCATTTCCAGCGATCGTATCTCACCTTCATACTTTTCGATCACATCCGTGTTTTGCTTGAGCTGTTCCAAGCCGGCATCGAAAAACTGAAGATAATTTTTCAGTTCATGAGCGATAATCCGAGGCAACTGCACCCATTGTCCGGATCGGTGTATCAAGGCGGTATCGACTTTCACCGGCTCGGAATAGGCCACCGTGAGCGTAGTGTTACCCACAATGATTGTGCTGTTGGGAAACAATGGGGCTTCCGTGATCAGCTTATCGTTGACGAAAGTACCGTTTTCCGAATTCAGGTCGTGTATTGTCCACCAATTACTTTTTTTCACCAGCCTGGCATGTCTGGGCGATACCAGCGGGTCATCGATAAAAATACCCGCTGTTGCCAGGCTCCCGATATCTTTATCATCGCCGGATACGATAATTTCTTTACCGGTTTCGTTGCCGTTTTCGACTACAAGATGCAGCGCCCCGCTCATCTGGAGTCTCAATGCCACAGATGTATTCAGCAATGAATCCTTTTGTTCCGATATCATTTTTTCTGGTCGCGAGTTTACCGGCTGCCGGCGATAACGGCATTTTGAATACGGATATGAGGTGCGCCGTGCGAAACCGGCAAGGGGAACTGAACACCTTTTCCGCAGCCGCCGCCGGAATCGTGGACATGGAAATCGTTGCCGATCATGTCGATATTCTCGAGAGTTTGGAAAAGGTTGCCGGACAAAGTCACGTTCTTGACCATTTCTTCTATTTTGCCGTTTCGGATCATATATCCTCTGCCGGCAGTGAACGTGAACATTTCGCCTCCCTGGCCGCCCATTGCATCGACGGCATATACGCCCAATTCGATATCTCGAACCATGTCTTCGAATGTCGATTTGCCGTTTTCAATACAGGTATTGCGCATTCTGGGTATCGGCGCATGCTTGAAGTTCAACGCTCGTCCGTTACCTGTCGCTTTTTCACTCATTCGCCCGGCAGTCTCACGCGTGTGGAGTCGTCCCACCAATTCTCCTGCCCGAATCAGATATGTTTTTTCGGTTTTAACACCTTCGTCGTCATATGGCACATAACCTCTTGTTCCGACATCCTGACCGGTATCATAGATATTCAACACTTTTTGACCGAATCGTCTGCCCATTTTCATGACTTTTGCAAGGTTTTCGTTATCGAACACCTTTTCGCCCTCACTGGTATGGCCGAAGGATTCATGGACGAAAACACCTGCGAGCACCGGGTCGATGAGCGCCGTATATACACCGCCTTCGATTGGAGGCGCATCCAGCAGTTTGACTGAATTTCGACAGGCTTCTTCGAGTTGTTTTTCTTTGCCCAGGATCACGTTGAAATCACGTGAGCTGCCGAAACCGACGGATGCCATCTGGGTTTGACCATCCTTGATCGCAATCGGAACAAGACCTCCACTGACATCGATATGCTCGATATCCAGGTATGATCCTTCACTGTTGCAAAACCATTTGTGGGTGTATTTTTCCGAATAGTGAACCGATGACATCGGTATCAATTTGTCGGCTTCGAGTATTTGTTTGTTATAGGCCGACAGGATATCGATTTTTCTTGCCAGCGGTATGTTTCTAGGGTCATTGACGACATTCAGCGGTAGGACCACATCCACCACCGGAACGTCCGCCAGGACACTTTTATCCTGACCGACAAGTCTAGCCTGTCGGATAGCCGACTTCAGGTAATATTCAATAGATGTCTCAGTCAACTGATTGAACGTCGTAAAACCCCACCCGCCTTTATACAGTGTTCTGATGCAGCCGCCTTTTTCGTTGGATTGTTTCAGTGAATCGATGGCCGGGCCTCTGAACCCGATCGACGTCGCTTCGGATTCCTCAACACGTATTTCCAGGTAATCCACTTGGGATTCATATTTTTTTATCAGAGCTTTCAAAAACGATTTCATTGGTTTCTCCTTCCAGTAAGCCAGCTGACTCCTGACTCAAAAATCTGACTTACCACAATGCAGGAATCGATTCAATTATCCCTTGAATTTTTGGAAGGGAATGAGAGGTTTGTTCAGGTAGAGGATATCTGCTGTGGTAAATCCACAAAAAGGCGACTGTTTTTAAATGGTCGTTATGAGCAGATCAACTGACTTTTTCGATTTCGACCCAGCCGTACATTTGGTTGCCGCGTTTATCGAATTCTCCTTCCAACGGGAATTGCAGATAGGTTTTGCCGGCATCCCTGCCGGTTCCTTCCCGCAGAGTGAATTCTTTGATCGCATAAGATCGTTTTTCAGGTATATATTTTTTGAGAGTCAACGTTTTAGGGGTTACGTCGAACGAGACGTTGTTGGTCAGGAAAGTCAGATCAGTGCCGATGGGAAGGAGTTCTTCCGGATCGGTCAGTTGCATAGGCATAGAAAAGTCGACGATATCATTCGCCGGGTTCAGGGTTCGTGCAAACCGGAACATGATGAACGATCCGTCGAGGCCGTCATCCCAGGTCATTTTGGTGCTGAGAATTTCCCATCTGCCGACCCATTCCATTCGGGCCAGTGAATTTTCGACATATTCGAGAAGGTCTTTATCCGCATTGCTGTCTTTCGACAATTTTTCGCGAAGTTCTTTGAGTTTTTTGCCGGTATATTCATCATCCAGTAAATAGGCGGCGCGGATACAGAGTTTTTTGTCTTCCAATTCCTTGACGGTGCCTTCCAGCACCTGGTTCATGAAGAAAACGCCGTCATCCGGGATATTGAAGCCCAAAACCGCTTCCAACACAGGCCTATAGTCTCCGCCTTCCGAGCGGAAAAACACTTTTCGAAACAGCGGCAGCAGTTCTTCGTTCCATTCTTTGAAGCTCGACAATGCGCTGACCAGTTCGTTTGCCCATTGATGATGGATGGTTTCACCGGCGATTTCCTCTTCCAGATATCGTTTTAGGGGTTCATATTCGCGCAGGGTTATCAATCTTTCAGAGGAAAGGATTTTCAATGCTTTGTAACGTTCATCCAAAAATTTTCCTTTCGCCCAGTTTCTTTGAAACACGACATCCCACAATAAATTTCTGGCTTCGAGCGGGAAATCCAATTTGACCAGGGCCCAATATCCTGAATCCCAGAAATCCCCAACTGATGCCGCGCCTTCCGGTCGGAACGTTCCGGACATCAGGGTTCCGAAAAACGCCGTCAAGTTTTCACGTGTATAAAGTCCTTGTTCAGCGTAGCTATCGACAATGATTCTGGCCTTCTGGCGTGTCGGGTAGCGGATATAAGCGCCGTACATCACGGTTGTTTTCAAACAGGGTGGTTCACCGCGCCAAAACCAGAGATCACATAAATGCTCACCGATTTTCGTGGTTTCGGGAAAAACTGTAAACGGGGGTGAATCAGCCGGTTCTTGCGCAAAAACCAATGCCGATCCCGAAACGCTCACCAGCAATGCCACTATCAGTCCATATTTCACCATTTTAAAAACCTCCTAAAACGGGAAGCCGTCAAAGCAATCGCTCGAAAAACTACACCAAACCAATTCATAAAGCAAGATGATCCTCAACAGTCTTCAGATTATCGATAGTTGACCCCTTTAGTTACTCTTCGTTGATTCGTCATCGGGTTTTTCGTCTTCGACAACGCGTTTGGCCGGTAAATCCATCCGAAATTTGGCTTTGACCAAGCGATGGTCCGAGATGGCTTTTCGGGCTTTCTGGTAGGAATCCCAATCCAGAACATCTTGTTTTTTCGATATCCAATCGCGCTCCCAGCAGACGATTTCCACAAGTTCCTGCCCGGCGAATTCGGGCACAAAATATTTCGAGGGATTGAAGATGATGTGATCATAAATGTTATTGTTCATGATGCTTGTCGGGACGCCGGCATCGAGCGTAACCGAAATCAGATTATGACGACATAAAAACTCATAAAAAAAGTATGCGGCGCTTAGCGGCGGCGGAAACTGAGTGCCGTAAAACAGTCCCGGCGCATTGAAATCACCGACAAGCACCAAACTCAGCATCTGATCTTCCCGATAACATAACCAATCGTCCAACAGTTTGAATTCAACCGACCGATGGTGAGGATACGTTTTTTTCGATCCGTCAAAAAAAAGGTGCATGTTGACGATTTCAAATTGAAAATTGCCGGCTTGAAACGCAGCAAAAAACGGTCGTCGACCCAGTTTGGGGACGTCCAGCAGATACGGTCCGTTCTGCAGAGTGACCGGATGACGCCAGATAAAGGCAAAACGTTCCCAGGTCGTCACATCCGATACCGCCCACCGATAGCCGACTCCCATCGCTTCAGCAAGCTCCGCTACAGCATCCGCGCCATCGGGATGCACCTCCTGAATGGCCAACAAGTCGACATCTCGACATATCTTGGCCAGATTTGCAACGCGGGCCGGGTTTACCGTCTCACCAAAACACTGAATATTGAATGTGCCTATCGTGATGTATTCCGGAGAGTCGGCACTGACGTTCCAAACAACCAACGAAACCAGGATAACTATCAGCGGCTTCCACTTGAATTTCACGCAACTCTCTCCTTTCAACCTATTTGAAGGCGATCGTCAAGTCCATGTAGACATCGACCGGTTCACCATTATACGTTCCAGGCTGAAACGTCCATGATTCCACCAGCTCGATCGCATAATCGTCCAACAGTTTGTCAACCCCCTGCAAAATGATGCACCGACCTGGTTTTCCATCCCTTAGAACGCTGCACTGCAGCAATACTTTGACCGGAGCATCAAATTTGCCGCGTAGATGAGCAGGCAATTCGTATGGACCGGGATTCGGAATTGAAGGCGGCGTAACACCCGGCTTTTTATACCAATACGGGCCGTCTTTTTGTTCCCTGGCCGTTCCCACTTTCGGCAATCGATAGGGAGTGGCCACAGGTGTCGGGATTTCTTTCTGCGCAAATTTGCTGATCACTCGGTTATAACCGGCATTCAAAAGCGTCTCCACCTTGTTTTTAATCGGAAGTCGATCTTTTTCCGGTATCAAAAAGGCGGAAAGAAATAGTGTCACAACAAACGATAAAATGAGAATACGTCCCCAGGGGAGCCTGCGTGAAGGCGTCGGCGGCGCCACCCGACCGTAGTGCGGCTCCTGTCTGATCGACTTTATTTCACCGATTTCATGGGTCAATTCACCTGGCACTCTCTTTTTATCATTGTGCTCGACTTCGACAACGTCTTCCGCGCCTTCAGGCAGGCTTTCATCTTCAGATGGTATCCAGTGGGTTTCCGATAGCAGGGCATCGGCGTTCGTTTCCAAAATATCAGCCCGTTCTAAAACCGATGACAACGATTCCACAAAATCCATTATACCCGGGTAGCGTTTTTCAGGATCGATATGCATAGCACGAGCGATCACTTGATCGAGTCCCGGCGGCCAAGCCGTCCCTGGAATAATGTCGGCCAATTCAGGGGGCGGCTCCTGCATACGCCGCAATAGAGCCAACAATGTCGTCTCTTCCTGAAATACAGGTTTTCCGGTTATACTTTCCAAAAAGATCAAGGCCAAGGAATACTGATCGCTTCTATGATCGATGGGTTTTCCAAAAGCTTGTTCGGGAGAACAATACCGGAGTTTTCCTGCAAACGCTTCCGGAATCAACAGATCATTCGAATTCGAACTCATGGTGATTTTCCGTGCGATTCCGAAATCGATCACTTTGGCTTTGATGGATCGTTCGTCGTATCCCGCGACCATAATATTGTCAGGTGACAAGTCACGATGAACAATCCCTCTTTTGTGAGCGTAATCCAGCCCCTGAGCCGCCTGATTGAGAATCTCGCTCATTTCCCATGCCGGAATGACGCCATGATACAAAACCAGATCTTCCAGACTATCACCGGATACCAGTTCCATGACGATGAACAAGAAACCCTGTTCTTCGAAAAATTCATACACTCGAATCAGGTTTGGGTGCTCGAGCACTGCCAATATCCTGGCTTCCTGCTCAAAACGTTGGACAAATTCCGGGTCGCGTGCCAAATCAGGCCGCAATACTTTTACAGCTCGCTCGATCTGCAGCCGAACATGCATCGCCCGAAACACTGCGCTCATACCACCCGACCCCATAATATCGGTCAAACGGTATTCACGAATCTGTTTACCCAGCCATTCTCCCGGTTTCATCTCTACCCTCTCAAAAACTGTTCAGCTTATGGGAAACCCTTCAAACATACTATACTCTGATCTGAGCATAAGGTCTATTCCACCTTCAATCTGATCCTTGACGACCACCGAAACCGTGCCTCTCCCATCTTCAGCACAAGAAAAAGGGCTTGTCCCCGAAAAACAACCTCCCTTCTTCTGCGATGAAGAGGGGACCGGGGGATGAGATGAAATCTCTCCAGGTTATGAAATTCTTTTATTTAAAAAAAATTGGAAGTCTGTCCCCAAGTTAAGTGCTGAGTGCTGAGTAGCGCTCTGCGAGCGCAGTTCCTGGTTTCTGGTTGGGGTTTTGGAGAGATTCATATTATGCGCATTATCTTAATGGAGCTAAATTAATGGAGCTGAATAACAATAAATTCTGAAATCTAAACATTTGGTGATTTTTGGTGATTGTACATTGGATATTGAAACCTAGCCCTACCCCTCAACCCTTCGGCCTTACCCCATACCCCTCTCTTTTTTCTCTTTTTCTCTTTTTTCCGGATGTCTGTCCCTGAAAAATTAGCAATAAACATCCTTTCTCCAGCAAAGGGGGCGGGGGATGGGATGAAATTTCTCCAGATTCTGAATTATTCGCCTAACGCTTTTTTATTAGAAGGTGCTCTCAATAATATGTATTGACCAGTTTTGGGCGCTCCGGAGAATTCCACAACTTGGTGATCAACCAAGTTTTTGATGTCTCTTCGTGCAGTTTTTAAGGACACATTAAATTTTTTTGAGATATCTGCTGCCTTAACTGAAACTCCTTCGTTGAGTTGCTCCAGAAACCATTTCTGCCCCTTGTTTACAGGGACATTTACAAAGACATTTACAGAGGCATAATTCATTCCTTTTTCATCTATGATTCGAATTGACTGAAACTTGACCCTCATCACCGTACTTAATTCCTGCCATTCTAGGGGACGGGGACAGACATCCAATTAATTGACATGACATTTTATAATTGCTATGATTATTTACAGTGTTCGCATTGAGAAAGGAGTTTTTATGCGATTTCCTAGACAGAAAATAAAAGGAAAAGGATGTTATTATCATATTACGAATCATGTTTCAGGGCCTCGTGGCGCCTTGCCATTCACTGAAGAGAACAAAGAAGC
>JBASEY010000012.1:0-26991 GCA_049652745.1 bacterium | reverse complement strand
AGTTCAAGATTCGGTCGGGTCTTTTTAAATGCCATTTTTCTCCCTCCTTGATGATTATAACACCAAAAGGGAGATTACAGGAATTAAGGAATAATTGCAATGTTATTTTGGAATCGTTACACTAGTATTCATAGAATTGTTTTGACATTGTTGGCAGTTGGCATGGTTATTGTGTTTGTGGGTTATTCAGGGATTGCCGCTCGATCGGCCGTCTTTGATTGCATCCATCATGGCGATGTCAACCTAAGTGGATCGTTAACCGCTGAGGATGCGCAACTGGCGTTTTTAATTACGTTAGGTCAATATTCACCGACGTACGAAGAGGAGTGCGCGGCGGATTGCAATGGCAGCGGCAATGTGACATCGGCGGACGCCCAGTTGATATTTCTAACGGTGTTGGGGACTGGAGCATGCGAAGATCCTCTGGAGGCGCCGACACGGACACCTACGAGTTTGCCTACCTACACGCCTTATCCCACCTATACCCCTTATCCGACAAACACTCCCACTCGAACTCCGACCAACACTCCCACTCAAACTCCGACTTTCACCCCGACGCCGGCATCAGGTGATTTGTTTGCTACAGACCCAATTGTGGGAAACATGCGTTTTGTTTCTGCCGGATGGTTCATTCAGGGATCGCCGGATACTGAACCCTGTCGTTTCAACAATGAGGGGCCTCAGTTTACGCACATTTTGACAAGGAACCTCGCGGTGATGGAAACAGAGGTTTCTCGTCAGATGTGGGCGGATCTTAAATCTGTTCAGGGGACATTGCCGGCTGATCCAAGTAATACCTTTTACAGCCCGAGCATGAACCACCCAGTGCAGGAAAACACTTGGTTTGAGTCGGTGCTGTTTGCAAACCTGTTATCGTTGCAGAACGGTTTCACGCGGTGCTATTACACGGATCCCGGATATACGATACCCGTGACGGCTTCGAATTATACGACTGGTCCATTCTATTGTAATTTCAATGCAAATGGGTATCGCTTACCGACAGAAGGGGAATGGGAATACTTCACTCGTGCCGGCACCAGTGGTCCGTTTTCATGTGACGAACCGGCTTATAATTCCGCTAATTGTGAATCCTGCGCACAAGGGACGCATCCAACGCTGGAGCAATATTGTGTTTACTGTGCCAACGATCCTGGTACGACGGAAGTTGTGGGAAGCAAGCTGCCGAATCCCTGGAATCTGAAGGATGTGCATGGGAATGTCTATGAGTGGTGCTGGGACTGGTATGCAGTTTCTTATCCAACGGGAACGATGACCGACCATGCCGGCCCGGGTTCTGGTTCCTACCGCGTTTTCAGGAGCGGCGCTTTCTACTACAGCGTCAGAGGCTGCCGGTCAGCGTTACGTACCTGCTACAAACCGTCGAGCACGGGCCCCTACCTGGGTTTTCGCCTCGAGAGAACAGTTTCGTTCTGATGTGCGCTGTCGAGAACCGGTTTCGTCCGCAGATGGACGATGCGAATGGCGCAAAGGGAACGCTTCTTTGTCTGAACACGATTACAGGATTAAAGGATTAACAGGATTAGTCTTTTCTTTCTTGGAATCTAATCGTGCCCATCTTTGTAATCTTTGGAATCGTCTTCAAACAATCATTGAGAATGCAGCGTCAATATCCAATAACCAGTTACCAAGTATTGGAATTCATAATCTATAGTCATCTTTCACTACGTAAATAATTTAGTAGACATAGATCAGCCAAAAAACCTCAACCCGGAACCAGAAACTAGAAACCAGGAACCGGCGTCCCGCGCTAGCGGGACGGCCCGTATCCCCATACTTTGACGGCGATGTTCCCCATAATATCGTTCATTTCCGGATTCAGCATCGCGCCGTAGAATCCAAGGCCCGTCACGATATCCTGTCCGGTGTCCGGCCATTCAAATACCGGAATGACAACAACTTCTGTCGTGCCTGTCGGGACATCGATGTTTTCCCAATCGATCTCAGCATATTCCGGATAGTCAAAATATGTCCAGGACGGCCAGAACCAGAATTTACCGTACACTTCCAGGATGAAAAATGTCGGCACTTTACTCAGAGGCTCATCCGGGTTGTCCAGATAACCGATAATATAAAAATCGTCTCCGGGATGAGCCATATCCGGCATGTCAAGACGTACACCCAGTGGATAGCTCGGCGTAGGTTCCGGTGTTTCCGTTGGTGTGGGTTCAGGAGTGACTGTCGGCGTAGGCGCAGGCGGTTCCGTCGGTGTCGGTTTAGGCGGTTCTGTTGGTGTAGGTTCTGGAGGTTCGGTCGCCGTCGGTTCCGGCGGCTCTGTCGGCGTTGGCTTGGGCGGTTCTGTCGACGTGGGCTCAGGAGGCTCCGTTGCTGTAGGTTTTGCTGTGTTTGTCGGTGTAGGCTCCGGGGGCTCTGTCGGCGTTGGTGTTGAAGGCTCACCAAGCAGGCAGAAAGCGAGGTTATAACCATCACCGCCGCTTTGGTACCAGGCGCCCTGATCCCACTGTGCATATCCTTGATCCGTGGAACCGGTTACTTGGCCGGCACCAACCCACGAAAAAATGCATTCGCCGCTGTCGACAGCTTGAACGGCGACCCAGCCGTTTTCCAATGTTATTGGCACGGAAAACATGCCTGTGTACCTATAGAGAGGGCCGTAATAGGGGCTACCAAAATAGTATTCCGTCGTGGCGATTTTTGTCACGGTGATGGTTTCTTCATAGACGAGAGCGCCGGGAAGCGAGCCATGTTCATAGAAGCGGATGATATAATCCAGAGAAGGTTTGGCGCATCCAGCCCCAAATGGCCAGTAATCGTGTTCACCACCCCAGAAATCGATGCCGACTATCGGCACGGTCAGGCCGAAGAAATCATCTGCGCCCATAAAATCGTCGTAGGCATCCGAATCGATATAAATAGAATCTGGTTCCGCCAGTTGAGAGAATATATCGTTAGGGCTGCAAAACTGATTGGGATCGACAGTGAAAAACGCCTGAGCAGTGTGATCGGAGTTCATCGCCAGAGCATTGGCAGGGTCATTGGAGTAAAAGGCGCCGTCAAGTTCCCAGTAATCGAAGAGAGAACGAGGGTTGGCTGCAGCCGAGATTATCGCTGTTTGGCCTTCGGCATAAATATAGGTTCCCGGTGTCGGAGACACAGAGCCTGTTCCTATTCCTCCTGGAGCAAGCAAGGTCAGCGTATAGATCGGTAACGTGGTCGTAAAGAATGCCTGGGCGGAATGGTCGGTATCCATGATCAGGGTTGTGGCATGGTCATTGGAATAAAAACCACCATCGACCTCCCAGCGATCGAGTTCCCATGGGTGGGTAACGCCGTATGGAATAGCGAGTCCGTCAACCGAATAGTCAAGTGGGAACCAGATGCAAACACTACCGTCTGTTTTGTCAACTTCTCCCAAGTAAGTTTTATTGAGGTAATCAAGCGCCAGAAACAGTCTGCCGTGATCCTTGTCATATTCCATGCCCAGCAAATAGGGCGCGAAAATACCTGTCGGGCCGAGCAATGTAGTCGCTCCGGTACTGGTATTGACGGTGTATATGCTGTTCGTCAACGCACATTGAGCGTATAAAACGCCGTCACCGTAAGCGATATCGACGATATTGCGGCCCACTCCAAATGAGCCGACCAGTGTCGCCGCCCCGGTTGTTCTGTCTATCGTGTATAGTTCGCCGACGGTGCAAGCATACATGATATTATTGACCTCATCATAAGCTATGCCTGTAAGATAGGTTTGACCTGTTGCGCCGACAAACATTAGAACCCCATTTGCAGGATTGACAATATACAAGTGGGAGGGATTGCAACTCACGGCATACCACTTGCCGGCTGCCCAGGTTCCACCGGTAAAATCAATATTATAGCCTTCGAATAAAAAGGTTGTAGACCCTGGATCAGAAGGATCAAACATTAAAGGTTCATTAGACTGATTAAACGCATGCCAGGTTGACGACGGAAGGGCTCTCAGAGTAATTTCATGGCTGAGCGGGATAGAATGCTTTCCGACACTTGGCGCAACAGATCCCTTGTTGACGGGATTCTGCATGTCGAGTTCCCGCATTTCGGCGACGCAAATATCGTCGATGCTCAAATTATAGATATCTTCGGTGTCTCCTTCGAAAACAAACGCAAGCAGGAATTCCCTGCCGATAACTGCGTCCAGGTTGACTGAAACCGTATCCGTCATGTTTTCAATCGATATTGACCAACGGTCCTGCCAGGAGATTCCATTATCAGTCGATGTCTGAATACGAAAAGTATTACCACCGCTGACGACCCAAGCGTAAAACTTGAATGTCAACAGGATATTGGTCGCCGTCGTGCCATCCAACTTGGGCGCAATCAATCGATAAATGCCTGAACCGCCTGGAACAAATTTCATTTCAGGTGGAACGCCACCGGCTTCATTAGAGTACATAACCTGCCAATTGATGTGGGTTCTATCCCAGTTGTCAGGAATCTCGCCCGACGCTATGCCGGTGAAATCCTCGATTAACGGCAACGGCAGAAACGTAAACGGTTTGAAGTAGGCCTGAACCGTGTGATCGATATTCATCAGAAGGGTTTCTTCTTTTTTATCCGAGTAAACAGCGCCGTCAACTTCCCAGTAATCGAAAAAAGAATCAGGGTTGACAGCGGCAGAAATGGTTACCAGATAATTTTCGGGATAAATCGTGGTTCCTGGAACCGGTGACACTGAGCCCGTTCCGGTTCCTCCAGGGGGAAGCATCGTCAAATTGTAAGTCGGTCCGAGAGGGCTGAACTCAAACCAAGTTGTCATCCATACGTCCACACATTGCATCTCAACAGACGGTTCGCTTTCAGCGGTTGCCAAATTACAGTCCAAGAGGGCATCGTAGGAACCTCGATAAAAACCATTCCCATAAAAGGTGTTTGCCGCCCATACCGGTATTGGGGATCCTCCGTCGATCTCAGTATCACAAACAGAAATAATCAACGTATTCCCTGGAGTATAAATGACTGGCGTATCTAAGACCAGATAGTAAATGGATTGAGAAAACCCGCTTCCGGTCAATTGTTTACCCGTAGCGACCAAATTTGTGTTGGCATACTGCGATGTGCATAAGCTGCTTAAATCATACGAACCCGGCACTTGGTCAATATAAACATTTAGTGAGTAGTGTTCCTGTGGTGGTTCATAGCAGTTGTACCAACCGATTTTCGATATCGAAAGGGGAATGGTGCCCAAGAAAGCCAATTCGGTTGCCGGAATCCCATACTGTGTTTCTGAATAAGAATAGCTATGGTTCCATGGCAGTGCATGGGTTGCATTCAAACTGGAAGCACCGATGGTAACAGTCATCTGGCCCTGAGTAACAGGCCCCAGAACCGCTGCCGACATTATGAACAATAAAAGCTTTCTCATATACGGTTCCTCCTCAAAAAGTTCAAAAACTTGGCAGTAAAAACCCGACAGTTCGTCAAGGAGTCATCTGTAGACTATAACCCATTGATTAAAAGATAACTCCCTCTGCATAGAATTATTTATAATAGGGACTGAGTAAAAAAACAAGAATAAGTAAAAAAAAACACAATTTGAGTCGCTGTCGATTTTGACATCGGAATTATCGTGTTCATTTTGCGGGAAGCGAGGTCAATGTCCAATATCCAATGTCCAATAATCAATTTCCAAGTGGCTAGATTTCTGAGTTGATAGTTTTAGGGGGAGAACCGCGAATGGGCGCGAATGGACGCGAATAAGGTTTGAAAAACATTAAAATTTTATTCAGCCATCATCATCTGTTTTTTTAAGGGTCAGACTTTAAAACCTTTAATTTTAGAGTTTGATTTAAAAATCTCACCAAAAATAATTGACCGAAAAACTCCTAACTCAGCACTCAGGACTCAGCACTGAAGCGCTCGAAGAGTGCGCTATCGGTGCGCTGCGCACCAGACGGAAACCGACGAATTTGGAGCGGAACAAATTGGTCCAATTGCTGCGGTTTGCCGAACGGCATGATCGGGGAAAACCGTTCCAGGCGCCGCCGCGTATGACTCGATTGGTGCCTGTTTCCGCGCCGGTCGGATCGATCTGGGTGGCAGATTGATAGGCGCTGTAAATATCCCAGCACCATTCCCAGACGTTGCCGTGCATGTCGTATAGTTTCCAGGGATTCGGAAACTTGCTCCTGACGATTCCCGCCGTATCTGTGCTTGTTGCACAATAGGAAACATAATATTTCATCACGGGCAGTGTATCCGGGTTGCAGGATTCACAGGTGTCATGCCAATAATTGGGTTCACTGAAAGAAAACGGTCCGGTCGATCCTGCTCGGGCTGCATATTCCCATTCGGCTTCAGTCGGCAGACGGAATCCGTCGGCATTCCATTTACAAAAAATCGTGTTTTCCGTGTAGTTGGTGTGATCGATCGGGGTCGTGAAATCAGGATCAGCGTAATAACAGCGTTCATAGCCCTGTTCCAGTGACCACAAATTGGCAAACAAGGTCGCCTCCTGCCACGTGACGCTTTGAACCGGGTGTAGGTCGGTCGGGCAGCTTTGAGTATCGCTCGGGTCATCGGGCAATGTGGGTTGTTGCGCTTTCAGATCACTCCACATTCGACGGGTGACCTCCGTTGTCATCATAAAGAAGCTGCGGGTCAGGATCACGGTGTGTTGTGGTCCTTCAGGCTCCAGCCGGCAGGGTTCCTGCGACGATGATCCTCGTCGATAGGTTCCGGCCTGAATATAGGAGAACCTCGGTAACGGCGGTAGATCAATACAGGTTGACAGGCCGAGAACAACATAAAAAATGCCCTGAGCGTCCGCCGAGGTCACCTGGATGTCCCCGTTGCAATCGGCGGCACAGGCTTCTTCATAAGTCGGCGTATAGGCGCCGAGAGCAATATTGAAGGCCAGTTGCGCATCTGCGGAGGTTATTCGGCCGTCACCGTTGACGTCGCCATCGTTGATACAATCAGGTTGAACCGTTTGAGCCATCACGGCAGCCAATGGATAAAATACCAGTAGAAGCAGCAGGCCCGCCAATCTGACACCATATTTATTTAAACAAAACCATCTCATAAATTTGTCTCCTCCAGGAACAAAATTCCAGCAAGTACATTATAGCTTACTATTTCAAATTATATCCATCAATGCTGATTGCAGAAGTGGGATTCACTATCCAATCACCAATTTCCAAATTGTCTGAACACGATTACAGGATTAAAGGATTACCAGGATTAGTCTTTTCTTTCTCGGAGTCTAATCGTGCCCATCTTTGTAATCTTTGTAATCGTGTTCAAACAGACATTGAGGTTGCAAATTCAATATCCAATAACCGATTACCTAGTGTTAGAATTCAGAATCTATTGTCATCTACCACAATAAAGAAAACTCAGAAGATATAAATCAACTGAAAATCCTCCAACTCAGCACTCAGGACTCAGCACTCAGCACTAAAAAAACGCCCCTTTCCAGGAGCGTTTTCTATTGTCACAAAAGGTTATTGGTAATTAACTGCGGCGGATGCGGGAAAACCCAATCAATGCACCCAGACCAATCAGCAACAGACCGATTCCTGTCGGACCGGTCGCTGGGATTGGAGGAGGCTCAGGTGTTTCAGATGGTGTATCCGTCGGTTCGGGTGTCTCAGTCGGTGTTTCGGTAGGTTCAGGCGTTGCCGTCGGTTCAAATTCGCAAATTTCTTGGAACGATGCGGAGTCGATATAATAATCCACACCGGTAGCTCCATAAAAGGCGATACGCACTCTGGCGGCAACGGCATTCTCTATCGCTGTTCCGGTAATCGTATATTTCTGCCAATCGGGATTTTCTGACGTATAAATTGACTGAATCGTTTGATTGATATAGTTGAGGCCTGCCGGATCTGAATACCAATTGATCCATCCGCGGCAACGATTCCCGGAAACACCGTCATTATCGATGACATAGAACGAAAACGTGTATTCGGAGCCTTCATTGACTTGATACGGGACAAGCTGCTCAAAATGCCCTGTTCCTGTTTGATTTTTCGTTACTTTTACGGCATAGTCACCGGAATGAACATAATCGGTTGTCTGTTCAAATGAAAGGTTTACTGTGAGAGAAGACAAGGCCCAATAATCCGGTGGCGCGTTCGGGCCGGCGCTCCACTCTTCGAAATCCTTGTTCCACAGCAATTCCTCTTCGCACGGCATCGTCGGCACCGGGGTGGGTGGGGCCGCATCGATATCTTCGGCATAACGCGGCTCGATTTTGTATGTGTCATAGAAGAAATCGACGGGACCTTGGACATAATCATAGACTTCGTTCAACTGTGGTGTATGCCGATAAAACAGGTCATTGACGACGACAGGGCCGGAACCGTCATCGACTTCCCATTCGTTGAAGCCCAAATTCGGATCCGTGACCGTGACGTTTTCAACGCGGCACAACACGCCTTCGTATTGTTCCTGATTGACCTCATTGGTGGTAATCACGGCAAAAGCCGGCAACGGATTGCCTTGACTCAGTAAATCGATGTCGGTGACCGGGTTGATTTCCGTCATGCCGAAATACTCGGTGACTTTTCCGGTTATTTCCACTTCATCACCTTCGACATAATCACTGCCGGACACGCCATAAACCTGTATGCCGTTCCACGGCCCTGCACCGTCCTGAATAAAGATGGTATTGAAACCTGCTTTGGCCGCCGTAACGATGCCGGTGGTGATGACGTAAATGTCTTTGTACGGAGAATCGCCGGACGGATCCGTGGTGTATTGGATATCATAAATCGAAACTGGTACTGGGGTGGGAGTGGCGCCGTAACCGGTCCACTCGATGTTGTCTATCGTCACCTGGCCATCGCTGTTATTGACGTTGATGAACTTGATAACGAAATCACCGGCAACATTGATTGTAATAGGCCCGGAATTTTTTACTACTTCCATTTCACTAGTGGATGTTACATTACCTACTACAATATCGTTGACCAGGACGTTCAAGTTCACATTGTTCGAAAAAGACTGCATATAATCGAAATTGAGTTCTCCGATACCGCCGCTGATAGTACCGGAATACACGTTGGATTGAGGGTTTCGATTACGACCTATCATCAGAGCTTTTCCGGTGATTTCATAATCCCCACGGCACTGTATATACGTCCAGGTAGATCCATCTTGACCTAAAAAAGTTCCCGTTTGATAAGAGGTTCCTGTAGCAGGAAAATTATCGAATGTTTCGAAGCCCTGGCTCCAGGTGATTCCGGTCGCCGCAACAAGCAACGCCAGAGCCGTTCCAAAAAGTTTTTTCATCTCTTCCTCCCTTGAAAATTTTGTCGGCACACGACAGCATGGTTTAAAAAAATTCGTGTCCGAGTTACAAAACAAGAATCATCATTGAAAGATTAAACAACACTGAGACTTCAGGTCGGTTAAAGGTCAGTCTCATCAGAATTTATATCGACACGGTTCAAAAAAATCAAGTGACGGCTCAAGAAATTTTGGGCGTTCCGCCGGCCTATCTGACCGGTTCCATCGTCAATAAAACACGTCTTTTATTTATCTAATTCTGTCGATATTTCAATGGGTTTGCGCTGATAATACTCACATTGACTACACGCTGATTTGAATGCGATCAAAATAAGTATTTACCCTTCTATTTTGCCGCAATAAAAGCCATTTTCCGGGCCTATAATCGCAGCTCGATTTCCGCAACCGCCACGCCCAAAATCCGCGTATCCGGCGACCCTTTATCCGACGGTCTCCACGTGTCACTTTCAATCACAAGCCGTCGCTCATCACACCCCGGAATCGGTTCAACGAGAATCTCGATCATTTGCCAAGACGTCGTCAAAGAACGTTCACCAACGTTTTCGGCGTCCAGAAATATCGTAAGTTTCTGCTGTTCAAACCCTCCTTGAAGGCCGATGCGGAGTGTTGTTTTCCGTCGCGGTGACGGTATGCGCACATCGCCTCGTCCCGATGTCCAGCGCACCCAGCCGGGACCCGAACCAATGTCGTCCCATCTTTCAGCATAATGCCAACCGGCCAGGAACGGGTCGGAAGCGTGCATATCGATATGTCCCGAGCCGACAACCGGCAAAGCCGTTTCTATAGTGTCGATCATATCCGTGCCGATCGATTTCCAGTCGTAGCGATCGACGACCATCCGGCGAGCTTCGATCGCAATGGTTTGCCGGCCGGCGGTGTCTGCTATCGCTTTTTTCAAGATGTCGATAAAATCACCGGGTTCCGCCATAAACACGCTTTTTCCCGCTTCGAAGGCCAATCCCCGAATACCGTGCGGTGTCGTGACGATTGGAAGACCGGAAGCGGCATATTCCAATATTTTCAAATTCGTCCCGGCACCGGAAAGCATCGGGTTCAGCGCGATATCGGCGGCGGCGAGCGCTGCGTTCTTGACATATTCCTCGACTTCCCCCGTCAAACGCAGATTCGAAGGCAGCGCATCGATGTCTCCACCCTGAGCGACAAAATGATCCCGGATGCTGCCGACAACCAGGAAAAGCACATCGGGTAACTGCGGCACAACGTTATCCAATAGAAAATGAAACGCTTCCAGATTCGGCGGATGCCAGGCCGCCACAAACAGACAGACCGTGAGTGTCGGGTCAATCTTCAGCAAAGCCCGCGCTTTTTCCCGGTCGCTTTTTTCCGCCGGCCTGATGGTCGCGGTGTCGATCCCATTCGGCAGCAACGATGTCGGTTGTTCGTCACGGCGGCCGTAGAGATGACGAAGCTTGTCACTCTCCGATTGACTGACGGCGAACACGATATCGCTTTGTGTGACGGCGGCGGCTTCGGCGGATCGAACTCGATTGAGTAAAAACCTGCCTTTACGGGTCGCTTTCAGCAGGTTTTCTTTCAAGGCGATTTCGACGTTTTGTGAGCTGTGCACAATCAATCGGGTTCGTTGACTCCGCTGTATATAGCGGTGCATATAGGGCTGTTCCGATATGATGATATCCGAACACGCTTCGAAATGACGGAGCGCGCGAATATAATTCGGTGTTTTTTGCAGTAAATGATCCAATGCAGCGTCGGAGATCGTCTCGCCGATCTCTTTTTCGAATTCCCATTGTTCACGGGCATGCGCCGGCGCGATAGGAATGCGTATTTCATGCAGCCAGGGGGTGATCTCCAGCGATTCATACGGTGTGTTGAATCGTCCCAACGACAATAGAAAAACATCGTACACTGTCGCCAATTGTTCCGCCAACCCGGCCACGCGTTTCTGACCTCCGCCGCGGGGAGGATGGACCGGATAGGGCACCAGGATGGTCACTCTACGGCGTTCATTTCGTTTTTTAGGACCGGGTTCCGGCCAAAAAACATAAGGCGCCAAAATCTGTTTGACCGTGTTTCGCCACGAAATATGAGCCACGGTTTTTTCCGCGGTATCGCCCATTGCTTCGATTTTCTCGGTGTCACTGAGAGCATCGGTGATAACGCGTGCCAGATCTGTCGGATCCGGATCGGCTATCCAGCCGGTGACGTCATGAACCACGAATTCCAGCGGTCCTCCCGAGTCGGTGGTCGTGATCACCGGTTTACCGCTTTTCATGGCTTCAATTGTTATCAGCCCGTAGTCTTCCTGATACGGCGTGTATAAAACCGCCAACGATTCGGCATACAAATCGATCAGTTTCTCTTCCGAGACATCTCCGAGAAAGTGTATCCGTGAATCGTTTTCCGCCAATGAGCTCAGATAGGGTTCATGGGGTCCGGTTCCGGCAATCAGAAACGGCACGGAGGTCTGCGTCATCCTATAGGCTTGAATCATCAGATCGACGCGTTTGGGGGGATCCAGCCGGTTGACGGTGAACAGATAACGACCGGGTTTGCGTCGGTAATTTTCGTGAGCTGTCGAGTGATAGGCGACAGTCGGCGGCAGATCGGGATGGAAGTAACTGCTTCGGGATGCAATGGTTTTCGAGGTGCAGAAGGCGTGTGCGATCGTTTCCGGACGAATGGCTCGATTATCCAGCCAATGCACCAATCGTTTGATCCACGGACCGGGAAAATCCAGCGGCCGCGCTTTCATCAATTTATCTTTTTCGGGAGGAATCGGATAGGTGTCATACAAACCTCTCAAGCGATGCCCAAGATAGATGACATGGTTACGATGCCGCATGTTCCAGGCAGGATATTTCACGCTGATTATCAGATCGAAATGGTCCAATCGTGTTCGATAAAATGTATAATATGCTTTTGCGATTTCCCAGGCAGTATTTTCTTTGATCGGGATTTTGATCAGTTCCGCCGAATGAGGCGTCAGATCGTTGATGGCTCGATACAATCCAGCCATAAAATTCTCGATACCGCCCCGGCCGAAAGGGACAGGGCTGGGGCCGACGATGGCGATGCGCATACAACAAAATCCTTCCAAACTTCAAACTGAATGCCGTGTTCCGGCTGATATCGTTCAAAATGTAGCATCGAAACCGATAAATTGAAAGACTCGCCGTCTGAAACCGGACATAATCGGTTGTCATTAACAGAATCTTGCGGATATCATCGGCTTCCTGATACTATAAGCCTGAAATCAGTGAGGTTTACATGGACGCTTTACCGGTTCTAAAACCTTTGGAAAAAAATGACTATCCCGGCTTGAACACGCTGTTCGACAAAGCGTTCGGCACCTCTCGATCACTCGATACCTGGGCATGGAAATACCAGAATAATCCTCATGGTACCGCAATTGCCACCGTTGCTCTGGTCGAGCAAACAGAGGGGGATAAGCTTTCCGACTCTGATAGTTCGAGTTTAGAAAAACCTAAAAACGAGCCTTCAAACCCTATCGTCGGTTTTTACGGTTTGGTGCCGAGAAAAGTCATCCTGACCGGTAAAGACATGATCGCCTATCAGGAAACCGATCTGATGGTCGATCCGAAATATGCTCAAGGCGGCCTTTTCAAGCGTTTAGGGCGGGAAACCTATTCCCGTTTGATGGATCAGGGACATCCGTTTACCTTTGGGTTTCCAAACACCACGTCGCTTCCCGCCGGCAAAAGAATTTTGGGTTGGAAAGCGATCGAGCAGATACCTTTGTGGACGATGCTGTTGAAACCCTCCGCTCTGCAAAAGGCGCTGACACTGCCCGGAGTTTCTCATTCCGTCGATATACTCATGAGTCTATATAACCGCACTAAATTATCGTCGAGTTGGACTGGGAATATCATCGAATCGAACGAAGTCGATGAATCATTTGCATCGGCGCTGAACGGCTTGCCTGACCCATCCGGGATAACGTTTGTTCGCGATTTGGACTATTTGATTTGGCGATATCAACAATGCCCGGAACAAACATACACGTTTTTTTCGGCTCGATCAGCGGACCATCAGATAAGGGCGGCCGCCGTGTTGAGCCTCGACGGTGCGGGTCGAGCCAATTTGGCGGAATTCATCTATGCGCCTGGAAACGATGCCGCCGGCACGGCTTTATTGAAGCATATTGCGGCGTATGCTCGGAAAGCGGCGTGCACCACGCTCCGGGCCTGGGCGTTGGCAGGAAGTAAGGAGGCATGTTTTTTAGCCGATCGAGGCTTTTTCAATCGAAATGCAATGAATTATCATGTGATCCGGTCATTCTGGGAGCCGGAATTCAATCGGATACTATACGACGCACGACGCTGGCGCTTGAGTTCCGGCGATTCGGATTGCGTCTGAAAGGTTTAATTGATTTATTTTTCATTCTAATTATTTTTTATGGAACGATCTTTACTTGCAAAATTTTTCGAAACCCTGCGTTATACGGCGATCGCTAGTGCTGTCAGCCGTTTGAACCGGACTTGGAAATTTACCGGATCCCCGGAATTTCGCCCTATCGTCGTCAAAGCGAACGAGAAGAAAACCGTCATCAGTATGTCTCCGCATCCGGATGACGATATCCTGGCTGTCGGCGGCACGTTGGCCGGTCATATCATTGCAGGGGGAGACGTGCATTCCATCGTTTGGACCGACGGCGTGCGGGGCACGGTCGATGCCTCAAAATCAGACCAAACCCTGCAGCAAATCCGGCGTAGCGAAGTTGAAAATGCCGTGTCGGTGCTGGGATTGAGTTCGGTCGAATTTAAAAATGAAACGGACGGGCAGTTGAAAGCGGACTCTAAAAATGTCGATTTTCTGATCGAAACGATTCAGCGGATTCGCCCGGATATCATCTACACGCCTTTTCCGATCGACTATCATTTCGACCATATCGCCGCCACAGAAATGGTGGTCAAAGCGCTTCAAAACCTGGATCACCCACCGCTGGTGCGAGGATATGAAAGCATCATACCTCTGCTGCCGAATAAAATTATGGATATAACCGATACCATCGATCTGAAACGAAGGGCCGTCGCCTGCTTTGAAACGCAAAACGCCGTATCGGACTACGGACGCACCATTGTCGAAGGATTGAACAAACACCGGAGCTACGGTGAAATGGCCGGAAGAGGCTATGGCGAGGCTGTTTTCGAATCGGATTGGCGCTTGTTCGCCGACATTTTGCACATTGTTCACGGATGTAAAAAGGTCAAATGAACAAGATGCGATTGCTGATTATCAATGATTTTCCGTTGGTCGGTGGAGCAGAGCATGTCATCTTGGCGCTCTGTCGCACTATCCGGCAGCAGCCGGAAACCGACGAATGGAAGCTGCACCTCGTCACCAGTAAACCTGGGATATTGGTCGATACGGCCGCTAAAATATCTTGCTGTCGAGTGCATATCGTTGACATATACGGCTTGAAAAAACAGTGGCTGAATCCGTTTGCCCGACAAAAAGTCATGAAATCCTTGGATGTCATATCGAAAGGTGTGCAGCCGGATGTGGTTCTGTGTAATTCCTCCTGGTCTGCGGCAGTCGTCAATCGGTTTTTCTATAAACGTGGTATTCCGGTCATCTGTGCGATTCATGCCGATATCAGTCCGGAAATGCCGATCAAACGGATGGTTTTTTCAGTGATAGGGAAAAAGCTGATGCGCCATGTGACTCGATGGATCACCGTATCCGAATCGTTGGCCTCACAAATTGAATCGCTGAAAGTCAGTCGTCATAACATACAGGTGATACCAAACGGCGTCACGATCCCGGAGTCGTCCACTATTGTTCGCAACGGGCCATGGCGGGAAAAATTAACCATCTCATCGGAAGCCGTCGTGATACTGACGGCGGGGCGATTGGATCCCGGCAAGGGTCAGCATACGGTGATCGAGGCGGTGATACCGTTGATAAAAGAAGGATTGGACATTCACCTGTTGATCAGCGGCGAAGAGATGATTACGAAGGCTACGGCAAATGAAAAGCAGAACTCCTATACGCACAAGCTACAGGAAATGATTGCTGGGTTCGGCGTGGAAAATCGCATTTCGCTGATCGGATATGTCGATAATATCGCCGACGTGATTCGTGAAAGCGATATCGTTGTATCCGCTTCACGGGCTGAATCGTTTGGCTTGTCTGTCCTGGAGGGTATGGCTGCCGGGCGCACTGTGATCTCCTCCGATATCGATGCGCACCGTAACATAGTGGAACACGGCGTGAACGGCTTGCTTTTTGATTTAAAAAATATCGACGCTTTCACCGCTGTTTTACGAAAAGCGGTAGGTGATAAAACGCTCCGCGAACAGCTTGGATCGGCGGCTCGGGAGCATGCAAGGGGCTATGACAGTGAAAAAACTTACCGACAATGGGTGGAGTGTATAAAAAGAACCGTCACTGAACACAGATCAACTCATCTGTTCAATCCAAAAGGGGTCGGCAGGTGAAAATCGCTTTGGATTGTCGTCGGATACAACCCGGCATGTCCGGGCTTGGCACCTACACGCTGCAGATAATGACGGCTTTGGCTGATCAAATACAACAGGGAAAAGACGAACTCACGGTGTTCATTACCCCGGAATCGCGGCGTGCGGCGGCAATTCCAACTGATCGCGTCAACTGTATCGGTGTGCCATGGCCGGTGGAAAACCATCTGGCAGGGGATTATTGGAAGCATATAACTTTGCCCCGCTTGCTGGATCGTTCGAGCGTCGATGTGTTTCATGATCCCTCCTATCAATTGCCTCTAAAGCGATCCCGAGCCGCTTATGTGGTGACGATTCACGACCTGGCTCCTTTTAGATTCCCGGAAACCAATACGCTGAAGTATAATTTGTATTGGAAATTCATGACACGGTCAGCCGTCAAACGTGCAGATAGAATTATAGCCGTATCGGAATTTACGCGAAAAGACATCATCGATTTATTTCCGACTTCCGAAAATCGAATCGACGTGGTTCCAGAAGCGGCAGCGGCCTGTTTTGTTCCGGGAGAGCCGACTGTGGAAAGATTGGAATCGCTCGGTGTGCGTAAGCCCTATTTTTTGACGGCGGCAAAATACGAACCTCGAAAAAACCTGGAACGCTGTGTTCGGGCGTTTATGCTGGGGCCGGCCCGCTTTCATCCTGATATTAAGCTGGTTATTGCAGGAGCCATGGGCTGGAAAAACAAGAATCTGGAACGTTATTTACAGGAAAAAGGGGTTCAAGACAGAGTTGTATTGACCGGTTATCTGGAGCGATCAGTTTTGGTCGAGATCATTCAGGGAGCGGAAGCGGTTTTGGTGCCATCGATTTATGAGGGTTTCGGCTTGCCGGTACTGGAAAGCATGGCCTGTGGAACGCCGGTTATATGTTCTGATGCCGGATCGTTGCCGGAAATCGGCGCGGATGCGGCTTTATATTTCGATCCCTATGATATCGAATCGATGGCGACGGTTATGAATAAATTTTTATTCGACTCTGAGATGCAGATCGATCTGCGGCGCCAGGCGTTAGAGAGGGCTGTGGAATTCTCATGGACCCAAGCGGCGAGAGCTACGCTGGGGGTATATCGGCACGCTTTGGATAAGTGAAGGATTAAAGCATTGGATTCGATATTGAAGAAGCTGAATTGCCTATCGATCAGATGTGTCGGTGGAGGCGGCTATCGAAGTGCGTAATATCAAATTGACGTTCGAGTATGACGGGACGGATTTTTTCGGGTATCAGCGGCAGCGTGAAGGCAGAACGGTTCAAGGTGAGTTGGAAAAAGCGCTTTCGGTGATCACCGATCGGCCGGTCACGGTTCACAGCGCCGGAAGGACGGACACCGGGGTTCATGCTTTGGGGCAAGTGGCGAATTTTCACACGGAAAGTGTGTTGTCGATCGAGCGAATGCTGAAAGGTCTGAATTCGATTTTACCGGGCGATATCGCCGTCAAACGGATAGAGGATGTTCCGGATGATTTTCACGCTCGCTTTTCAGCGCTTTCGCGTCGATACGAATACCTGATCGATCCCAGGTCTCTTCGATCTGTTTTTAATCGCCGTTTTGCGTTGCATGTTCCGTATTCGCTTGATTGTGAGGCGATTCGGGAAGCCTGCCGTTATTTACCGGGAGAAAAGGATTTTTCCAGTTTCAGATGCAGCCATGATGCGTCGGAGCATTCGGTTCGGCTGATGATCGATGCCGGAGTCGATATGCGAGGCGAGGTTCTTGCGCTTTTTTTTGAAGGAAGTTCTTTTCTTCAGCATATGATTCGTATTATAGTCGGCACGCTCCTATCGGTTGGAAGGGGCAGGATGACTGCGGAAGCGTTTGGTGACGTCATTTCCGCCCAGGACAGGCGGGCAGCCGGTCCGACGGCGCCTCCACATGGCTTGTATCTGACACATGTGCGCTACCCGGAAAGCTGAACCAGACCTCTCGAGGACTTTTGGCGGAATACTGCGAATATGCTTGACATGAAGGCGATAGGAAGGGTAATATCTCCGACTTGTCCGGCAATTGCGGATGAAATGAATAAAGGAATGAATTATTGGGAGAAGAAGAGGATATGAAAACAACTCAATTTGTTCGAAAAGAAGATGCAACCAACAATTGGTATTTGCTGGATGCTGAGGGTCAGACAGTCGGACGTCTGGCATCGATGGCGGCGCTGCTGTTACGAGGTAAACATCGTCCGGATTATACTCCGCATGTCGATATGGGTGACCATGTTGTCATCATCAATGCAGAAAAGGTTGTTTTCACAGGAGATAAATGGGAAACGAAAAAATACTACAGGCACTCCGGTTATATCGGGAGTCTTCGTGAAGAAACAGCAAGGGAACTGCTGGATAAATATCCGGAACGCATCGTTGAAAACGCCGTCAAGGGTATGTTGCCCAAGACAAGACTCGGCAGAAAACTGTATGGTAAGTTGCGGGTCTATGCAGGACCGAATCATCAGCATGAAGCCCAGATGCCTGTGGCGATCGATGTTTCTGAAGATAAATTTATAAAAGCGGCCAAATAGTGGGAGGTTTTGAACAGATGTCTCAGGAAATATATTACGGCACCGGGCGGCGGAAAGAATCCGTGGCCAGAGTTCGGATCAAGCCGGGAAGCGGAAGATATCAGATAAACGGACGGGAATTTGAAACACATTTCAAACGCGCCACGCTTCGAATGATCATCAATCAACCGTTTGAGATTACGGAAATGGCGGGAAAATTCGATGTCATGGCCAGCGTCCGCGGCGGCGGTGATTCCGGGCAGGCAGGCGCGTTAAGGCACGGTATTTCCCGCGCTCTTGTCGATTACGATATCAATCTCAGACCGGCGTTGAAACGCGCCGGACTGCTGACTCGTGATCCCAGAACCGTGGAAAGAAAGAAATACGGCCAAAAAGGCGCTCGAGGCCGCTTCCAGTTTTCTAAACGTTAAACGAATTCTTCGACGGATAGTCCGTCTATGATTAACCAACAGGTGTGTGGATGCCGCTCATGGGTGCCTGATCAAAAAGGTTGCGATGCGGCGATGAAATACACCAAGGAATAACCCAGGGAGGTATTAGGGTATGACAACAGGAGTCACAATGAGGCAGCTCATCGAGAGCAATGTCCATTTCGGCCACCAAACAAAACGCTGGAATCCGAAGATGAAGAAATATATCTTCGGGGAACGCAACGGTATCTATATCATCAATTTACAGAAAACTATGCAGTGTTTCAAACAAGCCTGTGAATTCATTCAAGAAACATGCGCTCAAGGTAAAACCGTACTGTTCGTCGGCACAAAAAAACAGGCTCGACAGGTGATCGAAGAAGAGGCGACGCGAGCAGGCATGTTTTTTGTCAATCATCGGTGGCTGGGAGGTATGCTGACCAATTATGTGACCATCAGAAAATCTGTTGAACGCTGGGAACGCCTGGACGCTATGCGTAATGACGGCTCCTATGATTACCTGGGTAAAAAGGAAGTCCTTGGTCTGGAAAAAGAACGCGTCAAGCTGGAACGAAACCTGCTGGGAATTCGAACCATGCAAAGCCTGCCGGGCGCTGTGTTTATCGTGGATACCAAAAAAGAATATATCGCCGTGAATGAAGCCAGAAAGCTCGGCATTCCTATCGTCGCGATCCTCGATACAAATTCCGATACGGACGGAATCGACTTCCCAATCCCTGGAAATGACGACGCGATCAGCTCTATTAGACTGATTACTCACCAAATCGCCGAAGCCGCCATCCAAGGAAAAGAAATCCATTATAAACGCTCGTTTGAAGAAAGAACAATACCTGAATCAGTCGAAAAACAGGAAGAAATGGATACAAAACCGATACCGGTTCGTGCGAAACGAGCTGTGCGAAAAACAGCGATGACTGTGGAAGACGTTATTGAGTCAGTCGAAATGATTGAAGAAACACCCGATCAGATAGCTGCTGATGAAGAGCCGGATGCGCAGGAAAAAGCTAAAAAGAGAGTTTCCCCGGCGAAAAAAACGACAACTCGGAAACCAGCCGCTGAAGACGACATGGATGATGAAGACAAATAATCGCGAACTATCGAAGAATTAAAAAATAGAGACGTTTTAGAATTAATTAGTTTATTTATCAGGGAGATTGAACCATGGAAATTACCGCAACGCTTATTCAGCAATTGCGAACAAAAACCGGCTTGGGTATCATGAAATGTAAAGAAGCCCTTAAGGCCACTAACGGAAATATCGAGGAAGCAATTGATTATTTGCGGAAAAAAGGTCTTGCCGATGCATCGAAAAAAGCTCATCGAGCGACAACTGAAGGAAGAATAGGATCCTATATTCACCATTCCGGGAAACTCGGCGTATTGGTGGAAATACAGTGTGAAACGGATTTTGTCGCCAAAACGGACGAGTTTGAAGAGCTTATTCGTGATGTGGCTATGCATATAGCCTCGATGAATCCTCGATATGTGTCGTCTGAAGATATTCCTGAAGATGTCCTGGAACGTGAAAAAGATATTTACAAAGGTCAGGTGCTGGAAATGGGCAACAAACCGGCAAATATCGTCGATAAAATTGTCCAGGGAAAACTGACGAAGTTTTATTCTCTGGTCTGCCTGTTGGATCAACCCTTTGTCAAAGACGATTCGATGACTATTCAGGAATTGTTGAAGGGAAAAATCGCAAAACTCGGTGAAAATATCGTGATTAAACGGTTTTCACGAATTGCCCTGGGTGAGGAATAAGTTCTCGCCTGCCTGGGAGACATACCCATGAACCCTGACTCGAAGCAGCCAAAACTCCAGCGAATTCTGCTCAAAATATCCGGCGAAGCTCTCGGCGGCGGCCAAAACGGGATCGACTCATCGGTTACGGCCGCTTTTGTGCAGGAAATAGTGTCGGTTTATCGCAAAGGACACCAAATCGCTTTGGTTTGCGGCGGAGGAAATATTTTTCGAGGAATTCAAGCCGATAAAGCGATCGATCGTACGATTGCAGATGCAATGGGTATGCTGGCCACGACAATCAACGCCTTGGCTCTCAAGGAGTTTTTCGCTGCTGAAAATGTCCCATCCGTTGTCTTGGGGGCCTATCCAATTCAAGGTGTGATAGAAGCGTTTTGTGCAGAAAAAGCGCGAGAGCTGCTGCAGACGGACACTGTTTTGATTCTGGCGGGTGGAACCGGTTTACCCTATTTTTCGACCGATACGGCTGCCGCTATGCGGGCTTTACAAATTCAGGCCGATGTGTTGATCAAAGCCACCAAAGTGGATGGCGTTTACGACAAGGACCCCGTTAAATATCCCGATGCCCGTCGTTATGAAAAATTGAGCTTCGACACTGTGCTGAATGACAGGCTTAAAGTGATGGATGCCGCATCGATAGCGCTATGCCGAGACAATCACCTGCCTGTTTTGGTATTCAATTTGTTAAAACCAGGGAATCTGGCCAAGCTTCTTTCCGGGGAACCTATCGGCACATTGATTACATGTGGAGGATAAAACCATGATCGATGATGTATACAATGACGCGAAATTACGTATGCACGATTCTATCGAACATTATAAACGCCAGTTTTCTACCGTGCGGACAGGACGCGCCTCACCCGGCCTGGTGGAAAATATTCGAGTCGATTATTACGGCGTCCCGACACCTCTGAAACAAATCGCCAAAATAGCTATACCGGAATCCAATCTGATCGTGATTCAACCCTGGGATGCCGGTGCTCTCAACAGTATTGAAAAAGCCATCCAAATATCGGATCTCGGAATGGCGCCAAACTCGGACGGCAAAATTATTCGATTGAATATACCCATTTTGACTGAAGAAAAAAGAATAGGCCTGGTGAAAATGGTGAAAAAAATGACGGAAGAAGGTCGGGTCGCCATACGAAATATTCGCCGGGATGCCAACGATACCCTGAAAAGCTTCCTGAAAGACAAAGATATTTCTGAAGATGAATCCCGTGAAGGCCATGATCGGATACAAAAACTCACCGATGAGTTTATCGAAAAAATCGATAAGCTTGGTGAAGCGAAAGAAAAAGAATTGATGGAAATCTGACATCCGGATAAACAGGCATGTCAACAAAAATCATTAACCCGGAAGAAAACCTGATCGATAAAAACCAGTTGCCGACCCACATCGCCATGATCATGGACGGCAATGGCAGATGGGCGGAAAAACGCGGACTTCCACGAGTGGCCGGCCATCGCGCCGGCGTCAAAACCGTCGATAGAATCATGGAAGACGCCGTATCTCTCGGAATAAAAGTGCTGACCCTATATACCTTTTCAACCGAAAATTGGAAACGACCTAAAAAGGAAGTGTCGGCGTTGATGGAACTGTTGTACAAAAATTTGCTGAACAAACGTAAAAAACTGATCGATAACGATGTCAAACTTCGCTTGAGCGGGGATATCTCGAATTTTCCCGACGCGGTTAGAAATGAATTGAATGCGACCCTGGCAGCGACTGGACATTGTTCAACCATGACATTGAACCTGGCGTTGGGTTATTCAGGGCGCGGGGAAATCATCAAAGCTGCGCAGTCACTCGCACGACAGTCCATTCAAGGCGATATCAAACCGGAAGACATCGATGAGGAAATTTTTTCGAATTACCTGACGACACGAGGCCTGCCGGATCCTGACCTGATTATTCGAACAAGTGGTGAATATCGAATTTCGAATTTTCTTCTGTGGCAGTCATCTTATTCAGAATTATACTTCACGGATTGCTTCTGGCCGGATTTCGATCGGAAAGAATTGGTGCGGGCTATTTTAACCTATCAATCACGGGATAGACGCTACGGCGGATTGTCGAAAACCGGATCGATCAAATGAAAAATATGCTGTTACGATACCTGGTGGCGGTCATTGCCATACCATTGATCGTCCTGCTGCTGGTATATGCTCCGTCATGGATGTTCAACCTCTTTGTGACCGTAGTCATGCTGGTTGTCTATGGTGAATGGCTTGGACTGCTTCGAAACATGAAAGTGGCGGCTCCGACTTTTCTCGGCCTGATCATGTGCCTGATGCTTGAGGGCGGCATCTGGGGGTTTGCCGTATTTAAAGACGGCCTTTTCCTGTATTTATCGATTGTGCTGACTATCCTTGGAAGTGCGATTTTCGGTATAATCAATCAACATCATGATATCAAGCAGAAATTCCTGGGCGGCGGCGCCATGATGATGGGTATGCTGTTGTGTGCTTGGGGCGGTGGATCGTTGATACTTGTAAGAGAAACGACTTGCGTGCCCGACGGCAGATATTGGATTCTGTTGCAGTTTGCTATGACCTGGGGCGGCGATGCCGGTGCGATGCACTTCGGGAAATGGTTTGGAAAACATAAACTGACACCGATCATCAGCCCCAAAAAGACTGTCGAAGGGCTGTTAGGCGGCATGATGACATCGATTGTTTTTGGCGTTCTTCTTCACCACTTGGCGGCTTTCAACACTCCACGGTGGCATATCTATTTGCTGGCTCCGATAACCGTTTTGTTGGCTCACGTGGGGGATCTGACGGCTTCCATGGCCAAACGTGTCGCCGGCGTAAAGGATTCAAGCCGACTCATTCCCGGCCACGGTGGATTCTTGGATCGGTTCGACAATCTATTGCTGACTGCGCCAATGATATATATCTATATCAAGGCATTTATCGTATGAAGAAGATAATAATTCTGGGTTGCACCGGGTCGATAGGAACCCAGACCCTCGATATTATCGATATGTTTCCGGATCGATTCCAGGTGACGGGAATCAGCGCCCGCGGAACACATCCCGATCGACTTGAGTCCATTATTCGGCGTTTCAGACCGGAAGCTGTCGTTGTGGACGATGCCGCGTGTGCCAAACGGCTTGAAAATTTACCGGGCATAAAAAATTTCGGTCTTGGACAACATGCCTTGCAAGCTCTGGCTGGAGGTCAAATGTGTGAGGTCGATCTGGTTGTATCGGCCCAGTCAGGAACCTCGGGAATCATTCCAACCGTTGCAGCAATCGAAGCCGGTATCGATGTCGCCTTGGCCAACAAGGAAACCCTTGTCACCGGAGGTGAATGGGTCATGGCGCTTCACAAACGATCAGGCAGCCGGATCATACCGGTGGATTCGGAACATTCCGCAATTTATCAATGCCTTCAAAGCCTTGACAGAGAAGATATCGATCGCCTCGTTCTGACCTGTTCCGGAGGTCCGTTCAGCGCTCAACCGGAATTGGATTTGAACACGATTACACCGAAGCATGCTCTGGCCCACCCGACGTGGAACATGGGCGGAAAAATCACGATCGACTCTGCAACGCTGATGAATAAAGGCTTGGAAATAATCGAGGCCCGTTGGCTCTTCGATATACCTCAGAAACGCATCGATGTCGTGATACATCCACAAAGTATCATTCATTCATTGGTCGAAACCCTGGATGGATCTATGCTGGCACAGTTAAGCATTCCCGATATGCGTCATCCGATACTGTATGCCCTCACCGGTGGACGCCACCCCAAAGCCGATCTGCCGAAACTGAATCTGGCCTCGGTAGGTTCATTGACGTTTGCGAAGCCGGATACGGAGCGGTTTCCCTGTTTGAATTTGGCTCGCTATGCGCTCCGGGAAGGCGGCACTATGCCGGCAGTCCTGAACACGGCGGACGAAATAGCGGTGAACGCTTTCCGTGACGGTAAAATCGCTTTCACCGATATACCACGGGTGATAGCGTTTGCAATGGAAAAACATAGCACGAGACCGTTGAATGGAATCGAGGTTATCGGCGCTGTTGACGCTTGGACAAAGGAAGTGATCCGGGCGGGATGGAATCTGTGAGTCGATTGGTTTTAAATGAGTATCCGCCGAGACGTGTCGTTCAAGTCGGCGATGTCGTGATAGGAGGGACCGCGATACCGGTGGTTCAATCCATGACCAATACCGATACGAGGGACGCAACGGCGACGCTGGCTCAGATAGCGAAAGCTGCTGTCGCGGGAGCCCGGATAATGCGGGTTGCCGTTCCTGATGCGGATGCCTTGCCGTCGTTGCGACACATCGTCATGCATTCGCCGGTGCCGATTGTGGCTGATATCCATTTCGACTATCGTCTGGCGCTTGGTGCAATGGAGGCGGGAGTTCATAAAATTCGGATCAATCCAGGCAATATAGGAGGGACGGACAGGATTCGTGCCGTGGTGGCCGAAGCCGCTGCACGAGGCGTTTCAATCCGTGTAGGCGTCAATGCGGGGTCTTTGGAGCCGGATCTGTTGAAACGTTATGGTTCCCCATGCCCTGAAGCGCTTGTCGAAAGCGCATTGCGAAATGTGTCAATTTTGGAAAACCAGGGTTTTGAAGAGATAGTGGTGTCCATCAAAGGGAGCGATGTTCCGATCACAGTGGAAGCCTATCGACAATTTGCCCGACAATCCAACTATCCGCTTCATATCGGTATTACCGAATCCGGCACGCGTTGGACCGGCGCCGTCCGTTCATCGGTTGGTCTGGGTATCCTGTTGGCGCTTGGTATCGGTGATACGCTAAGGGTCTCTTTGGCGGCTGATCCGGTTGAGGAAATCCGCGTCGCCTATCGTATTCTGGAAGCTTTGGGTATTCAAAAGCGCGGCCCGACGGTTATCGCTTGTCCGACATGTGGTCGAACGAAGATCGATGTGGTCGGTTTGGCCGAGTCGGTGGAAAAATTGTTGGAAAACCGAATAGAGCCGTTAACTGTCGCAGTGATGGGGTGCGCCGTCAACGGGCCGGGTGAAGCACGGGAAGCCGATTTGGGTGTTGCCGGCGGTGACGGGGAAGGGCTTTTGTTTCGAAAAGGCAAAATCGTTCGTAAAGTGAAGGAATCCGGGTTACTGGACGAATTGTTGGAACTTTTCGATTCTGTAGCGGATGAACTACGGGGTAAACTCAGTGAATGAAAAAGGAACAGGGACAAACGTCAGAATGAAAATAGCGACGGTGATCCACGCCAGTATCTTTCGTGTCGCATCTAAACCGCGGGCATCATAACGGATCACCGGATGTTTGATTCCGGTTATCAGCAGCAAAACCGCCCACAACCACCAACCGCTCCAGAACATGCCGCTGAAAATCAAAATGACAAGAGTTATTTTGGCGATCAGATGCTGTTTTTCGCCTAACAGAGCTGTTATGACGTGGCTGCCGTCAAGTTGGCCGACAGGAAGCAGGTTCATTGCGGTGACGAATAGACCGATATAGCCGGCAAACCCGACAGGATGCAGCATGATTCCATATCCGGGTTCCGGTATAGGAATAAGAATCTTTTCTAAAATCCAGGTCAGAATCGAATTGCCTAAAACCAACCCTTCCTCCAAAGGTGTCGGGACCACAGGCGAAAGGATGTACCCGATAATGGTCGCGGGCAACGCGATAATAAAGCCTGCCAACGGCCCTGCCATACCGATATCCAGTAATGCTCGACGATTGGTGATGGCTCCTTTGATTTTGATGAAAGCCCCCATGGTGCCAAGAATGTTCGGCATCGGGATGAAATAAGGAACGGTTGCCGGTATCCGATGCAGTTTGCATAGAAAATAGTGACCGGACTCATGAATTCCCAGAATTAAAAGAAGAGTGATTGCAAAAGGAAGACCTTTGTAAAATTTCCAAGGCTCCAAAAAGATATTTACACCTTGATGGAAACATCCTGCTGCAATCGTGCTCAACACGGTCAAAACAAAAAGAATGACAGGTGTCGGAAATGATCTCTTTTTTTCTCGCGGCGGAGGCGTCTCAAAAAAATTGGTCGTCCAGTTTGGATGATGATCAAAAGATTGCATATTTTCTCCACTATCAATCGATAGATAAATTCTGTGGTGATCGCGCCGTCACATTTTTCTATTTTCGGAAATCTCAGGTGGTGACTGATATAAGCGCATAAGTCATCGTGTGATGTGAAATGAAACCTTCATTTTTTGACACGAGCAAACCGATCATGCCTATCGACCTGCACTGTAGTCGATCTTAAGCTATAACACGTGAAAAACCAAATCGTTCGAACAAAAAGCTGAGAGACCTCATCCCCCGGCCCCTTCTCCATTGCTGGAGAAGGGGGGCTTTGTTTTTTGGGGACAGACATCTGTACTTTGTTGAGAGTGAGGATTTGACAGGCATTTAGTCTGTTCTTTTATTGTTGTTACTGGCCAATAAAAATCCCCAGAAATTGGCCAATAACTTTCCCCAGTTTTGGGGGTATATTTCGGGGATTTTTTGTGTTGAAGGGTCAGCCACGACAATTTGATTTAAGGTTATTTCCGATT
>JBASEY010000011.1:0-17379 GCA_049652745.1 bacterium | reverse complement strand
TACCCGTGCCTTAAATTCTGCACTGTGTTTTCGTCTGTGCTGTTTCATAGCTCCTCACTTTATCTGATTAGGGAATCATATGCCAATACTAACTTAACGCATGGTCTGGTTTTTGGGGACCATCTCTAACAAATTCTTCAAAATATTAACTTATTTGATTCATAACTGTCAACACCGACTCCATAATACTTGTCTAAAATCACTAATAAAAAGGTTTTAAAGTCTCAAATATGATGCGTGCGTAAAAAGTAATTTTCAGGGAAATCGATGTAGTATTTTCAAGGGTTTGCGAAGGGGATTCGGGTTAAAAACAGGGTTTTTACACTTGCATCAAATATGGTACTGACCAAGTTGAGATTATCGACCACAATCAAATACGGTGAATTAGTCAGAAGGAGCAGGCTATTGGAGCCTGCTCCTTTGCTCAGTATCTTGCTTATTCGATGGCAACTTCCGAGCTGTTCACGTGTCAATTTTTATACGCGATTTTTTATCTCTCGAAAAGTTGCCATCAGCGCTATTTCTATACCACCAACCTGACCGTTGCGTTAAATCATAGACACTGCAGATTCTTTTTCCGTATCTTCCACTATGCCTGCAAGTATTTCAACGCCACCGTTATTCGAACAGTACCGTACGTTGATATTTCGGCTTAAATTCAAACTCAACAGCGAATCCCGTTTGATACAACCAGCCTTTTTCTCCCTTTAGTCCTACTTCGCTCGTTCCTTTGAGCAACAATGTGAAAGAAACATCCGGATTACCTATGATGTTAAACAATGTCATCAATTTCTGGGTTGTCTCATCATTCTTTGGGCCAATTTTGATTTCCAGCTCCGGTTTAAATTCATAAGGAACAATGCTATCTTCTTTTTGTTCTGCTGCCTGAAAAACAAGCTCATCAAATTTTCCTTTGCCGATATAGAACTCTTTGTCGTCGGTTTTCAAGCTGACTTCGAACTCTGCATTTCGAAGTTTCACGTCAGTCAAACCTTTATTCACAAAAACAAAGACATTTTTCATCATTACTGATGTGCCGGTCTCAATGAATTGCATTTTTTGGATAGCTTTAATATCCAATTTGGAGAGCTGCTCTATTTGAGCAAAGGCTGTACTTCCAGCGATCATGCAGAGTACGGAAATTGTAATCAGTAATAAAACCTTTTTCATCTCTTCCCTTTCTAGTTGGTTTGTTGTTACTATTTTCTTAAGCTTCTTTAAGGCTTAAGCGCTACTTTCTTGATTAATTATGTTCCACCTCTCACATTATACGTTTCAACTAATATAGACTACTCGTCATAAACTATTTTTCATAGCGTTTTTTCAGTACCAGATGACATAATATTAAAAAAAACATCGTAGCGCAACAAAGAATAATAAGTGACAGAATTCCGTTCCAAATATTATTCATACCGAAAAACGTCTCCACTAAAGAACTGCTCTTGAATTGAATCATTTTCAATTCAGAAAATTTTCCTGTTGCATTCAAATCTATGTATTGTCTAAGAACATTTAATCTAGCATAATTGTCCACGCTTAAGCCTGCCTCAAACGCCCACCTTTGGATCGTAAGGTAGCTACAAATCCGAGGCCAAAAGGTAATTCCTTTTATCGCAACGATGGGGCGCAGCAGTCCTCCGAACAACAACTGTGGTATCAGCAGTATCGGAACCGCTGTCAATGCCACCCGATAGGTTCTTGCAAGTCCGGAAACTAGAAGGCCGAGGGCAGAAGCGGCTATCCCGGCAACCCACAACACCAGCCACATGTGCAACGTGTTCTTCATCGAAAAAGCCAATACCCAAGGTACTGTCAACACCGATAACAACCCGGTTTGAACAGCCATAAAAATCATCTGAACCCACATTTTTGCCACTACATAAGGACCCAGGTGAATGCAGGAGTGACATTCTCGTCGAATAATATGCTGCTCGGTCACGATCTCTTTGCAAGACCCCATCATTCCAAACCATATAACAGTCACTGCAAGGGTAAAAATGATTGTTGCGCGCTGTTTAGCAGTCAATTCACTTATCATAGATTGTTCGTCTTTGGCTTTTTCAGCAGCAATTCGGAGTGCCTTATCAATATTAAACCCGGATTTGTTTTCTCTGTCATAAGGTTCTAGCTCTTGACCAAAAAAATAGAGTCTCTTGGCAAGTAAATCGTATTTGGAGTTGTCATGAGGAGCTTTATAGAAAGCGAGAAACACCAGAATTGCTA
This sequence comes from bacterium, assembly GCA_049652745.1. GTDB lineage: Bacteria > CSSED10-310 > CSSED10-310 > CSSED10-310 > CSSED10-310 > JBASEY01. Next base: position 15,156 of record JBASEY010000011.1, on the reverse strand, counting down.
TAAGAGGAACCTGGCCTATGGTAAATAACAGATGAATTCGGTCAGAAAGCAAAACTCGTAGGTTTCGATTAACTAAAGTTCGACATTCAGTCAAGTGACGAAATGGTGATTTTACTAATCGCAGAAAACGATTTCCGATGGCCGCCTTTGGTTGTACTCCGCAAACAGTGCCAGGGCTGCTAAAAGGGTTTGGGGTCATGGGAGGTTGCAAGACTCTTGTCGAAAAATTCTTTGTCAGTTTGTCACGTATTCCCGAGTTTTCTAAAGGCTCCAGTACATATTCTGCAGGGTTTTTTTGACCTTGAACAATTCCAGAAGCTTTCTCCAGTTCAGCCGGCGCTTGATCTGCAGGTCCGTAATAAGCAATTTTTCCTCCAAAGCTCATCAGTAAAAGATCATCGAACTTGCTATAGGAATCACGGCTCGGCTGATGAACTGTCGTTATGATTGTCAAACCATCTTGTTTTGCCAGATCATATAACAGCGATATGATTTTATCTGCATCAACGGAGGAAAGACCGGATGTCGGTTCATCAAGAATCAATACTTGAGTTCTACAGACCAGTTCATGTGCAATGTTAGCCCGACGTCTTTGACCACCGCTCAACACTTTTCCACGGGACTCTGGAGATCCAATTCGTTTATTAAGAAACTCTGTGAGTTCGTCGTCGGCAAACCCGAGCCGACTGCAAACTTGCCTGGCAAATCGTTCGGAAAAATCACGTTTAATGTCAGGATACCGCAGACGAAGTCGGTAACAAAGGGATTCCATAACCGTCAACTCAGGAATCATGACTTCTGCCTGGGGAACAAAACCAATAAAATCTTGAAGAGCTTCCTTTCGATCGGTTCCATGAACATCAAATTGGCCACCGACGAAAACTTGTCCTGATGTCGGGCGGTTAAATCCATTTAAAAGATTCAAAAAAACACTCTTGCCTGCTCCGCTTGGCCCCATCACAGCCGTTATACTCCTGGGTTTAGCACGAATATATGCTCCATCACACAGCAGACCTTTTTTCCCTCCGACATCAAATGTTAGTAATGTCGTATCAAGTCCAGCCAATCCACGGCCAAAAAAAACCTGTGGGTGAATCGTGAATGGCAACGATCCCAATTTGATATCATCGTATTTTGATACTTCATACCATATTCGTGATTTAATTCGATCGCCATTCAAAAAGGTGCCCGTTTGGGATTTTAAATCACGTATAAAACATCGATTACCGTTTCGCTTGAACTCCATATGTCTTGAGTCCAGGATTTTATTACACACATCGCATGTTGAATCGCTGCCGAAAAGCCATTTAAAATCAGCTCCCGGAGGAGCTGAAACTGTTTGATTCGAAGGTTGTTGCGAACTCATCTCTTTTCACCTTCAGACATTGGTATTCCAAAGCAACCCGAAATATTCATTCAGTCGATACTCAACTTTTTTTCCACCCTCAGATAAAATAATGATTTTTGCAGAGGGTGTAACGCACGCATTGAGCAATGCTATCACTGTGTCCAGTTCAAGTTTTTCAAGAAATTCTAACTTCACAGCAATAAAATTTTCATATTGTCCAGGCTCAATCCACACTTGCGCAGAGCCTATGGATTTCTGATCCGTTTCCGATAATTCAATCCTTATATCAAGTTTAGAATATTGTGACAAGGCAATAGTTTGAGATGCAAGTTTTTGTTGACTCCGCGGAATATATAGCATGATCTCATAAGTATCCGTTGAGCCAATCAATTGCGTATGGATAAAATTTGAGGTTATGAGTTCTGGTAATGGTTCATCAATAAGGGATTGTATAGGATTCGGCGCTTGATCAGTTTCAACATTATCCGTCTTTGAAGAGTAAATATCTTGTATGAAGTGTTGGTCTTGTAGAACAATGTTGCCAGTATCTGTAGTGGGTTTATCACTCAATTCTTTCAGTAGAGATTGACTTAGATCGTCATCTTTAAAAAGTTGGTGGCCTTGCATTACACTCTGCGGTTCTAGTTGCTGAGTCTCAGTTATATCAGGATTTGAAATTTGTTGTGACCGGTGAGTGAACACCATTAATCCAACACCTGATACGAATATAACGGCAAGAATCGCTATTGACTTACGCCACCACCTTTTTTTTCGTTTCGGAGGTCGATAAATACCATCAGGAGTATGAAATGAAATGCTCTTGATTATACTCATATCTTGGTTACTCCAACGATTTTAAGCCTTCCAGAAATCAACCTCACGTACTCCTTTCATCTGACGTTGTCTCTCTACATGTTTTCTTAACAGCTCATAAACATCCTCAGCCCTCGCTATCGCGCCTAACCTTTGATAATCTCGTTTTTCCGTCTGATCAGATGTGACATACTCAATATAACCTCTTCTCAATACTCTCATCAGAAACGGTTTATGCAAGCTGATATCTTTAATACGATATAATTCCAAATTCTGGGTTGTTCGAGAAAAAACCCCTTTCTTCGAACAAATTCTTTCCGTTGTCAATACCCAAGAAGTTGTTTTCAACTTAATCCACAACCAGATCACTCTTAAAACAATTATCAGAAGTATCACATAGCCAACTCTGATACAGAGCATCGATAGGCGCTGGGAATTGCTATAGCCGCTCAAAATCATGAGAACGATAATACTGCCAGCCAAAACAAACGATCTTAAAATCTGTGCCAACAAAGTCCATGTCGATGGACATCCTTTCCATAGCACGGTTTCCACATCACCCGATGCTATAGGCACACTCGAACATACTGGATTTGGCGTCGCAATTCCTTTGGGAGACGGGTTTTTGAAAAGACGTGGAAAATGAGACGCAGGAAGCCACTGCTGTTTACCTCCGGTTTCAAATACCAGTGTATCGCTCTTCACTTGGTTAGAAGCAATCATCAATTTTACTTGCTGCTCAGTATAAGGCCCATATGTCATATTGTTTATATTTATATAAAACATAAGCCTTATCTCAACCTCATTTTACCAACTTTTTCTAGATTTGATTCCTTTCATCCTGTTAACTCTTTTGTTTATCAACGACTATAAGTTTATGACTTACAGAATACTAAACTACTTTCATTGTAACAGGTGTACCATATGATCCGGCCTTGACTCTTTGAACCAAGCGTAATATTTCACCAACTATAACAGTCGTAGCGCCTAATAAAATTATACGAAACCATACAGTCAATGGTAGTGGTGTGGTATTGAGCGCTTCTCCTCCAAATTGAACCAGCGCGATTTGCATTATAATAACAAACCCCATTATCACGAAAAAGCTTCGGCTTCGTGTGATGTTGGCAAAGGCTGATTTACCTTCCATTACGCTCCTGGCATTGATCATATGAAAAATCGAAAACCATATATAGCAATTGAATACAACAGAATCTCGTATCAATTTAAAGTGCGCTATTTGTTCTTCAGATGCTCCGATTCCCGGTCTAAATCTCTCCAATCCCAGTATATCTGTCGACTGGATGGCTAAAATCAACACAATGAAATACGATCCTAAAACCAGAATATTAGATAACATTGTTTTGGTCAGGAAGGGGTCTTTGGGATTTTTTGGCGGTTGTAACATCGCTTCCGGTCGCGGCGGCTCCAATCCGAATGCAATTGCGGCCAAAGTATCCATGATCAGGTTTATCCACAGATATTGAAGTACTGTTAAAGGTTGAATAGTAAAGCCGGAGTGTGGAAACAAGGTGGCCATTATAGGGCTAATCAATGCTATACCCAAAGCAGACAGGTTAATGGTAAGTTGAAACTGTAAAAACTTCTGAAGATTCTCATATAGGGTGCGCCCCCAGTGAACAGCACGAACAATACTCCCGAAATTATCATCCGTCAGAACTATGTCACTGGCTTCCTTGGCAACTTCTGTTCCTTTTAGTCCCATGGAGATGCCGACGTCTGCTCTTTTTAAAGCAGGGGCATCATTGGTTCCATCTCCAGTAACTGCAACGACTTGCCCTTCTTGTTCTTGAAGAAGACGGACCAGCCGTTCCTTGTCTCGTACAGGTTCCGCTCGAGAAATAATCCTTAACCTCGGCAGTATTTTTTTAATTTCTTCATTGCTCTTCGCTGCAAATTCGTCTCCTGTAAGCTCAATATCGTCTTTCTGCAACATCCCGATCCGTTCGGCAACCGCGTGGGCAGTCAAAGGATGGTCTCCGGTGAATATTTTGACATCGATTCCTGCCTGTCCACAGGCACGAATAGCTTCCGGCACATCATCTCGCACCGGGTCTGTCATACCTACTATCGCTAAAAGCGTCATATTCTTCTCTGACTCCAATGCGGCATGTTCTCCAGATGGCGCTTCTTCACGACCATATATTCGATAACAGATTGCTAGAGGACGAATGGCTTGCTCTGCCATGCCCTTCACCGTCGATTCAATTTCTTTTATACGCTCCACAATAGGCGTTCGGGTGTTTTCATCCACATAGACGTGGGTGCACAATGGCAACACTTTCTCCGGCGCACCTTTTGTAAAGCTCATTCGACATCCATCACTCTGAGTAAAAATAGAGGATACATCCACGCCTACATCTTCGAGCGGGCATGCTCCACATTTCGAACAGGTATTATTTCCAGTCATTGAAGTCATCATTTTCCGGTCAGCATTAAAACAAACTCTGCTATGAACAGGCATTCGACTTCGAATCTCCTGATAGTTCACTCCCTGTTTTTCCAGCCAGACAAGAAGAGCTCCCTCTGTACGGTTGCCGATAAACCGTACTTGGCCATTCTGGTGTTCTACTTCTGCGGTGGAATTGGCAGCACACGCGATGCTCAACAGATCGAATCCAGGCGTACCTTTTAATGAAAACACTTCCTGATTCTTTATGTGTTTGCCGCGGAAGAAGACATCTGTGACAGCCATTTGATTTTGGGTCAACGTTCCGGTTTTGTCTGTGCATATTACGGTAGCGCTACCAATTGTCTCTGCAGCTACCATCTTTCGAACGAGATTATTATCTTCTCGAATTTTCCTCATTCCAAGTCCCAATGCGATAAAAATAGCCATAGGCAGGCCTTCCGGCACCGCAACAACAATAATCGTCACTGCAACCATGAAGAATCTCAACACAGTAGTCACGGCAACATGACCGCCTGATTCCCAGGCCACAAAACCGACACCGGCTACGCATATAGTCCAGAGAGTCATCCAGAGTTTTTTGTTTTCGATAGACAGCACTTTCAGCCCAAGTGCACCGAGAACTGCGAATACGATCAAGGGCCAAACATGGGGTGACTGCAGAGCTGACCACCAGCCTTCCACCCCGTGTAAGGGGTCACTTTCGCCGATCGGCACTCGGTGGGCTACCAGTGCAATAACCTTGCTGGTTATAAGCGCTATAAAGATCAAAACTGCAGCTATCGTCCCCCAAACGCTGATTAGATCTGCTAGGCCGGCTAAACGTTTTTGAAGAGGCGTTCCTTCGAGTTTTTCTAATTCCTCACCGCAACCTGGAACTTCACAGACACCATGCTGTGGATATACTCTTGGATGTTCCGGATTAGGACACTTGTATACTTTTCCTGTTTCTTCGAGTTCTTTTCCGCATCCAGGAACCTCGCAAATTCTTTCCGACCGATACCTCTTTTTGTGCTCTTCATTGGGACAGATGTAGCTGGTTCCTAATGAGCTTGCAAGTATACCGAGTTTAGAGTTGTCACCGACCGCTGTCACTAATGCTAGTCCATTTCCTGTCACAGCGTAAGTTCCACCAATAAGCTCAGGGTCACCAGGTCCTTTGTGTGCGCTCTCCGTTTCTCCATTCCACAGCGATTGATCGATTTTAAGGTCCACACTATTTACCAAAACAGCATCTGCCGGTATTTTATCGCCTCCCTCGATATGAATTAGATCTCCAACCACCAAGTCATTGTTCGCAATTGTCCGGAACTGACCATTTCGGGTCACTTTAACAGGAATGCTGTCGGTATCCTTCTTTAGTAACTCAAAAGCCTTGTCGGCTTTGTACTCGCTCCATGTACTGCCGGCAGTAGCCAAGCTCACTGCCACCAGAATCGCCACGCCATCCCATGGAATATTTCCTTCAATAATTCCTACAAGAATCGCAATAGCGGCACAGACACATAAAATAATTATTGTGGGGTCTTTAAAAGTGTTCAACCATTGCTTCCAAATGGAATCCTTTTCAGGTGGAGTTAACCGGTTTTCACCGTATTCTTGCCGATTTTTCTCTACCTGTGCTGTTGTCAACCCTTTTATCGGATCAGTCCCGAATGTCTTCATCAAGCTTTCTACTCTCTGATCAACATCATATCCAGTCATAATTGCCCCCCTCAAATCTGTGGTTATTTCAACATTCTATTACATCTAACGAATGATGCTCTCACTTTCAGATTCTTTATTGTATACCAATCTATTGCATAAATACATCTGATAAACCCTCGAATTCCTTTGATTTCTTTTTCTTTGAGGACTTATGATTTTCTAAATCCGAATCTTGGGGTTCTTTACTGTCTGCATCGTTCTGCTCTTTCGGTTTTACACCAGGAGCTTCTGGATCTGAGAAGAAATAGTCGATCGGTATCGACTGAACCCTATTATGGCTTATTTTTTGTTTCTGATTGAGCATTTCCTTTGGAGGGTCCGCTGGAGGGTGCGAGAAATTTTGAGAAGACTCTGCTTTTTCGACTTTTGCTTGTTGTGAAGTAATAACGTCTTCCTCCGGCGTCGGTTTTTCCCGGTTTTTATCGTTGGAATCTTGTGTTTCCTCATCCTGAGTTAAAAACATCGAAGGTATTATTGTACTACTATCAGCAATACCGGCATCGGTGGAAATAGGGTCTGGAGCTTCTGTTAAAAAAAGACTATCAGGACAAGGTGTCTCCATTTTATACTGCTTATGTAATCGTGCTTTTTGTTTAGTGTATTGTTCAGTTTTTTGGCCATTGCCGCCTGGTTGTTGTACTGAGGCTGATGATTCGTCTTGATTTATTTTGTCTGGCAAAGTGATGACCGCCGGTTTCTGAATCGGTAGGTTATCGACCTTCTTGGGCTTGACGGGCCCCAGCGAACTCCAGTCCGGAGGTTCATATAATATTCGAGGTGCCTCTGTTCTCTTTCTTTTTAAATTACCGGCAGAAACACGCCCAACCACATTGATGTGGCGATTCAGAAAGGCCGTTTGAAGGGTGAGATGTCCTAATAACAAGACATTTTTCAACGACGAATTCACATTTAAACTCACTTCATTCTGGCCGGGTTTGAGAATCTCCGGTGTCACGTTTATGCCATTCATAGCAGAAGATATTTTGCAAGGTACGGGAACATATAATCTCAATAAGAATATGTGATCCTCTCCAGGTTCAATTTCTTCTAAACTCAATTTGAATGGATAGAGCCAAAGACCTTCTTCAGGCGGCAATCCTTGAACAGATCCACGGACTTCAATATTTTCCAAATGAATTCCTTTTCCGTCATCGACTTTTAAAGCGCATCCCTCATCGCCCAGGCTCTCTGTTGTTATTTCTATCCTCAAATTTTTCAATGTCACATTCTGGCTTTTAACATGACATACAGGCCCTTTCATGGACCAAAAAGTAGCTCCGTTCCCTTCGATTGTAATTGCTTTTTTGATCTCAACCGGTCCTGGATATTCATAACTACATAATTCTAATATACCACCATCATCAAGGGCGTCTATCTGTGCTTGGAATTGCTCTTTTGTTAAAAAATTTACCATGCATTTAGCCATTTTCACTCCCGCAATTAAAAAAACGAAAAAAACTATTTATTATCCCCTAACCCTTCAATACTTGTGCAAAGGTTTAACTTACTCCTTCGCCTTAACGGACATTTCGCTGATTATTGTATAATACTCACCTCCACGATTCGCCCATGAGGCTCAGTTGAAAGACGGAACCGTGTACCTTCTTTCAGTTCTATCGCAGTATTGACAGGAACTCGACTTCCCCCTTCTGATACAAGACAAGGAAGTTTACGGTTAATCAATATCCATTTTCCTTTATAAAATTGGCAGTCTGCTTGCATTTCACGGTCAGTATTCTTCGAGGAGTCTATTGGTTTTACATTATCGAAAACATGCCATTTAAATAAAGGAGAGCCGTTGTAAATCACGAGTTCACCGTCACGCATCCAATTGCCTGGACGAACTTCTTTTCTAAACAAGAATTTATAAATACGCCCTGAAATCGTAGTATGGCAGAAAGGACATTTTTGAGCCCCATCTTTATAAACCACAAACCATTTGTGTGTACACGACGGATTCGGGCAGGGATAAAGCAGGTTCCAAGTTTTTAATAATGCATCAACCCATTGAGCAGCAATCGGTCGCCGGTTGGGGTTATGCAAACCCTCGATAAAAGCCTGATTAAACAATTCGACTAGATGAGGACCAAGCACGTTATAGGTAACGCCCAGTTCCTTGTCAGAAGGGCGATTCGATTTGTCGGTTGGATGTTCGATAAACAGGGCCTTTTCACCCATACTAAGAAATTCATCCTTTTCCGCCGAGACATCCGAGTTAACTCGAGGCCCTTTTAGCGGATGGCGACACAGTAGATATTGATAGACCAATACAGCCAGTGCATGTTGGTCGGTCGCTGCGCATGCGTGCTTTCGCCGAGGATCCTTTATGCTCAGATGGCTGGTTGCAAGAACTTCAGGAGCGATATAGCCAGGAGTGCCCATCACATCCGGTGGAAAAATTCCCGGGACGACCAGAGAATCAATATCAATCATAATGCTTTGACCAATGGAAGGATCTATCAGAATATTACGTGGGGATAGATCGGAGTGAGCCAAGCCTGCGGCATGGAGTCTCCAAACGGATTGAGACATTGTGATACACAAACGAAAATAATTGATCCAGGTCCCTCTTTCTGACTCCGGCATCATATCGCGAAATAATTTTCCTCCCCCTGTTTTGCCACAAAACCAGCTCCCTTCTTTCTCAGATCCCGCCCAAGGGCCTTCTTTAAAAAAATACGTTTGAGGATAGGTTGGACACATGATCCCTAAGCTAGGAGCAACAACAATTGCTGTCGGCCAGCAGAAGTATTTTTTCCAATACTCGCCATCTGATTGAATTGTCGGGTTATATCTACTTACAACTGCCTGTAGCCTGTTATATCTGGTCGCATCCTGTTGATCTTTGAAAAAACAGAGCACATGAGATTTATCGGGGGTAAAATAGACTCTTTTCATTCCTCCTTCCATCACTTTGTTTGGATCAACGACATACTCGACTTCACGCCCATCAGCCAGCTTTGCTTTACGAATTTCTTTCATTTTACACCTCTGGCTCCCATTAAAACCAGTGTCCGATCATCAAAAGAGCCTCGAACATAATATGTATCAAGCCATGTGAGCAGGCGGTCCTCCCGATTGATAACTCCCGGCATAGGCTGGACTGGATTACGCAATGCAGCCTGCAGTAAACCTGGATGCCGAACCAGAGAATGAGGAGCAATTCCAAGAATATCTGCTAATTTTTTAGCTGACGCTAATCGGATTGTTTCCGGTTTCTCAAGCAATCTTTCTGTTTCAACAAAATAATCTAATTTGGTAAAAGTTACCTGGTCAGGAACCTTCACTATTTTAAAATCGGATATAATTCGCTCTTCGCTAGCATCTTCTATTGGCAATATTCCATTCAAGATCAGGTCTGCATATAATTCTCCCATTCGGGTATCGTGAGGATAATAATCGTCGGACACGCCGTCCGTCATCAGCATTAGTGCGTTCATCCCACCAATATATGTATAAGTCCGAGCATCCATCGATCTTTTCTCTAAGGTTTTTTGCGTAAAAAACTCGACCTGGGCGGAGTAATCACCACTATCGGGTTTCATCAACAAAGAGATATCACCTTCTTTGCTGACAACAGAGATCATGCCGTCACCGGCAGCCCACCCCATAACAAGACTTCTTATTCCCTCTTTTGTTTCGACGCTCGTTTGAATCGCCACCAGCAAAGTTGAATAAAAATCTTTGAGAGTCAATTGTCGGTGAATTGGAAGAACCTGGATATACGAGAAACGATCATATCTATTTTCGTAAGTTGTATAAACCTCATCCCAGGCTGCTTTGATGCTTTCATGAAGCGCATTTCGTGCATAAAGAAAGGCCTCATCCTTGGTTAGTTCTTCTGTTATTTGTTTTTTCGGAGTAAACACACAGTTTTTTAGTGCATCACTTAAAAAACGCACTGCTCCTATGCAGGCTGCCTTAGCTCCTAGGCGTGAGTATATATAAGATCCTCCTCCATCAGAAACAGCTAGTATGCTCCACGAACCCGAAACGCCATGTTCAAACCAATCATCACAATTGGTTCCATCATGCTTATGTTTCTTGCCACGAACACGGGCTCCGAGGATAATTCTTCCATCCGGTGACTTAACCGATCGCACATCATACTCAGTATGCTGTTCAGGGTCTGATGGGAGTGGAAGATATTTCCATGGCGCTGATGGGGCTTCAAGAGACACTTCTGGAGGAGCCCCTGGCGGATTTAATACCTTCTCAGCCTTTACCTCTATCGGTTCCCCTTTTCCGATTAGTGGAACAGTTTTTTCCAACGCTTTGGTAAGACCCTCTAAAATATCTATCCTTTCAACACTTTCGTCTGAACTGATTGCAACCTTTTTTTCTTTGTCGGCTACAACTCCGTTGGACAATTGAATTTCTTCAGATTTGCCAGGAATATGTCTCTCATTTACTTCTGGCTGATAGGAATCACCGTTTCCTGTCGAATTTTCATTCATCTCAATCAAATCAGGTTCCTTAAACTGTGTTACTTTGGCTTTTTCCAAAGATTTACTTTCTTTGCTCCATTTATCGATTCCATATTGAACCCATTTTCGGAGTTCGTCTAAACTCTTACCTGTTGGATCCGAATCTAGCCATTTCCTGAAAACCTCAATGAATCCTTTGTGTAAATCCTTAATATCTTCTGAAGGTAGTGCCTTGCAATTCAGTTTCACTAGGACCATATCACGCATCATCTCGGAATCCGGCTTTTGAAATTCCCTTTTAAGCATGTGTCCCTGATTTTCTCGCCAAGTTTTCAGAAGGTCCTTTAAGTTGACAAAATGAGTTTCGTTAATGTTTTTATCTGGATCAAGTGACTCAACAAATTCTGACAGCGCGTCGGCAACGCTCTTAGAACAAGCGCGATTGTTCGGGAGATTTTGATATGCTTCCCATAAAAAGTTTTTATTATTGAGAAACTCATCTCCGGTATCTGCCGCTGACATATCAACCAAACCTATTTTCGAAAGAAGCAACTCAGGAAATTGTGGATCACGAACAATATCAAATTTCATTCTTCCATCCTTTTATATTTGTAACATTTTCATATACCAATTTCTTTTGACAGAAAACTCAAAAATCCTTGTTTCCAGCATAACCAATAGCTCAGTGATCTAATTAATGTGATATATTTTACTCTGGCGGCATAACGATAATTCCTGTCTGTGGAATTGGTATTTCCATTTGGAATACACTGTCTCCAGCGCTTTGGATCGTCTTGGAAGTGGTGGTCATTGTCTGTGTCACCCATTTAAAGAAGGCCTTCAATGTTCCTGGTTGACAGTCAACAAGTTTAACAACTTTGTCTGTGATGTTCTTTAGGAGATTTTCATCAGCATCAGCTCCTGCCGCACAAGCAACAACGTCCCAATTTTTTGCCTTTACGGCCGCTGCAGCATCTTTCCATTTATCTGTCGGTACGCCATCAGTCATCAGGTAGATTAAAGGCTTATAATCACCTTTTATAGATTTCGTATGTTTAACTACTTCACGATCCACACACTGTATCAAGAGATTCAATGCTTCTCCTAAACTAGTAGTTCCACTCGCAATAAGCTCTGGTTCATGAACTTGCGTCAATTCCGTAAGCGGTACAAGCTGTTGAGCGGTACTACTGAATGTGATGAGTGATAAAAACACTGTTTCCAAAGCAACCGGGTCCTTTTTAGCATCAAACAGCAGCAGTTTCAGTCCCATTTTTACAGCTTCAATTGGATCTCCCGCCATCGAGCCTGACGTATCCAATACTAAATATACCGGCAACCTTCTTCCTTGCATGCTAAACTCCTTTCTATATTGCATTTTTTTGAGACATCGAGCGTTATTTCTTTACTATAACAACTAGAACTATTGTATAAACCACTATAAAACATGATCAGCATTATCCATACGCTTATCCATAAATGGTTTTCATTACGCTTTTATGTTACTATTCGCCCCAAAGAACCCACACTCTTTTCGCGAAAGTCTCTATCCAAATTCCTTTCTGCTTTTTAAAATTCTCTATCATCGTAATTCTCTGATATTTATGTAATTTGAAAGGTTCGATATTTTTATAAAGCGATCTACGTCTTGCTTTTTCATCTGTTGTTCATTCTATGATGGCGTGTAAAAGGTGTCAAGCTGAAAATATTTCTTATGTGACAATTCCCTTTTATGTTATATTTCAGAAAACAAAGCATATTATCTTTAGAGTTAACCTGCCGAGCAGGATATTTGATGCATGTGTAAAAAGTATTTTTCCGGGAAATCGGAGATGTGTTTTCAAGGGCTTGCGTAAGGGATTTGGGGTCAAAACAGGGTTTTTACACTTGCATCAAATTTAAAAACATATCAAGAAGAGAATATCGTTTAAATCAATTGAACGGTTTGTTTAATTTTCTTTCCTGCCACATCCAGGACAAAATACGGTGAATTCGCTGGCATCGTAAACCTATATTTCGCGGGAAGTCCATCTGTTATATTCGCCACGATATTATCTGATGCGTCCAATATACGCGCAGTAGTAGCAACAATTCTATTGGCTGTGACCAGCTCTGTGAATATCTCAAGGATATTATGCATTTCTGCGGCTATTTTGTGATCCCAAATATCGATATCCGTTCCTGAATCTAACTCATCAAGTTCTTCCATCTGTTCCTCATTAACAGAGTCACCCAAACCAATAAGAACACATTTTACAGGGTTTCTCTTTTTCATCTGGATTTCTTTGCAAAGGCGAATAGTATATCGTTTGACATCATCAAGATCATGCAATTCACCATCTGTGATAAAGATATACATTCCATTTTTTGCATCTTTAAACCGCTCAACAAAATATTGCACAGCCGGAGTTAGGATTGTCCGTTCTCCAAATGAATATTTAACCGGGCCTTGAAATTCAGCATTTTCACATTGTTCTGCGGTAAAATCGCCCAATTCCTCTATCTGGCTTCCATCACCACAGGCCCAGTAGATAACTGTTGTACCGCCGTCAGCGTCAAGGTTATCGGCAAGGTATGAGGTAAATTTACGAGCCTGAGATTCGACTATATTTTGGGACCACCGTCGATAGCCCTTTTGAACAAGATCAACCTCACACTCCGGGTTCGGAAAATAATATGTATTTCCTCCCTGTTCAACCGTTTCAATCCATCCCTTTTTAAAATAAGTGTTTACGAGCTCTTCCGGTGGCTCGCCTTTCGGGCCGGGATCAAGCCCCTTTCCATAACTGCCTTTCATCGAGCCGCTAGCATCCAGTGCAACACCGGTCTGCCAACCCTCAACATCTTTGCCTTCCAAGCCCATCAATACTGTAAATTGAACATGACGAACATTTCCTCTCACTCCCACTCTTACCTCACCAAACTCTGGTTGAAGCATATTGCTGGGCAATTTTTCACCAATTACATCGATATCACCCGTTTCTTTTTGAACTGGTTGATCATCTGCTTTCCGTTTACTACCAAATAATATTTTCCACAAAGACATTTTAAACCCCCTCCTTATAAGGTTTTTTTGTTGTTTCGAAAAGAACAGATTGCCTAATTCGTGTTCCTGCTACTTCCAACTCAAACCATTTGGATGATAGCGGCAAAGTCACGACCGCTTTTGCGGGAAGGCCGTCTGAGAAAGATTTTACTCGTTTTCCTGACGAATCATAAATCAATGCTGATGGGGCTACAATCTGATTTTCCGAGACTAGCTCAGCAAATATCTCAGTTAACCCTCGCATCTCCACCGCTATTTTGTGATCCCAGATATCCACTTGTGTCCCGGTATCAAGGTCATCCAGTTGCTGCATCTGGTCTTCGTCTATACTATTACCAACCCCAATCAAAACGCATTTAACAGGTTTTCTAAAGCCGTCTGCAATAGCCTTAGCCAAATCTACCGTCGTCTTTTTCACTTCCTCCAAATCATCCAGTTTTCCATCAGTGATGAAGACAAACATACTGCGTCTGGCTTCCTTAAAGCGATCAATTAAATAATGGAACACCGGATTCAAAAAAGTGCCACTTCCAAAGCCAATGTACATGGGCCCTTGAATTTCCAGAAGACGACACTGTTCTTCAGTAAAACTGCCAACAATTTCTATATTATCACCCTTGCCACAAGCCCAATAAACAACCGTTGTATCTCCTCGGACATCGAGGTTGGCAGCAAGAAAAGAAATAAAATCTTGGGCGAGTGGTTGAATCAGATTTTGAGAAAACGCGAGAAAACCTTTCTGAATAGCATCCTCATATGCTTCTTTCTTTATAAGTTTAAAGCTTTTCCCATCTTTTTGTCTGGTATCAATCCATGATTTACTTTTATACTCGTGCACAACCTCTTTTGGCAAATTACCTTCAAGCGCTTGTCCATACCATCCTTGAACTGAAGCGCTTGCATCGAGAGCGACCACTGTCCGCCATCCTTCCGCCTCTTGTCCCTGAGGAGACATAAGAATGGAAAAATGCACTTCCAGAGCATTGGACAACCTTCGAACAACAACTTTGCCCAAAGGCGCAGTAGTTTTATGACTTGGAATCAGGAACTGCAGATTCATGTCCCACACCTATAGAGACGAAGCGCAATCACTATGGGCGTGATCTTTAAAGTTGTGAAATTGCATCTGAACAGTCTTGTTCGATTACATGACCTCCAACATGAATTTTGAATTTGTTTTCTCCTTTAGGCAAATTGAAGTTGAAAACTCCCATCATTCCATCAGTAATTTTTGGCTCCGTTGCCAATATCTGTCCAGACTCCGATTCAACCCTTCCCGTCGGAGCCACAATTATTTCCCCCATGAGCTCAGTATATAACAGATCGATAATGTCGCTTTCTTCTTTCAAGTCCGTAACTACGCTCGTCGACCAGAGATCGATTT
>JBASEY010000010.1:0-24079 GCA_049652745.1 bacterium | reverse complement strand
GTTGTTCTTTGTTCTCTAGCTCCTTTTCACTTTTTTCCAGCGCTTGATGTTTTTCCGTTATAAGTTTACGCTCGGTTTCAACGCGCTTATCTATTTCTTCATCCAGTTGGTCATTGCGTTTTTGCCAAAGCTGTTCGAGTTGTTGTTGTTTGTTCTCCAGCTCCTTTTCATTCTTTTCCAGCGCTTGATGTTTTTCCGTTATAAGTTTACGCTCGGTTTCAACACGCTTATCTATTTCTTCATCCAGTTGGTCATTACGCTTTTGCCAAAGCTGTTCGAGTCGTTGTTCCTTGTGCTCTAGTTCTTTTTCATTGTTCTCCAGTTCAATTTGAAGACCCTCTAATTGGCTTTTCAGTGCATTGACTGTGCCCTCATATTTCTTCAAATCACTCCATTCTTTTTGTAATTGTTTTCTTTCAGATTCTACTTTTTTATTAAAATTACTACGCTCTTCAGCAATTTCGGCCAAAATCCGCTCACGTTCTTTTTTAACCTCTTCCTGAATCCTTTTACGTTCAATATCTTCTTCTTTTTCCACCTCTTTTAAGCGCTTATCTTTCAAAACAGCTATGAATTCTTTAAGCGATGCTATCTCTTTTTCTTTATATTTTTCCAGATTTGATTCAGCTTGCTTACGTTTTTCACGTAACTCAGCGTTTAGGGCAATACGGTCTTCTTGACTTACTTGATCAAATTTCTGCTTAAGAGCTAGGAGTTCATTTTCCTTTGAAATTAGTTGTAGTTTTTCTTCTCTTAACTGTTTACGCTCTTCTGCGAGTTGTAATGCATGTTTTTGTATTCGATCTAGCTCTTCTTGATTCGCTCGATGTTGATGCTCGATACTTTCAACTAAAGATCTGGTCTGTTCTGTATAGTCGGCATTAACCTTTTGCTCCTGCTCTATCAATGCGAGTTTGCGTTTGGCCAGATTGTCTTTTTCATTGGATAGTTCTTTAAACTTTTTAGTAATTTCCTCAAAGCTTTTAGCTAATCTTTCTTCATACTCGTTCAATTCTTTTTGTCGAGTATCGAGATAAGCACTACGTTTTTCAAATACTTCGTTAAAAGCCTCTTGTTTTGCTTCACTAAATTCAGCTTTAGCTTTGGCTTCTGACTCTATTAGTTCAATTCTTCGTACCTCCAAAGCCGCTTTTTCGGCAGCAAGATCTTCTAAGTTTGTCTTCATCATAATCCGGAAAGTTTCTTTCTCTAGCTCCAGAACAGCTTTTGCATCGGCAAGTTGCTTCATCTCTTTATCGAGATCTGACTTTTTTGATTTCAATACTCTTTCGAAATCATCTAATTTTTCTCTTCTTGCATCTAATACAGCGGCTAAATCGTCTTGTTTTCCCTTTCTATTAAATAAGCTCATTTTAGACCTCTCGTAATGTTTTTATCGTCGACAATGCTGCTTTGCGGAGTTTATTAATATCTTCTTTCAACAAGAACAACGGTTGGTTTCCATGTCCTCGACGAGTAATAATCAACTCTATATCAGTGAGAAAAGACGGCTGGATACTTGCTATCGAAAGCAAGGTATTCTCGTCTGACATCAATAGATAAGCTATGACACTTGCACCCAGGGTTTGGCTTTCACCCTGAAGTGTTTTACGTATAGCGATTTGTTTGATGTTGCATAGGCTAGCCGGTAGTTCACCAAGTCCGTATTTGGCGGCGCTTTCCTGTGCTCTGGTAACAAATTCGGAGTCCTTCACATCCGGCGGCAAGGCACCGGATAATGAGTGGCGTAAGGCATTTTGCGTCGCAGCATAAACGTCACAAGCAAAAGTTTGAGCATCATGGTTATCTTGACAGGACAGCCAAAAACGTTCTGCATGAATCAGACGGTCTTGCAAGTTTCTGCCTAGACGGTTGAATACCCTAAAACCAAATTCATTTTGAATGCTGGTTCGTGCATCAAACAGTGCATCGGCGATAAGATCTTTATCTGAGGAAGGAACAGTGGAAGGTGTTAATTGTATAGAAGGAATCAAGATCGAGACAATCTCGCGCATAAAAGCTTCTTCCGGCAGCTTGTGTTCGACGCTATCTATTTTTTCTGATCCGTGCGCTTGAGGATCTCGTTTTTGCTTGATTTGAAAAATCCAAATAATGAAATCACTATACTTGATCGCAATACGATGTAACGGATGTGAGCTATCGTCTTTAGCCATTAAAAGCGCAATGCTCAAAACCGTGACCATCTCTGCTGCTCCATTCAAAAAAGCTTCGATTTTCCCGGCCCAAATTGATTGAAATTTAAATTTTGGAAGATCAAATCCGATATTTCTTGCAGCTTTAGCCAAAAGTGTGTGATGTTCCGATTGATTGGTAAATTTAAGTTGGTTGATTGCGTTCTCATAAGATCGTTGGGCACAAGAATAGAACAATGCCCACTCGAGTGCAGCGTAAATTTGTGTAATTGAACGATATGAAGCGTAATTCTCTAATCTTAAATTAGCTACGAGATTTGGATAACGGCCTCTGTTTCGCTCAGTGTTATAAAGTTCTTTCAGCCGCGTTTCCGGCTTGTCTTGTATTGAGCGGGACAAACTGTTCTTCCATTGCATCAGCCATTCTTTCAGATCGTTGTCCTTTTCAAGCAATTGATTGAACACTTGTTCAAGAACAAGGGAGAAACCGGTACCGAATGGATCGGCAATCCGAAACTCACCATCATTTTTTTGTATGGCAATTGGGCAAACAAGATGATACCGCTCAGGATCAGCAGCTATGGAGATGTGTTTTACAGCGGGCAAGCGAGTCTCATTGCCGAAATCTCGCGAGCGTTTCTGCATTATCCGTAACGCAAGTATAACATCACGAACTGAAGGCTGTGTTTTTCTATGACTTTTATCCTCAAGAATTTTTTTGTAAGGCCCAATAGAGGTCTTTTTCGTTTTTAAAGGACTATCAAGGTGCAAAAATGGAAGAATCTTACCACCGGCCAGTTCACGGAAAAGAAGCGCCGTGACATAGTGTGATGGTTTTGCATCCTGATGTTCCCAATCGTTTCGCTGCTGCTCGATGATCTCATGGTATTCGTTTATAAATCCTTTATCTTGAAGACGAAGAAGAACAAATTTCACAAGATCGACAGGAAGACAGGTTTCTTGCACCAAAAATTTTTCATCCCTGACAGCTCCTGCATCGATGAGTTTCAGAACAACACGCTCGAATGGGTTGAGTTCTTTACTGTTTTCTGAAATCTTTGGTAGCGTGACACGAAAGACATTTACTGGCCAAACAAGTGTACTTGCCTTACCAAGAATTTCTCCAAATGGATAAGGTTCTCCATAATCAAGCAATTTCATCGACATGGCAATACCTTCCCTTTTGTTTGGCACAGATCATAGAAATTTACTAGCCCTGGTATGAATTCCTCAGCCAGATCTCCTTGAACCAAACTCGGATCGCCCACAACCACCAGCAACTTTTTCTGGCGACTCATGGACACATTCAAACGATTATATAGACAAAGGTGTCCAAACAATTTTCTAGCCTGTATTACTCTGTCAACATTTGGCGCTTTCCAGCCACGAGGCATTGTCCTGACGATAGATAAAAAGACGACATCGAACTCCATACCCTGAAAGGAATCAACCGTACCGACGCGAAGTCTTTTTTCATCCTCCGTTATCAAACCAAACTGTTTTTTAAACTGATTCCTGATCAGATCTGACTGTGCTTTGTAAAAAGAAATCACCCCGAATGATAAGTTTTTTCCTTCATTACAGTTCATCCACTCGTTCAACCACTGCGCAATAGCCGTCGCTTCAGCACGTCGTTGCCAACTGGTTCCAGAGCGTTCATGCCTGCCTTTTTCAAAGGGCACATCGATCCAGATAGCTGGTTTCCCATCCGTATCGGGTAGATTATACTCAAAATCACTTTCTGGTCTTCCTGAGCCAAATCGTTCGGAGGGGTCAAATCGTTCATAGAAATTTTTACTGATAAATTCCCCTAGAACCGGGTGCATACGGTATTGCCTATCAAGCGTGATGTGGCGGCGAATACCGTCTTTTTGTTCCAATACTTTCAATCGTTCAGAAAACAAGTATTGAAACATGGTTTTTTTGATCCATTCAATCTCATCTTCCCCGGTTTTTTCTTCTTCCATTTCCCGAGCGACTGTTTCATCGATGAGGTGTGGTAACTGACGGTGGTCTCCAACAAGAATAATGCGTTTACCCATTGCCATCGGAATCATCAGGTCACGGGGTGAAACGCGTGAAGCTTCATCTACAATCACATATTCATATTCCATCCCGCTAGGTGCGTTGCCAATAATACCTTTTAATCTTTGCATTTCCCGGTTGACACTCTGTTGACATGTAGCCGCAAAAGCGAAACTGTAGTCCGACACAGCATCGATCATTCCGTATGGATTGTTTTCCAATTCAGCCAAAAACTCCGCCAGAGCAAAAGACTTTTTATCTTTTACGGTGATTCCCTCTTCTCTAATCCTTTTCAATACTTCTTCGGTCAACATGACAATTTCATCGTTTTGTTTTTCAACTCGAAATACCGGCGGCGCAGAGAAACGGATGAGCAGCTTTTTCTTCAATCCTGCCAATTCTGTCAAAAACGGTGGAATACCATCCTCAACGTTCCACAAGCTTGCCTTGTCAAGCAAGTCATGTTCATCTTCTTCAAGATTGGTATCCAAATAGACCAAGGCTTTAGTCGCCTGTTCCGGGCCGTCATCGAGGAATGCGTCAGGGGTGTGACGCAGTTGCCGAACTGCCTTGATAACCGAACTGGACTCTGCATTTAGAGTCAATTCTTTAGAGAATTTTCTTTCCAGATTTGCAACTTGACGTGATAGCTTATCACCCAGAATTGTGATACCGAGCGAGCTGATTTTCTTTAAGAGGTTCAACGCTAGAACTCGCGTAGGCGCTTCCTGATATTGTATACACAAATTCTTGAATTCAGTTTCCTTCTCGATTTCTTCAATACGGTACCCTTTGGTGCGCAGCTCTGAAGCGATATTATTGCACCACTCTTCCATATTCTTTTCAAAGCGAGTGAAATGATCTTCCTCTTCACCGGAACGCTTGCCAAATTTTGGGACAGGAATTCCGTTGATCGAAAGGCGATCGATCATATTCTCGACAGCATCATGCTGAAATCCTGTCAGCAAGACCATGCCTTTGATATCCTTTTTACGTTTGTCGGCTATTTCGTTCAAGCGCTCAAGAATTGCGGCTATGACTGTTGTCTTACCGGTGCCGGGGGGACCTTGAATCAGAGCTATGTCCGGTGTATTTAATGCTATATCTATAGCCTCTTCTTGTTTTATTGTCGGTGGATTCCGAAATATCTTGTTGCGTACGAATGCAGTGAGCGGTTTTACTTTGTGGGGCCGACGCGTCTGGGCAATTTCACCTTTTTCTTCAATCAAAAGTCCAATCTGTGGATTAGCGGAACGACCCTCGAGTATCTTCTTGCGTGCTTGCATTCGCCGTTTGATTTGTGCAATCTCGCCTGCCAATGAAAGAATGAGCATGCCATCCGATTTTGGGATACTTTTATCTGGTGATTTTATCGTTTCAACTTGGAGTTTTATTGTTTCAGCTTTTAGCTTTAAGGTGTTTGAATTATCATCATAATTCAGAATATTGTAATATGATGCTCTCTCTCCTGTTCCTTTTTCTATGTCTTCAATAAACTCTGCAAACGTCATATGCGGATTTCGCAGATAATTCGGTTTTTCATCGACATATTCAACTGCCTCGACATCATTTGTTGTCAGTGCTCTCAAGGCTGAATCATTTGCCGGGTCAATACGAACAGTAACAGTGCCGTCACGTTCCGTTTCCATATCGGTGAAGTACAGCACATCAATCTCGCGCGCGCGTTTGAGCAGGAGATCACCTTCGTGATTACCGAATTCATCCCATTTCTTTAAATAGCTTCCTGCGTCTTGAGTTAAAGCGGATATCTGGGCTTTTGTCAGGATTTGAATCTTACCGGCCTCAGTCCAGTCAACAAATGACAACCTACCTTTTGCCAGACGTATCGCTCGGTCAGATTGGTTTCCGGGCCTGGGTAGACGCGTAGCAATGTAAAAGGAATTCCCGTCGGGAAGTTGATTTTCAGTAGCAACAACGCAAATTCTATCACCTATGACACAGAATGAATTAAACCGGGTTGGTTCATTTTTTGAGAAAGATGGTTCCTGGTCAGCCTGCGATAAATTTTCTTGGAAATCGACGGAGTCATCAATAGACCCATCTGTTGACTCTTTTGCGTTTTTGCTTTGTATTTCGTCTCCGCTGTCCATTTTCGTATTGGCGGATTTTTCTATTTCCTGTTCGAGCGCCTCGTCGATTGCCGGGCCGGCGATGATAAAAAAGTAGTGCTGATGACCATGGATGTAGCAACAGCGCTTTTCAAGCATATTATAAAGACTTGTTCCTTCAAGTGTACGGCCTACGATTTTCGCGATAGAATGTTCCATGGCTTCATCCACCCCAATCTGGACATCCGCCATTTCCAGACATTCTCCAGTGAAAAAAGCTATTTCCAACTCTATACTTCCGTCCTTTGCTGGATTGACAAGTCGAGCAAGCATCGCGCGCCCGGTCACAAGCTCGGAATTCAGAAATCGAATATCTGCATCTTCAGAAGGTGTGACTTTAACGATAGCGTCATCAAGGCGTAATTCAAACTCGTCTGGACATTCAATGCATGGTGAAACGTCATACACAAGCTGTTCAATCAATGGATCAGCGGAAATTTCTGTGGATTTAACGCGAATAGATAGAATGTCGGACGGAATATCACGAAAATTCATTTTTTCGCCTCCACAAAATCAATCGACAACTCCAGTGGGAAAAGTTTTGTTCCTCGAACGGGTTTAGCCTCTTTTTTGCTAACGTCTATAACCATCTCATATTCTGTGTCATCGAAGTGTTCCATAGAAAAGGGATTGAATAGACGATGTGGAAGCGAATGCTCCTTGGATATAGCTGGAAATAAAATCTGCCATCGGTCGGTTTTAGCTCTGAAAAACGCAGGACGAGGCGTGTCACAATAGGGACATGCATCTCGATCATCAGCGAAAAAACTCATTTTGCAGTTAGGGCAATCCAACGACAGGTCATGGGCTCGTGATAACTCAAGTGCCCAAAACGCCATTGTCGGCCGACGGTGTGGTTGCGTTCTGCCCACACCTAAAGTTTCTTGGAAAAGCTGTTGAAGTGCCGACGTCATTACCAGATCTCGAGGCAATGGGGGAAAGGTGACAGCAATGTTACTGTCGTCGTCTTTATCATCGACAAATGGCAAATATCCGGCATAGGCTTTTTCATCCAAATCGACCAGCTCATCGTCACTGGCGGGATCAGTATCCCATCCACTTTCTTCATCATCTGGTTCAAGCACTTTTTTACCGATAAAGGGGTGAGACATTGTCAGCATACTGAACGCCATGACGGCAAACGCCCAACAATCTGTACGAGGTCGAGAGCTGTCAGTATTCTGAACAATTTCAGGTGCCCCATAATGCGGCGTATAGACGACGCTGCCTCCTTCGATCATTTCAAGGCGTAAATTATCAGCATCGATCAGCCAGACGTCACGGGAGGATTTGGTGCCGAAAAAGACGTTTTTCAACGAGATATCCCCATAAACCAATCCAGCGCTATGTAGGCGAGCGAGAATGGCCGCACATTTTGATAGCGCATATAGACGTCGTTTTGTCGATCCGGAATCAGCATAGTGGTGAGTTTTTAGACGTGTTTTGATGTCAGAAATTTTTTCTAGCCATTTAGGAAGCTGTAATTTTTTAGTATCAAATTTTTTCTGAAGTTCCCTATATGTTTTGCCGCTCATATCGAATACTTCAAATGGCTCCATGTCATTCAACAGATACATCACATAACCAGGTTCATCACGCAGAATCGAGAGGGGCAGTGAAATAGGGATTCGAGGTGGTAACGGCAGAATACGGATATTTTGGAATCGGTTGCGAAGATCAATATTCTTGTCTAGTTGGCCTGTTGCGTCGATAGGTTGTTTGATTGCTACATCGACATCTGTCGTGCGGAATACAACGCCTTGTCCTCCACGGGCCAACTCTGTTGAAATATAGTGATGGTTTTCATACTCATCGATTATTAATCGAGGCGAACTCTTTTGATCCGAATTACTCATCTGTCATCTCCTCCCAAAAGAGACAGGCTATGGTTTTGTCATCACTGTGTTTAGGTGTAGGCCAATTTTCCAACATCTGACGAATGCGGCGTGAAGCTGAGGTTGAAGAGAGTTTACGGTATGAATCATAGAACTCTTTAACAAAATCATTTGGGTTATGGAGATCATCAGCCACACCATCTGTACAAAGAACGATGGACAGGCAGTCATTTTCAGGCAAAGTCAACCATTGCCAGTCTTTCACGGTCACATTTTTCGAAAGCGGGATTGTAATATTGGAAAAACCTTCTGATTTATCATCTGTCAACAAAACAACTGTGCCATCTGCTTTAATGATGGCGGCAAGCCCGTCGCCTAGCACACCTACTATGATGTTGCCTTTATTTGTTCGCAGCGCAAACAGGCACGTGGCGGCGCAATCATTTGGGTCAAGCGGCTCGAGGAAGGACATCCATTTTCTTTTTATCAGATCGGCTAATACTGTGTGATCGGGATCGAGATTTTGGCTAAAGCGTTGTGCGGCATAAAGCACCGCAAGACAGGCGGCACGGCTACCTAAATCAGAGAGTGGCTTTGATCCAAGGCCATCGGAAACCACGATACCATCACCCCATAAACGGTGAAAGAACGCCCATGAATCCTGATTGGGCATTTTGTCGGCAATATGCCCAGGACCGATCACGCTTGCACCGAAACTTTTCCAGAAAATCACCCTTTACCGCCTTCCAGCCATCTATCGAGAGCGGTTATCAGATTTTCAGCATCGAAAACATCATCACCTTTTAATTGTGCATTTGCATCAGCGCCTATCTTAATTATGCGGATTGCATTTAATGGAAGATCTCGTTTCCAGCGTTTAAATTTTGTTGAATCCTTAGAAGACCAGAATCCATCTGAAAGAATGAGAATTTTTCCGTCCGGCTCTGATTCGATAAAAGAAATCAAAGCTTGAACATTAGCGATGCCCTTAGTAACCAGGCATTCCGACGGAAATTCCTGATCAGGTTGCCAGTCGATGAGATGCACCTCATTTCTCCAAGAAATCAGTTTCAATTCAGCTTGCCCATAACCGAGTCGTAGATATTGCTCAACAGTTCGTGCAACGCCGCGTGCAATCAGATTTTTACCCCATTCCGCCATACTGCCGGAACTGTCCCAGACCAAATAAAGTATCATGCCGCAGCCTCCACACATCGGATTTTAAGTGCCTCATGAATAGATTTTGTATTGTGTATAAATTCCTTCATAATCACAATTCGCTCTAGTGAATCTTTCTCGATTGACACGACTCGTTATTAAAAATAGCCACGTCGCCATGATTGATTTGTAGCATAAAAAGTATCAATGAACTCGGTTGTATACTGAAAGGTTGTCTTACCATATCTTTATATGGAACGTGAGGAGAGCAAATCATACTGTTCAATTCACCGTGGTTATAAATAGACTGTTGCATTACCAATAACTGTTGTCGTTTGAATCAGATTTCATCGATGTTGGAATAGAATTAGGTTGACTCGATTTACTCCGCATGGTGACCGACATTGTTACTTTACGGAAAAATTCATGTATTTTATCGGCATCGTTTGCGCGGAAGACGGTGTTAGGGATTTGCGTGTCATTCACATTTGCGAGTATAGGTGTTTGTGAAATAAATTGTTTCAGAACCTGCTCACCTGGATTGT
This sequence comes from bacterium, assembly GCA_049652745.1. Lineage (GTDB taxonomy): Bacteria > CSSED10-310 > CSSED10-310 > CSSED10-310 > CSSED10-310 > JBASEY01. Next base: position 14,234 of record JBASEY010000010.1, on the reverse strand, counting down.
TACCAATACCCATCGCCATGAAAAAACATTTGGAAGATCGGCCTTCTTTAATTAACAGCTGCAACGGTTGTTTCCAGTCGTCCGTCGGTTCGCCGTCTGAAACCAGCACAATTGTTGGTCTATAGGCACGAGACGGCACAACAGTTTTGTCCTCGATCTGCCTTTTTGCCAATGCGAAAGCCGCTCCCATCGCGGTGTTGCCGGCGGCTGTCATGTCAGTCCATGTGATAGAGGAAGCAGGAGTCGGCGATAAGTGTTCCGTGGCAGTGTCTCCAAAGACGATGATAGAGACAAGGAACTCAGTCTCCATTCTTTCCTCATTCGCGAAAGTATCGATCATTGTGCTGACAGCTTTATTCAGCACCTGGATTTTCGACGTTCCCCCTTCAACTTGTTCCCATATTTGGCCATCGTCTTCGAAAAAATGTCCTGTTCGGCGCATATTTTCCGTATCGATGACTTCATTCATCGATCCGCTGATATCCAGCAAAAGGAATACCGGCAAAGGTTTCGCTTTTTGAACCGTAAACTTTGATGGATCGAACATTACCAATACCCGTCGTCTGCGTCATCGTCAGTGACTGTTTGACCAGATTGTTTATAGCTATCCGTCTTTTTGATTGCTGAGTTATACGGGACTGGTTTGACATCGATTATGTCGGCATCGGGGATGATATTTTTATCAACAGACTGTACGCGGAGCGAGACGGACATGGTGACGAATTTAAAGAAATCCTTCAACTGCTTTGCATCGGCTGCACCGAAAAGAGGATTTTTTGTTCCCGCGATGAATTGACCAAGTATCTCTTTGTCAGCATCAGCTCCAATAGCCAGGGCCATACGATCGCATTTTGCCGATCGCCCATTCGTGATAAAATCCGATAAAGGCTCTTGCCATTCATCGTTAGGCTGGCCATCCGATACAAGAACAACTGCTGGTCGGTATGCTCGAGATGGAATGATATTTTTGTCTTCGATCATTGCTTTTGCCATCTTTAGCGCTGTTCCCAGAGGTGTCATTCCTGAAGCATGTAAATCATGCCACGTAATCTCGCCGGCGCTGACCATTTCTTGATGAAGCTTTACCTCTGCGCCGAAGGTAATGATCGCGACATGGATTTCCGTCTCATTATTTTCCGTATCTTGAAATGTGTCTATCATATCTTTAACGGCTTCATTGAGATTTTGAATTTTCTTCCCGGACATACTCCCACTGACATCCAATAATAGAATGACTGGAATTGGTTTCGCTTTTGGAGCTGTGAATCTACTTGGATCAAACATAAGTTATCCTCCTTGTTTATGGTGTGACTTTGAGGTCAAACCAAGCTAAATACTCAATGCGAAGATTTGCAAAATTTGTATAGTCGATAAACTCATCAAAATAGGGGAGTAGGACACTAAATTTTAATTCTTTCCTCATAGAACCTCCCCCCTCATTCGAAAAAATGACTTTAGAGCTTCTTGTTAATAAATCCGCCCCATCAAGGATGTCCTCACCGGCACCCTGTCCTACCGGACATAATTGGCTTGGATTATACTAGCTTCGACTTTTCTGTCAAAGGAGTTTTTGCTGCCTGGATATAAATTAAACACCCGGTTACAGAAAGATAAACTATAAGGGTGAGTTGGAGAGATTCATATAGATTCAGGATATTTTGTAAAAGATGACAGGACGCAGATTGACGGAACGAATCGTCAAAAGAATTCCAATGGCTTTCAAGTTACCGGAGGCTGTCTGGATCAATCCACCGTAAAACCCGTTAGTGTCAAGCGATGTTTGCAATTTGATTCGAAGTTTCATCATAAAGTCCTTCCTGCAATTACAGTTTCAAGGTATAGCGTATATCAATACCCATCCTGTAATCTAGCTATCATAGCTGGCGGATTTGAGATGGTTAGAATGAAGGAATCACTTTGTTCTTTAAGTGAGATTCATTCCTAACGAAACAATAGATAGCCAGACCAATCTTTATGCAGCTCGGAAAACATTATCATTGTGCCATCTCAGAAATTCTTTATTCGGTAAATCAATTCGTTTTTTCGGTTTCCTAATTTCATGGCCATGTAAAGGATAATACGTCTGACCGTTGGAATAATCGAGTTTAAGCCTCCTGCTCACTTCGATTCTAAGGTCGGGTGTTATCGTCATATAACCACGATCAAATAACTTGTGCAGATCGGATCTCAGCAAAATACCGTTATTAACTACGTGATCTCCACCTTTTGCAAATGGTAGAATATGTGCCGCTTCCAGAGCGGGAAGTGAATGCTCTCCTGTAAACGCACATGCTTTTGAATACGCTACTGTAACCGCTAGTGTTTCGATTCCTAAATAGCATATCAATGGTGTTGACCTGTTATCGACACATCTTCAGGTTGGTATTTCCACCTGAATATGACGGGTTCTGCGTTAAGGTCATCCAAATAAGTCATGATCCGATTTCTGAGTTCATCTTTTGATTTTACCCGAATATGTCGAAGTAGGCTTCGGGTCATCTTCGAGAAAAAGGATTCAATTAAATTCAGCCATGACCCATGTTTCGGAGTAAAAATGAAATCGAAACGATTCGGTATCGTCTTAAGATAAGAGCGTGTTTCTTTAGAGGTATGAATGGCGTGATTATCAAGAATAATACGGATCGTTTTATCAGGTGAATAATAACCATCCAACAGCTTCAGAAAATCAATAAACTCACGACTTCTATGGAAATCAACGACCTGTCCATGTACATAGCCGCTTAACAGATCAATTCCTGCCATCACACTCATCGTTCCATGTCGGATATACTCATTGTCGCGGCCAATGTGACGCTGTTTCCCAGGCCTCGGCCGGGTGTCTGGTCGGGTGCTTTCCAATACTTGAATCCCCGGCTTTTCATCATAACTGATAACAACTATGTGGCTGTCTTCACCGCTTTCTGTCAGAAGGGAAACGTGACGATAGACATACAGTATTGTCGCCATTTTTGTTTCAAATTCAGGGTCGCGACTCTCCAGATAATAGCGAATCTTATGAGGTTTAATATGATGTTTTCTTAAAATTTTGGAAACAGTCCCCCGATTGAGCTGGGCCAATGAGGGATGTCCTGAAGCAAGACAATGGGCTCGAGCGTGACGGGCCAACAAATCCGTTGTCCATAATTCATGGGGGTATCCTCTGTCTAATGGCCGTTGACAGGCCAGATTCACCAGCCATGCTTTCGCTTCATCTGTAATTCGGGGCGGCCGACCACTGCGTTTCAGATCGTCCAACGCCGCTTCAACTCCCAATTGTAATGCCTTGTCAACGCATCGTTCGATCTTGGGACGATTGGTTCTCAATAGTCGAGCCAATTCGGAAACCGAAATCCCTTCATGATATCCCAGCAGAATCTTTGCCCGCTCAACCCGACGAACAGGCTCTGTATGGGATCGGCTGATCCGGGTTAATATCTCTATCGTTTCTGTGTCGAGTTCAAGATTCGGTCGGGTCTTTTTAAATGCCATTTTTCTCCCCCTTCGATAATTATAACACCAAAAGGGAGATTACAGGAATTAGGGAATAATTGCAATATTATTTTGGAATCGTTACACTAGACGAAATGTTCCTTGCCCTAAGCGTGGAACTATAAGAATGGGTTCGCCATAACGGTTCCCAAGCGGAATTAGGTTATTAACTTCTGTGTAATTGGCTTCGATAAACCTTGCATGTTCCTGACATTCTTTCCAGATCCTCAACCCTTCGCCAGATGTTAAATCGTATATTTTGTATCTCAGGTTCTGACGGCCCCAGTCGTTTGGTTCTCTAATCCACAATTCTTCAGGGAAAAAGATAGCAGACGATAAAATTATACAGCCGATTTGAGCCACTGTTCCTCTATTTTGAATTTTATTACTGCTCCTAAGCTTTTGGAGTCGATCTTGGAATACGTCCAAAGAAGGCGCGCCGTTTCCTCTTTCAAAACACTCCCAAGCCAACCACTCCGGCAGCTTTTCAAACTGCGCAACAATTCCAAAACCACCAATAACATTCCTGGGTGATTTCAGCTTAAAGAAGAAAGGGCTCCCAGGCCCACCACGGAAAGCGTAATAATCTGAGGGACTCCAAAAATTGACCTCCTCCCAGAAAACTTCCTTTGCAAGGAAATCAAACCAATCGTGATGTGTGTTGGCAATAAATCCACGCATAACTCTAAATCATCACTTTCCATCAACCTAAAAATATCAAATTAATCTACAGCATTTTTCGATCACTTATACAGAGGGCAGTTCATTCGCATGCTTGATAACCTATGCTCATTCAAAAAGCTCATTAACATCTTCCAACAAACGATCAAGGTCCTCTGCGATAATACTCCATACAATGCGATCATCAATACTGTCATAGCCATGAATTAAAATATTTCTGAAAGAAATGATATCTCGATGATCACGGATTCGTTCCAAAATATCCGGACTTACTTTTTTTATTCTATTAAGAGCTTCTCCGACAATTTCAAACTTCCTCTCTACTGCACTCCTGAGTAGATCATCATCGAGATACTCTCCGAATGATTTTCCTTCGATGAATGTCTTGATGGCTAAAACCGCTTCACGGATATCGTGAAGATGAGCCAGCAGTTCATCCTTCATAAACTATTACCATTTCAGCGTGAACGTGTCGCTTAAAATATGGATTTTTCAACCCGCTTTGCGTCAATAAATCAACTTTGCACTTAAACGAATCCTCTAAGCGGTGCAGAAGACCAAAGAATCGTTTTGCAGGTTGATCACTAGGATTTTTGAATTCCACCAGAAAGTCGAGGTCGCTTGTTATTGTTCGCGTTCCTCGAACTGTAGATCCAAAAACATACAATCGATCTACGCCGAATTCTTTACATGCCGGTTCGGCTATTTTTTTTATCTCATCTAAACGCATACGTTAAAGGGACTCCATTTTTTTCTAATTTTTGACCTGATTCGTTTTTCTGTTATAACACCTTTCACCATCAAAAATATAATGTTTTTGATTTAATCAGGCAAATGTGAAATATGCTCTGTACCAGATGACTTGATTTTCAACTGTTTCCAATTTCTTCCCTCCAATATCATGCTCTTAGTTAACAACACTAATTTAAAAGGCGGAAATGTCTTACTCATGTTAATACTGAGGATACGATGTTCAGGGCCGAATTTCTCGCTGTTTTAATAACATGCTTCTTTTCAGAGAGGTTTGTTGAATAGGATATTCTTTTGTCTCTTTGTCATTTTTTAACGAGGCTTGTTACTCGATTTTGAAGAAAACAGGCGTGAACTACGTGTAACCATTTTGATCACATCATCAGTTTTATCCGGATAAAAATTTTCAATATCGGTTTTTTTGTTATTCGTGATAATTGAAAAACCATGATTTTGATGGTTAAAACAGATTCCAATCACTTGTCAAGCAGTTCCAGAGCCCTATCCAGCACTTTCCAATATCCATCTTTTCTTCCGCCCACTCGCCGCAACAGCCCATCCGCTTGAAGCTTTTGGATATTCCGTTCTATCGATCGTTCGGTCACGCCGGCCAAAGCGGCTATTTCCGGAATAGTGATATCTTTGTTCTTTTGGCAGGCGTCCAGGATTATTCTTGATGTTTTCCCGACACTTTTCTTACGCTTTACCGACGGTTTTATGGTGCTTTCCCGACGTTTTTTCAATTCTTTACCGACGCTTTCTCGATTCTTTACCGACATGGTTGGTGAATCAGACGTCAGATTTAGTTTGTCAGCTGGAGTTCGATATACTGTAGCAGTAAAAAGGCAACCATCAGGATCGTTAGTAAAATCAATTCGCGGCCAGGCATCGATCGCACGCCTGATGCCGGAACCCAGACCACGATAAGGTAAAAGTCCCTTGGCTACAAAGGAGACTATTATAGGATTCCGGATATTCGAAATCCCTGACAGAATTTTTTCCACAGTCAAATTGTTGGGTAGATGCCCTGGGCTGACAATTTCGATACGGTTATCGAAAATAAATAACCGAATTGGCGCGCTCACCATGTAATCCCGGTGTACTAAAGCGTTCACCAACAGCTCCTCAAAGACGATTTTGGGAATTTCAGGTAATCCTGGCGCATTCACGCTTCGGCCGTTCTGTACTTTGTGAAGATTCCGCATGATAAAGCCTAATGCATCATCGAAGATTTTTTTTAGCGGCCCGCCAAAATCTTCTGTATCCAGATAATCCGTCGCATGGATATTATTTCCAAAGTAACGAATTGCTTTGACCACAAACTGAGGCGCGAATCGTTCTGGAAACTCAGCAAACATCAGTAGCCCGGCCAAATTCAAAAAACCCGTCTCAGTGGCAAGGTTCATGTTCTGCAATAAGCGCAACAAATCTAAAGGTTCTTCAGGTAAATTACGTTCATAAACATCACGAAAAAAATCACGAAACAATAGCTTGTCCAGCGCTTCCACTCCTGCCTTGGTAGGCATTTCATCAGCATAAAACTGACCGGAAATCTGGAAAAGCCTGCGAAGTTCCTCCTTGGAGTTCACTCGCCGCTTGTCAGCGCCAACCTTCAACCAAATGACACCTTTGTTATCGAAATAGGGTTTGTCGATCCCTTTAGGAACTTTTAGAACTATCACGATTTTGTTATTGCCAATGGGCACATTTTCTGTTTGCACTGTCAATGGACTGCGAACCAATTGACTGGCTGCATTGCTGATGAGTTGATTGATCCGGTTCACATCTTCCATTACAAGCCCTTTAGGAGAACCATCGTTTGCGACACCGATAAAAATGCGACCACCCTCGGCATTGGCAAAAGCTGCCATTTCCGAGCCCAACGATTCTGCATTGCGGACATCCTCTTTGAACTGCCGAGTACTGTCCTCTCCCAGGGCAATCTGTTCCATCAGTTCCTTAACATTCAAAGCAACGTTCCTCCAAAAAACGAATATTCACATTCCTGCCACTTGCCGACGACTCCATGAGCAAAACCTATGAAACGATTCTTTTTACAAGCTTTCTGTACATGTTTGAGCCCAAGTCGATAGACAATGTGTGACCCGTCGCGTTTTCCTTTCCGAGCACGCTTATTAAACAATAATTTAGGCATTTTCAAATAGGAAGACAAATCTTTGATTTTCATTAGCATCATCTGGGGGTTCATCCGTTAAACACACCCTTCCGGTCTTAAGGCAACGATTATCCTAACACACCTCATATCAAATACATAATTTACAATTATTGACTATTGCTGTAAAGCGCTTTTAAAATCAATCCTTTTGCAGTGACAGTGTTTTTTATCATCATCTCAGAATTATCCGGATAAAAATTTTCAATATCGGTTTTTTGTTATTCATGATAATTGAAAAACCATGTTTTTGATGGTTAAAAACAGATTTCAATCACTTGTCGAGCAGTTCTAGAGCCTCATCCAGCACTTTCCAATATCCTTCTTTTCTCCCGCCTACACGCTGCAACAGTCCACCCGCTTGGAGTTTTTGGATATTCCGTTCTATCGATCGTTCGGTCACACCGGCCAAAGCGGCTATTTCCGGAATGGTGATATCTTTGTTCTTTTGGCAGGTGTCCAGGATTATTCTAGATGTTTTCCCGACACTTTTCTTACGCTTTACCGACGGTTTTATGGTGTTTTCCCGACACTTTCCGGGCTCTTTCCCGACGCTTTCTCGATTCTTTACCGACATGGTTGGTGAATCAGGCGTCACATTTAGTTTGTCAGCTGGAGTTCGATGTACTGTTGCGGTAAAAAGGCAGCCATCAGGATCTTCAACAAAATCAATCCGCGGCCAGGCACCGATCGCCCGTCTGCTGCCGGAGCCCAGGCCACGATAAGGTAAAAGCCCCTTGGTTACAAGGAAGACTATAATAGAGTTTCGTGTGATCGAAATGCACCTTAGCGCTAAGAATAGCGCTTAACATTTTCCTGAATCATGCTGTTTTCTTGATCAGGAAAACAGGGGATTTTAGGAAAATGACCACAAAAGAGAAAATCATCGAGCAACTTAAATCAGCGGAATGGACTTGAGCGGGAATGGGCTTGTCATCGTGCCGGATAGGTTACTGATATTCCGGAGTGGTCAGAAGAATCGATTTCCATCTAATGCCCCGATCAAGAATATCTATCGTAGAAACAGCTCCATGGTAAGTAGGATGTTTTTATCACTGAACGAGTTTGACAGTGTTCAGAAGCTCCGTGATGAAATCAACAAACGCAATCTGTTGGTAAACCTTTGGAACAAAACACCCATGAGTCTTGCAACAGTGTCGAAATCATTAAAGACTCTGGAGGATGATTTGATCATCGATAGAACGGATTTGATCCGCCTTTTACAACCGAAAAAACTTATGGAAAAACTAACGGATAATTATATAAAACCGAAGGTCACAGATCGGATTCAATTAAAGGTTAATGGTAATCCTGCCAGTATACTCAATAACCTTTTCATGAAAGTGTGCCAAGCAGGAATACCCTTGATCGTGACCGGATTATCCTCGGTTTCAAAGTATGCGGTCATGCAGCGAGGTGATATGATTTCTTTTTACTGTCCACAGATTTCATCTTTTTTAGAGCATATTCCGGCTGATAGAACCGACAGGTTTCCGAATATAGAATTGATCGAAACATCTGAAGAGCCGGTTTATTTCGATCCTTTCGAGTCAGAAGGAATTCTATGGGCATCTCCTATTCAAACGTATCTGGAACTGATGATAGGCGATAAACGCGACAGGGAAACTGCGGATCAGGTGATGTCTTATATCATCGATGAAAGGATGTGATGTAATCACTCAAATTAAAGTAGAATCGGAATAAATGAAAAAGGTTTCCAAAATTGCGTGGATGCTGAAAATGACCCGATGCAAATGTAAAAACCCGATTTATGAGCCCAATTCCCTTCGCAAACTCTTGAAAACACCTGATCAATCTCCAAAAAAAATGCTTTATACCCATGCTTCAATTCGAAGCATGCTTCGTAAAATTCTTTCGATTTTCGTGGCTCGTAGTAATAGTGTGAATTCAGAATAAAACATGAAAGATTCAGCTCCAGAGATAAAAGAAGTGATACCCTTAAAAGAGGGTAATAAAGAGAGTAATGACAAGCATGCGTGAAATATATATAATAGGAACGCCATGAGCAGGAATTTGATACTTAATCGTTTAGTTCTCAGGAATTGGAAAAATTTCGTCAATGCAGATGTAGCCATTCAGGATCGAACGTTTTTGGTGGGGCCGAATGCTTCTGGAAAATCGAATTTTTTGGATGCGTTCCGGTTCCTTAGAGATCTCGCTTCACCTGGTGGCGGGTTTCAGAAATCCATCGAGCGCCGCGGTGGTCTTATAACCCTTCGTTGTCTGGCTGCTCGACGCAATTCAGATGTCGGGTTACTTGTTGAACTAATGAGCCCGGATGATGCTTCAAAATGGGAATATGAGATCACATTCAACCAAAACAAACAGCGACGTCCTATCATTCGAGAGGAACGCGTGACCTGCAACAGCAAAGTCCTTTTAAACCGTCCTTCTAATGAAGACCGTGACGATGAAGCCAGATTGTCACAGACCCATCTTGAGCAGGTAAATGTGAATCGTCCCTTTCGTGATTTGACAACATTTTTTTCTTCTATTCATTATCTCCATATTGTCCCTCAGCTTGTGAGGGAGCCGGATCGCTCTATTGGCCGATCTGATGACCCGTTTGGCGGCGATTTCCTGGAGCAGATCGCAAAAACACCTGAAAAGACTCGTAGCGCGCGATTACGTCGAATAAAGAACGTTCTTCGTGTTGCGGTTCCTCATCTGCAAGAGATTGGGCTTGAACGTGATAATCGTGGTACGCCGCATTTGCGGGGCAAATTCCAGCATTGGCGGCCACAGGGGGCATGGCAGACTGAGGAACAACTCTCAGATGGTACCTTGCGGCTTATGGGTCTTCTATGGGCGCTATTAGAGGGAAGCGGTCCGCTGCTTCTTGAAGAACCCGAGCTTTCTCTTCATCCTGAAATTGTCCGGATGTTGCCACAAATGTTTGCCCGTATTCAGCGCCGTACGGCAAGACAAATTCTCATTAGTACCCATTCTCCTGACCTGCTTGAAGACTCAGGTATCGGTCTAGATGAAACGCTGCTTTTCATTCCCGATAAGGAAGGCACTACGGTAACCGCGGCCTCCAGGTTTGAGGACATAAAAACCCTTCTTCAAAACGGGCTTTCTCTTGCTGATATCGTAATTCCCAAAACACGGCCTGAGCAATCGTCACAATTAACGCTTTTTGCGGATTTCTGATATGGACGACGGATCCTTGGTTATCCATGCGGCGGTGGAGGGAATTATAGATGACGCAGTAGCTCAAAAACTCATCATCGAAGCGGGCGGTAAACCGGGCACAATTTACGGGAAAAAAGGTAAAAACTTTCTTCAGCAAAAAATTCAAGGTTTTAACAATGCGGCTAAAATCTGGCCATGGCTGGTTCTGATCGACCTTGACAATGATGCAGAATGTCCTCCACCATTCTGTATGCATTCGGTACCTAACCCCTCCCGATATCTCTGTTTTCGTGTGGCAGTGCGAGAAGTCGAGTCATGGTTGATGGCGGATGCGGATACTCTGGCCTCTTTTCTTGGCATCAGCATTGCTATTGTCCCTAAAGATCCTGAAAAACTGAAAAATCCTAAAGAAAAACTGATCTATCTCGCAAGCCGTTCCCGGCGAAAGGCCATCCGGAAGGACATGGTACCGCGGCAAGGCAGCGGCAGATCGGAAGGGCCTGCTTACGTTTCAAGAATGGTCGAATATGTCCAGGATTTTTGGCGACCGGAAGTCGCCGGAAAGCATGCTGAAAGCCTAAGACGAGCTATTGCCTGTCTTCGGCGGATCATAGCGCAAGCCTTTGCACGTTCCTGAAATATCTGGGTTTCAAGATAAGCTCGATTTGGGCGAAAGCTGGAATGTCTGGATAAATATGTCTCTCTCAATCCTGCATTCAAAATTTACTAAAATAATTTGTTTAGGTTAGATGCCTTACTCATATTGACATAGAGGGGAATCAGTTATAATATTGATTTTGTTAATCTGAGAAGATTATTTTGACACAGCGACACACGAGAAGAAAGGGGTAGAATGTTAAATTTTATTACCAAAATGATGTTTATTCTGGCGTTCGTATTTCCAGCCATGGCACAGATTCCCGGCCTAGATGCTTTTGAAATTGGAGACATCAAATCTATTGCACTTGAAGACAATGGCGCAGAAGTAATCGTTAAAGTCAGTTTGATATTCAGGAACAATAACGAGTTCGACGTCAAACTCAGATCAGGTAAGTTTAAAATTTTAGCAATTCCCAAAACCGGTGAAAAAATTCTGATAGGCACATCCCAGGTTCAGGAACTTTACTTGCCTGGTAAAGCTTCCAACCAAGTTGAGAAAGAAGATGAATTGTCTATGGTTTTAGGATCCAATCGCGCCCAAATTATAAAAAAGCTGACAGCGCTACTGTTGTCAGTTGCTAGTGAACAAGATCAGTTGAACTTGATTCTAGAAGGAGAATGTGACGTTGGTATAAAACAGGGTAATAACTGGCAGTATTTGAATGGCCTTATGTTCGAATTCAGCCTGGATAACAAAATCGATTGGGATATTCTCTTTGAGAAAACAACAAAAGAAGGTGTAACCATCATTTTCGGTGACGGGCAAACCTCAAAAAACGAATCAAAATTGACACAGTGAACAGAATAACAAACGATATTACATTTTTCCGTAAAATCTCTTTGACACCCTCATGCCTCTACAGTTTCAAGGCTTTCTTTTAATCTGAGAATTCTCTCTTCCTGGATGTGGTATCGATTCGTCAACCAATCGTCTGAGTATTCAATAAGGCAGCAAGTAAGCAATCGGATATACAAATCCTGGTTGGGAAAGATGCCGACAACTCGGGTGCGTCGTCGAATCTCTTTAAACACCCTTTCCATCAAAGATGAATTAAAAAAGTAGAAGAAAAACACTATGGATCAGACGATTAATAGAATAATTTCAACTAACCGGGGAATCTGAATGACCGCTGGAAAAAACCGGGCCGGGGCGGCATGCCGCCCACCTCTACCACCTGAGAGCTCCTTGACACAGAGATTACACCTTGGCATCCTCCAAAGTGGGGAATCTTATTGGCCAAAAAGTGGGGAAATTTTAATGGCCGACCACATGCCCCCAAGAAGGGATAACTCAATGGACGGTCACAATATCACAATTTTATTTTTTAACGTGATTTGTTTTTTATTTTTCGAAACTTTAAATACTCATATCCAGAAAACAGCAAAAGAAGAGGAATTATCCATAGAATCAACAGTTCAGTATTTATATCCTTCGAAAAAATCGATATTTTTATTGCTGCAAATGATTGAAAATCGATCAACAGACCTATAGCAATTAAAGCGGCAATGGTAATATAAAAGATGGCTAGAATACGATGTGTCAATGCCTGTCCTTCAAAATCCTCCTTGATTTTTTTGATTGTATCTCCTTGACCTTTCCCCTGCATCTCTTCAACCAAACGATATAATAGATCCGGATTGTTTGTTGACGACACCATCCCAGAAGGAATTCTCAATTTTTTTGTCTTCCCTGACTCTTTATATCGCAGGATACCAGAACTAGGAACTTGCTTTCCATCAATGATAATCTTGACCTCTTCTATACTTGACCATTTTAGAAGTTTACCTTTTCCAATTCGAAAACCTTCTTCTTCGATGATGATTTTCATAGATAATACTTTAGTTAAATATCTGATTAGATAGATTTCCATGAAAACTGATAGAAATAATATTAGGATGAAAATCACCCTGTTGACTTCCATTTGAGAAGTCCGAGCAAATAAAGCATTTGAAATATATATGATTGTACAAATTATGCTTACTATAAGAAGCAATATAATTACAAAAATAACGAATCTTGGTTTCATATTCAATTCATAGCTTTGTCCCATATTGCCTCCGATTCTTTTACAACTGAAGTGGTCCCCATTTTCAAACCACGGTATTGTTGAATTAAGTTATGGTATATGATTCGGTTCATATTCTTTTTCAAGCTGCTTGCCATGTCATTTCCCGATACACCTGATCTGGTGTGTTACCATTGAGTGATTGATGCGGACGAAGCGTGTTGTAACGATTAATGAATGCACTTATGCCTTTTTCCAGTTCCCTTCCGGTTTCATAGGATTTCAAATAAATATCCTCATATTTAATCGTTCGCCAGAAGCGTTCGACGACGACATTATCCAACCAGCGTCCACGCCCATCCATGCTAATGACAATGCCCTTTTGTTTCAACGGAGTGATCCAGTCCTCTGACGTGAACTGACTTCCCTGATCCGTATTGACGATCGTCGGAACGCAGCCGGCTATCTGAATCGCTTTCTTCAACGCTAAGACACAAAACCGCGTATCCAACGTATTGGATAGAGCCCAGGACAACACTTTTCGGGAATACCAATCCATGATCGCTACCATATACATGAATCCCCGATGCATGGGAACATACGTGATATCGGCGCACCATACCTGGTTCGAATGATCGATCTTCACGTCTTTTAAAGCATAAGGATAAACACCTGATGGACCACCAGGACGCGTCGTTCGCTTCCGAGGATAGAGCGCGGTAATCCCCATCACTCTCATCAACCGTCGAACCCGTTTCCGATTGATCCGCCCAAAACCAACATGCTTAAGATATAAAACCATCCGACGGGCACCGGCACTGGGGTCCTCTAGATGAATCCGATCTATTACATGCATAATCCGAATCGTCTCCTCCGTTTCTCCCTTTTTCGGCGCATATACACTCGACCGTGACACGTGCAATAGCTCACATTGTCGACGCACACTTATCCCAATCCCTTTCTCGATCATCTTCGATCGATCGGCAGATTGAGTTGTTTGCATTTTTTTTTGAGCCAGTCCACCTCCATGGTCAACTGACCAATCTTCTGATGCAGATGCTCCTGCTCTCGCTCCGGGTCCTGATTCTTTTTGCCGCCTTTTCGATCAAAGACTTCTGGTAATCGATCCAACAATTCCTTCTTCCACTGACTCACCTGGATGGGATGAATCTCATACTCCTGGGCTATCTCATTGATCGTCTTGATCCCCCTGACCGCCTCCAGAGCTACCCGTGCCTTAAATTCTGCACTGTGTTTTCGTCTGTGCTGTTTCATAGCTCCTCACTTTATCTGATTAGGGAATCATATGCCAATACTAA
>JBASEY010000009.1:0-41015 GCA_049652745.1 bacterium | reverse complement strand
TACCCGTGCCTTAAATTCTGCACTGTGTTTTCGTCTGTGCTGTTTCATAGCTCCTCACTTTATCTGATTAGGGAATCATATGCCAATACTAACTTAACGCATGGTCTGGTTTTTGGGGACCATCTCTGTACTCTATCAAACGCCGCACTGGTAATTGCGAATAATATATGATCTTGATTGATTGAATTAGGAGCATTAATAGGAGCTGTTAAAATGATGAAAAGCTATTTAACTTGTTTTTAAATAAGAATTATTTCTGTTTATATCATGTTTATTTTTTTGGGGCTTGATCGGCATTTTTCAACCTAATCAGCTTAATTGAGTCTATTGACAAGTCTTCAACCACACAATGTGCATAAATCGGTAACACATCAGAAAAAACGATAAAAACAAGTTTTCACTTACCTCTATCTGTCATCTAATTAACTGAGAATTCAATTGTTGTGAAAAAGATGAGCCGACAACTTAGTCAACAATTGTTCAAATAAGGATTAACCATCTAAATATAATTATTTTTTAATGTTGATAGGTAAAGACCCAGCAAAGAGGTCGAAAAATCCCCCCTTTTCTGTTTTGGAAAAGGAGGGATTTTAAAGCGTATTTGACAGGTTATCAGATTTTGCCACTCATTCTGCGGCCGGTTCGTTGTTTTGGGGCAGCTTCTTCTTTGGACGAACAACCCCTCATTTTGTCTGGTCTATTTTCGAAAAAGCATCTTTGGCCAGACCATCCATGTCTATTTTCACGAAGTAATTCTCTCAATCGTTCATGTTGATCAGGTGTAAGAATAGTTTTCAGTTCGAAAATCGATTTAATTCTGTTTTGACGTTGTTGATTTCGTAATTCACTCAGTTTGTTCGACAAGTCAAGCGCTGTTTCCAAATCGGCATTCTCAAGCTGAGTCATAGTTTCATGTAGTTTTGATCTCAAATCAGCCATTTCTTCGAAAAGTGCATCATTTTGTTCTTCTAAAGAGTTTCTGGCCTTTTCAATGGCATCCAATTGAGTTTTATCGAGTTTGATCTCGTCAGCCAATTTTATGACTTTTTCCCATGGCATCATCATCAACGGTTGCATACAAGATTCGGCTCCATCCGAATTGGCCCCACGCATTGATCCACATCCATGATTCCCGGCTGAAGCCATTGAAAGAGATCCAACTGCTATCAATAGAGCGATTAAAAGTGATTTTTTCATTTTTACCTTCCTTTCCAAAAAAAACGGCGAATCATTCTCCGTCTACTCTGTATGATCAAAATGAGGGTAAAAAGGTTTAATTAATTTTTGCGACAAACAACGAATCGAAGTTCAGGGTAACTCGATTACAATACAGTTCCCGCTCGGATAACGGCATTTTTAGGTATGACGGTAATCCCGTCTTTGATGACACAAAAACCGTGTTCGGAGTCCGGTTGGCCTTTTTTATCCGAAATAATGACATCATCACCGATACGAGCGTTTTTATCGATGATCGCTCGTTCGATGATACATCGATTTCCAATACCGAGATGTGGAATTCCCAGTCTTTCATTGTGCTCGAAATCCACATTCATTTCATAATAGTCTGCACCCATCATGACGACGGAATGAAGGCGTGATTCGCTCCTGACCACGCCACGCAGGCCTATGATCGAGTTCACGATCGAAGCTTCTCCCAAGCGTGATCCTTCTGTTAGAATGGAGTTTTCAATAGTGCAGTTCCGGACACGTGAAGGTGGAAGAAAACGAGAACGTGTGAAAATCGGATGGTGCCGCTCGTAAAAATTGAACAGTGGGTTGGGCTGTGTCAGGGCTATATTGGCATCGAAAAAGGATTTGATGGTTCCGATATCTTCCCAGTAGCCTTCGAATGGATAAGCGAACACATTATAGTTATGTATATTTTCCGGAATTATTTCGCTGCCGAAGTCCTTGCCCGTTGTTTGAACAAGAAGCTTTTCCAGAACAGCCATTTTGAATGTATAGATACCCATCGATGCAATGTAGGGTTTATCATGATCTGATCCTATGGCAAGTGTTTGCAGAATGCTTCGATCAGTCGGTTTTTCATGATAATCTACAATTTTTCCGCTTGAGTTGATTTTCATGATGCCGAACCGACGGCAGTCATCTTGGGCAACATGGGTTGTCGAAATAGTGATATCCGCATTTTTTTTCTGATGATATGCGATCAGATTCTTGTAATTCATACGATACAAATGATCTCCAGCTAGAACAATCACAGTATCGGCACCGGCATTTTTGATTTCAAGCAGCTGCCGTCTGACCGCATCGGCGGTTCCTTGATACCAGTCGTTTTGGGTCAACGTCTGTTCTGCCGGCAGCAATTCGATGAATCCGCCGGAGAAGCCGTCAAATTTATATGTGTCATAGACATGGCGATGAAGTGATGCAGACAAAAACTGGGTTAGAACGAATATTCGATTGATATCGGAGTTGATACAGTTGCTGATGGGGATATCGATCAACCTGTATTTGCCGGCTATAGGAACCGCAGGTTTGGCGCGCTCTCGTGTGAGCGGCTGTAACCTGGTTCCCCTCCCTCCACCCAAAATAATTGCTGCTGTGTGTCGTTGAGGCATACGTAAAAAGTCTCCTTATATTGTCAATATACCATTATCTTTCAAAGTGCTTACAATGGCGTTTTCGATTTCCATTTTGCTTTGGGGCCAACGAGGAGCTACCAGAACGGCATCGGGGCATTCCGCTACAAGACGCATAATGATCAAACCGTCATTTTGCCGCCTGAGAAAAGCAGCGGCCAGGTCGATATATTCATCTGCTTTTAACGGTTGCCAATCACCGGAACGGTACATATTTTCAAGGCGCGTACCGCGCACGGCGTGGAGATGATGGAGTTTGACAGCTTCTATGCCCAAATCTCGGAACCAGTCCGCTGTTTGCATCATGTCTTGTTTCGACTCATCCGGCAGGCCCAGAATGATATGCGAGGCGGTATGTATTGAGTCGGCTTTCCGAAGCAAATGGACGGCATGCTCGGTCTGCCGCCTGGTGTGGCCTCTGTTTAGGCGCTGCAGCGTTGAGTCATGCATGGTTTGTATACCCAGCTCGACCCATAACATTGTGTGCCGCGAGAACTCTTCAAGAAGCCGTACAATTTCAGCATCGATGCAATCCGGTCTGGTGGCGATCATGAGACCGACGACCTGGTCGAACGCGAGCGCCTCCTGGTAAAGCGATCGGAGTGTAGCAGGCTCAGCATAGGTATTGGAAAACGTCTGAAAGTAGGCGAGAAACTTATTCGCGCCGTAGCGTTTGGTTGCCCTAGCCATACCTTCTATAATTTGGTCGGAGATACTGATTCCCTCTTTTAAACCAGGATGAAACGATCCATTGTCACAATAAATGCAGCCTCCCGTACCGACTGAACCATCGCGATTTGGGCAGGTCAATCCTGCATGGAGTGAAACTCTTTGAACACGCTCACCAAAACACTTTTTTAAATATGTTCCAAAACGAACGATCTTCATAATCTTTATCATACCAGAAGAAATGATTTTTCCTACAGACACTATTTTATCCGTTTGGCAGCGATGAACGGAGCGTCATACCGGATAGCGATCTGAAATGCTTGCATTCTACAGGTTTTTCATTAAGATTACAGAGAAAACCACGGAGGTTTATTCCAGGTTGATTATGAGTTCTTTGGAAGCAATTATAAGCTGGCGCAGGTATCTCAGAAATCGTTTGCACAGACTCTTGCAGCGCGCGGGATGGGAGATTCTCAACACTCCCATATCAATGGGCGATCGGCAAGAAGCACCGATTGAATTGGTTCAAAAATTGGACAAGGTGCATTTGAATATTTGCAACTCGATCGAGCGTTATGCTTTTAAGCTGCCGGAAGCAGAACAACGATTCAGAAAGATAGATTATTTGCCGATGGACACCGGACCAGTGGCGTTTTCAGAAATGTTTTTCAAGCATTATATGATGGTGACTGCATTTATCGAGTCATTAAAGAGTCAGGAATGGAACTCCCTTCTGGAAACCAAAGTGTCAACAGCGCCCGTTACTGTTAAATGGATGGTGGAGTATTGTTGTTTTTATGAGCAAAGCATAATCGATCAGCTCATTATGCTGATAAAAGTTGAACATCCTGAATTTCATGTGCCATGGGCGATGTCGCAGTATTTAAGGCCGGTTGTTTCACCGGATATTTGATGTAACGTGCTTCAATCGAATAAACCGCTTATTATCCAATCCGATAGGTCTATTTTGCTGCATACGGACAGTCCTTTGTTCAAAGCAGCGAGAGATGGGCTGTCATTGTTTGCCGAACTGGTTAAAAGCCCCGAGTACATCCATACGTATCGAATAACGCCGCTCTCGTTGTGGAATGCTGCGGCGTGCGGGGTGGATGTTGAGAAAATTATCGACATTCTGAATTCGTTCAGCCGCTTTGCGGTTCCCGAGAATATTCTGTTTGAGATACGGGATTATTTTGTAAGGTATGGTCAACTGCAGCTCGAAAAAAATCCTGATGATCCGCAGACGTTGTTGCTGACCAGTCAAGATGAAATTTTATTGATCGAGCTGATGAATCAGCCTTGGTTTTTGGAATATGCCATACGCAAGCGGGATGCGCGTGCCATAATCGTAGATGGATCAAGAAGAGGCCATTTGAAACAAGCGTTGATCCGTCAAGGATTACCGGTCGAAGATACGGCCGGGTATCAATCGGGAAAACCGTTACCGATACAACTGAATGAGCAGACGTTGCTTGGGGAGCCGCTGAGTGTTCGGTATTACCAGGAAGAAGCGGCGGACAGTTATTGGGCGGGCGGATCGACCCGGGGCGGGAGCGGCGTGGTGGTTTTACCTTGCGGCGCCGGAAAAACCATGGTGGGTATGGCTGTGATGGCCAGAGTCAAAGAGCATACACTGATTCTTGTGACGAACACAGCCGCTTTGCATCAGTGGAGAGATGAGCTGTTGGATAAAACCAATCTTCGGCCGTCCGATATCGGTGAATACTCCGGGGAGCTAAAAGAATTCAAACCGGTCACGATCACCACTTATCAGATATTGACGTATAGGCGTAACAAAGAGGACGATTTTGTCCATATGCACTTGTTCAACAAAAAAAATTGGGGCTTGGTCATTTATGATGAGGTGCACCTGCTGCCGGCTCCCGTTTTTCGTTTTACAGCGGAAATTCAGTCGATGCGAAGACTGGGATTGACCGCGACGCTGGTTCGGGAAGACGGCAGAGAAGAGGATGTTTTCAGTTTGATCGGGCCGAAAAAGTATGACGTTCCCTGGAAGGTATTGGAGGAGCAGAAATGGATTGCCAAGGCGGAATGTGTTGAAATCCGCTTGCCGCTGCCGGAGCATCTGCGTATGGAATACGCATTGTCCTCGCGAAGGGAAAAGTATCGTGTTGCCGCATCGAACCCGGCAAAAATTGAAATTATCGAATACCTTGTCGGTCTGCATAAGCGCGAAAATATTTTAGTTATCGGGCAATATCTGGACCAATTAAAGATGATTGCGGAGCGTTTGAAGGCTCCTTTGATAACCGGTCGAACTCCTAATGCCGTTCGTGAAAAATTATATGACGCTTTTAGAATAGGTGAAGAACCGGTCTTGATCGTGTCGAAAGTTGCAAATTTTGCTATCGATCTTCCTTGTGCCGGCGTAGCCATACAAGTCTCGGGAACATTTGGATCCCGCCAGGAAGAAGCGCAGAGGCTGGGCCGGATTTTGCGCCCGAAGACCGATCAGAAAACCGCATGGTTTTATTCTTTAGTTACTCGAGAAACCATCGATCAGAAATACGCCGTCAACAGGCAATTGTTTTTGACCGAACAAGGATATCAATACCATATTCTGAATCACGATCAGTTGGACAAACTGCCTTATTGTCCGTAGTGCTCTGGGGACGGTAACTCATTGAAAGTAAATTTGGTGACAGACAACTGGAAACGAGGAGGGCGAGGTGGAAGTGGGAAGGTGGGGGAGTTTCAATGAATAACCGAGTTTCAGAATTCAAAACCCATAGCCTTCAAAATTGATTTAGAAGTCTCATCAATTAAATCCAGCGCAAAAGCCCTCACTCAGTACTCAGGACTCAGAACTTAATTTGGGGACAGACACCGGTAACTCATTTAACTCATTGAAAGTAAATTTGGTGACAGACAACTGGAAATAGAGGGGTGAGGCGGAAGTGGGAAGGTGGGGGGAGTTTCAATGAATAACCGAGTTTCAGAATTCAAAACCCATAGCCTTCAAAATTGATTTAGAATTCTCATCAATTAAAATCAGTCCAAAAGCCCTCACTCAGCACTCAGTATTCAGGACTCAGAACTAACTAACTTAAGGGATAGACTCCCAAAAACCTAGAGGTCCGAAAAAAAACAGAAAAAGTGCGAAATTCCGCAAATAAGGTATAATGATGCGGTCAGGTGGCAGGACGTCATCGGCACAACAGGGAGAAAATCATGCCGAAAGTAAAAAATCAATCGAAAGCCTTAAAACCATTGACAAAACTTCCAAAATCTCTTGAGCCGGAAGCGCTACGATGGCATTGCCCGGACGATGGATTTGATATCGCCCAAGCGGAGCGTCAATCCTCACAACAGAAAATCATCGGGCAGGAACGAGCGATCGAAGCGATCAGGACGGGCCTGGGTATCCGACAGCCAGGATTCAATATATTTGTTTCCGGCTTGGTGGGAACCGGTCGTTCCACCACCGTGCGAAAAATTCTGACCTCGATAGACCAAAAAAACGGCCGTCCGGACGACAAGTTATATGTACACAATTTCAAAGAGCCTGATTACCCTAGACTGATCAGATTGTCGGCAGGACAAGGGAAAAAATTCCAGAAAGATATGGAACGGCTTCTGGCGAAGTTTCAGGAGCAAATACCAGGGATATTCGAAAGCGATAAATTTAAGAGCAAACTGGAGGCGTTGACGGAAAAATTCAGAGAGCGTCAACGAGCGATTTTCAAGGAGTTTGAGAAAGAAGCCAATGAGACGGGTTTCGCTGTTGTGCAAATACAGATGGGGAATTTTTCAAGGCCTGACTTACTGCCTTTGATGGATAAAACTCCAATATCGTTCGATGATTTGGATAAACTTGTCGAAGAAGGAAAATTCGATTCGGGCAAGGCCGAAGAATTGAATAACAGCTATCCGAAAATCAGGTCAAAACTGGACCGCGTTTTGTCGAAGGGAAGAAAAATAGAACACGAACTCCAGGAAGAGAAGGAGAAGCTGGTCGTGAAAATCGGGCTTCCCTGTGTCGAATCGTACGTGAACGATATGCGGGAAAAATATCCTGATAAACAGGTTCAAGATTATTTGAATGAAATCCAAAATTTCACGTTGGACAACATCTATATTTTTATCAAAAAAGATGATGATTCGCCAAAACTGCCCTTCATGATAAGAGGAGCAGGTAAAGAGCAGGACCCGTTCAGGTTGTATAGAGTCAACCTGTTGGTGGATAATACAGATAGTAAAAAACCACCGGTCATTATCGAAACATCGCCAAACTATAAAAACTTGTTTGGGACGATTGAAAAAGAATTTGATCCATCTGGAGGTTGGACGTCGGATTTTACCAATATAAAAGCTGGTTCCCTGCTGCGGGCGGATGGCGGCGTTCTGGTGATCAATCTGGTGGAGGCGATTTCCGAGCCTTTCGTCTGGACCGCTCTGAAACGCACGCTCAAATACTCACAGCTTCAGATAGAGGCACCGGAAGCGTTGTTTTTCGGGCAATCCGCCCTGAAACCCGAACCGATACAACTCGACCTGAAAGTGGTTCTTATCGGCCACAAAGAGCATTATCTCATTCTTTTTAAATACGATGACGATTTCAAGAAAATATTTAAAGTTTCAGCGGATTTCACCAATGAAATGCCTCGAACGCCTAAAAATATCCAAAATTACGCGAATTTTATAATGCATCTCAGTAAAAGGGAAAACCTGTTGACGTTCACATCCTCAGGGATCGCCGCAATTGTCGAAGAATCGATCCGACTGGCCGGCCGCCAGAAAAAATTATCGGCTCTCTTTTCGGAAATAGCCGACTTGGCGCGTGAAGCAAGCTATTGGGCAAACACGATGAAAAGCAAAGTAGTGGCCCGGGAGCACGTGGATCGATCCATAAAAGAACAGAAAAAACGTCGCAGCCTTATTGAAGAGCGAGCCGGTGAATATATTATGGATGGCCTGATCATGATCGATACCACAGGCTCTAAAAAGGGGCAGATTAACGGGTTGGCGGTATATGATTACGGAGAATATATGTTCGGGATGCCTGTCCGAATTACATCGACAATCAGTTTTGGAAAATCGGGCATCATCAACATCGAAAGAGAAGCTGAGCTTTCTGGAAAAATTCACGATAAGGGCGTTGCCATCTTGAGCGGTTTTTTGCGTAAACGTTTTGCCCAGGAAAAACCGTTGGCTTTTTCGGCGTCGGTATGTTTCGAACAATCTTACAGCGGTGTCGACGGTGACAGCGCATCGTCGACGGAGCTGTATCTGCTTTTAGCCTCGCTGGCGGATGTCCCAATACGGCAGGATATCGCTGTGACCGGATCGGTAAACCAGCACGGCGAAATCCAGCCGATAGGAGGTGTAAACGAAAAAATCGAGGGGTTTTTCTCGCTGTGCAAAAAAAGAAGGCTGACAGGCAAACAAGGCGTTATCATTCCTCATCAAAACGTTCAAGATTTGCAGCTTGACGCCGAGGTCGTCCAAGCGGTGAAAAATAATAAATTTCATATTTATCCTGTTAAAACCATCGATCAGGGCTTGGAAATTCTAACAGGATACAAAACAGGAGTTCTCCGGCCGAATGGTAGTTGGGAATCAGAAACTTTGATGGATCGAGTCAATGAGCGTTTATCCTTGATGGTAACTGTTCAGAACATGCTTGAAAATGGCGAAGGAGATTCCGGCAGCGACGTATCCCGACCGACAGGTGAACCACCGTATCCTCCCGATGATCCCAGGCATCCGATACGTATCGACGATGATCCTGACGAAGAAGATGAAGATTGATAAAAGCGAATGTTTTAAAAAGATTGAAGATGGAAAATCATTGTGACATCTAATCGATCGATCTCGAAAATCATATGGCTCTTCGTCGGCACACTCATCGTTTTGCCGCGTTTGCTGCGGCTGGCTGCGCCACAGGTGCACATCGAGGATCCCAATTATATTTACGGCGCATTCCTTATAATGAAGGGTATGGTTCCTTTTGCAGATTTTGCGCAGGTCAACCCGCCTTTGTTGGAGTCGCTCATTGCCGTGTTATACTCAATTTTTAATGTCACCTACAGAATACCGGAAATAATGTCTGCTATCGCCTATTGTGTTACGGCAATCATTCTTGTCAGATTGGGCGAAAGGTTTTACTCTGCAGCAGCAGGCATCGCCGCCGCCATGTTCTATTCCTGGCATTTTCTGGTATTCAGATACCATGTTTTTGAACGTGAAACCTTCGCAACATTGGCGATCTTTCTAGCGCTGGATTTAATGACCCGAAAAAAATCCGATAAATCGTCATTTCTTTCGGCTGGGTTGCTTATGGGTTTCGGATTTGGCTGCAAACAGACGGCAATAGTCTCTTTTGCCGTCATCCTGGTGTTTTTGGGGTTTGTTCGAAAAGAATGGCGCCGCGCTTTTCACCTTTTGTGCGGTTTCGCCTTTTTTGCAGGCTTGATATCGGTAGGATACTCACTGGCTTTTGGGCGTTTGTATATGGATCAGATTTTCTGGTTCCATTTTATCAAAGGCTTCGTCGCGCCATGGTATATTAAAGCCTATTGGACTTGGGGAGAATTGGGGTTCATGGTGCCGCCGATGTTGGCTGGATTATGGTTTTTACGCAGGCTCCAATCGGACTGGAATTGGTTATGGCCGGCTATGATTGCGGCAGATTTGGTTTTTTTCTGGGTTGTATCAGGTGCTTTTTGGCCTCATTACCTTTTATCGACACTTCCCGCTGCAGCTCTTCTTTCGGGCATGTTTTTGGCTGGAGTGATGGAGTTTTTGCAACGTAAGACCAAGAAAAAGGATGATCATCTGGAGACAACGAATTCGAACAACCTTCGCGGCAATTGGTCTGTGTTGGCCTCGCTGATGACAATCCTTATAGGGGTTTTGGGAGCTCAGTTATATTTACCAAAAGGTCTTGTGGGAACCGGCTCGACGGAACATTACGGGTTTTCCGGTATCTCTAGAACAGAAATATCGGAAGTTGGAAAAGCGATCCGCGACAATACGGCGGAGGATGATTGGATTATTTCCGATCCTTTTATTGGCTTGGAGGCTCAACGTATCAAGGTCGTCAGATTCAAGGACAACTGGGGTTTGATTTTGTGGATGCAGCAGATGATGGAGCGCGGTGAGTATCGTGATGCTGTCCGGACATTGTCAAAATTGCCATTTGGTGAAATAAGGATGAAGTCGCATCGGTATTGGATGCCGCTGGTGGAAACGGCGTTTGCTATGAATAAAGTTGGTGCTGTTCAGCCGAATTACGAACTCCCTTTAGACGATGCTTTTTTACTCTCGAAAAATATGCATATCGTTTACCAAAGCGATCATTACACGATTTGGGCAAAAGAACGTTAATCGTTTCCGGGGCTTTATTTTTAATAGCTCTCAGTTTTACTTATCTAATGTTATTTTAAATGTTATTTTACAGTTGTCTGTCCAATTTAATTTCAACGAGTTATAGAAGTCTGTCCCCAGTTTCGTGTTATTCTTGTTGATAGTTGAGGGAGACACGTTGTACAGCAAAAAGGGAGTTTCCTTTAAAAATTTCGGTATAGACAACAAAGCCTGACAAGGTGTCGATAAAAGTGTCGACACGGTGGCCGGGTTTGTCATTGCGAGTGGTAGTAAGTTTAACACATCGATAGACCTGATCATCGAGCTTCAATGAATAAAAACCCAAGAACGTATCGATATAGGTTTCATTGGCAGTGTAATCACCCTGAAAATACCGCACGGTTCTTGAATATTCTGCTGTCGGAGAAGGGTTGAGCGGAAACGACATTTCCACAAAATCCAGGGTGATCGGACTAGAATCATTGAAATTACGAATGTTTCTTAAATATATATGGATCAGATGGTTATCAATACTCAACCAGTGCTTTTCCGACCGAAATACTCGTGATTTATGAGTCCATTGCCTGTGGGATTCGATGGTTTCTTTTTGTCCAAGTAGAATAGGGCCGTATGATTGTATGGCTAAAGAATGAATCAGCGATTTGTTGACAGCATCAAACTGATGTACTTCCAGATGGATATCGGGCTGAAGCGGGTTAAGTGTTATGGGACAACAGGCCAGGCGTATCGGCAGCACGACTCCGATTAATGGATCGACGTGTGAAATCGGGAACGATGGATCAGAATGCAAAGATCTCTCCTCAATGCCAGGCAACATCCTGGAGCCTAAAATAATATCCAATATGCTGTCATCAGGCAACGATCTTGTTTTAGAAGGATTGGTGTTAGAGTGGTTCATCTCCTTTCAGAAGTCTGCCCCCTAATTTAAGTGCAGAACGGCGCCCTTCGAGTGCGGTTCCTAGCTTCTGGTTCTGGATTCCTGGCATAGCATTCTTCTGACGCGAAATACGGTTCCTGATTTCTATTTTCTGGTTTCCGGTTGAGGATTTCGGTTGATCCATGTTTGATAAGATATCTTAATGGTAGGAAAATTACTTTAGATTTTGACTTCCGCCACATATCTCCCCGTTTCCAGTTGTCTGTCACCAAATTTACTTTCAATGAGTTATTCAAAGTTACAGGAGTCTGTCCCTTGAATCATACTTGTATATTTCGTGGTGGAGCGCTACAATTTTCGGCGGTTTTGTTTTAATTATTGCAGTTGTGATGCGGGAAGGAGTTTTATAAATGGAAGCGATAAGAAAATTGGATCAAATGTTCGATGTTTTGAAAAACAACCCCAAAAAACGTCTTGTTGCAGCATATGCCAACGATTCACACACCATTGAAGCGGTCAATGAGGCCATTTCGCTGGGAATCGTAGAAGGCACTCTTGTCGGCGACAAATCAGTCATTAAAAGTGTATGTGAACAGGAGAATATCGATATCGGTAGATTCAAAATCGTCCATGAACCCAATGGGCAGGCCGCTGCTGCAAAAGCAGTCGAATTGATCAATCTCGGCGAGGGCGATGTGTTGATGAAGGGACTTGTCAGTACGGATCAATACATGCGGGCTATTTTGAACAAAGAAAATGGTTTGATGGACCCTAACGCTATTTTGAGCCATGTCACTGTCATGGAAAATCCCAACTATCACAAACTGATGATCGTTGCCGATGTCGCTATCATTCCCGATCCTGATTTAAAGCAAAAAATTGCTATGCTCAACTATCTGGTCCAAACCGCCAGAAAATTGGGTATCGATACACCGAAAGTTGCTGTGATAGCCGCAACTGAACAGATGAATCCCAAAATGCAATCCTGTGTTGATGCTGCGATATTGACACAAATGGCGGCTCGTGGACAGATCAAGAATTGCATCGTGGACGGCCCAATGGCGGTTGACCTGGCTGTCGATATGGAAAGCGTCCAAATAAAAGGCATTAAAAGCCCGGTAGCCGGTGATGCCGACTGCATGTTGTTCCATAATATCGAAGCCGGAAACGTATTTTACAAAGTCAATACTAAACTCGCGCAATCCGAGCTTGGTGCTATCGTCGTCGGAGCCCGCAAGCCGGCGGTGTTGTCTTCGCGAGGTGACTCGGTAAAAACGAAGCTCTACTCAATCGCTCTCGCCGCGATGGTCAGTTGATTTTCAGGGTACATTTAATGGAGCCCATCCTTAGTCTCGATCAATTGGCGCGGCACGTCAAAAAAACGGGTGTGCGCAGACGAATCGCTGTCGCAAAGGCTGAAGACGAAAACACCATCGGAGCGATTTCTCAAGCCGTTCGTGATGGCATTGCCGAAGCGATCATGGTTGGAAATGTTCATCATATAGAAACTGTAATATCGAAAGCCGGCGAATCCCCGGATAATTTTAGACTTGTTGATGTGGCCGGTGACGTAGAGGCGGCGTCGACCGCCGTGCGAATGGTGCGCAATGGTGATGCGGATATCCTGATGAAAGGATTGATCGGCACCGACCTGTTTCTGAAGGCTGTCATGGATAAAACAGAAGGCTTGCTGCTGCCGAAAGCGGTGATGACCTACGTCTGTGCGATAGAAATACCCCAATATCGTAAATTGCTTTTTGTTACCGATACGGCTGTGTTGCCCTTTCCTGACTTGGATCAAAAAATTCAAATGGTCAAATACGCCGTCGATATGGCTCGTCGTTTTGGAATTGAGACACCGAAAGTTGCCCTGTTGAGCGCAGTGGAAAAAATCAGCCTACATTTCCCGAGCCACACCGACTATGCGGTTATCGTGCAGATGGCGGCAAGAGGACAAATAAAGAATTGCATCGTGGATGGACCTCTGGATGTTTTCTTGGCTTGTGACCCACAAAGTGTGGATATCAAAGGCGTCGATACGCCTATTGCCGGAGATGCCGATGTCTTGATCTTCCCATCGATCGAAGCCTCGAATACCTTTTATAAAGGTTTGATGCTGTTCGCCGGCGGTGAACTGGGCGGTTTGATACAAGGCACGACAAACCCTGTCATTGTGATGTCTCGTAGCGAGAGCGCTAAATCAAAATACTATTGTATAGCTTGTGGTTGTTTATTAGCCGATTGATAAATAGCCCCCTGTAAAAACTTTTTTCCTTTATTAAGAAAAAATTCGGTTCTTGGCCAGAGTAAACCCAGTTGTTTTATCGTTTTTATTGACAAAGCTGGTTGATTGATCTGTGAAACATCGGGTTGTTTTTTGGGGAGCCGTATAGCATTCTGTTTAATATAGAATAAAAAAGGTGTTGTTTCGAAAATATTCAATCGGCATCTATATATGAAAGCGTGTTACGATAAAGCTTTTTGAACACAATCGTTATTTTTTTAAGATATCGGATTGGTATCATTATCCGGCTTGCAACAATCGTAGAAACCAACAAATCAGTATTCCCAAAATGGTTGTTGCAGTCCCGATCCCCAATGACCATGAAATCCATCGGATGTCCATAAGTCGTTTCCATAACCGATTCGGTAAAAAGATACCAATGACAGCGATCACAATACCAAATGCTACAGGATAGGCGAAAGGGTAAACGATAAAAGCATCTTTGAATTGACCGTGTATCAAAGCGTATAAACCGCGTGTAATTCCACAAGCAGGACATGGATATCCTGTGAAATACAAAATTTGGCAACGATCGAAGGGCGCCGGCACATTGGGGAAAGTGAGCATAATTCCAGTTGCGCCGAGAATCAGGAGAAAAACTATAATTCTAGCCCAAAGCAAACCGCCCTTTTGCGGTGAAACCGGCTTAGGGGCGGCAGGCATAAAAGTATCCGAGATATCGTGAATTGTTAGAACCAGGGTTTCTGATTTTTAATATAGGTGTCGTAAAACTCCTGGTCTGATTTTGTCAGATAAATAATGCCTTCTACCAAGCCAATAATTCCCGTAGCCATCGGTCCAAGAAATCCGATGAAGAAACAAGATGTCAAAATACCGACAATCGTGATTCCCAGCATGATAAAGCCTTCTTTTTGATAACCAAGAATGAACTTATGCACGCCGAACGCTCCAACAAGAATTGCAAGAATACCGGCAAGCAGTTTCTTTTGCGGATCGAATGGCGGGGCTTCCGGTGGTGGCGGCGAATAGGAGACAGGGCCGTTTATTGGATTCTGATTTTTTTCTTCATTCATACGATAATCCTCCGATCAAGAGTTAAATAATAAGACGATACTACATTGAGAAATTCTATTATGAAATTATTTCGCTGTCAAAAGGTAAATAACAAATCTTTTTTAAAAAGAGTTAATTTTGCGACCCTTTTTTGAGAACCGGTGAAAAGTTACATTTTTACAAGGCCGGCAAACCCCATGAACGCCATGGATAAAATTCCTGCGGTGATGAGTGAAATAGCCGGCCCTTGCAACACTTCTGGAATTTTTGCTGTTTCTAGTCGTTCGCGAATACTTGCAAATAAGGCTATAGCGATCGAAAAACCTACTCCCGTCGAAATGGCATAGATCAAGGCTTCAAAAAAACCGTAATTTTTCTGAACAGCAAGGATAGCGGTGCCAAGGATAGCGCAGTTGGTGGTAATCAACGGAAGAAAAATTCCTAGGCTGCGATAAAGCGGCGGCATCATTTTCTTCATGAAAATTTCAACGAATTGCACCAGGGCTGCAATAACCAAAATGAACGCGATCGTCGTCAAGTATTCCAGCTTAAAAGGTATTAAAACCATGGCGTTGATAGCCCAGGTAATAGCCGTGGATAATGCCATGACGAAAACGACGGCAGTACCCATTCCCAATGCGGTTTGCAGCTTTTTGGAAACACCGATGAAGGGACAGATGCCCAGAAACTGCATCAACACGACATTGTTGATCAGCATGGCGTAAATGACGAAAGTAAAAATATATCCGGCAGTCATGGTTTACGCTCCTTTTTGGGCTCGAGCCCGGTTGATACGATTGGCCAACCCCAATAAATATCCGAATGCTAAAAACGCTCCCGGCGGCATGATCATGATCAGCATAGGACTGAAGTTTTCTCCAAAAATACTGTTGCCCAGAAGCGTGCCGTTTCCCAATACTTCTCGGATGCTTCCCATAATAAACAACATGAGTGAAAACCCGATTCCCATGCCGAGACCATCGAGAAAACTGTGAAAGACGCCGTTTTTGTACGCAAATGCTTCTGCACGGCCTAAAACGATGCAATTGACGACAATCAGCGGAATGAAAACACCGAGCGCTTTCGATAACGCAGGAGCATATGCCTGCATCAGCATTTCAACGATCGTGACGAACGAAGCAATGATGACGATGAAACATGGGATACGCATTTTTTTCGGCACAATGTTCCGAAGCAATGAAATAGCAACATTGGACATAAACAAAACAAAGGTCGTAGCCAACCCCATTCCCAATCCGTTTAATGCGCTGCTGGTCACCGCAAGAGTCGGACACGTGCCTAAAATAAGAACCAGAACAGGGTTAGATCGCCATAAGCCTTCGGTTAAAATGGATACCGATGATTGTTTTTCACTCATTTTGCACCTCGATAAGCTTGATATACGTGCAGTCCCTTTTCCAATCCCCGAGAAATTGCTCGGGTCGTAACCGTAGAACCTGTGATCACATCTACGTCGCCGCCATCTACTTCTGCTTTAAAAGTGTATGTTTCCAAGGATTTTCCTATAAACTGTTTCCAAAACGATTCATCGGATGCCATGGAACCCATGCCGGGTGTTTCACTGCTTTCAAGTATCTGAAAGCTCGTTATTTCTCCCCGAATGTTGATTCCCATCAAAAAGCGTATATCTCCTGAATAACCCTCGGATGTCGTTATTTCTATACCAACATCACCATCTGCGGCAGCGCCGACATGTATCGGTATTTGTTCGCCATCGTAATCAAATAGGATCTTGGTGTTGGTCTCCAGCGTGGAAGGAACTTCATTCTGTAGAAAAGCATTGTAGATAAGAAGTCCTTTTTCCAATGCATGTGTAACGGCTCTGGATGTGATCGTCGATGCCGTGATAGCGTCTGCATCGCCGCCATCTTTTTTGACTTTGAACGTAAATGTTTCGAGAGATTTACCGATAAATTGCTTCCAAAACGATTCATCGGATGCCTTGGAACCCAGCCCAGGCGTTTCACTGCTTTCTAGTATCCGAAAACCGGTGATTTCTCCGCCTGCGTTTACACCCATCAGAAAACGTATATTTCCCGCAAATCCTTCTGCCGTTGTAACTTTAATACCGACGCCGTTATTTCCGGATGTGCCGGCCGGAACATAAATCGGTATTTTTTCGTCGTCATAATCGAATTGAACTTCCGTGTAACCTTCAGTTATGAAGGGAGCCACTTCGCGTAAAGCCTCTTCTGTTTCTTTCGCTTTGGACTGATCGATAGCGGTCTTGGTCGCCGTATAAACCACGCTGAGAAAAAAACCGGAAATCATGGCGATCAACAACAAAATGATAACATCCTTAAACCCTTTCATAATCTATCTCTATGCTCCAAATTTTTTCACTTCGGTAAAACGGTCGATAAGCGGAACCATTGCATTCATCAGCAAAATGGCAAACGCAACTCCTTCGGGATAGCCTCCAAAAAGTCGGATCAACCCTGTAATCAGCCCGCATCCGATGCCAAAAACGGCTTGACCTTTACGAGTCAGAGGTGACGTTACCATGTCGGTAGCCATGAAACACGCTCCCAGGATGACGCCGCCGGAAACAAGATGGAAAACCGGGTCGGCATAAACAGTTGGATCGACAAGGTAGAAAATGCTGGTGAAAGCTGCCAGTGTCCCCAGAAAAAACACTGGTGTCTGCCAGGTGATAACCTTTCGCATCAATAAGTAGATTGCGCCCAGAATCAGTGCAGCAGCAGAAACCTCTCCCAGACATCCCGGAATGGCGCCGATGAAATTACCTTGAGTCGAGAACATCTCTTGCACAGCGGACAACCCTTGAGTTTTCAGCATCCCCAAAGGTGTAGCTCCGGAAACAACGTCCGTTTTCCAATAGGTTGGCTGTGACCAAGCTGTCATTTGAACGGGAAATGAGATCAACAAAAAAATCCTTCCAACAAGCGCCGGATTGAATAAGTTATATCCCAAACCGCCGAAAGTATGCTTTGCTACCGCGATTGTTACGATGCTTCCGATGATGACTATCCATAAAGGTATTGTTGGAGGCAGGTTAAACGCCAAAAGCAGGCCGGCGACGATGGCGCTTCCATCAAAAGCTGTTTGCCAAATATTTTTTTTGCCGGCGATTTTCAAACAGCCTGCTTCGATAAGAACCGCGCTGCCCGCAGCAAAGAGCATAACCAACAAAACTCGAGGACCAAAAAATATGGTGCTGGCCAACATGGCTGGTACAAGCGCGATCACGACATCATACATGATCCTGGTAAGATTTTCGGTAGAACGTAAATGTGGCGACGATGCTATGACAATATTTTTCATGTTCAACTCCTGGGAATGCTGCGGAACTGAGTTTTGCCCAAACGAATCCAATGAACCAACTGCCGCTGTGTGGGGCATACATAGCTACAGGTTCCGCATTCGATGCAATCCATCACGGAATCCAGATCCGCAGGCCGTTTGAATTCTGCGCCGGTAGCAAGCTTTGTCGGTATCAATCCCATCGGACAATCATCTACACACCGACCACACCGAATACAAGGACCTTCATCTTGATAGCGGTAATCGGCATCGGACAAAACCAGTATTCCCGATGTGCCTTTCATTGTAGTGACATCCAGACTACGAACGGTTTTTCCCATCATGGGTCCACCGTTGATGACGGCTTTCACACGAGTGTCATCTCGAAATCCACCCGCGCAGGCTTCGATGGCGTAGCGGAACGGAACACCGATCGGTATACGGTAATTGCCTGGAGATTTTACGAAACCGGTAATTGTGATTATGCGTTCGATAAGCGGTTTGTCCAAACAAACCGCTTCGTAAATTGCGACGGCTGTTCCGGTATTCTGGACAACACATCCCACTTCGAAGGGGAGTTTACCGGAAGGCACTTCTCGGCCGGTAACCGCTGAAATCAACTGCTTCTCACCGCCTTGAGGGTATTTTGTCACCAGAGGCGCCAACTTAATTCCAGGATATTTCCCTGAATCGACAAGCAGTTGAAGTTTTTTGATGGCATCGAGCTTGTTTGTTTCGATGCCGATCCATGTATTTTGTATGTTCAGCACCTTTTGAATAATCAAAATACCTGTCAGCAATTTTTCGGGTTCTTCCAGCATCAGTTGGTGATCAGCAGTCAAGTAAGGCTCACATTCTGCGCCATTGATTAGAAGCGTATCTATTTTTTTATCGGAAGGCGGCGACAGTTTGATATTTGTCGGAAAAGCGGCTCCACCCAACCCGACGATGCTGGCCTGCTTGATTTTCTCAAGAATGTCGGAAACCTCCATCTGTTTAAAATCAGCAGGTTGTCGATTGGTGAAAGCGGCATAACCTTCCGCCGTTTTTTCTTTGTCAACGTCGATAGTGACAATTTCTGCGAGAGTTCCAATCGCCGTCATGCCGGTTTCGATCTTTGACACCTTACCGGCGACGCTGCTGTGAATATAAGCAGAAAGAAATCCATCGGGATTGCCGATACACTCACCGACAACGACATCCTGACCTTTTTTTACTATCGGGACGGCGGGTTTACCCAAATGCTCGTTCAAAGAAATACCAACAGAGTCTGGCAATTCTATTGATGAAATCGGCTTGTGTTCGCTGAGTGTTTTATGCCCTGGCGGGTGAACACCTCCTCGTTTAAACGTAAACACTTTCATATATTCTCCTCGGTCTTTCCTTATCAAACAGTGGCCGTAGTGGCTGGTTCAGTATTTGAGGGTTTAACAGCCATGGCGTCATCACCGCGGAATAGGATGGTTTTTGCCGGACATTTTTCAACGCAGGCAAGGCACTCCGTGCATTGCGCCGCATCGACGGAAGCCAGGAAAGGTTTAAATCGTATCGCATTGAATTGGCATGCTTTTTCACAGATTTTGCACCCAATGCATCCGACTGAACAGTAGGTTTTTACAGAGGCGCCTTTTTCCGGAGAGTTACACGCTACGTAAACGCGTTTGTCATATGGGGTGAGCTCGATCAAATTTCGAGGACAGGCTTTTACACAGAGACCACAGCCGACACATTTATCTTCGTCAACGACGGCGATTCCATTGACAATGCGTATAGCGTCAAACGGGCAGGCGCGCAGACAATCACCATAGCCGATGCATCCGTATGGGCAAACAAGGGAAACATTGTTACCGACAATGGCGGCAGAGCAGGTTCGAAGGCCGAAGTATTCTCCTTCTCTCAAACTGTTATTGCCGCCCTGGCATTTGATCCTAGCCACTTTTCTAGCGGTGGCATCCAGTTTGACACCAAGTTTTTCAGCAATTTTGTTCATGATCTCATTGCCGGCAACAGGACAGATGACGGAGATGCCTCTGTTGTTGACGACGGATTCAGCGAAAGCTCGACAGCCGGTAAATCCGCAGCCCCCGCAATTCGCGCCGGGTAAAAGCTCTTCAACCTCATCGATCAGCGGATTTTCAATCACGGCAAATTTCTTGGAAGCTGCAAACAAAACTAGACCTGAAATAAAAGCAATAGCTCCTAAAGTAAAAGTAGTAATGAAAATGGTGTTCATCCAAAGCTCCTTGCTAAAAGAGAGATTTTGAAAAAAAGCGAGCAGCTTGAACTAATAGCATGCAATCATGAAATCTCTCATAGGCAGAAAAAACATCGTCTTGTTTCGAAACGTTTCAGGAAGATTTTTTCCGTCTTATACCCTTCTCCAATTGCTGAAGGGTATCATAATTGGTATTGAAATTAAAAGGATTTATTCTAAAAAAATCGCGTTTTAAGACAGAAAAATTCATGTTGGTTTGATCATGCCAAATGAATAAAAAACACCCCCGAGCATGGAGGTGTTTTATCGATATAAATTAAAACCCAGATTGACCGAATGCTAGGGAAGAGGATCAACGCATGATGCTTGGCCCAGCACCACCAAAAATATATTCTGGGCGTCGTTTGCTGTAATTTTGTCGTCTCCGTTACAATCTGCGGCGCAAGCTTCTTCGTATGTCGGGGTGTAGGTGCTCAGAACAATCGCGAAAGCCAATTGAGCATCGGCGGCAGTGATTTTTCCATCCTGGTTGGTATCCCCGCTATGGATGCAATCCGATTCTTCAATGTAAGTAAATTCGCCATCAGAGGCTCTGAAGCTTTCGATGTCAAATTGAAGTTCCGTAAAATCCAACGCGGTTTTATCGCCATCGTCACAATCATCACAGGTGACGACGAAGGTGAGTTTGACCAACGAACCATTGCTTCCGGCTGCGATAAAATCCTCTGCATGCGCAGTAGCCATGATGCTAATGATTCCCGGTTTGACAGTTTCATGATTAAAGGTTCTCCAGCCGGAACCAGGAATCAGATTACCAGGTTGACAATCCGTCATATCCAACATAGAGGAATCAAATTGTAGAGTTAACCCAAAAACCTGAATAGAAGTGAACGGGTTCATTATGTTTATAGGGACGGTAATGATATCGCCGGCTGTTCCAGAAAGGGTTTTGGAAATAGAAATTGAGTCAAATTCTTGTGCCTGGGACAAACCATTGATGCAAAAGAAAAGACATACAGCGATGAAAAGCAGTTTGTTAATATTTTTAGTGATCATAATAGTCTCCTTCAAAAAAGTTTAGCCATACTTCCAAGCAAGTATATTTAGGGATAATGGGTTTGTCAAATAGTTTTAAGGAAGAGTTTTTAGATAGGTAATCATCTTTCAATGTCGACTTTGGCGCACATTTGGCGAGGTTGAAAATGTGGTAATAAGCAAATCGGAACGAGAAGCATTCGAGCTCCAAACCAGAAACCAGGAACTAGAAATCAGAAACCAAGAACCGCGCTTGTAGAGCACTGCTCGGCACTCATCACTCAGAACCAACAAGCACTAATTGAGGGACAGACTCCTGTAACTCATTGAAAGTAAATTTGGTGACAGACAACTGGAAAACTCAGCACTCGTCACTAATCGGGGGACAGACTAAATAAAATTTATGAGAATCGATTTTTCCTCTGAACAAAACATAGCGTAATCGGCAAGATTTGAGTATAATCCGGAAGGGAAGAAATGATGGGCTCAATTTTTGTCTTTAATCGGAATGGAGGCTCGAAATGGTTGATTTATCGACGGAATATATGGGTTTGAAACTGCGAAACCCTTTGGTGGTGGGCAGCAGCTCGCTGGTCAAATCTGCAAAAGATATTAAAAAATGGCAGGATGCCGGTGTCGGAGCTGTTGTAATGAAGTCGCTGTTCGAAGAGCAGATTCGGATGGAGGCCGGAGATGTGTTTGACAAGGCCGGTGGGGACAGACACACGGAAGGCTACGACTATATCATGAATACCAAAATGGAATTTGGTTCCAATGAATATCTAAAGATTGTCGAGGAAGGAAAAAAGATCGCTCATATACCCGTTATTGCCAGCGTGAACTGTTCGACTCCCAAAGGATGGACGGGATATGCCATTTCGCTTCAGGATGCCGGGGCGGATGCGCTCGAGCTGAATATATCCGTCATGCCGACCAATCCGCTGATAACATCCGAAGACGTAGAAGAAAGAGTTTTATCCATCGTATCGAAAGTAGTCAGTAAAATATCCATTCCGGTTGCCGTGAAAATAGGGCCGAATTTTTCCGCTCCGGCGAAACTCGTCCGCGATATCGTTTGGCGAGGCGCTAAAGCATTGGTTTTATTCAACCGATTCTATCAGTTCGATATCGATACGGATCATATGCGTATCAAACCAGGCCATAGTCTAAGCTCTTCGGTGGAAATATGTCAGGCTCTGCGTTGGATCGCGATTCTCAGCGGGCGCTTGAATACAAGCCTAGCCGCCTCAACCGGTATACATACCAGTAAAGATGTCTTAAAAGCCCTGCTTGCAGGAGCCGACGTCGCTCAGCTCTGCTCAACGCTCTACATGAATGGAGTATCGGTTATTCCTCAAATTCTTGATGGCATCACCGCTTTCATGAAAGAAAATGAATTCAATACATTAAGTGCATTCCGAGGAATTTTAAGCCAGCAATATAGTGAACAACCCGAATCCTATGAGCGGCTTCAATATATCAAAACGCTTGTCGGTATCGAATAAAGCTTTTTGCAAATTGAATTCACGCCGAGCCGCCATCTAGGCAAGCTCACCCCAATGAAAGGAAGTTATTATGAACGAGACAAATCATTTTGAAATCGTTGTTCTGGGAAGCGGTCCGGGCGGTTATGTTGCAGCCGGCCGTGCAGCACAGTTGGGTTTAAAAACGGCTCTTGTCGAGCGGGACAACCTAGGTGGAGTCTGCCTGAATTGGGGATGTATACCGACAAAAGCGCTTTTGGAAAGCGCTCATGCTTGGAACGTGTTGAATGACGCTCAAAAATACGGCTTGTCATGCGGTGATCTCAAGCTGAATTTTTCGGAGATAATTGCACGCAGTAGAGCCGTAGCCGACCGCATGAGCAAAGGCGTTGGTTTTTTGATGAAAAGCAGGAAAGTGACGGTTGTTCAAGGAAGCGGAAAGGTGGCCATGCGGGAAGATGGGCGCCCGACGCTCCTTATAAGCGGGAATACGGACGTGGAGCGGATTGACTGCGATCACTTGATCCTTGCGACAGGCGGCAGCCCCATGCAACTGCCGGGTGTGCCGTTCGACGGGAAAGAGGTATTGAACTCATCCCATGCGATGACACTTGAAACGTTACCGAAATCGATGGTTGTCATCGGCGCCGGCGCGATAGGAATGGAATTTGCCTCGTTCTATCGGACACTGGGCGCGGAAATCACCATCATCGAGATGTTGCCTCAGGTGCTCCCCGCTGAAGATGAGGAAATAATAAAGGAATTATATCGCAGTTTGCGGCGCCAAAAAATAAACGTGTTGACGGAAACGCGGGTCACGCGGGTCGACGTCGATAAAGGGCATGGTGTTGCCGTTCATGCGGATGGCCCTAAGGGGCAGACGACGGTTGAAGCGGAAAAGCTTCTGGTTGCAATTGGCATTCGGCCGAATTCGAGCGGTCTTGGCTTGGAGGAGGTGGGAGTAGAGCTGAATCGTGGGTTTGTCAAAACCGGTGCGTTTGGAAAAACGAATGTTTCGGGTATTTATGCTATCGGTGACGTGGCGGGGCCGCCTCTTTTGGCGCACAAGGCATCCGTGGAGGCATTGGCGTGTGTTGACGCAATTGCAGGACTGATTCCCCATCCTGTAGATCTGGAGAAAATGCCGGGATGTGTCTATTGTTCACCACAGGTTGCATCAGTAGGTCTGACAGAAAAAGCGGCGATTGAGCGAGGGTTTGATGTGGCTGTCGGCACTTTTCCATTTAGAGCGAACGGCCGTTCGGTGGCGATGGGTGAAACGGATGGTATCGTCAAATTGGTTTTCGATCGGAGAGCAGGGATGCTGCTCAAAGGAGCGCATATTCTGCATTCCATGGCTAGCGAATTGATTGCGGAGCTGGGAGTTGTTCTTACGATGAAAGGAACCGCTTACGACATTGCCCGCACAATTCATGCGCATCCGACGTTGAGCGAGGCTGTGATGGAGGCGGCGGAGGATGCTTTGGGCAGGCCGATACATAAATAGTAGTTCTTGGTGCTGCGCGGCGCTTTTCGAGCGCGGTTCCTGGCACTTGGTTTTTGGTTAGGTTTTTCGGTTGATTCAAATCTGCAGAGTAACTTATATGACGGCAATGAATTCCGATAGCTAACCACTTGGATATTGGGTATTCAATCCTTTTCCTCGCCACTTTCCAGTTGTCTGTCACCAAATTTACTTTCAAAGAGTTACCGGTGTCTGTCCCCAGTTCTCAGTGTGTCGCCAAACGGATTTGTGATTAAAAAAGATTCTGTTAAAATACTGAAATAGTAAGAGAGGTTTGAATCATGGTGTATAAACCGTATAGCTTCAGTAAAAAATCGTCTGAGCGAACCCGGAAAATCGCCAATAATGAAGTGCTGATTGATTGGTGAGCTTGAGCAACCGGTATTGATGGTTTAGGCATGAAACATAATCAGAACAGTGTCATCGACAGATTCATTATAGAATCTCTGATTGGAGCGGGAGGCGCTGGAAGGGTTTACAAAGTAAGAGATCCTAGAAACAATCAATTTTTAGCCTTGAAAATCACCAATGTTGAAGAGGAAGAAGAATCGAAAAATTTGTTGTCACGCTTTCGGCGCGAATTCGCTGTTGCCCAAAAGCTAAATCATCCCAATCTTATTCGTGTCTTTGAG
The DNA here is from genome assembly GCA_049652745.1 of bacterium. GTDB lineage: Bacteria > CSSED10-310 > CSSED10-310 > CSSED10-310 > CSSED10-310 > JBASEY01. Next base: position 16,042 of record JBASEY010000009.1, on the reverse strand, counting down.
TTTGGGTCCATCAATCATCAATTGTTTTATACTATGGAATTGGTTGATGGAAAGGAATGGACTCAACATCTGGCAGCCTTTCGCCAAAATTTGAAAGAACACAAGCTGAAAGATAAGAAAAAACTGTATCTATATATATTATCTCTACTGATTCAAGCGGCTGATGCTCTGAGTTATCTGCATGAAAACGGGATTGTACATAGAGATATCAAACCAGGTAATCTATTGATAACTCAAAGAGGGGTTGTAAAAATAGCGGATTTTGGGTCAATGCGCAGGGAGGATTCCATTGGTCAGTCGACTAGAACAGGGTCTATCATGGGGACCCTGGCTTATATGAGTCCTGAGCAGACACTCACTTCCAAAGTCAATCATCGTTCAGATATATACTCATTGGGCTTGATGGCATACGAGTCGTTCGTGCATCAAACACCCTTCGACGGATCGATCATGAAGCAAATTCTTGTACGCACCAGACAAGATGTTCCAGACCCTCGTCGATATGAACCGGAATTACCAGGATGTATTGCAGAAGTCTTAAATTGCATGCTGCGCCGCTGCCCTGAAGAAAGATATGAATCTGCTGCGGAATTAAAGCAACATCTTTTGGCGGCTCGCGAAATTCTTAAACAGATAGATCTTACCCAACAAACAGGAATGATTAGGAAAATGCTGTGCATAACGGAATCGCCTTTGGTGGGTTGCGAAATTGAGCTGAATAGGACGCTTGAAGCTTTACAAGCAATTTCCGGCGACCCGAGACCACGTGTGTTTTTAATTCAAGGGGGGTTGGGAAGCGGAAAAACTCGGCTGACAAAAGAAATTAAATTACAGGCGGAGTTGATTGGCAGAAAAATTTTCGGGGATTTTGGAAAGCGAACAGGAATATTGGAGATTGCCATGTTGGCAGGAGCATCGGAAAATCTAGCAGATAGTCCCGAAGAACTAGTATTGGACGGCCTTTTTGATGTGTTTAGCAATCAGCCGGGATTATTGATTTTAGAAAATCTCCATCATCGCACACGTTCAGACCGCGAAACCATAATCGCTTTATTACGTTATTTTGTTCGCCAGACAGCACATGGCAAACCTTGTCCGCTGGTTGTTTTGCTTACGTTAAGTGACCAAGGGGAAGAGAGCCGCAGCATCGCTAGAGCCATCCGTCAGATAATGCGAAATTATGACAAATTCTCACACTTTCGTCTCAAAAATCTCACTCTTGAAGAAACCAGGCAATTCATAGATCTCCTGTTGCCAGGATTCAAAGAAATTTTTGACCTGCCCGACAGGCTCCATGCTCTGACCGGTGGAAACCCGTTCCACGTGGAACATATCGTTCGAATGCTCGGGTCGGAAGGGATTATCAGTTATGGAGATTCTGTTTGGGTAGCACGGATAGACACTAGTTACGGTTATAAACCACTCCCTAAAACCTACACACCGATTGAGTTGGTACGATATGCCAATGAATATCAAAAAGACCTTTCTGACGACGAGAAAGCGACAGTACAAATTGCGGCGATTTTCCCCGAGCGGTTCAATATTGAGCAAATTACAGCCATCAGCCAAAAAACCGCCGCCGAGATTTCGTCTCAAATAGAGCTTTTAATTCAAAAAGGTTTTTTTCAAACAGCGCCAGGAGTCAGGCAGAGTTTCAAGTTTATCTCACCAGTCGTTGCCGATTTTTTTAGAGAATCATTTGATATACACAATATAAAACTCACGATCGACACGGCAGAAAAATTTATGGAATGGTTTGCTGGGGACTCACCGGTTGCAACCAAATTTGCAGCCGCGAACCTGGCTGTAAAACTCAAACGAACGGATATAGCATCAGAAATATTATTGAACTCTGCAGAAGAGTGGTACGCTAAAGGCTGGATAAACCCTTCTATAACAGCTTGGCAAACCGCGATGGAAATAGCGCCGGGCATGAACGTGGAAACACTTCTAAAGTGCCGTTTGGGAATCGGACACTGCCTTATGCATTTGGGATTTTGGCAACAGGCTATGGTGTATTGGAATCGGACTGCTCAAATATCGGCGAAAGCAGTGAATTTATCGGATTGCCCCAACAGAGAGTTGACGCGGCTACACGTTTTGGCAGCACTTGGATTGGCGGATATGAAAAGGCAAGCAGGCCTTCTGAAAGAGGCAAAAGTTCTCCTCGATGATTTTATGAACATCGCTCGTAGTGGAGATGATCTGGCGGATTTACACCGTGAAGCTCTGGCAGTAAAAGGCCGAATTCGCCTTTTTGAAGGCGATTTGTTATATGCCGAAGCCATTTTTCATCGCTTGGTTCAGCAAACCGAACAGGAGCATATCAAGTCAATTTGTAATAGATATCGACTTGATAAAGGATTGGTGTTATTGAAAAATAAAAAGCCTGATAAAGCTCAAATTGTTTTTGAAGAAATTCAAAAATGGAATAGTGAACCAACCGATGTTTTGTTGAAAAGCAGGGTGAATATTTTTCTAGGTGATGCTTTGGCAATGCAGGAGCAATTTGAAGAGGCTCTGGATTTGTGGGAAATGGCTGCAAAGCTGGCTGAAAAAGAAATGTTTCCTCTCGAAAGGAGTGCAGCGTTGCTTCGGAGTGCATCGCTTGTAGACGGGAAAATTCGCGAAGAATATAAGCTGAGAGCACAGGGAATTTTGAACTGGCTTGGCCTGGAAAATGCCGAATGGGAAGCAATTATATAAATAGACACACTATTCGTGAAAAGCAGTTTGGACTAAAATCATAACTTGTGTAATATTGATTTGGGGCAAAATTATTATCCAGTGGGAGAAATTAGCCTGTGAGTAGCACCATGACGTATTTGATAGCAGTAGTAGCTGTTTTAGGCGGAACTATTATAGGATGGTTAATTCGCCACTCAATTTTGAACAGACAACTGAAACAGTCTCGAAAACAATTGGAAGAAATTAAAACATTGCAAATGAACCTGGAACATGATGTGGCGAAAGCAAGAAAAAAACTCATGACTCAGTCCCAATCACAAAAAAAAGGGAAAGCTGCAACAGAACCCGAAAATAACCCGGAAAAACAAGTCTCGCATCACACAATTGAGCAATTGACCGGGCAACTCACTGAATTAAAACAAGAAAACGAGGATCTCCAGGACCAGATAGGATATCTCGAAGCAGAAAAAACCTCATGGTTGGAATACCGGAATACTGCACACGATGAGATAAAACGATTGCTTAACGAAGTGCAGTCCCTACAGGAACAAATTGCTGAACTCAAAAGCGCAGAATCTATTTCATCGAAATCGGTGCAAGTTGAGCAAAGGCAGACTCAGATGGACATCATTGTAGAGCAGCCGAGGACTTCTAAAGGGGTAATGGAAAATACCAGAAAGGTTAATACAGGCATAAAAACCGACCGTGTTGAATTGGTTGGTGAATCAGATGCCGTAGATCAAGATGATTCCGAGAAGCCTGGAACCACCACGACGGAACACCCTCCTGTCGAAAAACAACCGGCAGGAAAAAACACATCTCCAAAAAAGAAACCCAAAACGACCCGTGTCGATCGTTCAACAAATGAAATCATTGACAATTTTAAACGTGATTTAGGATTACCTGATTATTGATTTTTGCTCTTTTTATTTAATCGAGGTGAACGGATGGCGTTGGCAAATTCGTGTCTACGTTTTCTTTTGCTGGCAGCCGCTTTGGCGCTTGCAGCAGGATGTGGACCGCTGCGTTACTCGGCTGATAACGAATTGAGTGTAATACATTTTATTGATGTGGGATATGGAGACGCTATTCTTGTGAAACTCGGGCCGGCGACCTTTTTTGTCGATGGCGGTTACCCGCCGATGACATCTGTTATTTTGGACTACTTCCACCAAATAGGTATCGATCGTCTCGATGCTTTGCTCATTACCCATCCACATCCGGACCATATTGGAGCTGCCCATGGTATACTACAATCCGGACTTCGTGTAGGAGCGGTTTATAGCTCTTTTGAGCTGAATAGTCCAGAGATGCCGGAAGGGTTTGTCGAGTTGATCGAAAGCAAAATAACAAAAGGAGAATTGACATTTAACACGGTAACGGACGGAGATCGGGTGTTGTTGTCAGGAAATCGGTGGTTCGATGTTGTTGGTCCTAAAATCATTCATCCAGACCTGAATGAATCGTCGTTGGTAATACATTTTTACGGATTTGGAAAAGGAGTTCTACTCCCTGGAGACATCGGTATTCATGCCCAGGAACAACTCATTCGCTCTCATCCTGAAATTTTTCCCGTAACGGTTCTCAAAGCGCCTCATCATGGCGGATCGTCTCTGGAGGAGTTTTATCGTTTGGCTAACCCCGAGGTTACAATTATTAGCGATGGTATCAATCCTTACGGTAATCCTCGAAAAGAAACGTTGGCGGACTTGGCGAAGTGGAGCGAAAAAACCATTCGTCTTTCCCAAACAGGAAGCGTTATGGTGGTTGGGAAACCAGAGGGCGGGGTCAAAATTATAAAACGAGAGCTTAAATAACGGTATTTTTTGTCTGCTGTTACTCTATTAAGGGAGTTTATTTTAGAGAGGTGTAAAAATTGAAAAATGGTTTGGGCGACGCTTTTTCGAGGCGAAATAACGAAATGGAAGATGAAATTCAGAGTATTCCGCTGGATCGAATAAAACCAGGAATTCATCAGCCCAGGCATCGATTCGACTTGGAAAAAATTCAGGAGTTGGCGGATTCAATTCGTCAAAATGGTATAGTTCAACCGATTTTTGTCAGGCCAGGATCATCAGGATTTGAGCTTATTGCCGGTGAGCGGCGTTGGCGAGCAGCGCAATTGGCAGGGCTTACCCACATACCTGCTATTGTGCGAAAAATTGATGACAAGAAAGCTCTGGAATTGTCACTAGTCGAGAATTTACAAAGAAACGATTTAAATCCTGTGGAAATTGCCAAAGGGTATAGCATGTTAACGAATGAATACGGCATGACTCAGGAGGATATTTCGCGTGTAGTTGGAAAAAACCGTGCTACAGTGGCCAATATGATACGCCTGTTGAAATTACCGAAACGTGTTCTAGAAATGTTGGAACAAGAAACGATTTCAATGGGTCATGCCAAAGTGTTATTGAGCTTGGAAAACCAGAATCAGATGATCACATATGCGGAAAAAGCGACCAAACAAGAGTGGTCGGTTCGAGAGCTCGAGCGGCGGTTGAAAGTGTTAAAGGCGCCAGAGCGAAAAAAAATCTCTAAAAGCCGAGGAAACGCTGATTTAGAAGCGGCCATTGATTTGTTGCGAACGAAATATTTAACGAAAATCAGATGTTTTCCTATAAAAAAAGGCGGAGGAAAAATCGTATTTGAGTATTATAATGATGACGATTTGATTCGTCTCATTGCGCTGATGGGTGAATGATTTAGATGAACGATTTTCTGGAAATTTGACCATTTTGGTTTAAAATGAGAAATTGAGTTTGTTCTGTTGTTTGTTACAACAGAGTGGTTGGTTGTATAATAGAAAGGAATCGAGCGTTAAAGATGAGCAGCAAAAAGCCTTTTCAAGGTAATCTTGAAACAATGCCGTTATCGAATATTTTGCAATGGCTTGCCGATTCAAAAAAAACCGGATCGTTGACAGTGACAATTGGCGATGAAGAGAAACAGATTGCTTTGAAAAACGGGATAATTGTTAATGCTTGTTCAAATTTGGAAAAAGAACGTTTTGGAAACATTATAATCAAGAAGGGGTATGTTACTCAGAAACAAGTGGAAGGTTTGCTTGAAGAGGGTAAGCAGACGGGCAAACTTCTTGGAAAGCTTTGTGTTGAGAAGGGGTTGATTCCGGAAGACAAAGTGAAATCAATTTTGTTGGATCAGATGGTTGCGATTATTGAAAGTTTATTGCATAGATCAGAAGGCCGCTTTGTGTTTATTGATGAAGAGCTTGATGAGTCGGAGCAAATCCCGTTGTCGATAGCTGTACAGGAATTATTTTTTGGTTCTGCCGGGAAACGGAAAGAATGGCAAAGAATTTATGATCTTTTAGGAAGTCTTGAAAGTGTCCCCAAAGCGTCGGGTGTACAGACAGAAAAGTTGGTTTCTTTGAGCGAGTTTCAGCATAAAATTTTGAGCTTATGTGATGGAAAACGACGAATTTTGGATATTTTGGCTGAAATAGACGAAAAAGATTTTATTATTTGTCAGGCGTTGGCGGATCTTGTCGAGAAAAAATGGGTGCATATAGATAGTTCACTCGAAAAAACACAAAAAGAGTATCAGGAAAGAATTTGGCAGGTTTATGTTGCGATGGAACAGAAAAGGTTTCTTCGAGCAAACCTTCTTTTGGATGATGTCGCTGCGTTGTTTCCGGAGCGTTTTAGTGATTTACAGCCCTTACAGGATAAGGCTTTGCGCTTTCTTCAAGAGGACATGGATAATCTTCTTTCAGATGAGTCCGTCGAACTTTATAGAAAACCTGGTTTTGATCAATCCAATGTGTTGGCTCGTTCTCTGGGGCCCAAAGAATGGTTTATTTATTCCAGAGCGGTTGATAAGATCAAACTCAAGGATTTGATACTTATGACAGGTCTTCCCAAAGAAGCTGCCAGGCGAGCCATTTATGCACTGATTGACGCGGGAGCGATTGAATTGGAAGGATTGGCTCACGAAGAGGAAAAAGATAACGATAAATTATCGATATCCTCTGAAGGACAGGGTATGCGAAGGAGAATACCCAAACTCAAAAAAGAAAAAAAACTGCCGAATGATGAGCCTGAGCGTCCCCGCTTCAACGATGTGCCGCAAGGTATTGACGAGTTAAATAGTACGTATAGGCAATATCTGAAAATGAATCATTATCAATTGTTGGGGGTTACGGAAAACTCTTCACAAGAAGACATAAGGAATGCATTTGTAAGGTTGTCAAGGCGCTATCACCCGGATATGTATGATCGTGAAAAACTGAATCCGGATGTTGAAGAAAAATTGGAAGAGCTATTCAGCATGGTCAACCATGCATACAGGATAATTTCGAACATCAAATCGCGAGAGCGTTACGATAAAAACTTATGGGTTGAAAGGCGAACAAAATCAGATCTGGCAGATGATGTTTCGAGTCTAACTGACCCATTGGATAAGATAATCTTGAAGCCCAAAGCAAAAAAGGGAGATCAGGAAAAAGTGACAGATCGGTCATCTGAGACGCCTGGTGTATCGAAAAAGCAAGCTGCTGAAAAACAAAAAACAGTAAAAAAGGCTTATGAACAAAACGAAACGGAAAAGAGCGCCTCCCAACCACATTCGCAGGATATAGAGAAAACGCAATTATTCGAAGCTGTAGAATTATACAAGCAAAATAAATTCAAGGACGCAATAAACATACTAGAAGGAATTCTCAGAAAAAATCCACGCATTGCTGAAGCTTATTACTATTTATCTCGAAGCCAGTTACGTCTGGGCGGCGCGCACATGAATCAAGCGCTGGATAACATAAAACGAGCGTTGATATTGGAAAAGGAAAACCCTTCATATTTTTGCCAAATAGCAAGGGTATATATTGGAATGGAAATGCATGATGAAGCTGAGAGATACTTAAAAACGGCGCTAGCTTGGGATGCCGATGATCGTGAGGCCAAATACCTTTTAGAAAAAGTGAAAGAGTCGCAACAGACAGGCTTTTTTACCAGACTCAAAAAAAAGCGCTGAGTAAAACATTTTTATTTTGGGGACGCATTTTGGCGTGCTTCTTCCAAAAGCTGGTTTTGAATGCTCACAAGTTCGTCAATTTTTTCATTACAACGCGGAATCCACTCTTTATAGGGAGTATAAAAGCTTTTTATTGCATAGACAGATGACCGAAGTGAACGATAGGCGATAAGTGGATAAGTCGGATCATCGTGCAGTTGCTCTAAGTGCTCACCAATTTCCCATAATTTTTGCATAGAATGTTTGACATATGGGTTCCAGGGTGTATAGGCGTGAGCCGAGGTTTCGTAGCTCGAGACCGCCTCAATTAAAAGACCATCATTCAAATATGTATCGCCTTCACGGGCATACCGGACGCTTCGCAGGTAAACATTTGTCCAAATCATGGCGATGACCAATATGAAAACGAGACAAATAGGAGCACACCATGATCGAAAATTTGGTTTTTCTATCGGTTTCTCATGGTTCATAATCAATGCCTTTCCAGTATGCCTCCCCTTCAAGGTTGTTTTTTTGGAAAATATCGGTATGTCTGGGTTGTTTTAGAGATGCCAAGTTTCTCAAAAAAGTGTTGCATACACGTTGTCCAAAAATCCCAGTCCCTGCCTGTGTTTTGTGATTGTCCAACGGGAAGCCTGCAGAAAGTCAATCTGTTGTTTGTCGTTTGGATAGCGGTCAAAACGGTATCTGAAACATGATCGGAATCATAGCACACCAACCCGGCTCCGGTGAATTTTTCTAACGAATTATAAAGGCTGAGGCGGTTCGTTGTCAAAAGACGGAAAAGTTTGCCGGTAAACGCATCTTGTAATGAGGGTATCGGATTGTCCATAATCCAGGCGCCTACAGAATAATCGTTTAAAAATTCTCCCTGAATACCCGCTGCCAGCCCTTGTCCATAGAGAATAATATTCTGTGGGTTCCAGCTTCTTTGCCGAAGAAGATTGTAGCCGGATTTGACATCCATAATGAGGGTTTCGTCAGAAATGGGAACTGAATCGGAGAGACCGAATCCTCGATAATCGAAGGCAAGAACTGTGACATCCAGCATTTTGATTTGTTCAATCAGATCCAGGTAAGAATACAGGTGTCCTTGGCCGCCATGGCAGAAGAGAACGACATGAGAGCTTTCGGGTACCTCACAATAAATGGCATTGAGAGATTCTTTTTCGGAGTTGGTTATGGTTAAAGTGGTTGCGTTTAATGAGCTTGGTAATTCCACCTCTTGGTCAAGAATGGCCGGATTTAAGGTTTTTTCAAGCGATTGCTCGATCAGGATCAGGCCGATAAGAGCAATTGCGCCCGTAATGATAAGGAAAATCGGTATGATCCAAGTAATGATTTTTCGCATAGTCGTAGTGGTTCCTCCGAAAAAACAGGAAAGAGATCATATCGTCTGAGAATCATCCGAGGCAAGTGTAATGGAACAAGTTTAATAGAGTTGTGGAAAAAGCTATAAGGATGAGAGTGATGGTGTATCAACTTGACATCGAGGAGTATATTCGATGTAAAATATTAGAGTATTACAATCTCCAAAGAAAGGGGAAAAGCGATGAAAAAGACACGATACATATTGGTTGTTGTCGTATTGTTATTGGGAATAGTGGCTTGTAGTGACAAGCCCACGGTTAAAGTTTCAGTTGCGCCGAGTCGTACTTCCGAGTCAACATATGCATTTACCAGGGTCAGCGCCAGTCTTCTCAATCGTAAACCCATGAATGAGATGGACAAGCCGGGAGTGTTGATGTTGATCAACCAGGGGGACCAGGTGATACCTATTCAAGAAAGCGACAATTGGACTCAAGTGCAGCATGTGGCGACCGGCACGTTAGGTTGGTTGCATAAAAGTTTTGTTCAGGTCGAGGCTCGCAGTAAGTGGTGGTCGGGTGATACAGACCGTGCAAGATCCTGTGCCGAAACAATTTACAAAGATAAAAAACTGGTTTTGAACAATTGGCCGGTTGCCCATATTACGATTGAGGAGCGGTGGAACAAAGCAGTGGTTTCGGTTTTAGAAGATCGTGATTTTCCAAAAAGTCAGGCTATTGAGTGTGCGGAATTTGTGTTGATGAATTTGAAGGAGAGGTTTCCGGGGTGGCGTGATCGGCAGGTGTTTATCAGTGGTACAGCCAATGGTGAGCTATTCAATCTTGTTATGATGGATGACAAGAAGCCGTTGTTTCTTTAATTTGATTTGGGGACAGACTACCAATTAAATCAGGGAAAGCCTTTGAAAATTTGCAATGCATAGACGAAGGGCTGGATGCTGGCTTTTTGTGGAGGGACAATTTCCAAGATCCAAATACCAAGGTTTAGACTTCAAGGTCTTAAACTATCTACTTGCAGATAAAACGGCCTCCGAAAATAAATCAAATAAATAAAAAAACTATAAACAAGGGATCAGGAACAGTTTGCCGTGTTAGCAGTTTATTTGGTCTCGAACGCGCTGGTTGCGTGCATTATCATTTGGGGACAGACTCCAAATCTGGAAGACCAAGTGGCTGAAAACTCAAAAAAGGGGAAAAGCAGCTTGTAGACTTCTGACAAATAAACTCATTAAGAAGTGTCAAGGTCACATTGAAAAAGGGTTTTGGCTTAAAATTTAGTTTGGGGACAATAAGAAAAATTATTCGCGTTTACAGATAAGCTGAGGTAAAAATTAATCGGGGGACAGACATCCAGGAGAGCAAATACTGTGAAATTAGAAGGAAAAAGTGAGAATGGTTAATTTAGGACAGCCTTAATTTGGGGACAGACTTAAAAAGTGTTAACATATTGTGATAGATAGGCATTAATTAAAAAGAGAGGAAAAAAGAATGAATTTAGAGATGATTTGTGATCAATTGAATCGATTCGTCATTGAGAGGGAAGATTTATATTGGCGAAACTGGGTCGGTCTACAGGATGAGATCGACATTTCAGGAGTATATTCCAAATACCCAGAGCTTTTTACACTGGAAACCATCGATACCGTCAGGCATGCGTTGGTAGCGGCTGATGATCCGGAGATAAAAACTTTTTACCGAGCTGTTTTGGGCCAGATAACGTTGTCGTATATGGAATTCGTATCGGCGGAATATCAACAGGAAATATTGAAAAAAGAAGCTCAAGCCGAAGTGACCTGGAGAGGTGAGAAGGTTCCATTCCGTGCTTTTCGCGTGCGCATATTCAATGAGCATGACCGGAGTATTCGCCGCGAAATGATGAGTTTACGCGGCGAAGTTGAAAATAGAGTGATTAATCCTTTTCGAATACAGCTTGTCGAGCGGATGAGAAAAGCAGTTGAAGACATGGGATACCGTCATTATGGCGAGTTGTGTGAAGAGACTCAGAATAGAAAATTTGACGCATTTGCTCAGGAAATGGAAGCTTTTTTAGATGAAACCGAGCCTTTATATCGCAAATACTTGGATGTCTATCTTCAGAAGTTCTCCGGGATATCTCTATCAAAAGAGGCTCATTCATCTGATATTTCAGCTATTATGCGATGTTCCCTATATGATGACGATTTTCCACAAAAAAACCTCATGTCGGTCTTGAAGAAAACGATCGGTGGAATGGGTTTTGCGTTGGATAAGATACATCTCGACCTGGAAAGCAGGCCGAGTAAAACAATGCGTCCTTGTGTATGTGCCGTTAATCCGCCAGGGGACGTGCGCTTGACTTTGAGCCCTGTGGGTGGATTTGAAGATTATTCCAGCTTGCTCCACGAAATGGGTCATGCGTTGCATTTCACGCACGAACGCGAAGATTTGGAATTTATTTACAAATTTTGGGGTGATAGAGGTTTTACTGAGGGAACAGCATATCTTTTCCAAAATATCGCGATGAATCGATTATGGTTGAAAGAGTTGATAGGAATGAAGGAGCCAGAGGATTTAATTCGTTATAGCGCCTTTATGGCGATCCTTCGTTTTCGTCGTTTGATAGGGTCTTTTCTGTACCAAATGGAGTTGTTCACTACGAAGGATTTATCCTCGATCCGGGATCGTTATAAATATCATGTTGAGCGCGCTCACCAGGTTTCTTTTGATACGGATGACTATTTGACGTTTGATATGGAGTTGTATTCTGCGGGCTATCTTCGTGCCAGGATGTTTGAAATACAGCTTCGCGAGAGTATGGTTGAAGTATTTGGTGAAGGTTGGTGGAAAACAGAAGAAGCCGGTAATTATTTAAGAACGATATTCCGGGACGGTCGAAAAAGTCGAGCAGATGATGTCATAAGAAATCTTGGTTATTCTTGTCTGAGTTCTATGTTTTATCGTGATCGATATACCGAGTTGCTATTAACTGCCGAATAAGTGCTGATTAACTGCCACAAAACTTTATTTTTTTAAAACTGTCCCTAAAAGCATCTGTTTGTTTGAATCGCTGCTTTTAATTTCTTTGCCTATCCCCCGTTTTCCATGCTCGAAAAAGGAAGCACTTTTAGAAGTCTGTCCCCCAATTGTAAAACCTAAATCTGACTTATCAATGATTGATTGATATTTATCTCCAAAAGCCTGAACCAAAGAATAACAATTCATATCTCTAAAAAAGTGACAAGGCATGTTTACCTGTTGATTATAGTTTTTTTGACGGCGGAAAGGCACCAAAAATATTTGAATTTGTCGACTACGATTTGAAAGTAATTATTTTTTCTGTAAAAAATACTGGATTGTTTGTCTCAAACCTTCTTCGAGATCAACTTTGGGCTCCCAAGATAGAAGCCGTTTTGCCAAAGAGATATTTGGTTGCCGTACCTTGGGGTCATCTTTGGGCAACGGCTTAAAAACGATGTTATTCGGCTTGCCTGTAAGTTTACAAATTACAGTGGCAAACTCCATAATTGTCATTTCTTTCGGATTTCCAATATTTACCGGGTCGTGTTGGTCGCTGAGCAGAAGACGGTAAATCCCCTGAACAAGATCAGAAACATAGCAAAAACTGCGTGTCTGGGTTCCATCTCCAAACACAGTCAACGGCTCGTTTTTCAAAGCTTGTGCAATAAATGTCGGCACGACTCTACCGTCGTTGATTCTCATACGAGGGCCATAGGTGTTGAAAATGCGAACAATTTTTGTGTCGATGTTATGAGTTCTGTGATAGGCCATTGTCAGCGCTTCGGCAAATCGTTTTGCCTCGTCATATACTCCTCTAGGGCCGACAGGGTTTACGTTGCCCCAATATGTTTCATCTTGTGGATGAATTAATGGATCACCGTATACCTCAGATGTAGATGCTAAAAGGAAACGTGCATTCTTGGCTTTCGCCAAACCAAGCGCTTTGTGCGTTCCCAGTGACCCAACTTTTAGTGTCTGAATGGGCAGTTCCAAATAGTCCACCGGACTGGCAGGAGAAGCGAAATGCAAGATTGCGTCGAGCTCTCCGTCAATATAGATATAATTGGTTACATCATGCTTGATAAATGTGAATCTCTCGTGGCGTATATGAGCGATATTCGCGATATCTCCCGTAATCAAATTATCCATGGCAATAACATGGTGGCCTTCAGCCAGAAGCAAATCACACAAGTGTGAACCAAGAAATCCAGCTCCGCCTGTAACCAATATCCGCATGTGTTTCCTCCTTATTGAAACGGAACAGCTTGAAAACAACGAAGACAGGCTACCAAAGCTTGTCGAAAGCGTCAATTATACAAGTGTTTTTTCCTTTTTTTTACACTAATAGAATGTGTTAAAGTCATCACAGGAGGTGAAACATGTCCATTCATGCTGATTTAGTAATTAAAAATACGTCGCAAGTGTTAACTCTTTCTGGAGCCGACTCGCCAAGAAAACGTGAAGAGATGTCCAAATTAGGAATCATAAAAAAAGGAGCCGTCGTGGTGGCGGATGGAAAAATTGCTTGGGTAGGCCCTGAAAATGAGATATCGAAACATGTCTGTATCTGCTCGGCAACAAAAATTGTGGATGCTGAAAAATGCGCCGTTATGCCGGGATTTGTAGAGCCTCATACCCACTTGATTTTTGCTGGAACACGTGAAGAAGAGTTTTCGAGAAAAATTGCCGGAGTCTCTTATATGCAAATAGCTTCTGAAGGTGGAGGCATCAAGAAAACGGTTCGGGACACCAGGTCAGCATCGGCGGAGCAGTTATATATTGGAGGGCTCGAGCGAATTCGTGAAGCATTGAAGTTGGGTATCACGACAATTGAGATAAAAAGTGGGTATGGTCTTAATTTTGAGACCGAAATAAAAATGTTGGAAGTCGCTAAAAGACTCAAAGAAACGACGCCAATAGAGATTGTCTGCACTTTTCTGGGAGCTCATGAAGTGCCATTTGATAAAGACAAGGTTAATTATATCGACGAAGTTTGTTCCGAGATGATTCCGTATGTGGCAGAGCATAAATTGGCTGAATTCTGTGATGTTTTTTGTGAAAAAGGTGTTTATTCCGTTGAAGAATCAGAACGTGTTCTGCTTGAAGGTTTAAAGCATGGCTTGATACCTAAAATCCATGCAGATCAAATGACGGCAGGTGGCGGTGCGGAACTGGCTGCTCGAATTGGCGCCGTCTCTGCTGAGCATCTGGATTATATAAGCTCCGATGGAATAAAAGCGTTGAGTGAAAACAATGTGATCGGAGTGTTGTTGCCGGGTTCGGTGTTTTTCCTTGGTTTGGACAAATACGCTCCAGCAAGAGAAATGATATCTGAAGGAGTGCCTTTGGCTTTGTCCTCAAATTTTAACCCCGGCTCATCCATGTCGTTAAACATTCACTTGATGATGACGATTGCATGTCTGAAATATCGTATGACGATACCTGAAACCATTGTCGCCACTACAATCAACGCAGCTTGTGCGATAAATCGTCAGCATATTATTGGGAGTCTGTCCCCCGGGAAAAGAGCCGACATCGTGATTTTGGATTGCCCCAGTCCTGAAATGATTCCTTACCACTTTGGACACAATCATGTCCGACATGTTTTCTGTTCAGGGAAATTTGTAGTAAAGGATACAATTGTTTTGCCTTTTAAAGCTTGAATCGAGAAAAAGTGAAAAGCCTGGAAAAAGATTCAGTAAGAAAAACGATTATTCGTAGAGTCGGCGAAGCGATTGGTAAATATAGTTTAATTAAATCTGGGGACAGACTACTAGTGTTTTGATTCCTAAATGATATATCAATGGTGTTGACCTGTTATCGATACATCTTCAGGTTGGTATTTCCACCTGAATATGATGGGTTCTGCGTTAAGATCATCCAAATACGTCATGATCCGATCCCTGAGTTCATCTTTTGATTTTACCCGAATATGCCGCAGTAGGCTCCGGGTCATTTTCGAGAAAAAGGATTCAATTAAGTTCAGCCATGAGCCATGTTTCGGAGTAAAAATGAAATCGAAACGATTCGGTATCGTCTTAAGATAAGCGCGTGTTTCTTTAGAGGTATGAATAGAGTGATTATCGAGAATAATACGGATCGTTTTATCAGGTGAATAATAACCATCCAACAGCTTCAGAAAATCAATAAACTCACGACTTCTATGGCGATCAACGACCTGTCCATGTACATGGCCGCTTAACAGATCAATTCCTGCCATCACACTCATCGTTCCATGTCGGATATACTCGCTGTCCCGACCGATTTGACGCTGTTTCCCAGGCCTCGGCCGGGTGTCGGGTCGGGTGCTTTCCAATACTTGAATCCCCGGCTTTTCATCATAACTGATAACAGCCATTTGGCTGTCTTCACCACTTTCAGTCAGAAGGGAAACGTGACGATAGACATACAGTATTGTCGCCATTTTTGTTTCAAATTCAGAGTCGCGACTCTCCAGATAATAGCGAATCTTATGAGGTTTAATGTGATTTTTTCTTAAAATTTTGGAAACAGTCCCTCGATTGAGCTGAGCCAATGAGGGATGTCCTGAAGCAAGACAATGGGCTCGAGCGTGACGGGCCAACAAATCCGTTGTCCATAATTCATGAGGGTATCCTCTATCTAATGGCCGTTGACATGCCAGATTCACCAGCCATGCTTTCGCTTCATCTGTAATTCGGGGCGGTCGACCACTGCGTTTCAGATCGGCCAACGCCGCTTCAACTCCCAATTGTAATGCCTTGTCAATGCATCGTTCGATCTTGGGACGGTTGGTTCCCAATAGTCGAGCCAATTCGGAAACCGACATTCCTTCATAATATCCCAGTAGAATCTTTGCCCGCTCAACCCGTCGAACAGGCTCTGTATGGGATCGGCTGATTCGGGTTAACATCGTTATTGTTTCTGCATCGAGTTCAAGATTCGGTCGGGTCTTTTTAAATGCCATTTTTCTCCCTCCTTGATGATTATAACACCAAAAGGGAGATTACAGGAATTAAGGAATAATTGCAATGTTATTTTGGAATCGTTACACTAGT
>JBASEY010000008.1:0-14710 GCA_049652745.1 bacterium | reverse complement strand
TTTTGACGTCTTTTCTATCGGCATGATACCATTTGAAATCTGGCGGTAACGTCCCGTTTTCCCGCGCAATCTTTTCCAATTCCGTGCCGGGATACACGTGAAGGAACGCCATCGATACATGGGCATTCTGCTTGAATTGGCGAATCATCGCCAGTGTCTGTTGAGCCTCGTCCCACGTTTCAGTGGGATGGCTGATAATAAAAAAGGGATTGGCAATAACATCCAGTTCACGACACCAGTCGTATAACTGATATACTTTCTCGAGTTTCAAATTCTTCCGGATGACGTCGTTCAAAATGCGTTGGCTGCCGGATTCAACCCCAAAGCCAATGGTGTAACAACCCGCATTTTTCATCTTTTCCAGCAGATCTCGCGTCATCACATCGACTCGCACTTCGCAAAACCAGGGCATGCGATTCAAACCATGCTCGATCATCAGATCACAAATGCGCTCGACACGACGAGGACTGGAGTTAAATGTGTCATCAAATAACCAGAAGGCTTCGGCATTGTGGTCTTTTACAGCCGACTCCATTTCCGCGACGATGTTTTCAGGTGATCGCATTCGGACTCGTCGGCCCCACATGTGAGGTGTCGCACAGAAATTGCAGTTTGCCGGGCAGCCGCGACTGGTCATCAGATTTGAAAATCGTTTGATGCCGTGACCTGGGACATCGAACTTGAAATTATATTTTTCCGCCGGAGGATACAGATGCCTGGCGGGAAAAGGCAGCGCATCCAAATCCAAAATTTTTTCGGATGGCCCCGTGCTTTCCAAAGCGCCGTCTTCCGTCCGAAATACCAATCCCTTGATTTTACGGAGATCCTTGTCTGCGCCGCCGGCCTGAAGGCAATCCGCCAATTGAGTCATTGTGTACTCACCTTCACCGATAACGACGGAATCAAAGGCTTTTATGCCTTCCAATGTATCCATTTCCGCAAGAGAAACATGAGGTCCGCCGGCCGTCAGATGGCATTCAGGCAGCGTCGATCGGATCAACCCGGCAAGTTCGAACGCTTCAAACCGATTTTCAGTGGTAAATGTCAAACCCACGATGTCAGGTTTCCTAGTCTTCAGCTCACGGACAATATCCGCATCGGTCATTTTTAAAACATGGCAATCCAGGATTTCGACATGATGGATGGTTTGCTCCAAGGCTGCTGCAACATAGCCGATGCCGAGCGGCGGCATCAACACACCTCCGGACCAGCGTTCAGCATAATGACCGCCTGGTGGAACGATGAGCAGTATCTTCAAGCCCTTCATCAAGCCGGACACTATCCTCGACGCCGCTATTTTTCAAGTAAAATTGTCCCTTTTCTCTCATCCATCGCTGACGATTCTAAATTTATCAAAACGTGCGAAACACTCCGATCAAGAGTATCTGGTATCGTTATTGCTTGAATATAAGTTTGGGGTTGGTTCTTTGTTTCCGAAAGGAGACGATAAAATGTCATACAATCATTATTGTTTTATATTCTTTTCGCTCATGCTGCTGGGCTCGACGATTTGTATAGCCCAAAGCGTCGATACGGCAATTTTAGCACATATTGAATACGTCGCCGATCAGGTTGATATCGGAGCCGGCGGACCGCAAATCAGCCATGTTCAAGGCGACAGACAGAAACGCACCTCTTCCGATATCACCTGGAGCAAACAGATCCAAGAACTGGTCGACGACATTTCGCAAACCGTGTTGATCGAGGATTTGACGACTCTTACAAATTTCCGGACCCGCTGGTCGTACACTCCTGAATCTCAACAGGCCGCCGACTGGCTTGAAAATGAATTCAGATTGTCGGGTTATACCGTGACGCGGCACGAATACGATCGCACAATGGCGCCCAACATCGTTGCCGAGAAAAAAGGGGTTCATCACCCCGATGAAATCGTCCTCATTATCTCGCATTTCGACTCGATTTCTCTTGAGCCTGAAGAGCTGGCTCCCGGAGCCAACGATAACGGCAGCGGAACGGTTGCCCTGTTGAACGCCGCCCGAGCCATGGCAAGCCAATTTTTTGAACGAACAATCCGATTCGTTGCGTTTTCGGGAGGCAGCCAGGGAATGCAGGGAAGCCGAGCGTACGCATACCGATCGGCGTTGCGAAAAGAAAATATTGTGGGAGTCATCAATCTGGACATGATCGGCTCCAGTGACGAACAGCCGGGCAACCTGACAATCATCGGCAACACTGCATCTGAAAATCTTGTTGACATGTTTGCCGAGTCCAATTGCCTTTACACCTCTCTTCTTACTCGTAAATTGTTGGATAATTCCATCGCAACTTTTGATCATTCCCCTTTCGGGACATATGGTTATCCAGCGCTTACCGGCACGGAAGATTATCCGATCCGCTATCCCTATTATCATTCTATTCAAGATACCGTCGATAAAATTTCACCGGAATTTCTGTTGGAAACTACAAAAGCGGCAACAGCCTTTGTCGCTGTATTGGCGGAGCCCATAGCGGATATCGTATCGCTTTTCAACTGGCAGCTCGATGACAGTGACGGTGATGGCGACGGGATTATGGACCCGGATGAAACGGTCAAGCTCACTGTCGAACTGATCAACAACTCCGATGAACCTTCCGGGCCGATACAGCTCAACCTGATGTGCTTTTCAGGCAATCAACATGTCATTGTTCTGAAAAATTATATTTTGTTGCCTGGTATCGATCCTGGAAAACGAGCCGATAATCGTCATGATCCCTTTATCGTTTCAGTTCGTCCCGGCGTTCCTGAATTCACCCAGTTGATGTTTCTGGTCGGAGTCAAATGTGATGCCCCGCACTCGTCCGGTTGTTTTTTCTATGAAACGATTACATCTTACTGCTATCAGGAGGCCGTCATTTCTTTCGACATGGATGAAAATCCTCACTGGACAGCAGACGGTAGTGTGTGGAGCTGGGGGATTCCGAAAGGCTGTGGCGGTGCGAACCATGGCTTTCCGGATCCATCTGCAGGTTTCACCGGAAAATCCGTGTTAGGAACAAGTCTCGACGGCGATTATCCCCCGAACATAGCGGCCACAATCACCAGCCCCATGATGGATTTTACGGAAATTCGGTTTTCCGAACTTCATTTCCAACGCTGGTTAAATATTGAAAACCCGGCTTTTGACCAAGCTCAGATCTGGATTTTGAATGGTGACGGTCAGTTTTTGATATGGGAAAATCCTGCTGAGATCACCGACAGTGATTGGCAATCCATGATGTTCGATATTGCGCGTTATGCTGATGGCAGAGACGATGTTAGGATCGCTTTTACCATTAGAACGGATGAAAAGTGGCAGTATTCCGGCTGGAATTTGGATGATGTCCGTATCGCCGGTTTTGCCCCGGATTTTTCACCGCCTGGACCCGAAATACCGGCTGATACCATCGGGGTTTCTCTGAACATGCCTAAAACGGATCTTGAATGCGGAGATATATTTTCTTTGTCTTATCTATACTGGAACACAACGTCACGTCCAAAAAACAACCTGCCGCTTTTTATTTTGCTGGAAAGCGCCGGTGGTATATGGTTTTGGCCGAACTGGTCGGATGAACTTGCATTTGAACCATTGTTTCTTCCCGCGAAAAATATCAGCGATTGGAACGTTATTGCAGAGTTTGAATGGCCTCAGATCGAAGGCAGCGTACTAAAGCAACGGTTTTGGGCGGCATTCACGACACAGGACTTCAGCGAAATCTTGGGGTTATATGACATGGTTGAATGGGGATGGCATTGATTTTTACTGTCTATTGGCACCTGTTTTTCCAGTTCGTTCAGATAAGATAATTCTTTTTATTGCTTGAATTTTTTAAAAGAATCAGGTAGGGTTGCGCTTGTGGTTTTTTTTAACATAAGGAGATTATCATGAAGGACTTATCACAAAGAATTAGTTCCTTGGGAACAGAGAATGCATTTGTTGTTTTGCAAGAAGTCAACAAAATGGAAGCTCAGGGCAAGAAAATTTACAATTTTTGCATTGGGCAGCCGAATTTCAGAACCCCCGAACATATCTGCCAAGCAGCCAAAGCAGCGATAGATGCCGGGAAACATGGTTATACCCCTTCCAGCGGTATTCTTCCTCTGCGCGAAGCCGTTGCGGAGATGTTCACGAAAACTAGGGGTATCCCGGTCGGCGCTGACGATATCGTGATTGGTTGCGGCGGAAAACCCTTTATTTGGTATTCGATTTTTTGTACGACAGACCCGGGGAAAGGCCATGAAGTCATTTTCCCGAATCCTGGATTCCCGATTTATCAATCGATGATCAAGGGTTTGGGCGCAGTTCCGGTACCGTTATACCTCAGAGAAAAGAACAATCTGAACTTTTCTATCGATGAATTGAAAGAAAAAATCACTCCGAACACGCGTCTTCTGATTTTGAACTCTCCTCAAAACCCGACCGGTGGAGTTTTGAGCAGAAAAGAACTCGAGCAGGTAGCCGAGCTTTGTATCAAACACGATCTGTGGGTTTATTCCGATGAGGTTTACAGTGCGCTGGTATTTGATGCCGAATTTGCTTCGATCGCCTCGATTCCTGGAATGGCGGAACGCACCATGATGGTTGACTGCGCATCGAAAACCTACGCGATGACCGGCTGGCGCTTGGGATATTTCGCCAATAAAAAACTGGCTCCGTTTGTCACCCGCCTTGTCACAAACTCCGATTCATGCGCTCCGAACATTTCCCAGGAAGCCGTTCTGGTCGCACTTCGATCCGATCAATCAGCCGTAAAGGAAATGGCTTCCCATTACAAGAGCAGACGGGATTTGTTCTTGGAAGGTTTTGCCAAAATACCGGGAATCACCTGCCATAAACCGGGCGGCGCCTTTTATATGTGGCCTAACGTTACTGAAGCCTGCAAAATCACCGGCTGTGCCAATTCCGAGGAATTCCGAAAACGACTGCTGGTTGAAAAACATGTGGCATGTTTAGCTGATATTCACTTCGGTCCACAGGTTCCAGGCGAAGGTGAGCACGTTCGATTTTCATGCGCATCATCACCGGCCGATATCAGCAAAGGACTAGAACTGTTGAATGAATTTGTCAGGGAACATATGTAAACACTGTTTGCTCATGGTTTGCCTGGGCTTGTTGTCGTTACAGGCCCGGGCAAACGACTTTTTAAAAGAATTAACCTTTAAATGGCGCTTTGAAGCGACAACAAAATGGGTGTATCGGATAAAACAAACATCCAATAACCAGAAATTTATCCTGGATGAAAACGATGTAGTCACCGCTCGCTCACCTATCCGGATCGAAACGCTTCGTGGAGAATACACGATAAAATCCTTGTCGGACGGAAATGCGGCTGGAGACCTTGTGTTGGAACTGGAAGGTATCACCGAAAACGATGCGATCATCCCTATACCGGATGCTCAAAAAATCCCACAAAGAGTCGCTAGATTCAGGCTTGCACCGAATGGCGCCATTGAAGATTTTATCGGTCCGAAAAAAGAAACGTATCTGATCAGCCGCTTGATCCTTGGATTGCCGATTGAACCCCTTCAGATGCAACAGGTGCGTGTGTATCCGTTCCAACTGTTTACCAGCGGTGATATGGTTCGCACACGGTTTACCGGCACGATTTCGCATGAACTTGCAGCCATCGAACCCTGCAACGATGCGCATTGTGCAAAAGTCATAACCACTATCGATATTCGAGATGTTACCACGGATTTGGATCCCATTGTTGTCACCTGGAAAGGCTTTTTAACGAGCACTTTCAATCTTGACGAACACCGCCTTGAAACTATGGCGATGGAACTCGCAGTGAAAACTCAATACCCCAAAAACAAAGAAAACAAACGAAATCTGCTGGTTGAAATTTATACAATTGAAGTTCAGTTTTTGAGCAAATAAACACTTTAAACTCATATTGTTGACAGGTTTTTTGCGAGTTTGTTTTAGCAAGAATGTTTTGCGGTTATGAAAGAGTAAAAAGTAAATTTACAGAACAACTAAAAATATTATCATATTTTTCTGCTTTCATGCATTTTTCAAATAAAATTTTTCTTGACGACAAGAGAATAATTCATTATTATTTACAAGGTAATGTTTTTGGCTAACGTTATAGTTATAAAGGAGAACTCTGATGTCATTAAACAAACGGACAATACGAAATAAATATAAAAGTTTTGATGATTTCATCAAAAACGAACAGGGAAAACACATTTGCGGTTGCGGCTGTAATCAAATAATTGATTTAAAGCAAAGCCATTTCTGGAACGGTATTCCCAAATATATTTTTGGCCATGCCGCCCGCCTGTATAGAGGTGTGAAACCGTATGACCACGAAAAATATTACTCTGTTGAAGATATAGCTAAATTGGCCGGAGTAAGTGATCAAACAGTTCGGTTCTGGAACCGTTCCGGACATATAATGCCTGAGGTAAAAGTCGGTAGAAAAAACTTGTTTCTGCGGGAACAAATCGATGCCTTTTTGAAAGATTATCCTCTGCGCACACCCTTTGACCCACTTCTATATTATTCTGTGCAAGACCTGAAAAAAATCGGCGTATCACGAGCTAAACTACGCACATTGGTACGTGCCGGAAAAATTCAGGAACCACGCCATTATTCCCGAAAAACATATTACCTGAAAAATGAAATCGATTCTTTTTATAACGAAATTATCGAGGATGAATCGGAAAGAATTGTTCGCCCCCGACTACCTGTTTGGTCAATCAATAAACTGGCTATCAAGATAGAGGACCTCGAAGAACGAATCAAACTCCTGGAAGACAGCCTTTTAAACGGTTAAGAACCTTAAAATCAGGGTTTTCTATCTGTTTTGATTTTCCTGCCAGTCTCCGATAAAATTATTCAGCGGTCGAAAAACCGGCCAGGTTGATTAGCGGAGATTGAAATGCAACTATTATTGATACCGCTCATACCTTTTTTGAGCGCATTGTTTTTGCTGGATTTTCAATATCGAGATACACGTGCCTGGTTTTCGAAATATGTGTCATTTGTGTCCGCCGCTTTTTCACTGTTGCTTGTTTTAAACCTTGCGCTTTTTGAGCGTCTTTCGATGCCTTATGAATATCAATTGAACCAACTTTTTTTATTGCCTAGAACTTCGGAAGCCTTGTCTTTTTCGCTCCTTGCAGACTCTATCTCACTCCGATGGCTGATTCTGTTAACCGTTTTTTCTTTTATTATCAACTTGCTTGCCTTTAAAAGCCCTTCCAATCAAAAACCTGTTGATTATGCCGTTCATCAGATGATCTTGGCCGGATTGGCTTTCTTTTTTCTTTCCGGTTCTTTGATCAGTGGAGCAATTGGATGGGGTATCACGTTATCGGCAATTTTATTGATGACAACAAATGTCGAACGATCATCCAGCAACCGGCAGTCGTCTAGCTTCACCACATTGATGATATCGGTTTTTCTGATGATGTCGGCCTCACTTCTGCTTTATGCCTTAACAGGACGTTTGTCTTATTCCGTTTTTCCTGATTCCCTGAGTCTGATTGTCAGATCATTGATCGGCACACCGCCTGTTGCAGCAGTTTTAAACACAATCTTCCTTGCTTGTTTTTTTCTGCTTCTCGCCGTTATCCCCGGTCTAGGATTGATCCCCTTTTCGTCTTGGCTTTCCGATACTCGCGAAATGAATATCTTCAACGCATTGTTCATTTATGTGATGATTCTGCCTTCAAACGTAATTGTTTTAGAACGGTATCAGTGGCTTTTTCAATTTGTTCCCGGCATAAAATATATCGCTCTGGCTATTGCCATACTGTCAATCTGTATATCTTTTATGGCTGTTTTCAGCCAAAAAGGAGGCAAATTGACCATGCTCTGGCTTGCCGTCACCTGTTCAGGCATGTTGATGGGAGTAGTATTTATTCCGGAATTCATTCCCGTTTCCACCTTTCTGCTCATTTTATATCCCTCCTTATTTGTTTTTGGCCTTGGCCGGCTTCTGGATTTCCAGTTCCATATTCGTTGGGGCCGATACATTCAAACTCTCGGTATCATCTTACCCTTTCTATCTGTAATCATACTGTCTCAATTTAATCGAACAAACTTTCATCCTCTAGTACTCAGCATCGTTCTTTCTTTATATGCTATCCCTGCTTTTCGGATTTTTAGATTTTCCCGATCGGAAATGTCCGATGACCCCGCATTTTCATCTTCTCTGGGATGGCTGGCCTATAGTTTCTTCGGTACCCACAAAATCATTTATTATGGAATAGCATGGCCTATACAACAGATTGCTGATGGTTTTTTGATTTTGGAATCAGGATGGAATTTCTTTTTAACCCATACCATCCCCAGGTTATTGTGCACCTGGGGCCGGCTGTTATGGCTTTTTGACCTGTCTTTTATGGGCAGACAACATCAACAGCCGACACCGACGCGAAACGAAAAAACCATCGTAAAGGAATAGTTATATGAATACAGCTTTTCTTTTCTGGTTACCTCTTTTACCTTTTCTGGGCGCCATTGCCATTGGAGTGTTCACCAGGAAAAAGATCATCCTGTCTGGATGGATAGCGATTGCCGTTTCGCTGGCTGTTTGCATCATGGTGATTGAGTCCGGCACGACCATCTTTCCATGGCGCACACAAGCCATAAACCCAATATCTGCGACAAAATCTTGGATTCCCAACCTCCAACTGAACGCTTACCTCGTTTTAGACAGTTTTGCCGGCTGGATGATAATGATGACAACACTGACAATGTTGACCGGCTTGGTCTATATGATGTTTATCGAACCGCGCCCTTCCTGGAAACGACTATCATGTATTCTGATCATTTTTTCCGGAGCTATCGGCGTTTTCTTGGCTCGCGATGCCTTGTCCTTGCTGTTTGCCTGGGGAACCTGGCTGATCGTTCCATTTTTTGTCGATTCCAGGCACGCCGATAAAAAATATGCATCAGGCCGAATCTCTTTTTTTATCTTCCATCTGCTTTCACTTTTACTCCTTGCCGGCGCTCTCGGCCTAGCACATTTTATGCATTTCAGTAAATCCGGGCTCCAAGGGTTTGATATGGCAACAATATCACGCTTACCTATCCCGGAATCAGCACAACTTTGGCTGTTTGCCCTTACTCTTGTTTGCCTGGCTATCCGCATGGCCTTGTTCCCATTCCATACCTGGTTGATAGACGCAATAACTGAATTTCCTGCAACTATTTCCGCCTTCCTGATCCCCACGGGACTGGCAACAAGTATTTACACCATGCTTCGCATCTGTCTACCTCTGTGCCCGGATATGTGCATCAAATTCAATAAATACGCCATATTCGCCGCATTGTTATCCATGATATACGGTGCCATGGTGGCACTGATGAATCCTCATCTGCTGCACCGATTGGGATTCGCCACACAAAGCTATTCCGGATTGATGCTGCTGGGACTCTTTACCCTGAACGACACAGGCTTTGTCGGCGCATTGTTGACCGCAGCCAATTTTATTCCAACCATGTCTATTCTGATCCTTGCCATCAACTGGATCACATCGCGGACCGAAACAGATCTAATGCAGGATGTCACCGGTATCCGCCACAAATTCCCCCTGATCAGCATTATAGCCATAACATGTGTGATGGCCCTGTCCGGAATCCCGGGTTTGAGCATGTTCTCGGGGCTCTTTCTGATTATCGCCGGCGTCATCCAAATACAACCCGTCTGGGCATTTATCGCTCTCGCCGCCTTCCTGATTCTCTCTACTGGATCACTGTGGATGTTTCAGAAAATTTTTACCGGAAAACCCTCGCCTCTTGTCGCCGGCTTCAATCCGGCAGATAATCTTACACCCGGCCGAATTCTCATCCCCCTGACAGCGCTGATTCTTTGGTTCGGCTTTTTCCCTCAATACATGATCCACAGCTTTATGGATCAATCAGAAACCATCAATCGTCATATCCAATCACACAGAATACTGAAACAAACCGAACCGGGAATAACGCCGCTGGAGCATTTTTTCCAACAAAAAAAACAACGACAATAATACTTACCACCTGATATGGATGCTCCTAAAACACCTTTTATGCGGCCATCAGATAAAAAAATATTTACTTTGACTTTAAACAACCGCCGGCATGTCGTCGAGGCCAGAGAAACGGACTGCCTGCTGGATGTGTTACGCCAAAAATTATTTCTGACCGGTGCGAAACGCGGCTGCAATACCGGAGACTGCGGCGCTTGTACAGTATTACTGGGCGACAAGCCGGTCAGATCATGTAGAGTTCTCATGAAAACTATCGGTGACCAACCCATCACCACAATCGAGGGCTTACAAACCGACGATGGAACTCTGCATCCTTTACAATCGGCGTTTTTGGAAACCGGCGCTGTTCAATGCGGATTTTGTACCCCAGGCATGATAATGGCGGCGTACGCCTTGCTTCTCCGAAATAAAAATCCGGACAGGAAAGCGATACGAGACGCTCTTAAGGGAAACCTATGCCGGTGTACCGGGTATAAACCCATCGAGGATGCAATTCTGAAAGCCGCCGCTCAACTGAATACCTCCGATAAAAACTCTCGAGAAATACCGATTGATGTCGGAACACTCCGCATCGATGGACATGCCAAAGTCACCGGCACCGCTCATTTTACCGATGATCTTTACCCTGAATCATGCCTTTACGGCGCTGTCGTTTGGTCGCCTGTTCCCAGCGGTGTCTTGAAATCGATAAATACCCAGGCTGCTATGCAAGTTCCGGGCGTTGTGCGCATCATCACCTCACGGGATATACCCGGGCAAAACGGTATCGGTCGGTGGCGGCAGGATCGACCGTTGCTCGTCAAAGACAGAATTCGTTTTTCTGGTGATGCAATAGCGCTTGTTCTGGCTGAAACCCTTGATTTCGCTCGACGCTCAGCAGCAGCCATAACATCTGTGATCGAGCCTTTTCCCGCACTTTTCGACCCTCAACTTGCCTTGAAATCCAATACGATCACTCTTTATGACACAGGTAACCGTGCGGCTGAAATAAAAATCCAAAAACAGGATATATCGCATGAATCAATCTCGGAAACATCTGACTATACCGATACGTTTTCAACACCGTTTATAGAACATGCTCTTCTGGAACCGGAAACTGCGGTCGCCTGGATTGAAGATGATGTCCTTGTTGTTGTATCGCCATCCCAGAACGTATTTTTTGACCGCTTGGAAATTCTCCGTGTTTTGGGTCTCCATCCCAAAGAAATGAAAAAGGTAAGAGTTCTCGAAAAGCATACGGGAGCCGCTTTTGGGAAACGCGAAGACATTTTTGTATCGGCACTGACGGCTCTGGGTGCCTGGCTGACCGGCCGTCCGGTCAAAATCACTCTGAATCGGAAAGAATCGTTCCATATAACGACGAAACGTCATCCCATGCGGATAACACATACATCCTCGGTGGATAAGAGCAACAAGATATCCAGTCAATCAATCACTATTCTCGCCGATACAGGCGCCTATTCATCGTGGGCGCCGAATATTTTAAGAAAATGTGCTGTTCACGCAACCGGCCCCTATCAAGTTCCTGACGCGACTGTTCATGGAATATCGGTTTATACCAACAACGCATTCTCCGGGGCCATGCGTGGCTTCGGCGCTGTTCAAGCGCACCTTGCGGCTGAACGCCACATGGATAGAATTGCCCGCGCCCGAAACATCGATCCTCTCGAATTTAGAAAAATCAACGGGTTGCGGCCCGGCTCAAAAACCGTCACAGGACAAGTTTTGCAGTATATCACTCCTATCGCCGATCTGCTCGACGCTGCCGCTGCAGCACTACCTTGGACAGGCCCTAACCGCGGTACCCGCCGAGACAAATCCGGCTGGTCGATCGGTGTCGGCCTCGGCGCTTCTTTTTATGGTATCGGCTATGGTAACGATATCCTGGATAAAGGCCAGGTCGAATTGATCAGATATCCAGACGGCTCCTTCGAAATTCGCACATCCGCAGTCGATTACGGCCAGGGAGCCAAAACCATTTTCGCCCAAATTGCCGCTGAAATTCTCCAAGTGCCTTTTTCAACAATCACCGTCACGACAAGTGACACGGCGCTGACTCCGGACAGCGGTTCCACCGTCGCATCCCGGCAAACCTACGTCACGGGAAATGCCGTTCTCAACGCCTGCAAAAAACTATCGGCTCTTATAAGCTCTAATCCCTCTCCACAGGAACCAATCACGGTGAAAGCCCGTTATCTGATGAATTCAGAAGCCCTTCGGATCGAAGATGGCCAAGGTGATACATATAAATCTTACGCAACTTCCGCAACAGCCGCACGCGTAAAAGTCAATCGATCGACCGGAGACGTTATACTGGAAAAAATCGTCTCGGCACACGATTCTGGAACGATCATCAATCGACAATTAGCGGAAAGCCAGGTAACCGGCGGCATTATGATGGCTGCAGGTATGGCTTTATCGGAAAATTATATTGTCGTTAAAGGAATTCCAAAAGTCACTGGGTTTGCCGACTATCCTATACCCCGCATCGATCACCTTCCGGAAATACAGGTGATTTTTTTACCCACACCCGATCCCGATGGACCATTGGGGGCAAAAGGCCTGGGTGAACCGGCGATGCTTGCAGCCACCCCCGCAATTGTCAACGCCGTATGCGACGCGCTGGATATAAACTTAGACCACACACCGCTGAATCCCGACTATCTTCTTGAATCCATCGAAAACCAGTTGCGTCGAAAATAAACACCTGACGAAAATCATGTTGGTGTCAAGCAATGTTTGCAATTTGATTTGAAGTTTCATCATATACTCTCTCATACCGTTACAGCTTCAAGGCATTCCTTTAAGCTGAGAATTCTCTCTTCCTGGACGTAGCTTCGATCCGTCACCCGATCATCTGAGTATTCAATAAGACAGCAAGCAACCAATATGACCAACAATTCGCAAATCGCTTATGCAATCTCTTGGATCGGCATTCTTGATGTAGGTGTAAAAAGTAATTTTTCTGGAAATCGATGTTTTGATTTCAAGAGCTTGCGAAGGGGATTTGGGCTCAAAACGGGGTTTTTACACTTGTATCGTTCTAAGCCTATATTAGGAAAAAGCGCTTAAAAACAGCGGCGAGCTGAGCGATTGAACCGCTCAGCTCTTTTCGCTGGTATTACCAGCCCCAACCAAACTCAAACGTATCGTACAAGCCGAAAACCTCAGTCACTTTTCTGTCTGTCATCACCGCATAGAACCAGATATTGCTGGCTGCAGAATCGACATCCGGCCATATAAACGGCTCAACGACCCAATAATCTTTTTCTGTCATGGGCTCTATATCGATCAGTATATAATCGATATCATTGGACCACGAAGGCCACCAGAAGAACATTCCATAGCAATCCAACAACACAAACAAAGGCACATCGATGTATTGTTCCGTCGAATCATTGGCAACCGTTGTTTTTACATAACAGGCATTACCTCGATAATAATAATCGGCCGGCATTTCAAGATAGGCTCCTAAAGGCCGAATAGACGGTGTCGCCGTAGGCGTAGGAGTATCTGGTTCCGGTGTAGGTGTGACGGTCGGCGGCACACCGGTAGGCGTCGCTGTCGGTGGCACACCGGTGGGTGTCGCTGTCGGCGGTATTGCTGTAGGTGTCGCTGTCGGCGGCACACCAGTCGGGGTTACAGTAGGCGTTACAGACGGCTCCGGCGTATTTGTGGGCTCAGATGTCGGAGTGCTCGTCGGTTCCGGCGTCGGCGTGTCAGGCATTGGTGTATAAGTCGGGTATGGCGTCGGCGTATCAGGTACAGGAGTAGATGTCGGGAATGGAGTGAACGTAGGTGTTTGTGTCGGTGGAACCGGTGTACGAGTAGGTGTAGCCGTTGGCGGAACCGGTGTAAATGTCGGCGTCGCCGTCGGTGGAACCGGTGTACGAGTAGGTGTAGCCGTTGGCGGAACCGGTGTAAATGTCGGCGTAGCGGTCGGTGGAACCGGCGTAAATGTCGGCGTAGCCGTTGGTGGAACCGGTGTATGAGTTGGTGTAGCAGTTGGAGGAGCAGGGGTAAAGGTTGCTGTTGGAATCGGCGTCGATGTCGGCGTTGGAGTAACCAAACAATCGTACGTGAACATACCTTCTTCGGTCGCAAAATCTATTAAATCGTCACGCAGATCCGTCGGCGTTAAGGCGCTGTAATCCCCTAAAGCGCATCCCGGACAAGTGACGGTAAACACCAATTCAACCAATATGCCATAACTATGGGCTGGTATTTGTACCGGAGGAAGCGAAAAACCACCTATGTTGACTTTACCCGGTTCCGGCTCGTAGCAATCGAACATCGTCCAGCCGGGATCCAAATCTCCAGCCTGACAAGACTGATACTCCAGCATCGTCGAATCATACAACACCGTCATCAAGAAAGCGTCGACATCTGTATCAGGGTTCGCCATTCGTACTTCTACAATAATTTCATCTCCTGTGCAGCCCTGGGCGTCGGATACCCAAATCAGATCGGATAACGGTGATGTCGGTGTAGCCGTAGGCTCCGGAGTATTCGTCGGCACGGGTGTCGGCGTATCGGGCACTGGTGTAAACGTCGACGCCGGAGTCGGAGTATCGGGAATCGGAGTAAAGGTCGGAGCAGGCGTCGGCGTGTCAGGCACCGGCGTAAACGTCGGCGCCGGTGTCGGCGTGTCTGGCACCGGTGTGGATGTCGGAATCGGGGTCGGCGGCTCAGGAGTGAACGTGGGTTCAGGCGTCGGAGTCGATACACAATTGAATGTAAACGTACCGG
>JBASEY010000007.1:0-1993 GCA_049652745.1 bacterium | reverse complement strand
TTTTGACGTCTTTTCTATCGGCATGATACCATTTGAAATCTGGCGGTAACGTCCCGTTTTCCCGCGCAATCTTTTCCAATTCCGTGCCGGGATACACGTGAAGGAACGCCATCGATACATGGGCATTTTTTCTACCACAAACGTTATTCTAACAGATCATTTATCCAATACGTTAGATTTATCTTTAAATCCTGTGGATAACCTTTCGATTCGTAACGGATTTTACCTTCTTTATCTATCATACAGAAATAGGGTAATGCTTGAATATCGTATGCTTGAGCAACATCATCGCCGGCGTTTAAAAGAAGGCGCATTGCAAATTTCTTATCACTAAAATATTTTTTTGCTTCAACGAGGTTTCGTTCCCATAAATTGATACAAAAAAATTCAATTTGGTCTGATTTGTGATTTTGGAACCATTCATTGAGTTCTAGCAGAGAAATTTTACAGCCTCCGCACCAGGTTGCCCAAAAATCCAGAATAACGATTTTTTTGCCTTTGAAATCAGATAGTTTCCACGTTTTCCCATCAGAGTCTTTGAGCTCCCAATCCGGTGCTTCTTTTTCAATTTTCATTGCGACGGCGGCTTTGGCACGGTCGGCTTCACCTTTATCCCATTCGGCTTTGACTTTAGCGACGATGGTTTTCCAGCGTGGATCTGAGTGTAGTGACTCCAAACCTTCTTCCTCTTCTAAAAAAATAATATTGTTGAACCCTTTGGCAATAGCTGCATCCAGAGTCTCAAAGGCTTTATCCACATCACCTTTCAGAGCGTAAAGAGTTGCGATCCTAAAACCATTATTGGCATCTTCCATTGCATCTTTCTCGGAGGTAATGGTTGCAATCACCAGATCGTAAGCTTTGCCGGTATAGAGCACAACCATCATCACAGTGTTTTTAAAATTTTCTATTTCTTTTTCCGAACAGTCAGGTTCACAAGTTTCAGCTATCATTTTATCAACATATTTATCAACATATTCGTTGATCTTCTCAATCTGTCCCAACCGAGCTGCTAAAATGGCAAAATCAAAATAATCAACCCGATAGGCATTTGTTTTTTCCGCTTCGGAAAAATACTGCATTGCTTCTTCGTCGTGGTTTTTATAAACCGCGTAATAGGCTAGATATTCTGACACCATTTGAGTAACGACACCACCGGTCTTTTTCCATTGGCGTAAGCGATCAACATATTTCTCATCCTGTAAAAAGCTCTGTTTAATCATGTCATATTCTTCAGGTGTATAATCTGCCTGCCTAAAATCCGGCCCCCCAATAAGCGAATATCTGAATAAACGATGTGTATAGAAGTCGAACATAAAGGCATACGGCTCAAACATATCCGGATTTTTTTCAATAAGACCACGACAATAAGGGATACTTTTACTCCACCTGTAATCATCGAAAAAAGCCAAACGCTCAGACTGGCCTGCTTCACCTTTGATCTGGTCCAAACATTTATCAGCTTCTTCCCAGTTACATATATTCAGAAACCGATAAAGAATATAAGCAAATTCAAAATCCGGTGCATTCTTGATAAAATCACAAAACAGTGCCGTGCTTTCTTCGGCTGACTCAAGAGCCGCCTTTTTTTTCGTGAATTCTTCCGGGGTATACCCGGTGGAAAAACACACCGTCACTCCAAATACCAGAACCCACGTTAACAACAGCGATTTTTTCATAAAGCCTCCTTATTGTTGGGCATCAAATCAAGGGAACTATACCGATTTAAATCACGATTTCCAAGTGGTCAACTTTTTGACGATGTACCGCCATCCCATCATGCTGTACCGTTTGAAATCATCAAAATTTTTGATGGATCGAAGCACGCGGGGGATTTTGCGCAGCACCGAATAATTCTGCATGGCCGCCCATTCAAATAAAATATCGCTGATTTGCGACCAGGTCAGTTTATCCAGAAAAATCGGCACGTTACCCTGAGCGGACACCAGTGTTTTGACGTCTTTTCTATCGGCATGATACCATTTGAAATCTG
>JBASEY010000006.1:0-23663 GCA_049652745.1 bacterium | reverse complement strand
CAGATTTCAAATGGTATCATGCCGATAGAAAAGACGTCAAAACACTGGTGTCCGCTCAGGGTAACGTGCCGATTTTTCTGGATAAACTGACCTGGTCGCAAATCAGCGATATTTTATTTGAATGGGCTGCCATGCAGAATTATTCGGTGCTGCGCAAAATCCCCCGCGTGCTTCGATCCATCAAAAATTTTGATGATTTCAAACGGTACAGCCTGATGGGATGGCGGTACATCGTCAAAAAGTTGACCACTTGGAAATCGTGATTTAAATCGGTATAGTTCCCTTGATTTGATGCCCAACAATAAGGAGGCTATATGAAAAAATTTCTGTTGTTAACGTGGGTTCTGGTATTTGGAGTGATGGTGTGTTTTTCCGCTGAGTATACTCAGCAGGAATTCATGAAGAAAGTGAGAACAATCGGGTCACCGGAAGAGGTCTCAGCATTTGTTTGTGATTTTATCAAGAATGCACCGGATCTGGAATTTGCGTTTCAACTTTACCGGATGTGGAAAACGAGTGAGCCCGAAGAATCCGGCAAGTGTATGGATCAGATCAAAGCGGACTCCGCTTTTTCAGAACGCTTGATTTATCTGGAAGGCGCGGATATCGACAAACTGAAAGATAGGATTGCGTATTGCCGGAGTATCATCGAGAAGAATCCGGATGCATTTACGCCGTATGCCCTGATGTTCGACACTTATACGACGTGGTTGTTCAAAAAACCGCTGGAAGGAACTCCGGATTTGGCGCAGGCAGGCGTTTCGCTTGAAGAACTTGAAGCGCTGGAAAAAGATTTTGCTCAGGATCAGAAACATTTGAATTGTGTGAAGCGCTGGAAAGATGCTGGTGAACACACTGCCCAAGCCTTGAAATATTTGGCCTATCATGCGGTTTACGAAGGCCGTGACGAAGAGGCGCTTCAGCTTTTTATCGAAGCGGAGAAAATCAATGCAGAGTGGTTGGATCTCACCCATCCCGCTATCGTAGCAGCGCGGCTGAAGCAGATAGAAAAGATGAAAGAATACATTGACAAAAGCGCCGCTCAATGGATTGGAAGAGGCATGTTGTCGGAAGACCAGAAAGGAGACTTCATAAAAAACGTGACGATCTATGCGCTCGTCACCGGTAAAGCTTTCGATCAAGCCATTGACTATGTCACCTCCGAAAAAGGTGCGATGGAGGATGTCGAGAAACTTTTTATGGTCGCTACTCTATACACACAGAAAGGTGACACGGATAAAGCGTTTGAAATTTTGGACAAAGCTGTTGCCAAAGGATTTGACGATGTGGATGCCCTGGAGCAAGAAGAAGACTTGGCGCCTCTCCACTCAGATACGCGGTGGAAAACCATCGTCGCCAAAGTCAAAGCCGAATGGGATAAAGGTGAAGCCGACCGCGCCAAAGCCGCCGTCGCATTGAAAATTGAAAAAGAAGCGCCGGATTGGGAACTCAAAGACCCCGATGGAAAAACATGGAAACTGTCCGATTTCAAAGGAAAAAAAGTCGTTATTTTGGATTTCTGGGCGACCTGGTGCGGCCCCTGTAAAATCTCGATGCCGGAACTCAATGACTGGACCAAAAAACACAAACCGGACGATGTAGAGGTATTCTGTATCAATACCTGGGAACGGAACCCCGAAGAGGCGAAACGATATTTTACCGCCGAGAAATTCGCCATGCGGCTGCTATTGAATGGTGATGCGGTGGGAGCGGCATACGGCGTTCAGGGAATTCCCTATATGTGTTTGGTCGATAAAGAAGGCAAAATTCGTTATGAATCAAGAGGTTATTCACCCGCATTGAAAACGAATCTGACATATTGGGTCAACGATCTGTTAAAATAACCTTTTTGGTTGGGAACAGAATGAATCCCGAGATTCATAAAGCGTTGTCGATTAAAATCAAAAGGGTTGTGATATGAAAAAAGCGCCTCGAGGTGTTCGTGTGGTCATCGCCGTGGTCGGGCGGCGAAATGTCGGTAAATCCTCGTTCATCAATGCCGTCACCGGTCAACAAATCGCGATCGTATCGGATACGCCGGGCACGACGACCGATCCGGTGGCCAAACCCTTTGAATTGGTTCCTGTCGGTCCTGTCACGTTTTATGACACGGCAGGTATCGACGACAGCGGCGATCTGGGCGCCAAACGTGTCAAAGCCACACGAAAAATCTTATGGCGTGCCGATATAGCCATTTTTGTCGTTGACAGAAAAGAACTTCTTCCGGCAGAAAAAGAATGGCTCGATACGATCAAAGACCTGAAAATACCGATCATATTGGTAGCGAATAAAATCGATCAGGGAACAGTGTCGGAAGATATCGTTTCATACTGCACGGCAAATGAAATTCCGTGGGTCGCCGTGTCTTCTGAAACCAAAACAGGGCTGGATCGGTTTATGGAGGCATTGGTTCAGACAGTGCCCTCGCATTTCAAGGAAGAACCGGCCCTTGTCGGTGATTTGTTCGACCGGGAAGATACCGTGGTGTTGGTTGCGCCGATCGATGCGTCTGCGCCGAAAGGACGCCTGATATTACCGCAAGTACAAGTCATACGTGAAATTTTGGATCGCCGGGCTGTCGCCGTCGTCGCTCAGGAAAACCAGCTTCAAGCCGCACTGGAAGCGCTTGCTTCGCCGCCGGCCCTTGTCATCACTGATTCTCAAGTGGTGCTTCAAGTCGCCCGCCAAACGCCGGAATCGATTCCGATGACCACTTTTTCGATCCTGTTCGCTCGGCATAAAGGCGATCTCGCGCAGTTGGTCGCCGGCGCCGATGTGATCGATCGATTGCAGGACGGCGATGCCGTTTTGATCGCTGAAGCGTGTTCCCATCACGCTCAGGAAGACGATATCGGTCGGGTCAAAATACCCAATTGGATGAAAAAATATACCGGTAAAGCTCTCCATTTCGATGTCGCCTCCGGCCATGATTTTCCTGAAGACCTGGATAAATACAAGCTGATCGTGCATTGCGGGTCGTGTATGTTGAACAGAATGGAAATGCAGCGGCGCATCACCGAAACCGTCAGACGTCAGGTGCCGATCACCAATTACGGCGTCGCGATCTCAAAACTGCAAGGTGTCCTGGATCGCGTCATTCGTCCTTTTGGATTGTAAGAGCTGATATGAACGACAAACCCGAAAAATTGTGGTCCTTGACGGATTATCTCCAAAAAATGTTGGTGATGGGAGCGTCCGATCTGTTTTTGCGCACTCTGGGAAAACCGGCATTGCGCATCCAAGGTCAAATCGTTTATACGGATTATCCGACTCCGACACCGGAAAAAATGATGGAATATGCGGATTCCATTCTCACTCCGCTTGCCCGGGAACGCTTTCTTTCCACGGGCGATATCGATATATCTCACACACTTCCGGGATTATCTCGTTTCAGAATCAATCTGTTTCGTCATGAAGGCCAAATCGGTCTGGTCGCTCGTGCAATACCGACCGGAAAACTGAATGTCCAGGATTTGAATCTGCCGGCATCGATTCTTGATTTAGCGGAGGCGCCATCCGGGCTGATATTGGTGGTTGGCCCGACTGGTTGCGGCAAAAGTACGACCATGGCGGCGATGATCGACCATATCAACCGGACACGCAGCGGGCATATCGTGACGATAGAAGACCCGATAGAGTTTGTTCACGAAGAGCAGAAGTGTTTGGTTCATCACCGGCATGTCGGATTCGATACCCGGTCGTTCGCCTCGGCGTTGAAACACGTTGTCAGACAAAATCCGGATGTGGTGTTGATCGGCGAAATACGTGACTCGGATACCGTTCGTACCGCGTTGGCGGCGGCCTTGACCGGCCACCTGATCCTGACAACGTTACATACGACCGGCGCCGTGCAATCATTGGATAGATTACTGAATTTTTTTTCGGCTGATTCCCGGGATCAAGCCAGGCAAGATTTAGCCGGAAGTTTGGTTGGAATCGTATCGATGCGCCTGCTGCCGATGAAACAGCGAAAAGAACGTGTCCCGGCACTGGAAATTCTTAAAGCCACATCGACGATTCGTAAAATTATTTCGGAAGGTCGGTTTTCGGAAATTTATGATGTGATGAAACGTAATGTCGATCAGGGCATGTGTACGCTCAATCAGTCACTGTTGCAATTGATCAAAGAAAATAAAGTCGATCCGGAAATTGCTTTGCGAGCATCCACGAATCCTGATGAACTTCGGCTGAATATGCAGGGGATGTTCACGGGCATCGATTCCATCGACACGCGTAATCGTAAACCTGCGGAAGCGGATGACGAAAATGGCTTTGGGGAGGCTGGTATTTTATTATCATGAAAAAACTCGATTTTGACACGATGGGCGCCAAGCTGAATATGAAGGCGTTGTTTGAATATGCCGATAGTGTTGGTGCCAGCGATTTGCTGATCACCACGGATGCTCCACCGATGGTGCGGGTTGACGGAGACCTGCATCCTGCCATGAACATCAAACTCGATGCGACGCATACCAAAAAGCTTTTATGGAGTATTTTAAACGAAACTCAACAGGAAATGCTGGAGCGCAATCGGGAGTTGGATTTTTCTTTGAGCACCAGCGACAACATGCGTTTTCGGGTGAACATGTATTATCAACGGGGTGCGGTCGCCGGTGCGTTCAGGCTGATACCGAGCTATATACCCAATCTAAATGATCTGGGTTTGCCGCCGATTGTCAAGGAATTCGCTTTGCGGCAGAACGGGCTGGTATTGTTGACCGGGCCGACGGGTTCCGGCAAATCGACGACGATGGCGGCAATGCTGGATATCATCAACGACAATCGACGCTGCCATATTGTCACGATCGAGGATCCAATTGAATTTATACATACAAACAAGATGTCCATTATCGATCAGCGCGAAGTGTATTCGGACACGCATTCATTTAGAAATGCGTTAAAATATGTTCTCAGGGAAGATCCGGATGTGATTTTGATCGGCGAGATGCGTGACCAAGAAACCATTGCTGCGGCATTGACTGCAGCGGAAACCGGGCATTTGGTCATCGCCACCCTGCACACCAACGACGCCGTGCAGTCGATTGACCGCATCATTGACGTCTTTCCACCTCATCAGCAGACGCAGGTTAGAACTCAATTGGCTTTTACGCTGATCGCCGTCATTGCTCAGCAACTGATTCCACGAGCCAACGGGAATGGCAGAGTGTTAGCGACGGAAATACTGGTAAGAAACAGCGCAGTCGCAGCACATATACGGGAAGGAAAGACCCATCAGACCCGGTCGATTATGGAAACCAGTCGCCAGGAGGGGATGCAGACGTTGGACAGAAGTCTGCAGGATTTGTATAAAGAAGGCGCTATCAGTTTGGAAGAGCTGACGCGCAGAATCTCATCACGCTTGGTTCTTCGAGAAATGTTGAAGACCATGTCGAGAGAAAACACGAATAATTCGGAACTATCGGGTTGATGGTCTGTTCGCCCGCACGAATTGGGGAGTCATCATGGAAGGAAACGCGAAGATTTTGTTGACGGGAAAAGGTTTGACGCCGGAAGCTGTTGTTGCCATTGCCGGAAAAGGTGTGCACGTGGACTATTCGGAATCGCTGTGGACAATGCTGAAAGAATTCAGGGAAGGGCTGGAAAAGCAGCTTGTAGAACATCCTGAAATAAAAATTTACGGCACCAATGTCGGCTGCGGCGATTTGAAGGATGTCGGTATTTCGATCGATCAGTTCGAACCCTATCAGGTCAGATTTGTCAAAGCACATAATTGCGGGACGGGTGATCCATTGCCGCTGGAGCAAGTTCGGGCGATCATGGTTATTCGGCTGAACTCGTTTGCGCTGGGTTTGTCCGCCGTGCGGCCGGAAACCTGCCGATTGATGGTGGATATGCTGAATAAAGGCGTGACGCCGTGGGTATTGGAAGAGGGTTCGGTCGGAGCCAGTGGCGACCTGGTTCCGTTGGCGATGATTGCCGCCGTGATGCTGGGTTTGCCGGAGGCCAAGGCTTATTACAAGGGGCGTTTGATGAGCGCACCGGAAGCGCTTGCTGAAGCCGGATTGGAACCGATCAGATTGGGAGCTAAAGAGGCGATGGCCTTGACGAACGGTTCCAGCTTTATTGCTGCCATCGGCGTGTTTTGTTTGAATGAGAGCGAAAAACTGTTGAAGCAGGCTTCGATAACGGCGGCGTTGTCATTGGAGGCGATCAGGGGCGAAAAAGACGCTTTTTCCGAGCTGATAACCGACAATCGACCTCATCCCGGACAGGTGGTGATCGGGCGGCAGATGAGACTGCTTCTGCAGGGGTCGGCCCGCACGACTCAGGCAGCACAAAAAATCGCTTTTCCAAACCAGTTGCCCGGCACCGCGGTCGAACGTGTTCAAGATCGCTATAGTTTTCGGGCGATTCCGCAGGTTCACGGAACAGCCTGGGAAGCGCTCCAAAAACTTCGGGATACCCTGACGATAGAAATCAACTCTGCAACTGACAACCCATTGTTTTTCAAGGATAATAATGGGATTTATTCCGCTAGAAGCGGCGCGAATTTCCATGGTCAGCCCCTGGCGGCGGCTATCGATACCGTTAAAATCGCCTTGACTGCAGTAGCTTTGATGACCAACAAACGGGTGTTTTCCATCCTCGATAAAGCTCAAAGTTACGGTTTGCCGCAAGACCTGGCCGTCAATCCCGATGGTGGAGATTCCGGTTTGATGATCACGCAATATGCAGCATCGGCACGTGCAGCGGAATGCCGCGTCCTGGCTACTCCGGCGTCGATCACATCCGTTTCAACTGCCGCCAATCAGGAAGATTTCGTGTCGATGGGCTCGATCGGTGTGCTGCATCTGGAAAAAATCATCTATAACCTATCGGTTATTATGGGCGTCGAGCTTCTGGTCGCAGTCAGAGCGCTTCAGATCACGTCGGATTTTCTGCCGGAACCTTTGAATAAACTGAGTCCACAGATGACCAAAGTGTTTGAACACGTTAACCAATATTTTCCGCCTGTTTACGAAGACCAGTATCTGCGGCTGGATATGGAAAAAGCTATCGGCATCCTATGTTCATGCGAATTGCTCGAACTGACAAAAGAAAGCTTTTGACGGTCGAAATCCTGGTTTGAGTTGTTTTTATAAACAGTCTATTTACTAAGGCTTTATCGCCCTAAGCATTATCTTGCTTTGACCCACTCAGCAATTTCTTTGAGCACATCCGGTGACAGGGTTTCTTCGATTTTGCCGTATTCCATAACCTGACCTGTTTCAGCCGTCTGAAACAAATGGTTCATTCCGGGAAAAACTTTCAGAACGACATTCTTGTTGCCGGCTTCCGCCAAGGCTTTTTCCACTTCCGGTCGGTTTTGTTCCGGTGGAACCTGCACGTCTTTCTCGCCCCAAATCGCCAGCGTCGGGCACTGAGTTTTTCGTAAATAATTCCGTGGGTCAGCCATTAGGAAGAAGCGGAGCCAGGCGGTGTTGGATGCCAAGGCTCCCTGGATAACTGCCTCTTCGGTTGCGCCCTCTTGAGCTTTTTCCTCTTCGGTCATCTCGGCATACAATTTTTTGGCCAGTTCGGTTAACCGTTCAGCAGCTTTCTCCAAGTCAGCCTCTTCGCGCAGAATAGTAAAAACCATATCCTGCTGTTCTTTTGATTTGTTGATTTCTTCCGGTGTTTGACCAGATAGCGTCAAAATCGTTTCCAGTTGCACCGGAAGCAATTCGTGACCTGGAACACCCGGTCCGGCCATCATGACGATGAAATTGACGCGATCGGGTTTTTCCGCCGCCACCATCGGCGCAATCAATCCTCCTTCACTGTGTCCGATCAGGCCGACCTTTTCTGAGTTCACTTTTTCTTGTTTGCGCAGAAATGTCAAAGCGGCAACAGCATCAGACGCAAAATCCGCCGATGTAGCCGTCTTGTAATCGCCCTTGCTTTCGCCGATGCCTCGCTTGTCATAACGTAAAACGATGATGTCATGCCGCGTCAGATAATCGCTCAGCACAAGAAAAGGTTTGTGGCCGAACACGGTTTCATCCCGGTCGTTCGGGCCGGAGCCGGCGACCAGTACGACCGCAGGAAACGGGCCTTCGCCTTCCGGTATCGTCAATGTTCCAGCTAAAACAATATCAGCATCAGGGTTGGTAAATTCCACTTCCTTCACCTGATAGGGAAAAGGCGCTTCCGGGTGCTGCGGCCGTTTTGGCGAATACGGTGTATCCGATAATTTGACTTCGCAAACCAGCGCTTGGCCGCCTTGATTCCATTTGCCGGTGATGACGGCGCCGTCGGCCTGGATTTCCCCTTCGAACCAGGCCATCACCGATGGAACGGTCAATTTGACCAGTTTGTCGGTAACCGTGACCGATTCGACAGGCAGGCCGGTCACTCCCTGATCCGGACTGTCACATGTTGCAGAATAAGCTTTTCCGTCGTATTCGATGTTGAAAACGATCGCCAATTCACCCATTCCAGGGATCTCGATAGCTCCAATCCATTGGCCGGGTTTTAGAGTCAACTCGGTAGATTCAGCGGCGATACCTGTAATAGCCGGCAGTATCAGACAGACAATCAGCATTAAAATTTGAGTCTTTTTCATTTGTTTTTCTCCTAAAAAATCATAAAAAGGGACCTATCTCGCTAACTTTCTCTTTACGATAACTGATGTATAATATAAATGAAATGTTTGATTGGTATTATTCAAAGCAAATACCGCCAGGGAGCAGAACGGAAAAGACCGGAGAACCACGCCGGATCAAATGTTTACGAAAGGAGCGTCTTAGATGCGTATTGTTATTGGCCAGATCAATCCCATAGTCGGTGATATCGAGGGTAATACTCAGAAGATTTTGGACGTCGTGGAGATGTGGCTCGGTCAAAATCCGGATCTGTATGTATTCCCTGAAATGTGTCTGACAGGATACCCGCCGGGGGATCTGCTGGAACGCTCGTGGGTTCGGCAAGGCATCAGACAGGCTTTAAATGCTCTGAAAGATATAACAGGCAATTTGAATGCTGGAATCATTGTCGGTGCTCCATTGTCCGCCCAAGGCGGTGAAAGTTTGTTTAATTCCGCGGTGTTGCTTTATGGCGGTTCAATACTCTATCAACAGGACAAGCGGCTTCTGCCCGATTATCACGTTTTTGATGAACAGCGGTATTTCGCGCCGGGAACGTTTTCTGATCTTATTGAGTTCAAAGGCGAAAAACTGGGATTGTCAATCGGTGAAGACACATGGAACGATCTCGCTCTATGGCGACGAAAAACCTTGCTCAATGACCCGATCGACGAGCTTGCTCGGCGGGGAGCCACGCTGCTGATCACGATTTCGGCCATACCGTATCATATCGGCTGGGAGAAAACCCGGCGGCAGTTGCTCCAAAAACATGCTCAAACATATTCGGTACCCATCCTTTCCGTCAATCAGGTCGGGGGAAACGACACGGTGATCTTTGACGGTCGATCGATGTTTATTGCAGCAACAACAGGGGAAATTTTGGTTGAACAGCCTGCGTTTCGGACGGCATCCGCATTGGTTGATACGGTTTCACCACAGGTGCAACACGAATCGCTTTCAGACGAAAATCCGGCTAAAAACATGCATGACGCGCTGGTTCTGGGTATCCGGGATTATTTTGGTAAATGTGGGTTTAAAAAAGCGTTACTTGGGTTATCGGGAGGCATCGATTCCGCGGTAGCGGCGGTACTGACGGTTGAAGCGCTGGGAGCGGGTAATGTCACCGGCGTGACCATGCCGGGACCGTTTTCTTCAAAGGGCAGCGTGACCGACTCGATCGAGCTTGCCCAAAATCTGAATATCCCATGCCATATCATCGATATCGTTGATTTATATAATGATTTTTTGAAAACGCTGGAACCCTATTTCAAAAATACGCCGTTTGGGGTCGCTGAAGAAAACATTCAGGCGCGAATCCGCGGCAATTTATTGATGGCGTTGTCGAACAAAACCGGTGCAATCGTATTGACGGCAGGCAACAAAAGTGAGCTGGCTGTGGGTTACTGCACACTTTATGGCGATATGAGCGGTGGTTTGGGAGTTTTATCCGATGTCCCCAAAACCTGGGTGTATAAACTGGCGGAATATATCAATCGTGACAAGGAGGTCATTCCCGCTTCCAGCATAACCAAGCCTCCGTCGGCGGAGCTTCGGGCGGATCAGCGGGATCTGGACACGTTGCCGCCGTATGATATTTTGGATGCTATTATCGCCCATTATATCGATGAGGGCTTGTCGATCGATGAGATTGTCAAGCGTGGGTTTGATAAAAAAAACGTGCGATGGATCGTTCGCACGGTTGATCGAAATCTGTTCAAGCGGCTTCAAGCGGCTCCGGGATTGATGATCACATCCAAACCAAACGGAGCCGGTCGCCGGTTGCCGATAGCCGCCCGGGGGCAGCCGGATTGAGTCGAGTTGTTTACGACGCCTGTTTCAGTACGTCGGCAATAATCTCGATGGCAGTATGGATTTGTTGTTCCGTAGCCATCGTAAAGTTCAAGCGCATGGTTGCCAGGCCGTCCGCCATATTGGTGTAGAAGAATTTACCGGGGACAAAGGCCGCTTTACGCTCAACGCATTTCGGGTAAAGTTTTTCCGTGTCGATACCTTTCGGTCCTTCGGCCCAAACAAACATACCGCCTTCCGGTTTCGAATAATTCCAATTTTTCGGGAAATATTTCTCAAGAGCATCCAGCATCGCCTGTAGTTTCGGCGCATACAAACGGATAATTTTTTCGACATGAGGTTCTAAATATCCACCTGCAAGGTATTCAGCGGCTATTGCCTGGCCAAAGGTGCCGCTATGTAAATCCACGCCTTGCTTGGACAACGTCATCCACTTGGTGACGATCGGCGGCGCGATGGTGTAGCCCAGGCGGAGGCCCGGAGCCAGAATTTTTGAGAATGTCCCCATATACGCGACATGATCCGGCGCAAGCGTTCTCAAAGCCGGTACTTCTTCGCCTTTAAAACGAAGCATGGAATACGGGTCGTCTTCGATGATCAGCGTGTTGTATTTCTGGGCGATAGCGGCGATTTTTTTGCGTCGTGCCAACGTGATCGTGCGACCGGATGGGTTTTGGAAAGTCGGTATCAAATAGGCCAATTTAATGCCGTGCTGCTGAATCGTTTTTTCGAAGGCTTCCGGGATCAGACCGTCTTCATCGGTTTCCATGCTGACATATTCCGGGCCATAGGGATTGAACGCCTGAATAGCGCCCAAATAGGTCGGGGCTTCCATGCCGATTTTGTCGCCTCGGCTGACAAACACTTTTCCTATGGCATCCAGAGCGCCCTGTGAGCCGCTGGTGATCAGAACGTTCGGCACATCGGCATTAAAACCTTTTTTATTGACGAATTTGACGATCTCTTCCCTCAAAGGGAGAAACCCTTCGGTCAGATCATACTGAAGCGCTTTGTGGCCGTATTTGGTCAACACCTGATCGGCCAGTTGACGAATCAGATCGATCGGATAGCTGTCCGGTGACGGAATACCGCCGGCCAGCGAGATCATTCCCGGCTGACCCAAAACTTTCAAGATTTCTCTAATGGCGCTGGCCGCCATACGTGATGTACGTGTTGCAAGAATTTTCTCATCTAACATGATTTAAATACT
The DNA here is from genome assembly GCA_049652745.1 of bacterium. Classification (GTDB taxonomy): domain Bacteria; phylum CSSED10-310; class CSSED10-310; order CSSED10-310; family CSSED10-310; genus JBASEY01. The sequence goes on along the minus strand of JBASEY010000006.1, from coordinate 12,059 downwards.
CCCCATAACGTGTTGTGATTAAAGGTTAAAGACAAACCTGGGGCGCAGTCTAGCACATTTTGGCTAAAGGTCAAATCAATCTGTAAGAATTTATCAGTGATAAAATGATACGGATTGCAAAAAACTACTGTGTTCATTGTAAGTTACCGTTAATCGACATCGTAGGTGTTTTTAGCGAAGCTTATTTTGACAAGTATGAAATATCCGCTGTTTATATGGGACGGATGGGACGGATGGGACATGGGACTTATGGGACAAAGATTAAGAATTTAACTTTATCATAAGATTAGAGTCCCATTTGTCCTATTCGTGGCATTTGGATTTTGGAAGTCTGTCCCCGAAAGTCCAGATGTCTGTCCCCTGATTTAAATGTGCGGAATTGCTACGGGATTCCAATGTGCAGGGCTTTACACAAAAGTATCCGGAATATCTTTGATTGGAAAGACGATGGTTAAACGATTGGGACGAAGAGGAAAGGGTTTATTTGATTAAAAATGCAAAGCGGTAACAATTGGTTGAGATTGCCATCTGCAATTGGAGAAGTTATCATTATAGCAAATAGAGGATCTAATAATGCCGGAGACAAAAGGCAAATCACTTTTAGATCAGGGTAAGATCTGTCCGGTTTATGCCAATGATGGCATAAATGCTTTGTAGGCAAATGATGAGAATAGACGAAAGAAGGTTATCTGGGCAGGATCGTCAGAGCAAAGCGCATCATTACACAAATATATTGAAACGAGGGGGGTAGAAGAGTGAAAGGCCGACTGAAAAATGAAAACCAAAGGTTTTTTATACCGGATCAGCTTATCATCCAGTTAGCCCCAAGGAAAGGTAGGAGATTCAAATGAAAAGGCAGACACTAAAATTGATACTGATTGCTTTGATGGTTCTTGGTATTTGGCGGGCAAAAACAGCGGCAGAAACCGGGGATGTAAAATCAAGCAAATCAGAACTCAAACTTGTGTATGAACTCACTCTTCCGGAATGCATTACGGCATTTTCCGTCAAAAAAGGCCGAGACGGAAAAAATGAGATTGACAAGGTTCTGACGATTGCCGGCATATATGAGATCGATGACAAGAAACAGGCCCACCTGATAAAGAAGCGAACTCAAGAATTGCCGGTAAAAACGCGATGTTATCCATCATCGGAATCGTTCAGTCCTGATGGACGATATGTTGTATTTGATAACAATCCCTCCGAATATCCTGTCAGTTTCATTATCCACGATTTTGAGAAGAGAACATCCTGCCCGATAGATGTCGCTCTCTTTGGCGCATTTTCAAATCGATCTATAATGTTTTTTGCCCGACAGGTTCCATCAGTTATTACCGATTTTTCAGGCAATATAATTACAGAATTACCCGAAATGATGACCATTAAAGGATTCGAAAATGGGTTCATATGCGATGGAATGGATTCTAACTTTTATTTTTTTAATTCTGCCGGTCAAATTTTAGCGAAAAAACCTTTGTGTGCTGCTGGAGTGGCATATGATATCGATCGGAAAACTGGTTCGACAGTCTTAGTTAATCCACCTAAATCATCACTCTTGGTCACTGATTTCGAAGGCAATATCAAACACGAGTTTATCTTGTCGGATCCAGGGTATACGGCAGGCATCGGTATATCATATGGCGGTGATTATGCCATAGTTGTTAGTGGAAATGGATGGATTAGATTTTTCGATCTTCAAAATAAAAAGGAACTTTGGAAGAAAGACTTCATATGGGGTAGTCGCTTTATTTCTTCCAGTTCGCCTGTGCCTATTTCAGAAAACGGGGAATATATTATTATTTACGGGGATTTAAAGATAACTGAGAATCCTACCTGGTCAATGATAATACTCAATAAAGAAGGCGATTGTGTCGGGCAAATTAAACCGCCTGTACCGAGAAATCTGATCCCCTATTATTACATAAATTTTATTTTAGGAACGAATAAAATTGTCGGGTTCACGGATAATACCCTTTCTGTATATGAAATCGTAGAAAGGGATTAATATTATGAAAATCAGCTCCAACCCCAGTCGCAGTTGGTTTCTATAATGACGGATTTGAAGACGGTTTTGATGGATGGGATTGGGATGGATTATGGCATCCGGTATCAACGAATCCCTCTTCGCCGTATTACACCAGCTATGCGGAAGTGGCTGAGGGTGCCGTTTCGTTCTGGTATGGTCAGAATGCAAGTGGTGATTACGATACGGGGGACACGAATTCAGGATCATTGACCTCACCGGTGGTTGTGATAGGCGAACATTCGAAGTTGATGTTCAGCAGTTGGGAACAGACGGAAGGAACCAGACCCGGTCTCGACAAGCGGGAAATTTTCATCAGTATAGATTATGGAGAAACCTGGACGCCGATCTGGTCGTCAACTGCAAATCCGTCATCCTATCGCACTGTTGTCATTGACTTGAGTGGATATAATGGGTTGCCGATACAGCTTCAGTTCAAGTTTGATACGGTAGATGACCAATTCAACAATTATCGCGGTTGGTTTATTGACGATATTTCGATTGGACTCGACCCTGTTCCCAGCACGAGCAGTCTGGGGTTAATTATTATGCTTGTTGCGATGAGCCTGGGCCTTATAGTTTTAAGAAGGAAATGAAAAACCGAAGACCGGATGATTGTTAGAAGAATAGTGAAATCCACCTCAAATGAAAAGGCAGACGCCGCAAAGTTATGGACACCTATCGGTTTGTTCATTTGCGGGTTAAAAATGACGACATAGCATGACAACAGCCTTTCTGTAATACTTTAAGACGAGTAGAAACATTTTTAATTACCTGTTCGACAAACGCGCACGAAAAATTTTAGGTGTAATTAAGGTATAATGAGAAGAGGAGGACAATTGACATGAAACATTTTACAACGTGTGTCGTAATTCTAGGATTTTTTTGTGGATTCACGCATTGTTTGCCTCCAAAGGCATTCGCAGAAGAAAAACCGATCACATCGTCGCTGGGTAATCCCAAGATAAAATTGATCGGCGAACTCACCCTGCCATCGCGGATTACGAATATTTTCTTTGAGCAAGGGAAAGATGGTAAGTACCGGATCGGTAAAGTTTTGACCCAGGAGGGATTTTACTCTATTGACGAGACCAATCAGGTAAAAACTCTCCTCGACCTCAACAACTGGAAAACCGAAAATGAGCGGTTTGTATTCGGAGAAGGACTATCTCCTGACGGCAACACGGCCATAGCTACTACTCTAGTCCAGAGTTCGACCGATAGTGAAGAGTACTGGCCCGGCACTCAATATATCGTTAATCTGAAAACAGGCGACAAAATACCAGTGCAAGGCTGTGATGGTGGACCGGCGTTTTCCGCCACAACAGTTATGCTAATGAACGCAATGGCGGGTTCAACGTGTTTTGCAGATTTCCAGGGCAACATTCTCAATCATTACGTATTGCGTAATATAGTTGGAACCGGCAGAGGGCATCAATTCGGTTTTTTTGGCGCTAGTCCTGCCAGTTTTTTCGATCAGTCAGGAGAGATATTAAAAGTATATCCACATATCAGCCAACCTCAATTTCGCGTGAACTATGATACCGGGCAAGTAGCGCTGCATTATTGCGTATATGATGAGGCCGGCAAACCGAAAGAATCCAGAGTTGGTGTTTACAACTGGAAAGGCGAACTTCAACATGAAATGACTTTACCCTTTGATCTAAATGTAGATTTGGGGTTCTCTCCTGACGGACGATATGTTGTAGTCGCGGCCCGAACCGGATGGGTTACAGCACTGGATATGCAAAGCAAGACAAAATTATGGGAAAAAAAGATGAATGTCGGTAAAGTTTTTTACTGGTCTGATCCTTTTCCAATAACACATGGCGCAAAATTGTTTGCATTCGTTACGTTGGAGCCGGTTTCAGAGAAATACCTGATAACGATTTTTTCAATAAAAGGCGAGATCATCGGTTATATCGAAAGAGACAAGCGACCTGAAATGAGAGGATTCAGATTGCAGTTCATTCCTGGAACATCTCTTTTAGTGTTTTATAGTGATAAATACATCAATCTCTATAAGATTGAGGATTAATCCGATGAAAAACCGAAGATTATCCAAGCCTTTTCTCATTTTGAGCTTGCTGTTGTTTCCTGCTCTTTCTTTAGCTCAAACGCCGACACCGTCACCAAGCGTGACACCGACAGCCACGGCAACTCCGTATTATTTCTTGTGGCCACGATCCGATTTGAGAATTATTAGTTCCTTGGGCTCTTTTCGTTCAGGCCATCTGCATATGGGAATCGACATGAAAAATGCGGAAGGGCAAGCGGTTTATCCTTCAGCCGATGGTGTTATAAGAACAAAAGAAATGATAGAGGGTTCAGGTTTCACAATTACGGTGGAACACGACAACGGTCAAATCACAAATTATCTCCACTTAATAGAAGACGATCCTCCGCAATTTCCGGGTGTCAACACACCCGTAACAATTGCAACTCAAATTGGTGAAGTTGGCGGAACGGGAGGTTATCGTCCTCACTTGCATTTTGAAATCAGAGACGTTCAACCTGGCCAAACGCCAAAATATGAAACATCCGGCGATGCCCACAATCCACTGAATTATCTTCCGCCGCCCTGGACTCCCACTCCGAAAAAGACGCCTGGCCCTCCGCCGCCGTACATCGAAGATCTTTTCATTCTTCCCGACAACGATCTGAGCAAAGTATGGGCTCCGACGCCGACACCGGGCAAAGCGTATTTTACGCCGATTCCTGATCCTGCCGGAGGCGGACGGATTCATTTTGACTTTGCGTTGACGCCAACACCGAAAGTCGTCTATGCCCAAGGTCGATTGCAGTTTGTCCTCAAAGCTTATGACCAAACAAACGCGCCGGATTATCACGGGGTATATGAGATCGGATACCATGAATCCTCGTCTGCTCAATGGGACTACCGGCTGCGGTTTGACGTTATTCCATATGACGAAAGACATGATGTGAAGGTCGTTTATCATACGGAAAATCCTTGCATATCTACCGGTAACGACAAAATTTACTATCGCTTATTCGTTAAGGACCCCACACCACAGCCATCCATGGTTATCGAAGCCAATACTGATAAAGGGATTTTCAACACAGAAAACTATCCCAATGGAACGCCGATCCCACTGGTTTTCGAGGTTGTTCATAAAGACATTCCGGGATTTCCGACGCCGTTGAACCGGTTCGTGATAGTCCATGTCATTCCGATGAATTACAACTGGTGGGTGGATTGTGAAAACGGCGATGACCAAAACAACACTGGAACCAGTTCGGATTCACCGTTCAAATCGATACATAAAGCGTTGTCCGTGGCCTCGGATACTCATCGAGTTTATGTTGCACCCGGACTGTGCAATGAGGCATCAGGCGAGAAGTTTCCGTTGAACATTCGAAACGGCATGGTATTGGACGGCAGTGGCGTGGGCAATCCGTGGTCGTCTGCTCGAAAGCAGATACCATGGACATCCTGACGTTCGGTCACGACGGGAGGCGGCACAGAAAGTTCATAGTATGGTACAAAGTTATTCAAAGGGTTCTTGATAGATTTTGTGCTCAATAAACCACCTTGAGCATCGTTGTAAACGCCGAAATGCAGATGCGGATAATAATGGAACACCAGCGATGACAATCTTGTGGCAAAAGGTCCGTTCGCCATAACCTGAACGGGATTGGAAGCATAATCTTTAACGTCAAAAATGTCATTTTGAACGTGACTGTACCAATCGTAAATGTCCGTGGATGTTTTCACAACGACAGCTTTATCCCCGCCAATTAGCATTTTGACTGCCACAACTTCACCATCGCGAACAGGATAGATGTGACAGACCGCGCCTGGGATCGGTGTCGGTTCGCTGGGCGCTGCGGTTGGGGTCGGTGCAACGAGGTTTTCCACATCGCCAATGTCAATGCCACTGTGATAATTATGCCAAACGGAGACGGCGTCTGTGTAATCGCAATACCCGCCAGATAACTTTCCAGCCTGTTCGCCGCTGGATGTCACGGTGATGTAAAAACGATCCCCGGGATTGGGAGGCTCCTGAGAGAATATCCATTTGCTCCATAAGGTAATCTTTTCTCGATTAATCAATTTCAAGATTCCTTTTGAAAAGAGAAATTCCTTTTTTGCATGACCGATTTCTTCTTCCAAAGGTAAATCGTTGCTCCAAATTCTGAAATTTCGTCTAGAAATCATCTCGATTGTCCAACTGCAACCAGGTGCACAATCGAATTTATCATTTATCACAATGCTTCGAAGTGGGATTTCTGCCAAGTTGGAGTTCGCTGGATCTCGTGTAGAGTCCAAAGTAGAGGGTGAAAAAACAGGCCACTCTTCTGAGCTTACTGTTGTCGAGATTAACAGAATAACCCAAAATGAGAATCTCACCAGTTTCATTCCGAATCTCCAAACAAGTTAAATTCGGCTTGGAGCGAAAAGTGGTTCGTGTTCCAAAAAAGTGTTCCCGATCTGGAATCCACTGATAGCCGATTGGCGCTATCTTCAGAAAAAGCGGTTTGGAAAAGCGTTACACCTTGAATTTCCATCTGGTAATCCAGAAGGGCTATAAACCTGTATCTTTTGTAGTTTTCAATGGGTATCTCAAAACTGTTCGGCTTTTGGAAACCCACTGCAACAAGATTCTGTTCCGTCAACGGAATAACATCCGTAATAAACAATCCGGCATTATTGCTTTTCAACCCAGATGTAATATCCGGAAATGAATGAACATTTCTCCGATTCTTGAAATACTTCAAATCATCACCTAATAGTGTTTTTCTGATAATCAGCAACGTTTCACAGGGTGACCAGAACATACTTGCCAAATCTGCAGAATATCTCTCCTTTTCGAAACCAGTTGCCGTAGAAAGGATTTTGCCATTTTTATTGAGAAGGCATAGGTCATAAAAGAATCCTTTCCGGCAGGCCAGAATTTTGTTTCCACTGGGCGAAATAAAATACCCTGCGTCCTGAATCGGCAGGATGTTTTTGTTTCGCCAGAGCAATTCTCCGGAATTGGCATCATAACAAGAAGTGCCGGACTCATCATCAAACTCAGAAACATCCGATTTGTTGTTTTCCTGAACCAGAAGATAGTCGCCTTTGTCGGACAATACCGGATAAAGGCTGTATATGTGATTCTCTTTTGTTATCTTCCCGTCTAAACCATATATTACCCAACCTCTGTCTCCGCGAAAAACTGATCCCCGCAAAAACACGAACTTCCCATCATTTGACACTTGACAGAAATCATAGGTGTTTTCTTTCGCGTCTTCTGGAAACATGATTCTTTTTAGCATGTTATCCGCCAGTGTTTCTTTCATCTCGTGCGGCATCTCCCACAGGATATCGCCTTTCGAGTTCACAAGCAGAAAATGCTGATGTTTCAATCCGGTATTAATGTGTTGTTGAAATACCAGACCTGCATATTTTTTGTTTTGAGAAAGGATTATCTTGCATTGAATCCGAATATCAATCAGTTTATCGCCGCCTTCCTTGAAGGTTCCGGGAAACCGGATCATAGGTGGATTGTCCCGCTCTCCCCCGTAAGGGATCGGGCGATTAGCAAGGCTCAGGAAAAACGCATTGTCGAAATCGCATCCACAGTCCGGTTTATAGCCAGTCCGAATTTTCCGAAGAACTGATTCCTTTATGGCTTCATACGTGATGTCTTGCAGCGGGTCTTCAAATATTGCCCTGGTTGCTTCACCATAAGGAGTTATAGTGAGGATTTTGATGCGCTCATTCAGGGGTAGATCATTTTCAGAGGCAAGACCTGTAAACACAACGATTACTTGAAACAGAATCATTATCGCTGAAAGCTTTCTTTTCATGATTTTTTTCCTCAACAGATTAAAATGAACCTTTTGTGCAACATTTGCTTAAAACTTAAAAGGAATTGCTCACTTGTGTCAAATTCTAAACTTTCCGGTTATGCCTAACGCAAACGATTGTAACAGATTTCATCTAAGATTATATGGTCATGAAAACATAATTGCCATAACTGTTTTCTGAGTAGCAGCCAACCATGTCTCCCTCACTCTGCGCTGTAAGCTCTCGCTTTGCTTGCGCAACACCGTTGGTCTCTCTCATTTTTATTAACCGCAAATGATCGCTAATAACATCCAGATCTACAATAGGATTAAATTGGAAGTCTGTCCCCCGATTAGCGCTGAGTACTGAGTCCTGCGTGCTGAGAAGCGCTCTGCGAGCGCGGTTCCTGGTTTCTGGTACTAAGTTTCTGGTTGTGGTTTTTCGGTAGGTTCATTTCTGTTGAACAACCTTTTTGGGGTTCAAGAACTATAGATTTTGAAATCTTAACACTTGGTGATTAGTTATTGAAAGTAACCTCGCTTCCCCAATGCTAGTTTGAACACGATTCCAAAGATTACAAAGATGGCCAGGATTAGATTACAAGAAAGCAAAGACTAATCCTGGTAATCCTTTAATCCCGTAATCGTGTTCAGACAATAAAGGATAGTTGTGCGCTCTGCGAGCGCGGTTTCTGGAAATCTGTCCCCCTGAAAGTACAGATGTCTGTCCCCGAAAAACAACCCCCCTTCTCCAGCAATGGAGAAGGGGCCGGGGGATGAGGTTTCTTCAGGTTAGGAAATTTGTTATTTTTCTAAAAATAGCGCAGATATGTGCCGACCGCAGGTATTTCGGTCTTGTGGATTCAAAAATTGGTGACTATTGGTGCATCTAGACGTAAGACAATTTATCCGGTAAACTGATCCGGTGATTTTCCCCAATTTTTACGAGGAATCGTCATGGATATATTGAAAGAAATTTTTGCTCATGAAGTATTCCCGGCATTTGGTTGTACGGAGCCTATAGCCGTCGCTTATTCTGCTGCAGTCGCCGCCAAAGAACTCGATGGACCCGTCCAAAAAGTATGGATAAAGGTCGATCCCGGTGTTTATAAAAACGGCAAATCGGTCATTGTGCCGAATACAGGTGGTGAGCGGGGTAATCTTGTTGCTGGCGTCATCGGTGCGCTTCTGGCGGATCCGGACATGAAAATGGAGATTTTGAAAGCGGCGACTCCTGCAATTGTCGAACAGGCAAAAACGTTTATCGCCGACGGCCATGCTTCGATCGATTATGATGACACGCAACAGGATTTGTATATCGAGGTCATTGTCAGCAGCGCTGAGCATTCAGTAAGGGTCGTCATCGCGGGCGGCCACACGAATGTGGTCAAACTGGAACGGGACGGACAGCCTGTCATCGACAAAAAAACGTTGCCGGGCAGAAAACCTGAACCGGAATATAAGGCGATATTGCGGAAAATGATGATCGAGGATTTGATTCGGCTGGCGGAAAACGCCGATCAGGACGATTTGGACTATATCCAAAAAGGCATCGACATGAATTTGGCTGTTGTCGATGAAGGCATCAAGCTTCGAAAGGTCGGCTATCAGCTTGGGGAGATGATGAAAGCGACCGGTTGTGACAAGGATGTGGTCGCACAAAGCAAAGTGAAGACGGCAGCCGTATCGGATGGTCGTATGGCCGGTTTGTCCTATCCGGTCATGTCCAGCGGCGGCGCAGGAAACCAGGGTGTTGTCGCTATATTGGTCGCGCATCTGATCGGCGAGGCGTGGGGTATCGATCAGACCTTGATCTTACGCAGTATCACGTTGAGTCATTTGATCAACTCCTACGTAAAATGTTTTACCGGTGATCTGTCGGCGATCTGCGGATGCGCAATTGCAGCCGGCATGGGCGCGGCGGTGGCGCTGGTCTATCAGCGTTGCGGCCCGGACGTCGAGAAAATGAGTCTGGCCATCAACACCATTGTCAGCGATCTAGGCGGAATTTTTTGCGATGGAGCCAAAGAAGGATGTGCGGTAAAAGTCGCCGGGTCCACCGATGCTGCTATCAGAGCCGCATACATGGCCATCAACGGTTTCGGCGTATCCGCCTTGGAAGGTATCACCGGTGATACTCCGGAGAAGACCATTCAGAACCTGGCGAAAACCGGCGGCAAAGGGATGACGCAAATCAATCGGGTCATTCTGGAAATTATGCGGGAAAACGATCAATCAAGAGGCTGATTCGCCTCAGCGCGCGCCTGATCCAGCATACGCTTACGCTTATTCAACACACGCTTTCGGTAAACGGCATGTACCTGTTTCAACACGCTGTTGACCGGCTTGTTGTGAAAAATCTTGATAAACAGCTTTGAACACAAAACTTTCATCAACCACCGTGGTATCGGCCGGGAAAACGCAGAAAACAGCAGGTTGATATACGTGATTTCACGTTCATTATATTGCTGGTTATAAACTTCATGGATATCCGTCGAAATCAGGCCGTCTTCCAGCGCTTTTTCAAAGAGGCCTGTTCCCGGGAAAAACGTCAGCCGAAAGATTTGCAGATAAAACGGTGGCGGCATTTTCAGCAGAAGCTGCAGAGTTTCATATTTGTCCTGAATCGTTTCCCACGGATTGTCCAGGATAAAATCATATATCGGCGGGCGAATTCGGGGTATGTACGTATTCAGCAGCTCCGCCATCTCGATGATCCGCTGGTTGCTGTGCGTACGTCGATACATCTCCTTGATTCGCTCCGACCCACTCTGTATCCCGATCTGTATGTTCGCCAAGCCGGCTTTGACCAACGGCTCCATTCTCTCCCGAGTGATCGTGCGGGGTTCCGCCAGGCACTGAAACGGTCGCTTTCCGGCTACCTCGATGTATCGCTCGGCGAAATGCTCGATTTCACGCACCGGGGCATCCAAAAACGAATCATCGGAAAACGTGATTTCTTTGAACCAGGGCATGCGGTCCAGGATGATCTCCAGTTCGCCGATGATATGGTCAACCGATCGCCGCCGGATGTTTTTCTTGATGTCATAAATTTTCTTCAGCGCATGCCAGCAGCAGTATGAGCAATTATGCGGGCAGCCTCGGCTGGCGATCGTCTGGTAAAACAGTGCGGCTCTGCCCATCGACGGCGCCTGTTTGGTCAAATATTTTCGGAGCAATTCAGTATTTAACGCGATGATCTTGTCGGTATTCTGATCCAAGACATGGTGGTCGTCCATGTCATAGTCGAAATAAGGAAGCGAGTTCAGATCCTCGATGATCGGGCGGAGAGGTTGCTGGATAAAGGTGCCGTTCTTTTTGGAGGCGATATTGGCTATCTGGGAGATGTCCTCGTTTTTTGCCAGCGCCTCGACAACGTCGAGCATGACGTATTCGCCTTCCCCGACACAGACAAAATCACAATAATCCAGACAGGTTTCCGGCGATATCGTCGGATGTATGCCTCCCCAAATGATCGGAATCGAAAGATGGTGGCGAAGGTGTTGAGTAAGGGTCGCGGCTTGCTCGAAATAATTTGTCATCACGCTGATGCCGATGACTTTTGCGCCTTGGCACAGTTCCAGCGCCTGATCCAGAATAGTGTCCGAGTAGCGGCACATGAAATCCCGCCGCCGCTCGATCTCAGGGAACTGATACGGCAGAAAAATCAACCGGACACGATGACCGGCTTGCTTTAAAACAGCGGAGATACCTCTGATACCAAGAGCGGCAATATCGGAATATGGTGAAATCAGTACGACATCCATGACGCGAAGGATGGTATCAAAGCGGTTTTTGATTCACAAGATCAATCTGATAAAAGATCAATTTGACTAGTAGCTGTTTTTGATCTCATATTCAGCGATGTACGGAAATAATTATAAAATATCGAGATTTTTTCATCATGAAAATCAAAACATTATTTTTCGGGGACAGACTTCCAATTATATTGGTGGCTCGATTAATTTAATCCTCGATATGTGAGTTTCCACATGCATACAAGATACTGAAGTTTTAAAAAGGCGCCACGGGAATCGGTTTTTTTGACATCGAGTTGGCTTTTCTTTATACTTAATTAAACTGTGGACGAATTCGGAAAAATAGAAGTTGAACTGAAGTGGTCCCCATTTTCAAACCACGGTATTGTTGAATTAAGTTATGGTATATGATTCGGTTCTTATTCTTTTTCAAGCTGCTTGCCATGTCATTTCCCGATACACCTGATCTGGTGTGCTACCAT
>JBASEY010000005.1:0-5207 GCA_049652745.1 bacterium | reverse complement strand
TCATTCTCCGTCTTGTTATCCTTTACTGATCCTTCTGAATCCATATGAATCTCTCCATCTCGCCCTCAAAGTTTACTACACTAATCTTTCATAGGCTAGGTGTCTCATTCATATTGACACAGAGGGAAGATGGGCACGATTAGATTACAAGAAAGAAAAGACTAATCCTGGTAATCCTTTAATCCTGTAATCGTGTTCAGACAATAAAAGAACAGACTAAATACCTGCCCAGAATCCGGCCTTGAAACTCCTTATTAAAATCATTATTATTATTTTTTTGAGTCTTGCGGCCGTCCCGGTCGGAAGGTTTCCTCAAAAATAACTTTGAAACTTTAATCACTAACATTCCGTTACCGGAAAGAAAGGTAGATATGGCCACTCAAACTTCATTACTGGGAAATGAGGCCGTCGGTCTCGGAGCGCTACACGCGGGGTTGAGCGGCGTTTTCGGTTACCCCGGAACGCCATCGACAGAAATTTTTGAATTTGTTCAGAGCCAGGCGGAAAAATTTGGTGTCCGCGCCATCTGGTCCGCCAACGAGAAAGTGGGTTATGAAGAAGCGCTGGGCATGAGTTATGCCGGAAAACGCGTCATGGTCACGATGAAACACGTCGGTTTGAACGTCGCAGCGGACCCGTTCATGAACTCGTCCATGACCGGTGTCGGCGGAGGTTTGGTGCTGTGTGTCGGCGACGATCCATCCATGCACTCCAGCCAGAACGAACAGGATAGCCGTTACTTCGCGGATTTCGCTCGCATCCCCTGCTTCGAACCCTCCAGCCAACAAGAAGCCTACGACATGATGCCGTTTATTTTCGAGTTGTCCGAAAAAATGGACGTGCCGGTCATGCTGCGAATGACGACACGCCTGTCTCACAGCCGCGCAAACATCACGCTGCGCAAAGAATTTACCAAACAAAATCCCCTCAAAGTCGAATCCAACATCAAAAAATGGGTCCTGCTCCCACCTCACGCCCGTGCCCGAAACATCGAATTGATCGAAAAACAAACCGAATTCATCCGGCTGTCGAACACGTCACAATTCAATAAACTCGAGCTGAATTCGGACGCCTCTTTAGGTATTATCGCCACCGGCATCGCGATCAACTATGTGCGGGAAGCGCTGCAGGACTACGGAAAACCAGTCAATGTATTGAAAATTTCTCAATACCCCTTCCCGATCGATCTGATCCGCCAAATTGTCGATAACTCAGACACGATCCTGGTGATCGAAGAAGGGTATCCGCTTCTGGAAAATGCGATGACCGGTATGTTTGGCATTCCGGGCAAAAAGGTTGTCGGTCGCTTGACAGGAGCCCTGCCGCGCACCGGCGAAATGAACGTTGACCATGTGCGGAAAGCGCTGGGGTTGGAAAGTGCGCCGGGCGCCATGGAAATACCGGCGATCCCGCCCAGACCGCCTGCGCTGTGCAAAGGCTGTCCGCATGCCGACACGTTCAAAGCCCTGAAAGAAGCTATCCAGGACTATCCGGACGCGCGTGTTTTCTCGGATATCGGCTGTTACACGTTGGGAGTTTATCCCCCCTATAACTGCGGCCATACCTGCGTCGATATGGGCGCTTCTCTCTCGATGGCCATCGGCGCATCCGCCGCCGGCGTCCATCCCGCCGTCACAGTGATCGGCGACTCCACGTTCATCCACTCCGGCATGACACCGATGATCGGCGCTGCCAAATACAACGCCAATATCACGGTGCTCATCATGGACAACAGTTACGTGGCGATGACCGGAGCGCAGGAAACAATGGCGACAGGTGAACCGCTGGAAAAAATCGTCGAAACGCTTGGTGTGCCGAAAGAACATATCATCCCTATTATTCCGCTCCCGAAACATCACGCCGACAACGTCGAGGTCATCAAAAAAGAACTGAAACATACCGGTATTTCGGTGATTATTCCACAACGTGAATGTGTGCAAGCTCCAAGGAAAGGAAAATAATATGAAACGCGATATCATTATTTCAGGAGTCGGTGGGCAGGGAATTTTATCCATTTCCTACCTAATTTGTAACGCGGCGCTCGAACGCGGGTGGAGCTTCAAACAGGCGGAAGTGCACGGCATGGCGCAACGCGGCGGGGCAGTGCAGTCACACCTGCGCTTGAACGATAAAGTGGTCTATAGCGACCTGATACCGCTGGGACAGGCTGATTTGATCCTGAGCGTCGAACCGCTGGAACTTTTCCGATATCTCCCGTTCCTATCTAAATCCGGAATCGTTATCACCGCAACCGATCCCTTTATCAATATACCGAATTATCCCGAGCTCGAATCGCTGAACAGCCTGCTGGAAACACTGCCGAAAAAAATCCTTGTTCCGGCTGCCAATATCGCAAAAGAACTGGGTAATCCTCGTATCGCAAATACCGTTATGCTGGGCGCAGCCGCTCCAACCATCGGGTTTGAACCCGACGAATTTGACAAGAGCCTGGAGGAATTGTTCGGGTCGAAAGGCGAAAAAATCGTCAATCTGAACAAGGAAGCCGTTCGAGAAGGATATAAACTGGGTCAAATTAACTGACGGACCCATTACAGAATTGATTGAACCACACTACCATTCACCATCTATAGAGTGAGGGGCATGTTATGAGTACAAATGAAAAAGCATTGGAGCGGCTTGTATCTAAAGCCTTCAATGAGGGTAGAAGTTCGCTTTTAGAGTTCGAAGCGTATGAGTTGATGCATCTGGCCGGTATGCCGCACGGGAGAAAAATTGTTTTGGCGACCAAACCGGAAGATATCACCGCCGATATGCTGGCCGGGTTTCCGGGAGATCGAATCGTCCTGAAAATCGTTTCGCCGGTGATCGTCCATAAAACCGACGCCGGGGGTGTAGCCATCATACCCAAAGAGATCGATGCCGTTCGAAAAACGATCGCCGATATGTTGGCTCAAACTCCGAACCGATTCGTCAAGTGGATGGAATCGAAAGCACTGGTTCTGGATGGTGCGTTTAAAGGTCTGACCGGAAAAGAGCTGGAAGATGCAGTTCGAGCCGACACTCGAGGTGTGATGCTGACGAATTTCACCGACGCCGACAAAAAGGGGTTTGGATACGAAATGATCGTCGGACTTCGGAACACGCGTGAATTCGGACCGATTATCATGGCCGGAATCGGCGGTATCGATACCGAACTTGTCGCGTCATCCATGCGCAAAGGTCTTGCCGCCGTCACCGCCTCTGTCCTGGAATCGACGCCGGAACAGTTTTTACAAAAATTTAAATCGACTATCTGTTACCGAAAAATTTCCGGGCAAACTCGAGGTGGCCAAAAGGTCATCAGTGACGACACCTTGTTGAAAACGTTTGAAGCTCTGTTCGCTATGGCGAAACACTTTGGTGTTGGTGGAAAAAGCGACTTCTTACTCGAAGAATTCGAAATCAATCCTCTTGTTTTTGCCAAAGGCGCTCCGGACCCGCTCGACGGCGTCGCAGCATTCTCTCGACGGCAACCCGATCCGGCGGTCAGACCGCTGCACAAAATAACGAACCTATTACACCCGAAAAGCATGGCGGTGATCGGTGTCAGCGCTAAAAGTCTGAATATGGGACGAATCATTCTTAGGAATATCAAAGCTCAAGGATTTGACGCCGATCATTTATATGTCATTCGACCGGAAATGGAAGAGATTGACGGCATCCCCTGTTTTGCATCGCTTGCAGATCTGCCGGAGATCGTCGATGTGCTGGTTTTGGCCGTCGGCGCCGACCAGGCTCCGGACATCATCAAAGAAGCCGCTGCATCCGGTAAAGTCCAATCCGTGATCATCATCCCCGGCGGCTTGGGCGAAAAATCCGGGACAGAAGCCATTGTGGCCGGTATGAACAAAGCCATCGCCGACAGTCGGCTGCGGGAAGACGGTGGGCCGCTGTTTGTCGGCGGTAACTGTCTTGGCATTATTTCGAGGCCTGCGTTATACGACACGCTGTTCGTGCCGGAACAAAAACTGCCGAAAAATTACCAGAAACAACCGGACCCGATTGCATTTATGTCACAGTCCGGAGCCCGTATGATTACGACTATAAGCAGGCAATCCAACATGGCACCGCTCTATAGTATATCCACCGGCAACCAGATGGATTTGGGGATCAGTGATTTTCTCGAATACTTTGCCGACCATGAACCCGACGTCAAAGTTCTGGCGGTTTATGTCGAAGGATTCAGAGATTTGGGAGGATTGAAAGCGGTCAGAGCCGTCAAGAAACTCAAAAAACAAAAACGTGATGTGATTTTTTATAAAGCCGGCCGAACAGCGGCAGGCCGCACGGCGACATCCGGCCATACCGCATCGGTCGCTGGGGATTACCCTGTATGCGCCGCCCTGATGGAAGACGCTGGAGCCATAATTTGTGATACGTTTACAGAATTCAACGAACTCACGCGCATGGCGCTGGCTTTGGCCGACAAAGAGGTCACCGGATTCCGTATTGCCGGAATATCGAACGCCGGATACGAAACGGTCGGAATGGCGGATAATATCGAAGGTGAATGGCCGTTGACCATTGCCGATTATACGCCCAAAACCAAAGCCGCCATCGCCGATGTGCTTGTCAAAACCCGTCTGAATACGCTTGTCGATGTCAGAAATCCGATGGACTTGACGCCAATGGGCAATGACGATGCGCATGAAGGAGTGATCCTAGCACAACTGGCTGACCCCAATGTCGATGCATATTTGGCGGCGACCGTTCCGTTGACGCCTGCTCAGCAGACGCTGCCTGCCGGTGTTTTTGGAAAAGAAGATATCCAAAATGAGGATTCCTATCCGAATCGACTGATCAGAATTTTCAACGAAACACGAAAACCGATGATTTTCTGTATCGACTCCGGAGAGCTTTATGATCCGATGGTTCAAATGATGGAGAAAGCCGGGCTGGTTGTCTTCCGTGAAGTTGACCAGGCCATACGATTGTTTGCTAAATATCTGTATTCAAGATACTCAGCAGCGCAAAAGGAATAATCAGCTACATCAGCATTTCATTAGCTTGTGCAAAAGCAGCGGGAGCTATCAATGTCCAATATCCAATTTCCAAGTATTAGAATTCAAATTTATTGCCCTCTAGTGTTTTGATTCCTAAATGATATATCAATGGTGTTGACCTGTTATCGATACATCTTCAGGTTGGTATTTCCACCTGAATATGATGGGTTCTGCGTTAAGATCATCCAAATACGTCATGATCCG
>JBASEY010000004.1:0-7067 GCA_049652745.1 bacterium | reverse complement strand
AATACCAGAGGGCGCTTCGCCCCTCTGGACACCCAGATTCCCTTTTTAAAAAAGGGAAATAAAATCTTCAATAGTGGTACATTTTTAAATGCCCAGATTTGGTACATTTTTAAATGCCCATTGACATCTGGAAAAGTTATATACCCACGCATCTCTTCCAGATGCTAATCCAAGCGAGAATATATGGAAAAATGATTCGGGGTTATTGATTAACTTCTTGAAAGGAGCCATTGGAATAAATTCATAGAAAACATCGCTACGCTTGCTTATCCAATCTCCGTGATCATTTGGTTCCAGAATTTGCCATGCCATTTCAGGATTTGAAACCGACGCATACTTTTCAACAATCGCCAGCTTTTCTTCCCGGCTGAGATAATCTCCAATATCGTAATAATGAATAATGGCTCTTTCCGTTTTTTTCTCTGGGTTTTTCACCAGCAACGTTATAGCAATCGGTGCACGTGAACCCGAACCAAAAATCTTTCCACCTTCCCTTCGGCTAAGTTCACCGCTTGTTCGCTGATTACCCCGAAGATTGAACACCCAAATACTCGAAAATTCCCGCTCGATGACTTTTCTGAATCCATCCATTCCACTCCCGTCCAGCCAACCGCAATTTGAGACGAAGGCAATAACTCCACCATGAAGAGGATCTAAACGATCACTGCTCCAACGAAATGCTTTTATATATGAATCATATATAGCATTTTTGTTTGTTGCATTTGTTTCTAACACATAAGTTTGTGATATTTTATTTTCTAACTTTGGATATTTCTGATTCTGAGCCTTGTCATTAGCTGATTTTTGACCCTTTGAATACGGCGGGTTTCCGATGATCACCCGCAACGGCGCCTTCTTCTGCCGCTCCACCCGTTCCGAATTCTTCGGAAACATGTCGGAGAATATTTCTTTCCAGTCATCCGTTTCCCCCAGTTGGAATGTATCCGTCAAGGTAATCCCTTCGAATGGTTCATACTCTGCAGATTCACCTCGACGATCATGATAGGCATTTTCGATGTTCACCGCTGCGATATAATATGCCAGCAGCACGATTTCATTGGCATACAACTCCTCTCGGTACTTCCGCCGGAGGTCTTTGTCTTTTATCAGGCCGCTCTGCAACAGTCGCGTGACGAATGTCCCGGTCCCTGTGAACGGATCCAATATGTGTATGTTTTCATCCGACAGACTTCGGCCGAATTCCTGTTTCAACACATCCTCGACCGAATGCAGGATGAAATCGACAATCTCCACCGGAGTATAGACAATCCCCAGTTGCTCCACCATTTTCGGAAACGCCGTTTTAAAAAACTTGTCATAAAGCTCGATGATGATTCGCTGCTTGCCCTCGGCATTGTCGATTCCTTCCGCTCGTTTGCGGACCGATTCATAAAACTTCTGTAACGCCGCCGACTCCTGTTCGAACGTATCCTGCTCCAACGCATTCAGCATCGTCTGCATGGCAATGGACACCGCATTGTTCTTTTCGAACGAATATCCTTCGAACAGCGCCTCAAAAATCGGTTTGGTGATAATATGCTGGGCCAGCATCTCGATGGCCTGATCCTCAGAGATTGACGGGTTTATGTTCTTCTGCAACCCGTCCAGAAAAGAGTCGAACGCCTTGCGCTGGTCGCGTTTTTCCTGGACCAGATATTGAATCCGTTCGATCTGCCGTTCAGCTATGATCGCAACATCCTTCGCCCACTGTTCCCAATAGCGCCGGTCTCCGACTTTTTTCACCATCCGAGCAAACACGACCGATTGCAGTTGCTCGAACTGGATCGCCAGTTGCCGCGCCATTTTCCGGTCGATTTCATCTGTCGATGAATCACCGCCGCGTTCAATCGGATTTCCGTCCTCATCGAACGATACATCGGGGGTTCCAACATTGATCGTTTGGGTTCGCTTTTTGTTCAGTTCGATTTTATTGACGGTGGCATTGAAACGGTCGTCATGCGCCCGTAGAGCGTTCAGAACGGTCCAGACCACTTTGTACCGCTCGTTGTCATCCAGCGCCTTGTTGGGATCCACATCGCTGGGTATCATCACCGGGATGATGATGTATCCATATTTTTTGCCCTTCGCCCGCCTCATGACCCGGCCGACCGATTGTACGACATCGACCTGGGAGTTTCTGGCCGACAGAAACATCACCGCATCCAATGAAGGCACATCCACGCCTTCGCTGAGTACACGCACATTGGTCAGTATCCGGCATTCGTTGTCGCTCGTGGGAGCCTTCAACCAACTCAGCATCTCATCCCGCACCGGAGCAGACATGGTGCCGTCGATATGCCGGGATGAAACGGTCACCATTTGCGCCTTTTTCTTTTCCGGCAGACACTCGAGGTATTCATCGGTTGCCGCATTGAAAATGGAGGTGATTTCTTTTGAAATGGCGATGTTCTGGCAGAAGGCGACCGCTCGCCGCATCGGTTCGGGATCCGTCTGCCGGGTGACGCCGTCATCACCGTGAAACTGTTTGGACAATGCATTGATGCAGCCGATAAGTTTCGAGGCGTCATCGGTACTGATTTCGCTTCGCATTCCGGCGATCATTTTCTGAACGGCTGGCGGCACATCCTGGTCATTCAATGTCAAAATGATGACCTTATAATCGGTCAGTAAATCGCGCTCCACCGCTTCGCCAAATCCGATCCGATAGATTTCGTCGCCGTACATGGCCGGATCATCCATAGAACACAACACCGCATCTGCTTCAGCGGCTTTTGTTTTAGCGTCGTCACTGTATAGTCTGGGTGTCGCCGTCATATACATCCGTTTATACGCTTTGATAAACGAGCTGTCATGCACCTTGGTGAATGCCGATTCATCGCTGTCCGACAGGGTGACGCCGGTGGTGCGGTGCGCTTCATCACAGATGATGAGATCGAACGGCTGGAATCCGCTTTTAAGAAGCTGTTCTTGAGCTTTCGCTATCACGTCTATGGACTGATACGTCGAGAACACGACCGTCAGCCCTGATTTTCCTCTCTTCCTGATATGCTCGAATTGTCTCAGGATATTGTCGGGATCCGTCGAAGCCGGCAGCGCAAGATCTATAACACTAAACGTATCGGTGTCGTTTTTCTTGGTTTTTTTCTTCGATACTTCGGGGTCCGAACAGATGCAGATCGCGTTTATCGGGTCCAGGGCACTGGAAGACCATTCACGCAACGTCTGCCCCAGCAGGGCGATGCTCGGTACCAGGAACAGGATAAGGCCGTCACCATCGGTTTCCGTTTCGGCGATCCGTAACGACGTGAAAGTTTTGCCGGTTCCGCAGGCCATAATGAGTTTGCCGCGATCGCTTGTCTTAAAATATTCATGAGCTTTATCCACAGCTTCGCGTTGGTGAGGATACAGGGTTTTAGGCGGAATCCTGGAAGGTTCGCCATGAATGCCCTGTTCAAGTTTTTCCCAATCGACCGGAGCGACCTGCAGATCATGAAGGGTGATGCGGGTAACAGGGGGATGCTGGTTTTTCAGGGTCTCGGTTGCATTGGAACTCCATTTGTTGGTCGTGGAAATCCAAAGCCGGTGCGCGAATCGGACAACTTTTCCGTTTTCATCATGAAACTCCCTGCCGGATGTCGCCAGAAAACTATCTACTGCCGGTTTATCGATAGAGTCGGTTTCCTTGAAACATTTGCACTGCACGGCCCAGTAATCGCCGTCGTGAGTCAGGGCCACCAGGTCGATGCCGATATCTTTGCCGCCGAACTCCGATTTAGCCGGAAATTCGTTCCACAACCAGACGTGTTTGAACCTGCCGGCATATTGAGGATCTGTCAGTAGATATCCTTGCATCAGACGCTCAAAACGTGAGCCTTTTTCTCTTTCCGAAAATGCTTTGGCACGATATCCGTCGAGGATTTCGGCGAAATACATGATTTATTCCTTCCTTCGTTTCATTTAGATCTCTATTGTTTCATGGCGGCATCGATCCGATTTTTTATTCTTTTTCTCAAAGCATCAGGATTTATCCACACCACTTGACTGTACTGTATGGTGCCGAAATTGCAATCATCAAGGTGATCCTTGCGGCAAGACCAAATTACAGGCAAAAGGAACAATTTTTCCTCTTCTTTTCCTGCCTTGAGAACTCGTTTTCATAAAAATCCGCCAATTATTCTTCTGCAAAATAATCTGAATCAACCTTTTTCAACTCATAAACAGCAATGGTCGAAACCCCGACATTATTGTCGATCATCAACTGTGCCAGAGTTTCACCGTCGATCAGAACGATTTTCATGTCAATTCGGGAAACGTAATCCTGGGCTTCTTTTGTAAAATTTGCCGTTGTAATAAACAAACCTTTTTTCGCTCTCTGACCGGTGAGCGCACCGACGAATTTCTGGATTTCCGGGCGACCAATCGTATTTTCCCAACGTTTTGCCTGAATGTAAATTGTATCCAGCCCCAGCTTGTCTTCTTTGATAATACCGTCAATTCCGCCGTCCCCGGATTTTCCGATTGCTTTTCCGGCGTCCAACCGAGACCCGCCATATCCCATCTTGACGATCACATCTACGACAATCCATTCGAAGAAAGATGGACTGCAGGATTTCAGTATCTGCAAAATTTCGGCGGCAAGACCGCTGCGGACTTTCTCATAAGCGGATTCAAGCTGTTCTTCCGGCGTTTCCGTCTGTTCGGTCGCTGAATCGTTCAAAGAATCGGATTTCTGTCGGTTTGTATTCCGAAATGCAGCATAATCGGGAAGTTGATTTAAAAATCGTATATTGATTGCTGGGGGTTTTTTCTGAAGGACATTCCGCCCAAGATCGGTAATTTTAAAGATACCGCGTTGGGGTGTCTCCAGCAATCCAGCCATCTTCAAATAGGACTTTGCCCAGGAAACTCGATTTCGGAATTGTTCCTGGACACCACTGGGCAAAAGAGTTTTCCTCTCTTCTTCCGTCAGTTTGAAATGATCGGCCAGAGCATCGACCGTCTCACTGATTGAATGCTCCTTTCCATCGCCACAGTATTGCAACAGCGGTAACATGATGCTCTGAAAATCCGGTATTGCCATTTGATAATCTCCCTTTCTTTCAAATCATGTATCAGATGCCGGAAACATTGAGTTATATCCGTCAAAAAAAAATAAACCAACGGACATGTTTCCTCAAATAATTAAAGGATTTTGCTTCCTATATAATTGTGCTCTTCCTAATTTTATTCTGGAAATGCTAGTTCGCCATAACAGATTTCTTCAACCAGTTCGGGATTAGCGATTTGGCTTGGAAATGGCTTAGGAAGTCGTATCTTTACGGAGCTATGTGGAAGACGACTGGGAGATCCGTTTTGTAAAGCTTGTTCGGTCTCTTTACACTCTTGGACTCTGCTGATTAATGCAGATTCAATTGATTCCAAAACTTTTGTAGAATAGTTCACTGGTGTCCAGAAAAACTGATAACTCATCAAATTTTCATAGGCCAACTTGGATCTGCTTTCAAAATTTACGACAAAATCGCTGACAATTCCATCGAATCCAGGGCCATAATCTTTAGATGGATAGATTGCTTTGCGAAAATAATCTTTCTTGTACAATTCGTAGCCACCGCCGAGAGTGTACAAAATGTGCTGATGAAAGCGCTCTCGCAGATTTGACGTTTGTCCAATGTACGCCAATTTATACCCTAGGTGTTCAGCAATCGTCCAGATGTACACGCCGGATACCTCCGGTGGCTTAAATCGTTCTTCAGGATGATCGCCGGAAAGTGTGAAGGGTCCTTCCCAAATCAAGTTGATTTCTTTTGGAATTACATTATCACTCACAGAAAGCCTCCTTTCAAATCACGTCTGTTTCTAATAATTAATACAATCTGATAGATAATACAAATTATCCCGCATCTCGATATGCCCATTCGTTTCCAATTCTGTGAACCACTGTCTGAGCGCCCTATACATGTTGCCTTTAGGGTCCCATTTTTGTGGATCACAACCAACCATAAACATAAAAATCCGCCAATCATCAAATCCATCTTCAAGGCCATCCAAGCTGTAATCAAAGTCTATGTTTAGTTCATCGGTGATAATTCGGACACCCAGGCCGTGAATAAAAAAAGTTTTCGCAAATGGAAATGCATCATATGCGGCTTGTATTTTGATACGGTTCGCTTCCCAAAGTAATGCTCGAGTATTCGGCGGAATTACAACCATCGACATTTATGGCGATTTTGAGTATATTAAATAATGTGAACCAGATTGGAATAACAGATCAAAATAAAAACCTTCAATTTGGCGGCGATTGGACAGAAGCGAAGCTAAAAGTACTTGAAGGGTATTTACAGGCTTACACTACTGCATTGAAAGATAAGCCTACAGCCGGAAAGCCATTCAAAAAAGGTTATATCGACGCTTTCGCTGGAACAGGTTACCGTGAAGAGAGATTTGTGAATTCTGAGACCAGTGATGTTTCACAGACTTTGCTTTTTCCTGAGATCGCTGAATCAGAAGCACAAAAACTTCTTGACGGATCCGCTCGTATCGCTCTCAAAACAAAACCTCGATTCGACAAATACATCTTTATTGAAAGCAGCGCAACTCGTTGTAATCAACTTGAAGAACTAAAACGGGAATTCCCTGATCTTGCTGATGACATATCAGTCCGACACGGCAATGCAAACAATGAAATTCAGGATATATGTAACCGGAATTGGAAATCACATCGTGCTGTATTGCTTTTAGATCCTTTCGGAATGCAGGTGGAATGGAAAACCATTGAAGCCATTGCTCAAACAAAGGCTATAGATCTTTGGATGCTTTTTCCACTTGGGATGGCTGTCAACAGATTACTCAAGCGTTCTGGGGAAATTTCAGAGTCTTGGCGCCTAAGATTGGATTCAATCTTTGGTACTAATGATTGGTACGATAAATTCTATAAAGTAGAAACACAACGGACTCTCTTCGGTGAAAAGAAAGTAGTGGCTCCCTCTGTGTCAATATGAATGAGACACCTAGCCTATGAAAGATTAGTGTAGTAAACTTTGAGGGCGAGATGGAGAGATTCATATGGATTCAGAAGGATCAGTAAAGGATAACAAGACGGAGAATGA
>JBASEY010000003.1:0-52841 GCA_049652745.1 bacterium | reverse complement strand
TATCAATAAGATAACAGTGATTTTTTTTCGAAATCCGGGGCAACTTTCAAAAAATTTGACCTAATTGCAGTTTTTCCATATTTTTAATTTGTGAGTAGGATGCAAGACTTTTTACACACGCATCATACATAGCATAAGGTAAAGCATCATGCAAATCAAATTCAGCTCCTGCATTCGGGTCGCTGGAATCTCTCTGATGATAAAATAGATGATTTGGAAAATGAATAGTAATAAAGGCTAATCTGTCTTTATGTGATGCTGTAGCATCGAAAATAATTTCTCCGATAACCTTCCTATCTCTATAAAGAGCTTTGGTTGTAATCTCAACTAACCAAATAAATTTTGGCATTGAAATTTGCCGATATATTCTGTCGAGATTATTCGGAATTGGATTTTCTACGCGAAAATATTTGTAGGAACGGGAAGATGTAAGTAAAATCCGGATAACCAAATCATTTAGATCTAATCCATAATTTGTGGGATCAAATTTAGAATCCCGTCTTAAATAGCTCATAGCTAGGGCTTCTACATGCTCTGCGGGTAGATAAATTTTCTCATAGATCGGAACGACGAATGAATCTATTTCCGCTAAATTATATTGTGATGTATGAGGCCCCCGAATGCCTGCAAGTCGAGGTAAACTCTGATACGGAAGAAAGTTGTCATCATTGATAACAAATCCATTAACATAATCAGCAACATTTATAGGGCTTGATTTTCCGTTAAGATCCAGTTTTTCGACCGGATAATGTCCGATTATGGTTATTGCATGCTTTCTGCCACTCATTCCAGCAACGACTGGTAGACCTGATTCGATATAATAGTATAACAGTCTGTCAAATAATTTCGGATCAGAGTAAAAGCTTCG
Source organism: bacterium (assembly GCA_049652745.1). GTDB lineage: Bacteria > CSSED10-310 > CSSED10-310 > CSSED10-310 > CSSED10-310 > JBASEY01. Next base: position 51,973 of record JBASEY010000003.1, on the reverse strand, counting down.
ATCATACACCAGAGGGTAAAACCCGAAATTTGCAAATATCTCTGAAACCTGAAAAATCGTAATTCCCCTTGAAGGGACAAGACGCCCCAAGCTGCGATCTTCGGTTAATTGGGTTATTTGAAATGGTAGCTTTTCAGCATACGTTTGATATTTTTGAGAAAAATATCGAAAAATCATCCAACATGAAGCATGAGCACAAATTGTCAAATCTGTGTCTTGACTTATATAGGGAAATCCTTCGACGCAAAGTCTCGACCCTAGAATATGTACTTCAAATTTAGCTAGTGGGATGAATCCTTTTACAAATCCAATTTTCCGTGGATCAAAAACAGTTCTTCCAATCGTGTTTATTCTGGTCGGACGGATGATCGAAAATCCTATGAATTCTTCGTTGTAACGCGAGAGGTTCCACATCGTTTGGGTGCTGATTTTATTCGAAAAAAAATTCAATCTAAAACAGGTTGTTGGGTAATTAGCGTGTTTCTTACTATAAAAATTGTAATAGGTATCTCTATAATCTTTATCGTGATAATCCTTTTCGATCAATACACTTTTTGCGCAACTGCATAAATATTCTTCGAGCAACTTGAGACTGTGTTCTGTCATCCAGCCATCGCAAATATCAAGCAATTCGAGCCAATCTTTATGCTCGTTTAAATGAATAAGGGGATTTACTGTGTCTTTGTTAAAAACTGTCATAGAGTTCCTCGGCCAAATTTTCAGGAAAAGAAAAACTTTTTTTCAAAATAGGCAAGTCTAAATGAATTTTCAAGTGCAAATCAGAAAATTCTTATGAAAACACTTCGATTAATAGGTTTCTGTGGTTGCTAGTATTTTTTATAATTGGAATGGATCATTCAGATAAACGCCAATGCTTTTAAATAATTTAATTCCTCGTTGACCTCCTACCCCAAGTTGACGTCTTCCTCTAACTTCCCACTTCAAATCCGTGAATATGGAGTTCAAGAAACCACCATTGCATGCAACTCTCTGAATTCCGACCCCATCGCAGTCTCGAACCAATCCTAGATTTTCCTGGGTGAGAATAGTTAGACTGCCTTCCAATCTGGGAAATCTTATTGGCCAAAAAGTGGGGAAATCTTAATGGCCAGTCACATCAGCCGAGCAATTGAAGAAATATTTAATTAATCAAGAACAAGTATCGACACGACCGGCATGGCGAGGTGGAACCGCTCTTCATAAGCTTTATCTGTCGTCAGTTCCTCGATACTCCGAAGATATTGACCTCGTTCAAATCGACGCTGAGCCTATCGGTGATATCTTTGATGCCCTCCGCAGGGTTCTGGACCCATGGCTTGGTGAGCCGCGCCGCGTGTTCAAATTCAAATCCATTGGATCCCTTGTTTCTCAGCTACTTGAGCAGGACTACGGGAGTTGAGACTATAATTTTGCGTCAGCTTAATACAAATACAGTGTGAGCCACTCAGTGGTCCCCAATATTCTCTTAAACAGAGGATCAGACATCCCGGTAAAGAAAAGAAAAGGCGTACCACTGGTAGGATCACCACCTGGTTGAGCAGGCCATGTCGTCGGGGCCATGAGTTCTATCTCTGTAATCCCTGGTGGAATATCAAGTTGATAATACCGGACATCTCCCGGGTGCCATTCACTCCAATGCGAAGGTGGGGGGAAATAGAGTGTCGTCCGCGGATCCAATTCATGCCCGATATCAAAGACAGCAAAAACTGGTATATCCCGAAATGTCTCTTGGGTCGGATTATATACATCAACATAGATGTAGATGGTATCACCAGGATAGATATGTTCTGCAGGCACACGAAAGCTAACGCCCAAATCCTTTGATAATCGAGTGCTTCCAGCGAAGCAAACAACGGCCGAAATACTCATTGCCAGAACTACCAAAGTAATTGCTAACTTTTTCATATGCATCTCCTTTTGCCACTGTTATAGAACTTCTATAAACAGTTCTCTCTCTCTCTATATATATATATAAAGCGCTTTTTCAATTTTGTCAATAGATATTTAAGCTGAGCTATTTCAGTTGTAGCCTTTTTTTATTTTGGCGCAGGCTCCTCCGAATGACCTGTTTCCCTTCCCGGACCGATGCCTGGGGGAAAATTTTTCTGAGAGCTTGTGTAAAGCTTTGGTATTCATTCTGTCAGGAACGGCCTAAATTGCTCAATCCCTATGGAAGACGGAATTACCCGACCAATTAATTTTCTTGAGTTAAACTCCATTTATGATACACAGTCATCATGACTTACCTCGTCAAAATATCCCACTCCCGCTATAGATCGATCTTGATCATACCTGCCATCACGCAAATGCTCACCCTGCTGTACATGGCATTTTGGGGCCGTCCAGCCGCAACCCATTCGCTTGGTCCGGATTGGCTTTTGCATACCCTGACATATTGCATTCTGGCCATCCTCTCATGGATCGCCCTACATGGAATAAGCCCGCAACCCGATCTTGGAAGCCATAGATTCATAGGCGCTGTAACCGCTATTGTCTTCGGCATTATTGATGAAAGCATACAATTCACAGTCCCAGTACGAACCTTCGATCCGATGGATATTCTTGCGGACGCCGCAGGGGCCGTTCTAGGGATTTTATTGGTGTCCGTTTACCTGGCTGTAGCCATGAAACCCTCATCAAAATCATCATCACCTTAAGCCTAGCGACATTTTGCAAAATATTTGGCAAACCATCTTGACGCGCCGCGTCATTAATTGTATATTCAATTCTGGAGCTGCGGAAAATTTTTACGAAAAAGCAGGCTTGTCTCAGGAGGACCAAAGTGGAAAGGGTAATCAAGCGATACAGAAACAGGAAAATGTACGATACTGTTCGAAAGGAATATGTCAATTTTGCGGATATCGAAAAAATGATTCGCGATAATGAGCCGATCAAAGTAATCGATAACGTCAGCGGCGAAGACATCACTCGGCAAACCTTGATTCAACTGATCATGCGTTCTGAACCAACTGAGAGCGGCGGACATGTTTCCTTGGAAAATCTGAAAAGCATTTTGAAAAGCAAAGAAAATCCCTTGTTTCAAGCTATCAATAACATGCTCCATATCGGCAAAGATATGGTAGCTCAAATCACATCGCGCATTTCTAATTCCGATCAGCGCGAAATCGAAACGATTCGTGAGAAACCAAAGAGCATGGATCAATTGAAAGGAATAATTGAAAAAGTCAGCGACTCGACTTCTCGCCTGATCGATGGAACGTTGGCCAGAGAAATGTTGAAAGTGCCCAAACGTGATGATTTGAAACGAGTGGTCGATAAAATTGAACGAATTAAACAAAAAATCAGTCAATTGAAAGAAACAGACACGGGAGGACTGAAAAATGTCGAAAAATAACAAGCCGCCAATCGAAGAAAAGAAGAAACAAGGCCTCAATATTTCATTTTCATTGGTGGATACGCTGGGTTTTGGAATGAATCTGGTAAAAAGTGGTTTGAATTTGAAGCAGGCCATCGATTCGACGATCGATAAAAAGATGGATGAAATGGTTCAAAAAGGAAGCTTGTCAAAAGAAGAAGCCTCTAAAGCAGGCGAAAATCTCAAGGCCGAAGCAGGTAAAGCGATCGACAGTTTTTCCGGACGAATGAGTGAGGGAGTTCGCAAAACCTTGAATCGATTGAATATCGCGACTTTGGACGACCTGCGATCATTGGAAAAGCAACTGGATTCATTGTTGAATGAACTGGATTCGATTGGAAAAAGTGAATCCGGTAAAAAAACAAAATCCGCCTCAAAAAAGCCGCCGAAATCAGCTCCATCAACGCGAAAAACACCTGATAAATCCACTTCAGACACCAAAAAACCAACCAAGACATCCAGAAAAAAGAAATCTCCCGCCAATCCACCACCGGCGTAGTGTTCACCTGATGTAAAACCACTCAACGATACAACATTCCCAACGCCATCAGAACCGGCGTCAATAGTATCACCAAGACGTTCAATCCCATGTAGGGTATCAAGCCTTCAAACCTGTCTATATTACGAAAAACTCCTGCTTGCATCGGGATTGCGATAGGAAGTGTCAGCAACCCCAGCAATGCGCCCGTCGAGAAAATGTTCGTCAAAACACACAGAAGGATTGTGATATAAGATGCCGTCCAAAACAGCATAAAAATCACAGCGCTTTTGAATTTTCCGACGGCGATGGGATAATGACGACGGCCGACATGCTGATCGGCATCGACATCAGGGAACTGATTCAGCAAAAGCAGGTTGTTCACCAAAAAAAACGGTATCAGCGACGCACACAAAGCCTGAAGCGTATATGTAGCGCTCAAGGCATAATGCGTACCTAGAACCATGCACGTCCCGAATCCCAACCCGGGCGCCACCAGACATAACAAGGGGTAACGATTGAGATATTTTGTATAGGTGACAATGACAATCAATCCTATCGCTGCCGGTATCCAGATCAAAGGACCGGTGACAATGCTGAAATAAACGCCAATTATTCCCGAAAAAACCAGCGAACCTGAGGCCAATATCAAGGCGGCGGGAGCCGCTTGCGGTCGAGAGGGAAGCATTCCGGACCCGCCGCTGAACGGAGTTTTCCGGCTGATATAATCGAGCCCGGAACGAAAGTCCTGGTATTCGTTTAAGACATTGACACCGATATGCGTAGCCAAAGCGCCCAGCAGCACCAATAAAACATGGACGAAATGAAACGAATGTGTCTGTTTGTAAGCCGTGACGATACCCGGCAAGACACAAACTGGGGTAAGAAACAGGAATTTGGGCCGTGTAACAGCCAGCAATGTCGCTATCATGGAATGTGACTTGGTCTTATCTGTTTTGAACATTTTTTGTCGACAGTTTAACGATAAACCGGAATTTATCCGGACACTGACCTTTTATTTAACAGATATCGACTTATAAATCACTCCTTTCAAACATCACGCTTTTTAATGAAACCGTCTTCTTTTTTTATCCTAAGCCGAATTCAGATATACCTCCGGAACGTCATCTTTCAACTAAACCGGATTATCTCGGGTTGACCGAATAAAGCCATTGCTTTATGATGCTTTCCAGGAATTATTCTATATGTCCGCCACCATGAAAAAATCATTGGTTTTATTCTTGGCATGGAATGCCGTGATCGGGATGTTATGGTTTTGGGCACGTGAAGGGTCGGTCGTGCGGTTACAAATCATCGTCAATGGCCTGACACACACCATTTCCTGTAACGATCAACTTGTGCTCTCTGTAAACGTGCCGGAAAACGAGGGATTGGCATCGGGTATGCCCGGCCTGGGTTTTTCCAAGGACAGCCGCCCTCCATTGATGGTTAAACCATCGGAGTATCGACAGTTAATTGTGGCGGATCCGAATACCGGTGAGGTATTGGTTGACGGGCGCTCGAATTTGGCGGATCTGGAATGGTGGATTGTGCAAGGTTCGTTTTTATGTGCTCCCAACAAACGAATTCGAAGCGATAAAAAGTCTATAGGCGTTGTTGGAGACCCTTCTTGGAGGAATTATATCATCGATGTGACACTATCCAATCCTGCTGAAAATTCAATCTATTTCAGGTTTAGAGACGATAAAAACTATGGCCGGGCACAATTCCGTTTTTGGAGAGAGCTTGCGGTATGTTTGATATACATTAAGGATGGCAAGCAATCATTTTATAAGCTTCAAAGTATTGCCGAACCTTTTTGTGAAGGAATGAAATCTCTCGTGTTGAGATTTACTCGGATTTATGGCGTATCTTTAGCAATACTGGCATCTTTTATAGCGGTTTTTATCCTGTCATCCGTGGTCGTCCAGGCATTCATTCGGCTGAAAACGCGGAGGGAACCGTGAACCGGGGTCGCTGGGTCAGCATCTTTTCTATTCTGCTCGCTCTGACTGCGCTCTGGGGGGCGGCCAAAATCAATACCGATTATCTGAAGCGTGTCCCTCACGTTCAAGATTCCGTGAATACATGGTTTCAAGCCAGGCTTTTCGCAATGGGTCGCACCTATATTGAAACGCCCAAGAACGTGAAATCGTTTTCATCGGAACTGCTGGTTATCAAAGATGGCCGCTGGTATTGCCATTATCCTTTTCTGCACCCGTTTATCACCATGCTGGGGATGCAAGCAGGCGTTGTTTGGCTTGTCAACCCATTGCTGGCCGCAATCACCGTTATTCTCGTTTATACAATCGGCACTGAATGCTACAACCGTCGAGTCGGCCTTTGGGCTGCTATTTTTCTTGTCTCTTCACCCTTTTTCATGGTCATGTCGGCTTCGTACATGTCCCATCCTCTCGGCCTCTTCCTTACAGCATCTTCGCTGCTCTTTTTTATCAGACAAATGAAAGCTCCTTCGGTAAAAAACGCCGTCTTTGCCGGATCCTCTCTCGGCCTTCTTTTTAACACCCGCCCTCTTACCGCCTTCGCCCTGGCCTTACCTTTGATCGGTTTTCATTTGAGAAACAGAGATGGTTTTAAAAAATCCTCGTTGCGCCATTTAAGTATCTTTTTAATGGTATTGTTTATTTGGGTCGGCATGTTCTTTTTATACAGCTCTAATCTTTCAGGCAAAACACTTCAGTTTGCCACTCAGACAAAAGTCAGCGAGACTGTCGGGCCTACATCGATCAAGCTTTTAAATCGCTTCTTCAATTCATTTTCCGCTCTCGGAGTTGCCCGATCAGGCCACACAGCGGCCAAAGGCCTTGGAACGACCAGAGCCCTTCTGGAACTGCTTCACACCTATGCGCTCAACTGGCCGAGCTGGTTCAATTTCTCGTTTTTCCTCATCCCCCTGATACCGATTAAACGAAAAGAATACGATCATTTCTTTTATGTGACGTTTATATCGATTCCCTTTCTCTATGCTTTTTACTGGCGCTCCGCCATCATGTACGGCCCTCGGTATATCTATGAAGTTATGCCCATGGTCGTCCTGTTATCTGCACGCGGCATGGATGTTTGTTTGGAAAGCGCTGAATGGGTTCACAACCACACGTTTTTACGAAACTGGAAATCTTTTTCATCCGCCAGAATGACAACAGCTTTTTGTCTGTACATTTTCACCGGAATTCTGATCGCCACCAATATCAACCAGTTTTATTTCCGCAAGGATTATGATTTAAAAACCAAACCTATCGTTTCTTTGGTACCCATGACAGTGTCAGCCATGAAAAACTTCAACGGGATTAAGCGCACTATTCCCGATACGGTTGAGGAGCTTGGCATTACCAATGCCATCGTATTCGTGCAGGACAAGCGATGGCAGGGGTTCGGTTCGGTAGCGAGTTTCAATCATCCTCTTCTAAACACGGATGTTGTTTATGCACGGGATCTCGGAGACGACTCACTGAAAGCCGTAATGGATATGTTTCCGAATAAATCCGCCTATTGGACTCAATACCCCAAAGTCAAAGTCCATGCGCTTTTTTATGACAAACACAACGACTCGTTAAGAAAAATACCACTTTAGTCCAATCGGGCCGCTATCAATCGACAGCCAAATCCAAACCATTGAAAAAAACGGGAGCTGACTGCCGTGATGATTGAAGTTCTCTCTTGAACGTCATTCGCTCTGAAGCCCACTTCCACCTCTGAAACGCCTCAACCAACCTCTGAATGACGCCGGTTGGACAGCGAAGCAAAGCGCCACTACAAGCGCTGAAACTAAGACTCGAAAACTTCCAGATGCAAGCGACCGAACTTCAAAGGTCTTCTCGAATAGTCTGACCCCGAAAAGAGCAGCCAGGCAAAACAGTGTCGGTAACATTATCGCTTGCATTAAACCAGGCATATCCGGGCTGTAGCGATAAAGGAAAAAGAAGATGATCGAAAGCTGCAGAAGATAGGAAATAACCGTGGAATAGGATGCACCGCTGATTCCATAAACCGGAATCCATAACCAGTCCAGGATTGCATTCGATATCAACGAAGCCGCCGCTCCGTAGATCAAGAGATTTTGTCTTTTCATCGCTGTTAAAAGGTTCGCTCCAAGATAATTCAGAAACAATATCGGGATACACCAGGACAAAATTACCAGCACCGGAATGGAATCCTGGTAGGCGCTCCCGCCCAGGACGCGAATGATGACATTGGGGAAAAAACCACTGACGATGGTGATCGACAACCCCAGCAGAGCCATAATTCGTATGCTGGCATCCTGCACTATTTCAAACGTTTCCGTGTCGTTGGTTTTTGCTGCTCTTAAACGGCTGAAAACCGGGAATAAAGCGGTTACCAGCGAAATAGCCAAAATCTGAATTTGAAGGGTAAACATATGAGGGATATTGAATATCGCTATTTCCTCGGAAGATTTAAAATATTTCAAAAAATAAATATCAATTCGCAATGTCAACCCGGTTAAAAAAGTCGCCAGACCCATCACCCAGGATTGCCGGAAAAGTTCTTTGGCGACGGAAAAAGACCATTGAATTTTGAATTTTTTCAAGAAATTTGCGGCGATAAATATTCCTAAAACAGCTCTGATCAATTGACTGAACGCCAGGATAGCGAACACCAGTACAAAACCGATCGTTTCCATGGATTCGGAAGACATGAACAGCGCCAGCAGTCCAATACCGCCAACCGTTACTATCTTGCACACCAGTGACAAAAGAGGTTCGAATTCCATCCTTTCACGTGCCATAAACACAGCACTGTAAACCCAGACAATCTGTTGGAAGATTTCGGCTGCCACCGCAAGGTAGAAAGCCATGCGCAACATAGGATTGAACTGAATAATGCTTTCCAATATGACGGCGGAGACGATAAACGCTGCCAGTAAAATCATTTTCAACAGCAGTCCACCGCCCAGCAAAGCCCACTCACGATGTCTTTCCGCCGCCATTTCACGAATGAGTATCGTGTTGATTTCAAGATTGATCAAAGGTTGAAATGCCAGTACGACGGCATTGATGAAAGCATAATCACCGTAGAGAGACGGTTTCAGGATTCGAGCGAGTATCATCAATACGATCAGAGATGACGTGATATCGATTATCTTTCCCAGAAGAATGACAACTGAGTTTTTAGCGACACGCCCCACCAGGCTGAAGCGGTCATTCAACCCACGATCGCTTGTTTGGGTAGAGATTTCCTTTTTAATTTTGTTCATTATCTATCTCTGAATAAAGACCATTTGCCTGATTCGTCATAAATTGGTATGTCGTCTCGGTACAGATATAACGTTTTTAGCAGTAAAGAACAGAATCGTGTTTCAACCAATGGCGACAGCGGTTTTCCTGTATGTAGATGCACGTCACGATAAAAACCGTAAGGTGCAGAATGATACTTTAAGATAGAATCGACAATTGAACAGCCCGCTTCCCTGTATTTTGTTTCGCCGGTTATTTCCGTCATTTTCGCCAATGAAACGGCAAAATCGGAATTTGCATCGAGATAGGAGCGCTCTTTACCGGGTTCATCGGGTATCAGGCCGGTATTCGGAGAGCGGAATTTCAGAAAATAGTCCGTTATAGTTACAGCGATACGTTTGCTGTTCTTGCAATCAAACAGAGAAACCGCATCACATAAAATATCCAGCATGGCGAAATTCGTTGACAACACGGGACCTTTGTTTACTGAACCTTTCAATTCAGCCAAATGACCGAAAACTCCGTCAGGGGTCATGAAGCAACGAGTAATACCGTCCATCCATCGCTCGAAAACTTGCCTGGCGATGGGATCAAGATGCGGCGGAGCAGCGAGTGCAAGAATACCATATGCCATCGATGTGTTTGGTTTTGCCAGCTCGGCGAGTGACAATTTTTCCCTTATTCCAGGCAAACTGCGCGGCCAACCCTTCACAGCCACCGATGGGAACACGCCATATTGCTGAAATAGATCTGTTTCGATCCACCATTTCATCCATTTTGATGCGCAGTCCAGATAATACTGTTTCAACAGCTTGCTTTTTGTCAGTGCTGAAAGTTCGGATGCAATTTCAATGAACATGCCCGACATGGCATCAGCCAAAGGGAGTGTCGGGCCAAAAGGCATGAGTCGAAAAGATTGAATCGTGCCGTTGCGTTCAAAATTCTTCACTATTCCAGTGAACAGGTTTTCCGCCGTCTGCAAGAATTTATCTTCATTCGACAGAGTGTACAGCTCGGCCAGCCCATACAATATTTCAACATAATCCTGTGAATCCGCATAAGGAAGACGACGAAGCAGGCCGGGAAGACCCAGTCCTTTTATAGCGCGTATCTGAGGTCTGCTGAACAATAGAGGTTTTTGTTGGAGCCGCGTCTTCAGTATCAGAAAATGGTCGTTTACCATGGAATGTTCGCCTAAAACCCAAAAGAACGGAGCATAATCGTCGAACTCACTCAGCAGATTGCGTTTTGAAAGTGGTTTTCCGGTCTCGCCATCGACATCGTAAACCGGTAAAGCATCTGGACCACGATATGTTGTCCTGAACAGATGAAGGATGCGATCTATAGCTGACTGAATCGCTTTTTTACCATGGGTCATCTAATAAAATCCTTGACGGTTTCGGTCGGCGGCCGCCACCCGTTCGGCCGATCCAAATTAATTCGGCACCACAACTCAAATATCACCTGGTTCCACACCTTGAAAAACGGTTCCCTGCCTCGATAAAAATTATCCCGTAGTTTTTCTACTGCATCGGGATTGAAAATGCCTCTGGTTCGAATCGATTCCTTCGAAAGGCAACTATCGACAACCGGTTTCAATTCGCGTTTCATCCAATCGGCCATAGGAAACATGAAGCCTTTTTTCGGCCGATTGACAATCGAAGGCGGAAGGTATCTTTGCATGGCCTGGCGCAAAACATATTTTTCAGTGTCGCCTTTCAATTTCATCGTGCTTGGAATACGCGCCGCTGTTTCCACCAAGTGGTAATCCAGCATCGGGAAGCGAACTTCAAGGCCGTGAGCCATACTAACCGCATCCTGATCGCGAAGAAGCAGGTCCGGCATATCGATTTTCAATTGCATATAGGACATTTTCGAGATTGAATCCATATTTTGGCAGCGTGCGCTGCAGAATTCGACTCGTGTATCGACGTCACCGACAAATTCGGCCATTCTGGAGATGAATTCCGGAGAGAAAAGGTAATAAAAATCATCGCCATGATATAATCGTCGATTCAAACGATAGCGTTCGGCAAAACCGGAACGACCGACCAACAATGTCTGGAGTCTTCTTCGAAATTTCGACAACTCATATCCGCGAGGTATTCTTCGAATTTGATCCCACAGCCAGTTGGCCGCTGCCGGTTTCAAAAACACCATCATATTATGAATTTGTTCGATTCGACGAATTTCTTTGAACCACTCATAACCGGCGAACACTTCATCGCCGCCGGTGCCGGTAAGAGCTACAGTGACATGCTCTGCAGCACATCCGGACACGATATAGTACTGTAGAGCGTCACCGGAGGGTTGGTCCATCGCCCAGACGGCACGTACAAGCTGCTCAAGAACTTCGGAGCCGGTGACGACTTTTTCGACATGCTCAGTCTGAAATGTTCGGGCGACCTCAACCGCAAACGATGCATCGTCAAACCATTTATACGATTTATCCCTGCCGGAAAACCGGATGCTGAACGTTTTTATCGGCTTTGCCGACAGCTCTTTCATCAACCCTACGATGGAACTGGAATCGATGCCACCCGATAAAAAAGCGCCCAATGGAACATCGCTCATCAACCGCTTATTGACCGACTGAGTCAACGTCTCTTTGACGGCTTCTATCGATTCTTCCGAACTCGGCATTTGTTTATGGTTACGTTCGCAATCGATGTCCCAGTATTCCTTTATGGACAATCCCTCAGAAGCATTTATCAGAAAATGCCCGGGCAACAGAGCGTTGATCTGGCTGAAAATAGTCATCGGCGCTTGAACTGCCGGAAATGTGATGAATTTCAAAACAGCCAGGTCATCCATTTCAGCGCTGAGTTCGCCGGAGGCCAGGCAGGCGCGAATTTCCGACGCAAAAATCAACTTCCCAGGCAGCTTCGACCAGTAAAGCGGTTTAATTCCCAGGCGGTCTCTGGCAAGCATCAGACGACTGTTTGGTTTGTCCCAGAGCGCAAAAGCAAACTCGCCGTCCAGATATTGAACGCAATCCTCACCGTATTCCTCATATAAATGAAGAATCGTTTCAGCATCGCCTTCCGTTGAAAATCGGTGTCCTCTGTCCAGCAGACGAGATCGCAGGGATCGATAATTATAGATCCTGCCGTCACAGACCAGCACAAGGCTTTTATTTTCATTGAATATCGGCTGTTCTGACCCTTCTTTATCGATGACTTTCAGCCGACAAGCGCCGACATGAATCCGATCGTCGAAATAGAATCCATCTGAATCCGGGCCTCGATGTTTCATTGCAGCGGTCATACGTGGCACGGTCTGAGGTGAAGACCGTCCCATCAACCCGCAGATACCGCTCATGGGAAGCTGCCCTTTTCACCAAGCATGCCCCAGCTCAGAGCCGGCCAAAATATGATGAAGCCGACGAAGTTTCCGTGCAGATATCTGGAAAAAAACATAAAGACAAGAAGACACAGAGCGGAAAAGGTGAGAGCCTCGGGCATATCGGGATCGGCAATAAATTTTCTCCAGAGCCAAATAAACAAGGGCACAACAGTTATCGCCTGTATAACGATGAAGGGGAAGTTGGCGCGGCCATCCGTAAAAAGCCTGGAAAACAATAAAAGTGTGGCAAAACCGTAGCCATGAAACCCTTGCATAGGATAGCTGGTCGGCAAGCCACCCGATCCATAACGAAAAGTATCGTCTATGAAACTGCGTATATCCCATAGCAGAAAAGGAACAATCGTTATCACGGCGAGTGCCGCGGCGGGAGCCCATAGCCGATATTTTTTGATGATTGAATTTAGAAAACCGCGAAGGCCGACCTTTTGCAACTGTAACCCATAAGCAGCCAGGAAAGGAACGAAAAACCAAGCGAATTGCTTCACTGCACAAGCGGCGGCGAGTGCGGCCAAGCCGGATCGAACCTTCTGTTTTTGGATTAAAACGACAGCAAGAAGCAGCCAAAACAATATGACAATGTCGTTGGTACCAAGAGCCAGATATTTGGCTGAAAAAGGGTTTAACGCAAAAATCATCCAGGTTGTCAGGCATTTTTCCCATGAAGCGGAGACGGCGGCGATGAAATAGAGGGAGAAAACGAACATCAAGAGATGGATGACTCGTTGGTCATAATGATCCCAGAACGTGCTCAGAAGAACATATGCCGGCAATGAATACATGAAGGCTCCCGGCATGTAAGGAACATGAAAGACGACGTTGTTGGAAAAACCCCGCCAATTTTCAAGAGGAGTTCCATGAAACGTCTCTGAATAGGGATTTTTCCCTTTCAAAACCATTTTCATGGCCTCCTCCATCTGAATCGTCCCGCCGTCATGTGCCAATGCGTGGTTTGCCGTTGCCGAACGAGCTTGAATCATCATGATGTCAGGGATCAGTATATGTAAAATAATCAATGACAGAGCCGATGCGATCTTCAAATTGATGTGTTTTCCCTTTATATCGACGATAAACCAGAATATCACGATACCTAAAGTGATCGTTCTCAATAACAATTTAAAAGGAACGAACTGGCTGCCCATCAGCGCCAAAGGATTTTCCGCTCCGCCCGGACACAATAAATGCTTCCAGAATCCCATTTCGGGCATGGCTCGATGGAAGTCCAATTGATCAAGAACGAATGGAACATTGGTTTCCAAGCTGATTAGAGCCAGTATCGACATGATGATCGTGTCGAAACCAATTCGGATGTGCTGCTTCGATTCCATACCGTATCAGGCTAGCAAAAATGCTTGAAAGGGACAATAATATTGATTTGTATTGACTCTGTTCACGACAGATTGCAGGATAAAGGCCATGGATCACGAACGGATTCTATTTATAAATGAAAAAATTATGCGCGGGGCGCTCATCTTATATCTTCTGATAATGACAATTCCAGGAACGGCTTCACTGCGTTCCATCCTGATGGTGATTCCTCTTCTTTGTTTGATTTTTCAAGGAATCGTCACCAAACGATTCCCTATTCAGAGCACGCCGCTCGATCTGCCGATACTCTTTTATGCCGCCGTCATCATTTTCAAAAGCATCACATCGATCGACCCTGGTTATTCGATGAGAATTCTTCGGAAAGGTCTTTTATATCAGCTCCTGTTTTATTATGTGACCGTAACCGTCATGAGTTCACCGAAATATACCCGGCGCATACCGATAATCCTGATGATCGCGGTTACTCTTGTCAGTTCGGTAGGATTGATTGGATATTTTTCCGGCGAACTGGTTAAAAGCGGCCGAGCGACATCTTTTTATTCCAGTTTTGGATTGGCGGCATTTTTTACGGCAATGGTCATGCCCATTGCCTTGAGTCATTTTCTTTGCACCACCGGCTGGCGCCGAACGATCGCTCTGCTTGTGCTGGTAATCTGCCTGGGATTCATGCTGGTCACTCTGTCGCGAGGGGCTTGGTTCAGCAGCCTGCTGGCCGTTTCAATCCTGGCGGCCATAAAGGACAGGCGAATGCTGGTGCTGCTGTTGATAGGAGTTATATCCGCGCCCTGGTTTCTTCCGCCGGATATTTTGCTGCGAGCGACGAGTATTTCAAGCCTGGAAGCATTGAAAAACAATGAAACGTTTGGAGACCGCGTTTGGATGTGGCGAAGTGCGATACTGATGATAAAAGAGCGTCCCTGGTTGGGCGCCGGTTATGGCAACCGTATATTTCAAATCCTGTATCCCGAATACATGTTTTCCCAGAGCAGCGGAGTCGTGTTTGAAAATGCGCACAATCTCTACTTACAAACACTTGTAGAGACGGGTATTCTTGGACTGACGTCGTTTTTTATAATTGTGATGGGGATTTTCTATCTGATTTTCATACAATTCAGATATAAACCTTTACCGGTGGTAGAAAGCCAGTTGCTTGGTTTCGCCGCCAGCTTCGCCGTGTTTCTCACATTCAGTTTCACCACTTTTCGCTTTGAAAAAGAAATCGGCATTCTTTTCTGGATTTTGGCCGGTTGTGTCGTATCGCTTTATCGATCACGATCCCCTCTTTCCGGCCCGGAAATCGATACCGCTTTAGACTTTTATCCGTGATTTTTTGGGGTTTGCTGGAACATTCATAAATTTTAATGTGTTTTAAACCTTGGAAGAAGCGAGTTTGCGACAGAATCCAGAACAGATAAGGAGCAATCATGAAAAACAAATTATTCACAATTATTTTATTGATCATCGCATTAAGCGTCGTTGTCCGAATTGGATGGCTAAATGCCGGTAACAACCCTGGCGGGATCGAAGACCGTCCTTTCACTTTCACCACATTCCGTGATATTGCACAACAAAACAGTGACAGCGTCGTGAACATTTCGACTACAAAAGTCGTCAGACCCTCTCAATATCCTCAACAACGATGGCGATCGCCTTTCGACGATTTTTTTGGGGATGATTTTTTCAGGTATTTCTTCGAACCACAAACACGCCCTAGAACGCTTCAGTCACTGGGATCAGGCGTCATCATTGACAAAGAAGGTTATATTCTGACGAACAACCATGTCATCAAAGATGTCGATGAAGTCACCGTTACACTCTTAAATGGAAAAACTTACAATGCCAAGGTGGTTGGGGCGGATTCTGAGACAGACGTCGGTCTGCTTAAAATCGACCCTGAAGAGCCGTTAATTCCTATACCGTTGGGTGATTCCGATGCCATTGTCGCCGGAGACTGGGTGATGGCGATCGGCAATCCTTTTGGATTCGGGCATACAGTCACCGTAGGCGTTGTCAGTGCAACCCGCCGTTCGAAGGTCATGTCGCCTGACGAACTCCCCTATCAGGATTTCATTCAGACGGATGCTTCGATCAACCCCGGCAACTCCGGCGGACCTCTGCTGGATATTCACGGACGCTTGATCGGCATCAATACCGTTATCGCCTCTCGTACCGGCCAGTCTGCGGGAATAGGATTCGCCATCCCCATCAACATGGTAAAACCTCTCTTGCCGGATTTAAAAGAAAAAGGCACTGTCATTCGCGGCTGGATGGGCGTCAGCATTCAAAGCATCACCAAAGACCTGGCGGACACATTGAAACTAGGGACCACGGAAGGAGCTCTTGTAGCTGAAGTCGTTGAAAAAGGCCCGGCAGAAGAAGCCGGAATTCAGGCAGGCGACATCATCGTCGAATTTGACGGAGTTAAAATCCGTGATCAAAACCACCTTTCCCAACTTGTTGCCTCCCAGCCGGTCGGCAAAAAAGTCAAGGTGGACATCTTACGAAAAGATAAAAAGAAATCTGTTACCCTTCATGTCGGAACAAGGCCGGGCTCAAACGACAGGTTTTCGGTAATACCGGGTTCCGATTCGGGATTTGGTTTGTCCGTTCAGAATATCACCCCTGAAATTGCGCGGCAGTTGCAGTTGGATAGCACGGACGGAGTGCTAGTCTCGGAAGTCGAACCAGCGGGACCGGCAGAAAAAGCAGGCTTGATGCGTGGGAATATTATACTTGAAATCAACCAGAAACCGGTTAAAAATGTGAATGATTACCGCAGATTGATTGCGGAGCTCAGGCCGGGAGAAGGCGCTGTGTTTTACGTCCAGCAGGGCCAATCCAAAGTATTTCTCGCTCTTCGTCCCGCCGATCATTGAGAGTTGTTTTTCACAACAGCGGTCGACAGCACTGGATGCTGCACCGCTGCTGCGCTGTTCAAGGAGCATTGATGTGATCGAGGTTCAAAACTTGACAAAGCGATTTGGAGAAACCTTGGCGCTGGACAAATTGTCTTTCAGTATGCCTAAAGGTGAAATCCTCGGTTTTCTGGGGCCGAATGGGGCCGGCAAGACCACTACCATCCGTATCCTGACAGGCTATCTGACTCCAACCGAGGGATCCGCCGTCGTAGCAGGAGTGGATATGCGCCAAAACTCCAAAATCGCTCGAAAACATATCGGATATTTACCGGAAACCGTGCCGATTTATCGTGAGTTGACTGTCGATGAATATCTGAGATTTGTATCGGAATTGAAAAATGTTCCCTCTAAAACCCGGCGTTCCCACTTGAACACCATTGTCGAGCAATGCGGATTGACAAATGTCAGACACAAACTCTCAAGTAATTTGTCAAAAGGTTATCGCCAGCGCCTGGGCTTGGCTCAGGCGCTGATCGGCGACCCCGATATTCTGATTCTAGATGAACCCACCAGCGGACTGGATCCACAGCAGATCATCGAAATCAGGGAGCTCATTCGAAATCTGGGCGGAAAAAGAACGGTGATCTTGTCTACACATATTCTTCCGGAAGTATCCCAACTATGTGAACGGGTGATCATTCTGAACAAAGGCCGTTTGATAGCCGTCGATACTCCGGAAAACCTGGGAAGAAATTTGAATTCAACCGATACCGTATCGGTCGATATTTCCGGAGACGGCGATGTCGATACGATCCTCGACAAAATACAGGCTGTCACAGGCGCCGAGACGGTTGAACGTGTCAGACAACCCGACCCGACATTCTTCCGGATAGATATCGTCTCCGCTTCCCATGCCGATTTTCGCCCGATTATCGCCCGCACGATCGTCGAGTCGGGATGGAACCTGCTTGAATTGAGAAAAAAAGCCCATTCACTGGAAGATATCTTTATTCAACTTGTCACACGGGAGGATGCTGTAGAATGAGAATCCTTTGGTCGATCATCAAACGAGATTTAAAAGGTTATTTTCTGTCACCGATAATCTATGCCATTACCACCGTATTTCTGATTCTTACCGGTTTCTTGTTCTATTCGAACCTGGTCGTTTATATGCGGATTTCATTTTCAACCATGCAGAACCCCTATTGGTCTTATGCTCTGAATCTAACTACGGATTTTCTGCAGCCCCTGGCTGGGAATTTTGCCGTTATTTTTCTGTTTTTAATACCCGTAATTACCATGCGTTCGTTCAGTGAGGAGAAGCGTTCCGGGACACTTGAGTTGATGTCGACGTATCCGGTTGGCAATGGGCAAATCATCCTGGGTAAATATCTTGCCGCAATGATCACCATCAGCTTGATTCTGATACTGACGTTGATTTATCCGCTGTTTTTGTATTTGTGGAGTTCACCGGAAACAGCGCTTGTGATTTCAACGTATTTCGGGTTCTTGGGGCTGGTTTCAATCTTTGTGGCGGCCGGTATTTTTGCGAGCGCAACAACCGACAACCAGATTATCGCCGCTTTGGTCGCTTTCGCTCTAAATCTGCTTCTATGGATGATCGGGTGGATCAGTCCTTCTCCTGAAGGCTTGCTGCATGACGTCCTTGAACATTTATCCGTTTTGACTCATTTTGAACCCTTGATCAAAGGTCTTGTCTCCTTGCCGGCCATCGCCTATTTCGTCACCATGACAGCACTGTTTCTGTTTTTGACCGGCCAAGCGCTTGAATCCAAAAAGTGGAGAGGTTAATCATGAATGGAGGAAAAATTCGGCGCTCCGGTCTGGCGTCAAGCATAATGTCGATCACGTTCGTAGTCATAATCCTTATCATTATCAATTTGATAGCGGTCAGACATGGATCCCGATTCGATGTCACATCCAACAAACGATTCACATTATCTCCACAAACAATTCAAATTCTTGAAAGTCTGAAAGAGCCTGTCCACGCATACAGTTTTTTTCGTGAATTGGACGAGGATTACGAAAAAATCCAGGATCTTTTACAGCTTTATCAGCATGCGTCAAAAAGTTTTTTCTATCAGAACGTCGATGCCGACAAAAACCCGACGATGGCTGCGAAATTTGACGTGACATCATACAACACGGTCGTTCTGCAAAAAGGTGACTCGTTTCGTAAAGTCACCGAAGCCGGTGAGCATGCCCTGACCAATTCATTGATTCGATTGATCCAGGGAGAAACGCTTCGGAGGGTGTGTTTCACAACCGGAAACGGCGAGTACGATCTTGATTCCATGGAAAGCGATGGATTGTTTATGTTGAAGATAGCGCTCCAAAACGCCAACTATCAGGTTGAGTCCATCAATTTGATGTCCATGGATGCCAATTTGGAAGAATGTGATGTTCTTGCTGTTGTCAGTCCCGCACATGATCCTGTCGATGCCGTTATCGACAGGATCAGAAAATTCATCGATGGAGGCGGTCGCTTATTCATCGCTCTCGATCCAGGAGCACACGGTAAATACAGGGAACTGCTTGCGGAATATGGAATTGCGGTCGGCGAAAATATCATTATCGATCCGAAAGGATTTCAAAATGTGCTCCAACCGATCGTCGATAATTATCCACCCCACGATATAACCAAAGGTTTTTCCAGCGGCTTGGTTTTTCATATAGCCGGATCGGTATCGGAAGCCGAGCCTTCGAACGAAGCGTGGTCAATTTACAATCTGGCGATGACATCCGACCAAACCTACGCAAAAACCGATCTAGATAGCCTGACCACCGATTCAATCGACTTCGATTCAGAACATGACGTTTCCGGGCCTTTCTCAATCGCTGTCGCAGCAGAACAGGCCGATTTTTCAATACATTCAGAAACCGATGACACCTCGAGATCACGTATTGTTGCCGTGGGCGATGCCGATTTTATCAGCAACGTATTTCTGCAGACATTGGCAGCTCATCAACCTTTTATTCTAAATATTTTCCATTGGTTATCCGATGAAAAAGACCTGATTGCCATCCCACCGCGCGAAACCATTTCTCAACCCCTGATGCTCCAAAGCTCTCAACTGTTGTCGGCGTTTTTCATTCCGATAGTGATTATTCCTCTATGCGTAGCGGTTTTCGGCATAGTCAGGATAGTCATCCGGAGACGTCGAGCATGAATTGGAAACGCAACATCGTTTTATTGTCGGCGCTGGTTCTGGTTGCAGGCTGGTATTATTTCTATGAAATTCGAGGCGAAGCCCTTCGACGTACCCGATCTATAGAATCTGTCCGCATTCTGCCCGGTGCACTTGTCACTGATGTACAAAAATTCAGCATCCAACGATTCGTCACGTTACCCGATGATATTCCGGACATCGAAATGAGTGACAAGGTTTATACGATTGAAATCGTTCGATCCAATGATCGCTGGGTTCTGACTCAGCCCGTTCAAGCAGACTGTGATCAGGATTATGCCGATAAGGCTATTTTGCGTTTTACACAACTTCAAAAAGGCCGGACGGTCGATGAAAAACCGGATTCTCTGACGCCTTATGGCCTGGACAACCCGGCTTTTAAAGTGAGTCTCGATTGTGCCGATCAAAGCACAATCTGTTTTATAGGTGATAAAAACCCTGTCGGTGATTCATTTTATGCAATGTTTCAAGGCGATGACGCGGTTTATCTGATTTCAAACGAGATCAAATCCGATTTGTTTTCCACCGCTTATGAGTTTCGAAACAAGTCCATACTTGAAGCTTCCCGGCAGGAAATCACCCGGCTGGCTTTGACGTTTAAGGATAATGATGTTCGTTTGGTATTCGAAAGAAATCCTGAAGGAGACTGGCTGATTTCAAACATGATGGATGCGCCTACGGATGTCGTTCGACTGGAAGAAACCCTGAGCGCGCTGACAGCACAATCAGTACAAAATTTTATCGATGATCCTCAACCGATGAAGGAATATGGGCTCGATACGCCATGGCTGACAATTGAAGCACGGATCAACGACCAAAATGATTTCCAATTTGATATCGGCGGATATGCAGATTCCGGCGGCAAGATGAGATTTGCCAGAAAAAATGCATCCGGACCGGTTTTGCTGGTCAAGAAATCATTTTTTGAATTGTTCAAACCTGATTTTTTCCACTACCGATCCAAGACTGTCTGCAATATGGACAGAGGCGTCATCAATAAAATCCGGATTGAGCAGGCTGATCGAATTATTGAGTTGATTCGTCTTGCCGATGTCGGATGGCAAATGACAGAACCGCCGACATCGGCTACCGATTCAACAGCCGTTGGTTCATACCTGTCCACTCTCACATATCTGCGTGCAACCGGATTGAAACCTGAACAGGAAAGCTTCGGTGATTCTTCAGCGACCATTCGCTTGTTTTCGGACGTGAATTCTGAAAATGCGCTGACGACGCTCACAATAGGCGCTCAACCTGAAGATGGTGTCGGCCGTTGGGTAATCTGTTCAGATAACGCGACTGTTTTCAGAATATCCGGCACTGATGTTGAACGATTGCTTCCCGATCCATCAACATTTTCCGTTGTAGAATCGACAGATTAAAATCTTTTATTTACTAAACAGTTATCCTGATACTGTTCATCATGGGTGTTAAACTGCGTATTTTTCCGATAAAATAGATTTCCGATGGGGACTTCTCAGCGTCCTTATCTTTTATCGGAGGTTCCCTGTGATGAATGGATCAACCGTACCTTCCCCCAGGCTGTTGGATCTGGCGCCGAAATTGATCGATGAGGCGTTACAGGTAAAAGAAGGTCAAGTCATCGAAGTTACTTTGACCGGGGAACGTGACTATTTGGACGTTCTGGATGCTTTTACGCTTTCATTGTCACAGATGGGAGCTTTTCCCGTTATCCGCCTGAACACTCCCTCATACCGCCGACGGTTTCTACAGTCGGTTCCTGAAAAATATCTGATAAAACCACCTCCCCATATGATCAAATGGATTGCAGACATTGACCGGCATATCAATCTTATCGCGGATTCACCCGACTTCAACCCGGATCATATTGCCGAAAAACGGCGCCAAGCTCATCGGGATGCAAGAAAAAAAATTGTAGGAAAAATTCAGCAAAAAAATATCTCTTCGATTTATATCCCCACTCAGGAACTCGCAAATTATTGCGGAATCGGTCTCGATAAACTGGAACAGCAGATACTGAATGGTTTGGATATCGATTATGTGGATATCCGACGCAAATGCCGCCAAACGGCGGAAAGGATTAGAAGAAAAAACAAGGAAATCATGTTGGGGTCAGCCGGTCAATTTGCTTTGACCTGTCGATTCGCCGATCGTCACGTTCATATTGAAGACGGTCGTCATGAGTTGCCTTGTGGGATGGTATTTTTTTCACCGCAGGAACATACGGTCAATGGGTCGGTGTTGATCGATCGGTGCTGGATCAACTCCAAGACAATTAAACATTTATTATTGGAATTTTCCGATGGACATCTGATCAAGTCCAGCGCTGAAAGCAACCACAAACTTTTTGTTGACCTTTTGAAAAACTCATACGGAGACAGCGATATTTTCGCCGGTATCGGGATTGGGTTGAACTCAGGTCTTCATGAACGAACCGGCAATCAATTGACGGATTTTTACGTAAACGGGTCTGTCCATATCGGCTTAGGGTCAAATTTAATTTATGGAGGAACCAACTCCAGCGACATGTTCATTCGTTTGCCGGTGGTTGAACCAGACTTGTTGATCGACGGGGAGCCCTTGGTTTCCGCGATTCAATTGTGACTCTGTATTCTTCAACCAGTGCGGGGATATGCATCAGGTCTTCCCCATCGATCTGAAGATCGGCATGCATCAACACCTTGGAATCTGCCGCCGCGACAGCTATGGATAGACCGGCAGCCTTCATCATCGGAATATCGCCCTCACTATCCCCTATCACCACGGTCCGTTCAGGATGAAAAGGTCCTAGTGATTGCAGATGTCTGATGACTTTGCCTTTTTCTCCCATTGGAACTTCGACGATGGCTTTTCCGGTGCAGATATCGTTTTCAAATTCGAGTCGATTGGCCACTCTGTAATGAACATCCGGTATCTGGTCGACAAGGATATCCAGGCCGGTTGAGACCAAAGCGATAGTAAACCCGCGCCTTTTCATGGTTTTTAGCATGAGTTCCATTCCTTTTCGTCTGGGAATTTCTGCCGCTATCCGTTCCAGTTCCGTTCGCGACACCCCTTTGTATGCTCGGGCGTCTCGGGCTGCAAATTCGTCATAATCAATTTTTCCATTCAAAAAAGCTCTCAGATTCAATAAACCTTCTTTTTCCCATTTTCCCAGCTTCTTGTGAAATGTTTCCCAAATACTTGTTTCAGTCGTCAGCGTCCCATCCACGTCCGCCACCAGCAGCCACTTTGCACTCATGCATAAACCTCCCTGATTTCAGCCACACACTCTTGGTTGAACCCAATCGATAGTGTATATTACTTTGCTGCAAGAATGAATGTTCGAAGAATATTCAAAAGGCAAGTCGGTTATTCAGGCGGAGAATGGATGAATGATGCGAATCCCATTGGCTAGAAAAAGCTGGCCATACATTATCAGCGGCATTTTAATAACGGTGACGGCCTGGATCATTCATTGGATTCCGGGTCTGCTCTTGAGCGTTCCGACGATTCTGCTGATAAATTTTTTTAAGGACCCGAATCGTAAACCGCCGGATCTGGCTTCCGAATATGTTCTGTCACCCGCGGATGGAAAAGTTATCTCGATTGAGCAGGGCCGGCATAAGGATTTTCCTGATCACGTGCGGATTTCAATTTTTATGAATATTTTCGATGTTCATGTGAATCGGGTTCCGGTTGACGGGGTATTGAGAAGTTTATACCACTACCCAGGATTGTTTCTTCCCGCCGACAATCCCCGGGCTCCCGGTGAAAATGAACGAATGGAATTCACTCTTTCGACGTCAGCCGGCCCGATTTTGGTATCGCTTGTCGCCGGTTTGGTGGCACGCCGTGTGTTCTCCTGGGCACGACCCGATGACACGCTGTTACGTGGACAGCGCTTTGCGATGATCAAACTCGGGTCACGTGTCGATGTGCATTTGCCGCCTGGAACCCTGATTCAGGCGCAGCCTGGTTTGCGGGTGAAAGCCGGCTTGACGCCGATTGCCCGCTTGCAAAACAACTCGGATGATACGATATGAACACTGACAGCAAAAAACAGCTTCCTTCCGTCTACCCAAAAGGCATATTCATGCTTCCATCGATTTTGACCGGCATCAATATCGTACTCGGCTTTTATTCGATCATTCTCGTCCTGTCTCATATCGGAGATACAAAAGCGCCTTATTATTTTTATCGTGCCGGATTGTTGATCATCATTGGGGCATTTTTCGACGCTATCGACGGACGTGTGGCCCGGTTGACGAAAACCACAAGCCCATTTGGAGCTCAATTGGATTCCATTGCCGATGTCGTATCTTTCGGTATAGCACCCGGCATCTTAGTCTATTCGTGGGCGTTAAACAGCTTTGAACGTTTCGGCTGGATAGCGGCATTGATTTACTTGTTGAGTGGCGCCGTTCGTCTGGCACGATTCAATGTTCTGGATGAAGTATATGCCGTTTCGTCATCTCAGTATTTCATCGGCTTACCGATCCCTGCCGCGGCTATCAGTATTTCACTTATGGTAATGCTGAAACCTGATATGACGGAAAGCGGCATTTCACGAATACTGGCGCTTTGCACCGTTTACCTTCTCGCCTGGCTTATGGTTTCAAGATGTCGGTTTCGGTCGTTTAAAGATATCGATTGGAAAAGGCGGCGTCCGGTAGGAAGCCTTGTGATCACGATTATACTGATCGCCATTATTCTGCACGATCCGGTTTTGGTATTGTCGATCCTGATGTTTTCTTATGTCGCCTCAGGATTCATGATGAGATTGGCGCCTCAATGGATGCGCCAGGGATTTGAGCGCCTGGACAAATGGTTTACCGGAATCAAGGTATTGGACGACTCCGACCACAATCCGCACGACAGCGAAGATCCTGAGAATCCTTTAGATCGGCAAGGCGAAAGCGATGAGAACAGCGGCTTTGACGATTGGAAAAACGAAAATTCTTCCGACGGTGGGATTTGAAGATATAACAAAGTAAATTGATTTTTCTTTTTTTATCGATCGGTTTTTTTCCCCAGACCCGAAATCTCACCAGATTCAATTTTTTCAGTCACTATATCGATCAGTTCTTTCCCTAAAGCCGATCCGACGAGCTTGTTGCCAAACGCGTTCAGATGCGTATCCTGCAAATGATATGTCCTATCCAGCATTTGCCCTTTTCGAAGCGTGGGGAGTAGATCCAAACAGCGGATACTCCGTTTCTTGCAAAAGTCGGTCAATCGCTGTTGAGGGTAATTTCGTTCATATGACTGAAAATTCGGATCGATCGTTAAGAGTTCGGTATATAGATCGTCGTTGACCTGGAACTCGTCCGGCATCAATACCACAAGCAAATTATCCCCTAATTTGTCTTGAAAGAAACGTAATCCGGAAAACACACCCTGATATCCCCGCTCAATAAATGGATTTTCAGGGTCGCAAACTTCAAATCTTGTGCTTTCAATTTGAATGAAGGCATCTCGAGAAAAAAATGGTTTTTCCTTGGATGTATTCGTCATATATTCCGGTAGCGACCCAACAGTTTTCTGAGCCTTATCATTTGATCGGCCGTGTGTGACACCGCTTCTTCTGAGACTCTTATATTCTTTAACGAACAAACCTATCTTACGAAGGTATTGGTAAAGATACCAATTTTGAAAACAATATCTTTGCAAAGAAGTGATGCTGTAATCGGCGCTTTCATGGATGTCATTACCGATAAAAAGGCATAAAACCACGAACGACGGTTTCAAGGGAAGGATTTCCGCCTCGAGCAACCAAATATATTCATCAATGGCTATCCCCGGCATACTGGCATTGTGAATAGCTATGCGCTCGAACGAGTCTTTAAAATAACTCTCTACCTGGCGTTCAGCCACTGTGACAAAGTTAAAATCGTAAGGAACGATCCCAAAACCAAACGAATCGCCGATAAAACCGACTACCAGATCAGATTCTTCAGCCGCAAAAAATTCTTCATCGTGAAAACCACCGCTGTTTAAACGGAAATTGAAATATTGCTTTCCTGGTTCCTGACGCAGCGCACTGACGCGGGCCGCCGCATCGGCATTTTCAATTTTCATCAATATCGATAATTTGGTTTTGTTCAAACCAACTGAGAAAAGCTCGCCAAGCACAAGAAAAACCAAACAGTTCATGCAGATAAGATCGATGGCCTTCATTCGTCGATTGGCTCGTGATCGTTCATGGCTGCTGAATAAGCGTCTATAGGCGGCAAGTATCCAGGCCAGCCAACCGGCCCATAAAAACGAATAAAATGCGGAGCGGATAACAAAGCCATGTTCTGGAAGGACGTCGATCGGCGTCATTTTCAAAATGGTGGCTATAACCAAAGCAGGTAAAACGGTGTAAAGACCGGCACGGAGAATAAAGCCATCCACTTGATTCCACTCCAAATTCTTTACATTTTTTCTTCGACTCCGACACAATATCCCACAAAAAATCAGTAGTCCTATAGCGCTGACAAAGCAGCGCAGTATCATCGTCGATTTTGTCGCAGCGCCTTTGAAATATAACGGCCAATTTGCAAAAAGATCGAAAAGGCCGGACATCCAGCCGAAAAGAGCTATCAGCGCCCATAAGAGAATTATGAGTTTAGAAATTATCCGCTGGTTTTTGAAATTTACATGTTCACCCATACATCAATCTCAACAACGACCCATGAACTCGATATGCTCAAAAATATAAGGAGCTGATGATTGTTTGACTCAGCTTTAACCCTTTGATAGCATAAAACCCTTTTCCATGGGCTGATCGACAACCCGGCCCGATGGGATGAGACTAAGGATAACCGGGAGCTGTTCTCATTGTCTAGATCAACCGATTTCAATTCTCGAAAAATGCTCACCATCAGCCTTGATGGCTTTCCTCGAACGCTGTTTAAAAAGCAATATGATCAGGGTCTGTGGCATCGACTGCACAGT
The DNA here is from genome assembly GCA_049652745.1 of bacterium. Lineage (GTDB taxonomy): Bacteria > CSSED10-310 > CSSED10-310 > CSSED10-310 > CSSED10-310 > JBASEY01. Next base: position 25,244 of record JBASEY010000003.1, on the reverse strand, counting down.
CTGATGAACGACAAAAGCCCATCAACAATGACATCCGTCTTTCCAACCGTTTCATCGGTGGCATGGAGCACTTTCATGTCCGGCCGCAATCCCGGTGGGCATGGAATTTTCGGCTTTATTGACCGCACTCTGCCTGGCCTGTCTTTGACACTGCCTAACGCCGCCAATCGACAGGGAACATCCTTGTGGGGAATGCTCAGCCAATATCATATTCCCGTCATTGTGATGAATGTTCCGGTCACCTATCCGCCTGAACCGGTCAACGGCATCCTCATCGGCGGTTTTTTGGGTGTCGATGTCGAAAAAATAGCCTTTCCTTCGGCGATATCCCGCCTTCTTACTAAAAAAAACTACGTCATCGATGCAGACACCTCATCGGCATTGGATAAACCCGATGAATTTATCGAACAATTAACTGCTATCGTCAACCAACGATTCACCGTCTTTAAAGAGTTGATCGAATCGAATCCGTGGCGGTACGCTCATCTTCATATCATGGAAACCGATCGTCTGTTCCATTTCCTTTGGTCGTCCGTGAACGATGAAACAGATCGACTCTACTCGATGATCTGTGACTTCTTTGAAATCCTGGACCAAAATCTTTCCGATATCGTAAAAACTGCCGATGACAGCACTGAAGTGCTGATTCTGTCCGATCATGGATTCTGTGCGTCGAATATTGAATGGGATCTCAATGCCTGGCTGGTTGAAAACGGATATCTTAAATGGGATCAGGAGTCCGGAAACGGATTACATCGGATGAAACCTGAAAGCATAGCCTACAGTATGATACCCGGAAGACTGTATTTGAATTTGAAAGACAGAGAATCCATCGGTTCAGTCGACCCGATGGAGTTTACACTTGTACAGGATTCACTCGTACAACATCTCACATCAGTTTGTCTGCCGGATGGGACAACACCGGTTTTCGAAAAAGTGCTACGTGGATCCGAGCTTTTTTCCGGGCCTGCAGCGCGATCGGCGCCGGATATTGTCGCTGTTCCTGCTCCAGGCGTGGAACTCAAATCCCGCTTGCAGCCCGCTCCTCTGACCCGGCCGGCTCGTTTGCAAGGCATGCACACGTATGAAAATGCGATGATATGGTTCAGAAAAGGCAGGCTGATAAGCTCCATTCCGGCAATCATCGATCTTTATTCTACTATTTTGAGTTATTTTGGTATAGTTGATCCGCTTGCTGAGGGACACGTTATCGCTGCTTGGCCGCACAGCACGTGAGAATTAATAACCACTTGATTATAAAGGAGAAAGATTATGTCTAAATTAATTGCTCCCCATGGAGGGCATCTTGTCAATCGGATTTTGACCGGTGACGAACGACTTGCTGCAATGGAAAAAGCGAAATCGTTGAAAAAAATCATTTTGAACTCCCGCGAGCTGGCTGATCTCGAGATGATTTCCAATGGAGCGTTCAGTCCGTTGGAAGGTTTTGTCAATTCCAAAAACTATGAAAGCATTCTGCACCACATGCATTTGGCGAACGGTCTTCCCTGGACGATTCCGATCACACTGTCCATCACTAAGGAAGGCAAGGAAAAAGTCAGCAAATCCGAAGATTTGGCAATATACAATCTAAAAGGGGAGTGTTTGGGGATTCTGACGGTGGAGGAAATATATCCGGCGGATAAAAGCCGTGAAGCGCTTCAGGTTTACAAAACCGATGATGAAAACCATCCGGGAGTGGCCGCTCTGCTTCAGCAGGGCGATTATTACATCGCGGGCCCGATCAGCCTGTTCAACCGAATTACATATGATGATTTGGTCAAATACCGATTGGATCCGATCGAGACACGCGTATTGTTCGAGAAAAAAGGTTGGAACACCATTGTCGCTTTCCAGACCCGGAATCCGGTTCATCGGGCTCATGAATACATCCAGAAAACCGCCATGGAAATCGTCGATGGTCTGCTTCTGCATCCGCTGGTCGGAGCCACGAAATCCGACGATATTCCTGCCGATGTCAGGATGGAATGTTATGAGGTGCTTTTAGAAAATTATTATCCGAAAGACAGAGTCGTTTTGTCGGTTATGCCTGCCAATATGCGTTATGCCGGCCCGAAAGAAGCGATCATGCATGCGATTATCCGCAAAAACTACGGAGTATCGCATTTTATCGTCGGTCGTGATCACGCCGGTGTCGGGAATTACTATGGAACCTATGACGCCCATTATATTTTCAGCGAATTCGATCCGAAAGCGATCGATATCACCCCCTTGTTTTTCGATTACACCTTCTTCTGCAAGCGATGCGGTGGTATGGCTTCGACCAAAACCTGCCCTCATGGAAAAGAAAACCATGTTTCTCTTTCCGGCACCAAGGTCAGGGAAATGCTGCGTGAAGGCATCGTTCCACCGGTGGAATTCACGCGGCCTGAAGTTGCGGAAGTACTGATTCGTAACGCAAAATAAATTGGAGATTTCCGACAATTGACGCCGCTCGTACATAAACCATCAGATCTGATGGATCTGCATACCCACACTACGTTTTCAGACGGTTCGGAAACCCCTGAAACTCTTGTCGATATGGCTTTTGAGTTTGGGTTGACACTGGTTGCCATCACTGATCACGATTCAATCGCCGGGCTGGAATTTGCTGAAGAACAAGCGGCTAAACGAGGTATTCGTTTGGTGCGTGGAATAGAATTCAGTGCGGATTATGATGAGATATCCGTGCATATTGTCGGCTTGGGAATCAAAAAGCCCGATGAGTTTTTTATCGAAATGTTGCGGAAAATCGGTGAAGGCCGTGCATCACGTAACCCCAAAATAGTACAAAAATTGAATGAACTAGGATTCGAGATCACGTTTGAAGAAGTCCGTAATATCGCCGCTGGCGACATCATCAGTCGACCTCATATCGCCGAAGCGTTGGTCAGGAATGGATACGTTGAGAATACCAACGAAGCGTTTAAAAGATATCTCAACCGTGGACGACCGGCCTACCAAGAGCGGTACCGACCAACCGTTTCGGAAGCCGCCACAATGATAAAACATATGGGTGGAATACCGATTTTGGCTCATCCCGGACTGATACGTTTCCCGTTCGACACTATGGAATCTCATATCTCCCGCCTTAAGTCCATGGGAATAGAGGGCATCGAAACACACTACCCGGTTCACACTCAAGAAATGCGGCGGGAGTTTTCACGAATCGCTCAAAAATTGAGTCTTTTGGAATCGGGAGGAAGTGATTTTCATGGGGTTTTCAAACCCAATCCCATAGGCCTTGGTACTGACAGAGAACCCATTACCGGCAGTTTTCTCAGGCCCCTGTTGGAACGTTTGAATATTCCGATCAGCGCGTCCATGACATCGGTATGAAAAACAGCGGGTATCGACAAAAAAAATTGATTGTCTTTGGATTGGACTGTGCCGATCCCAGGCTGATGTTCGATAAGCTTTCCGAACACATACCGGCATGTAGAAAACTATCAGAAAATGGTTTCGCCGCTTCGATGCGATCGACGGATCCGCCGTTGACGATCCCTGCCTGGAGTTCCATGACGACCGGTAAAGACCCCGGCCAGCTTGGCTTGTACGGCATCCGCTCTCGGGTTGATTTCGGGTATGATTCCCTGAGATTATCTCATTCGCTCGATGTTAAAACCCCGCGTATCTGGGACGTGCTGGGCTCCCATCAATTGCGGTCCATTTTAGTTGGTATCCCTCAAACGTATCCTATCACTCCGGTTAACGGCGTATGCTTGGCTGGAATACCGGCGCCGGAGTCCGGCACGATCCACTCCTGGCCGGCGCATATCGGCCCTGAAATCAAAAAACGATTCCCGGATTATCGTGTCGATATCGATAATTTCAGAACCATCTCCACAGAAAACCTTCTTCACCAATTGATATCGATGACTCGTGCACGTTTTGCCGCTTTTCGGCACCTGCTGGAAACCCAAGACTGGGATTTTGCGATGATGGTCGAAATCGGACTCGATCGCCTGCACCACGCCTTCTGGCATCATTGGGACGCCGCTCATCCACTGTTCATCGAAGACAGTGTTTTTGAAAACGCGATACCCGATTATTACGCTCTGCTCGACCAAGAGATCAACGATACTTTGGATCTGCTGCCGTCCGACTGCGGAGTGTTGATCGTGTCGGATCACGGAGCACAGCCTATGCAGGGCGGTATCCGAATCAATCACTGGCTGATCAAAAATGGATGGATGACGTTGAAACAAACCCCGTGGGAAGAAACACCGTTGAGTTCGGAAATGGTCAATTGGAGCGCAACCAGAGCGTGGGGTGAAGGCGGGTATTTCGGTCGTGTTTTCCTGAATGTGGAGGGTCGTGAGCCCAATGGCGCTATCCCCCGAAACGAGTTTCACAACCAGCGTCAACGTCTTGCTGCCGCTTTGAACGCAATGCGGGATATCGAAGGGAATTTGTTGGGAAACCAGGTTTTGTATCCTGAAAAATTGTATAAAGAAATCAATGGTATTCCCCCTGATTTAATGGTTTACTTCGGCAGCCTGGCGTGGCGTTCCTTGGGAGGTGTCGGGCCGAATCCGGACGCTTTTGGCGACGGCGTGTTCACGCGCCGAAACGACCGGGGCCCCGACGGCGCCAATCATGATTTTTTCGGCGTTTGTATCGGCAATTTCGAAACAGCTATTAATAAAACTTCCGGAACTTTCCGGCATCCCGGAAAGTGCGATATCACCGACATCATGTCGATCGTTTTACATTACTTTAATATAACAGAAACAGAACCGATGGTTATTTTGAAATGAAAGGAGTTTTTTAAGATGAAAGGATATACAGTCTGGTTTACCGGCCTGAGCGGCTCAGGTAAATCCACCTTGGCGCTTCGTTTGGCGCATGAGCTTCGCAAACGTGGACAAACCGTTGAAATTCTGGACGGTGACGTTATTCGTCGAAGTTTGAGCAAGGGTCTTGGATTTTCAAAGGAAGATCGTGACGAAAACATCCGCCGTGTCGGCTATGTCAGCTCATATTTGACGGCGACGGAGCGCGTTGCGGTTGCAGCCTGTATTTCACCCTATGCGTCCATCCGCGACAAAAACAGGGAATTGATAGGCAATTTTGTCGAGGTGTACTGTAAATGCTCAGTCGAAGAATGTGCCAAGCGTGACCCCAAAGGGTTGTATTACAAGGCTTTTAAAGGTGAAATAAAGGGATTTACAGGCGTTGACGATCCGTATGAGGCTCCCGAGAATCCGGAAGTTCTTGTTGAAACAGACAAAGAAACGCCAGAGGAAAGTCTTGCCAAAATTCTTGCCAAGTTGGAAGAGCTGAATTATCTGCCCAAGGTAAAGACCTTGACGCAGGAAGAAGAGGATGCGATTGTCAAGCGCTTGGAGAGCCTGGGATATCTGTAAAGCGCATTCTTGTTTGTGAAAAACATGCGTCGCGCACTGATCATCGGCCTGGACGGAGCGACATTTGACCTGATTGACCCATTGATGAAATCCGGTGAAATGCCCGCTCTGGCCGCTTTGCGCGAACACGCCGCCTGGGGGCCGTTGACATCGACGATTCCACCGACAACGCCCCCTGCATGGACAACCTGCACAACCGGCTTGAATCCAGGCCGACACGGCATATACGATTTCACTGTCAGTCCGCTGAAAAATCCCGATCGCCCGCTGGTCTCATCCCAAGATGTCCAAGGTCTTCGCCTTTGGGATGCCGTCGAAATGAACGAGGGCCGCTCGATTGTCGTCAACGTGCCTATAACTTACCCGCCGGCGCCGCTGAAAGGCTGTATGGTCAGCGGTATGATGAGTCCAGGATTCACGTCCCCTTTTACGTCGCCCCTGAGCCTTCGAGATCGCCTGAAAGCCGTATGCGGCAATTATATCATCAACATCGATATCCCTCAGTATGACACCACCACGGACGCGGAAATCGCACGCTTCATTCATGATCTCCGCGAAAGCCTGGAACGGCGGCACGAAGCTGTCCGGCACCTGATGCGGACGGAAGAGTGGACGTTTTTCATGGTCGTTTTCGTCACAATCGATCGTATCCTGCATCTTTTCGCCAAATACCTTTTTCCAGTCAATCCGCTGTATGACTCCCCCCGAGCGAAACGCGTCCGGCCTCAGTTGATAGACCTGTTCAAGCGAGTCGATTTGATTGCAGGAGAATTGATCGAATCATTGAAGCCTGACGATAATGTTTTCGTTCTTTCAGACCACGGATTTGGAGTGACTGAAGGGTTTTTCAACGCCAATACCTGGTTGTTGGAACAGAATTTGTTGGCTGTACACTCCAGGCCTTATATCAAAAGACGCCTGTTTGACTGGCTTCAGACCATCGGTGATGCCGATATGATCCGAAAGCTTCTTCCCTCCTCCATCCAAACCGGGATTCGTCGAGCCATCCGCAGTCGCCGATCTACGCTGTTTTCCGCTCGGCTCGATCTGGCGTCTGTTGTGGACTGGTCCAAGACAAAAGTGTTTTTTGGATCGATACCGTCTCAAGGGTTTTATATCAACGAAAAAACAGATGAAAACCCTGCCGGCACGGTGTCATCCGCTGAAGTTGAGGATTTGAAAAATACGCTGAAAAATCTGCTGTCGAATCTAAAGCATCCTCAAACAGGAATCCCGCTGACGGACAAAGTTTGGTTTCGAGAAGAGATTTTTCATGGCCCTGAAACAAAATATGCGCCTCATGTTTTATTTTGTATGCGGGACTACGCCGTTCTGGGACGACAACATCTTGGCGCCGGCAGCTTTTTTACCGACACTCGACACCATCCGATAGGATTTCATCGTAGCGACGGTATCATCATGGTCTCCGGTAAAGACATAGCGCCAGGTTACATCCAGGCGAATATGGAGGATGTCATGCCCACCTTATTGCAAAGCATGGCTCTACCGATACCGGATAATTTGGACGGAAAGGTTTTACAAAATATTTTTAAACCTGATTATTTTGCCGGCCATCCTCCGAAATTTGTGAGTTATGATGTTCAGAAGTCTTTGCAGGAATCCGTCGATAAAAATGTATCGACATCCTTTGCCGGTGAGCCTGGCGAAGATGAGCGTCGAGCTCTTGAAAACCGCTTGAAAAACCTGGGGTACTTAGAATGAATTTACCGGATTGGTCATCCGGCGCTATGCAATTGCCTTTTCATGCGCCTTTTTCAGCAAATGTCCTAAAGTTGACGCACTTGTTTCCATCGGCTAAAAGCTTTAAAGTGGATGCCGCTTAGGGGATTGTTGCTATTGACACTCAATCCCATACAAAAATTTAAATCATCACGTCATTAGGAATAAACTATGGCTAGTCCGTTAAAAGAATTGTATTTGAAAATTCCGGCCAAAATCAGAAGCTCGATGAGTTCGTTGATCAAAGTGATCGTCACTTTGGGAGCTTTCTATCTATTGTTTTCACATCAAATTCAGCTTTTAGATCATCGTCCCGTTCATCTGGAGGATGGATCGACGGTAAATATCGTTCAGGGTGATCGGATAGTCGTCGGCGGCACTCCGATTACGGTTATCAGCGGCGAAAAAGGCCGCAAGGATGACGATGGCGCTATCCTTCAATTCAAGGAAGGTCAAAGCGTTCATCTGGCAAACAATCGCGCCGGCAAATTTTTATCTATGGAAACCGTCTCCGCATTTCGGGCGATCGTCAATTATCTCCCCGGGATCAAAGCGGCAACATTCTGGCAGTTTATTGTTCTGGCGATCTTCATCAAACTGATCGGGGTCTTCTGCTCTATTCTTCGGTGGCATTATTTGCTGCGAGGTCAAGGGATTCGTTTTCCGTTTTATCACATATTCGGCAGCTTTTTGATAGGCCGATTCATCGGCACTTTTCTGCCGTCAACGATTGGCCTTGACGGATACAAACTGTATGACGCATCGCGTTTCAGCCGACGAACGGTTGAATGCACGGCGGCGACCGTCATCGAAAAAGTGCTGGGAATCGTCGGTCTGTTCATCACGTTTCTGGTAGCGCTGCCTTTCGGACGAAGCATCCTTGGCGCTCAAGCCACTAAAATAACGTTGATGACCCTTCCGATCGCCGTCGGCGTCATCCTGTTATTCTTCTTGTTGATGTTTTATCCGAAAATTATTCGCTGGTTCATTTCGCTTATCCCGATACCGGGTAAACAAAAGCTCGAGGGTTTTATCAACCGCGTCAACAATGCCGCATCAGCATACAAAGACAGAAAAATTGTGCTGCTCAACGCCGCTTTGATGAGCTTTCTGGTACATTTCACGACAGCGGCTATGTATTACTACACAGCGTTGGCCATCGGGGCTGTCCGAGCTGAATTCTGGCAGGTCACGTTTGCGTCATCGATTCAAATTTTCGCCACTGTCATCACCCCGTTCACGATGGCGGGTGAAGGCATTCGGGAGATGGCTCAATATTATCTGTTGCGCAATCAATTGGGTCCGGTCGAGGCGATCGTTTCGGCAGCGCTCGGGTTTTGGGCTGTTGAGCTGGCAACGCTGCCGGGAGCCATTTTTCTTTGGACACGTAAAAAAGATTATCGACCGAAATATCTGTTTCTGGATGATAAAGAGGTTGATTTTGACGCATTGTTGAAATCTGAAGATTATGGTTTGGAAGAACTTCGTCCGGTTTCAACCGAACCCCGCACGACCGGCTGGGCAAAGCGCGCATTTTTGTCCCGTCTATCTTCTGGAGCAGCCGGCGGCGCTTATGCCGGTGTTTTGCTGGGTCTTCTTGAATCCATCTGGACAGGCTTCAGCAAGGGATTCGGTCCTTCGATGCTGTTTTACGGTATGGTTATGTATGGCCTGATCGGCGTGTGCGCCGGTATCGGTTTCGGCGTTTTCATGGGAGCAATCGCCGTGGCATTCGGTAGAATCAAAGGCAGCGTCAAAACCTATGCACTGGCATTCTCAGGATGGCTCTCACTCAATATCCTGATCCTGGGGCGATTCCTTTTAAATCGAGACTTATACAAAGAACAAGGTGTACCGAAAATTGCTCTTTTAGGCCTTCTTCTCGTTGCAGGCCTCGTATTTCTAATCGGTGTGTTCAGGGAACAATCAAGCAAACGCCTCGCTGACCCCTATTCAAAACGGCCTTTTTTATGGACCGCTTTGTTGCTCCTGGTAGGCTTGGTTTTCTGGGGTGTTTCCGCTGCTGCGTCAGCGTCCACAACCAAAACGGAGCCTGCCGGAGGAATACCGCAAGCTCTGGCCGACAAGCCCAACATTATTTTGATCGTCTGTGACGCGCTTCGAGCCGATCACTTGGGCTGTTACGGCGCGTTTGATGCGGATTCACCCGTCATGGACAAACTCGCCGACAATGGAATTCGGTTCCATAACGCCTTCTCTCAAGCCAGTTGGACCAAACCTTCCGTCGCTACAATTTTCTCGGCTATGTATCCGTCGGCGCATAAAGCCTTTCTGAAGCCGGATATTCTCCCCGACGATGTCGAGACGTTGGCGGAAGTACTGCAGCAGGCCGGCTATTACACGGTGGGTTATCCGAACAATATCAATGTCACGGAAGGATTCAATTTTCACCAGGGATTCAGTGAATATCACTATTTGTCGCCGGATTACTTTTTTCTGGCGGATGAGTTCAGCAGTAAACTGACATATTATTCAATCCTACGTAAAGTGCGTGAAGGCTTTTTGGTGAAGGCAAAGTATCCTCAGCATTATTACCAGGAAGCCGCCGTCGTCAATCGAGCGGTTCAGGAGTATTTGGACAGGCGCGGCAAAAACGACCGATTCTTTATTTTTATGCATTATATGGAGACGCATGATCCGTTTTTCAAGCATCCTTTCAACGGTGTCGGCTATGCCAGAGTGACGATGCCTGATCCTGATCCGGTTTTGGCGGAAGAGATGCGCTCGACATATGCCGGCGAAGTCACGTACATGGATCAGCGCATGGGTGAGTTGTTCGAATATCTGAAAAAAGAAGGTCTCTGGGATAACACCATCGTGCTTGTCACGGCGGATCACGGTGAAGAGTTTTACGATCACGGCGGCTGGTGGCACGGTCTGACGTTGTATCAAGAACAAATTCATATTCCGTTTATTTTCAAACTTGACGCGGGAAATTCGCGTCATATCACACCGACCACACGTTTCGACAACGCCAGACACGTCGATGTCGCACCGACTCTGCTTGGTCTGGCACGAATACCGGCACCGACTTCGATGCAGGCCGGTCGAGACCTTTTCGGCTACGGCGAAGATACTCAACGTGACATCACGGTATTCGCCGAAGAAGATCATGAAGGAAATATTTTAAAGGCGTTTATCGATGGACCCTGGAAAATTTTGAATGCGAATCCCGGTAATCCTCGCGGGCTGCCGGAAAAAGAACTGTATCGTTTGGATACCGACCCGAGAGAACGCGACAACCGTGCAGCACATGAACCCGTTCTTTATTCGGATATGCAGAATGCTCTACAGGCGGCTCGGGAAGCGGCATTAACGGGAGCCGTCGAGCGTCAAATTCGTGAACTGACGGATGATGAGCTCCACAAAATGAGAGAATTGGGTTATATCCAGTAAAAACTCACTGTCAACGTTTCCCTTTCGCAGGGTGCTTATAATCGGTCTTGATGGACTCGATCCGGAATTGACCGATAAATGGATAGCCGATGGAAGCCTGCCCAATCTGGCATCACTTTCTCACACTGGTGTTTTTTCAAAGTTGCAGTCAACCATTCCGCCGTTCACTTACCCGGCATGGTCTTCCCTTTTGACAGGAGTCAATCCGGGGCGACACGGCATTACGGACTTTGCCGTGCGTCGGCCAGGCAGTTATACCGTCACCTATATCAACAGCACTTATCGGCTGGAGTCCACTTTTTTCAATCGATTGAGTCAAGTCGGCAAACGCGTGGCCGCTATCGGGTTTCCGACAACGTATCCCCCTGAGCCTGTAAATGGGATCATGATTTCCGGTTTCGATTCTCCTCTCGCCTATACGGCCGATAAAAGTTTTTGTTATCCGCGTTCGTTGTGGGACGAATTGAAAAGCAATGTTTCGGCCTACACGCTGGCCGGTATTCAAGAGCTGGACACCTCGGCTGATTGGCGTGAGAGAGCTCAAGAAACCATACGTCATACAATTATCAGTCGAACCGCCATAGCAGAATATCTTTATAAAAAAGAAAAATGGGATTGTTTTGGTATTGTTTTTTCTGAATCCGATACGACGGCGCATCATTTTTGGGCGGCTCATGATCACCGATCGCCTCGACACAGACCGGAAGACAAGAAATATTCCGGGTTTTTACATGAAGTTTATCAGAGTTTGGATACTTCCGTCGGCAGGCTGGTCAGTTTGGCCGATCCTGAAACTCTTGTTTTGGTGGTGTCAGATCATGGCAGCGGCGGTACGGGGAATCGGCTGCTCAGCCTGAATAGAGCCCTGGCTGAACACGGGTTTTTCACCTATCGAAGCAACCAGAGCTCAAATCATCATACAACTTTTGATCACAACTACTCTGAGTCCAAAGCCAATCAACCCAAGCAATCTTGGCTGAGAAAACTTGCTTTTATGCTGCCGGCTCAAATTGGGGAGTGGTTTTTCCGTTATGCGCCACGCAGTATCCTGGATTTTCTGGAAAGCAGACATCGGCTGGCATACGCCGATTTGAAAAACAGTATCGCGTTTTCAGATGAACTGAATTATTTCCCGTCCGTCTGGTTGAATGATGAACGGTTTCCTTTTGGAAAATCCTATAGCGTCGATCAACGTGATCAGATTCTAGGCGAGATAAAGACTGCCCTGTCAAGCCTTAAGGATCCTGTTACCGGCAACCCGCTTATCAGCCGAATCTATTTTAAACATGGCTTATATACTGGTCCGGCTTTGGAATGGATTCCTGATTTGATAGTCGTTCCAGCAATGGACGGGGATTATACAGTCACTCTCTGGAATGCTCCGTCTCCCGGCCCGATTTTATCCATACTTCCTGAACAAGAAATTCGTGGTCGTAAAGGAGGATCGATGAACGGAAGTCACAGACCGTTCGGAGTGTTGATCTCAAATGCGCCGATGTATTTGGACGACCAGCGGATTCCGTGTCTGGAAGATATAGGCGCCTCGGTTTTGTCATTATTTGGCGTTGAGACCAAAGACCTGGACGGTATTCCGTTATTCAAGGCGCTTTCCCAAAATGTTTTTAGGGATAGTAATATAGACGAAGATATGACCAAAGGCGGCGACAAACCGGTGCCTTACACGAAAAGTGAATCACGGGAAATTCAGGAGCGATTGAAGAGGCTGGGGTATCTTTAGCGAATACGTTTACTTTCAATATCCAATATCCAATGTCCAATCACCAATTTCCAAGTGTTTAGATTTCAGAATGCATTGTAATTTTGCTCCATTAAGATAACACGCATAATATGAATCTCCCCAAAAGCCCAACTAGGAACTAGAAACCAGGAACCAGAAAGCGCGCTCGAAGAGCGCTCCTTTGTCTGAACACGATTACGGGATTAAAGGATTACCGGGATTAGTCTTGTCTTTCTCGGAATCTAATCGTGTCCATCATTATAATCTTTGGAATCGTGTTCAAACAGACATTGGGATTTGAGGTCAATATTCAATAAGCAGCAACCAAATGTTAGACATCAGTAACTATCAATTGGGGACAGACATCTGTACTTTTAGGGGACAGACTTCCAATTTTAATCGCCGACGAATCTTGTTAAAGCGGGGTCGGTCGAAGCAGCGGAAGATAATTCAGAGGATTGTTGGTATCATCTGGATTGACCTCATCCCCCGGCCCCTTCTCCATGGCTGGAGAAGGGGAGTTGTTTTTCGGGGACATTCAGGGGACAGACTTTATCTTTTCCTAAGATTAGAGCTCCATTTGTCCTATTTTTTACATTTGTGTTACAACTTCCTATGATTGCTATTCAAGGATATTATAGATGAAAGGGTACCTATCTGTTAGGAGGCAAAATGAAATGAGGGATTGGCTGAAAAGTTTTCTGACTATTTGCAAAGAAATGAATAGTAATGGTGAAACGAAAAGATATTTACCAGACAGAGGAAAAATCGTCTGGCTTCCGAATTTAAAGTGTCCCCACTGCCTATACGAAGGTACATTTTATGGCGACGATTTGGAGTATGGGGCTTTTTACGAGTGTGCTTCCGCCCGCTATTGTCCCTCTTGCCATAAGATTTATGATGCTATTGAAGGAAGAAATTTTGCGATTTACGATTCGGAAAAGTTTTTACCGATAATGAAGAAAAAGTTGATGGCTGCTCCTCAGACCTTCGAAAATTTTTACCTAATTTCAGGAACAGAATTTCGCCCAGGTGGTACTACCTTAACTAAAGAAGAGAAAAACTGTCCGCGATGCGGTGGCGATACCTATACATTTCACAAAGACCTGGGCGCAATTGATTACCATGATAATTACTGGACAATTTGTACCAATCCGATTTGCGATTGGCCAGGTAAACACCGGGCAATTTACGAGCGTGGCCCCTATTAATCATGTGCCCCTGTGGAATACGTTAAATGACCAAAACTTCAAATGGGTTTATTATTTCAGAGCTACTAAGAATAGTTATTATAGGAAATTATTGATCACTGGAGGGAGTCGATATGATCAATTTTACTGGAAATGTTATTGAATTGGCTGAACAGGAAGCCAAGCGTCTCCTCAAGAGTAACGAAAAACTCGGCCAGTTCAACGTTGGAAAGGGCCTGATATATGTTGCAACAGACCAGGAATTGCTCATAGCGCCCAGCTCCTTTACCGTTGAAGGGCAGGTTTTTTATCTCAGCATCTGGAAAAAATAGCGCTTGCGCTTGACAGCAGCCTTGGCGGCATGTTGGAGAAAGTAAATAAAACTGGTAGAGGTTAGACAAAAGGGCTGAGAGGCTGATTTTCTTTCAATAACCAATATCCAATTTCCAATAACCAATATCCAAGTATTAGTCTTCAGAATCTAAAGTTATTTAGCACCATTAAAATAATTCACATAATATAAGTCTCTCTCAAACCTAACCAGGAACAAGAAACTAGAAACTGCACTCGAAGAGCGCTACTTTGTCTGAACACGATTACAGGATTAAAGGATTAACAGGATTAGTCTTTTCTTTCTTGGAATCTCATCGTGCCCATCTTTGTAATCTTTGAAAGCGTGTTCAAACAGTTATTTGGGATGTGAAGTTGATATTCAATAACCAGTCAAATAGATAGGGACAGACCTCCAATTTTAATCGCCGACGATTCGCGTTAAAGCGGTCTCGGTCGGAGCGGCTGAAGATAATTGAAAAGATAGTGGGTACCATCTGGATAGACCTCATCCCCCGGCCCCTTCTCCATTGCTGGAGAAGGGGGGCTGTTTTTCGGGGACAGACATCTGTACTTTCACCCCTAACCCTTCAAGTGTTACAACAGATCAAATCCTTCCTGCTAACAAAACGGTTTCTGACTAAAGGTTGGAAGAGTAAGATTCAGCCGAAATCAGTTTACCTAACAATTCTTAAAAATAAATAGAGTGTTAGGCACAATCGCCCTTGACGTACTTGCCTAACCTCCTGTAATATTTTAACTAAGTGTTAGGCATGAAAGGGGCTTGATCTTTGTGAGTATCGTCCAGCATATTTTGAAAGAAGAATATGATCGACTTCAAAAGCTTGTTGTTATTTACAGTAAAGCAATCGAAAAACTTCCTAAAGGGTCCATCTCTCGAAAAAAAAGGAACAACAACGTCTATTCATATTTAGCTTATAGGGCTGATGACAAAATAAAATTCTTGTATCTAGGGAAAGATAACTCCCCAAAAGTCAGGGAAATCGCCAAACAAATTGCCGAACGCAAAGAAAAGGAAAAACAACTGAGACAGGTGAAAGCAAGTCTCAAGGACATCAAAAAGGTTTTGCGTGAATAAAGCGGAAAAACCTGTCTTTTGGTGAAAGGAGAACATGAATGCCGAATGATTTATCACGCATAATTCCAACCCTTAAATGCGGCGACGAACCGCTTCACGTAAGCGAAAAACCTCTTGGTTATACACTGCTCGATTTCTGGCGATGGAGTGTGTCCGATCTTGTCAGCAATGCAACCCGTGGTATTCTGGCGGAGTTCATTGTTGCTACTGCTCTGGGAATTGAATTGAAAAGTGTTCGAGAAGAATGGGGAGCATACGATCTGATTACTCCCGAAGGAATTACCGTGGAAGTCAAATCCGCAGCTTATATTCAAAGTTGGTCTCAAAAGCAGTATTCAACCATTTTGTTCGGAATTCCCCAGACTCGCGCATGGAATTCGGAAACAAACACCCAAGAAAATGAGTCTCGGCGGCAAGCAGAGGTTTATGTTTTCGCTTTGCTGGCCCATAAACATAAACCTACAATTGATCCTCTAAATGTTGATCAATGGAAATTCTATGTTCTGCCTACAATTGCTCTGGATGCTCATAGAGGCAATCAACAATCGATAACGCTGCGAAGTCTTGAATCATTGGCCGGAACTGCTGTCCCTTACAGTAAGCTATATGAAACCATTCATAAGGTTTATATGGGAATTTCCAAATAATTCAACCGGTTGAAACAATAAGATAATCATGTCGATTCATGATTTCCTGAATATGTAAAAACAAGCCAGAGAATTAATCCATTTTCGATTCATTCGTCTATAACCAAGATGTTTCAGATATCAAATATTACAATGTGGTCGGTTTTGATATTCAAGAACAAGTGTGCTTAAATTCGTTGGATAAGAAAGAAACAGCTGAATGATATTGTTGTGCACAATGGATTTAGCGGCAATAAGAAGGCTTTTGAGGGGGAAAGGATATTTTATGGGTAACAAACACGAAGAATGGATGAAACTAGCAGATTACGATATGGATACCGCCGATGTATTGTATGATGCTGGTCGTTATTTCTATGCTGTTTTCATGTGTCACCGGTCCATCGAAAAAGCTCTGAAAGGCCTCTATGGCAAAGAGTTGGCTGATGCGCCTCCTAAAACAAATAATTTGCTTTATCTGTTGAAAAAAATCGGAAAAAAACTTGAAAAGAACGTTGTAACATTTATTGTCAAGCTGAATACGGCCAGCGTTGACACTCGTTATCCGGATGATCTGGCCAAAATACAAGCTGCTTATACCAAGGAAGTCACACATGATATAATGACAAGAAGCAAAGACTTGTTAAAATGGATCAAAAATCAGTTTTGAAAATCATTAGACAATTCAAAAAAGCTTTGGAGTCAACTGATATCCAAGTTGAGCAACTGATTTTATATGGTTCTCATGCAACAGGCACAGCCCGTGAAGATAGCGATATCGATCTGATTGTCATCTCGTCAAGTTTTTCCGATAAAAGTTATTGGGAACGCATTGATATTTTGACTGAAGCCATTTACAAGGTTTTTGCTCCTATTGAAGCGTCTGCATTTACGCCTGAAGAATGGAAATCCAAAAAATCTCTATTTATGGATTATGCCGGAAATGGAGTTTTGGTTAACCCGGATATTTGAAAAAAAAAATGAGAATCCCAGGTTGAATTTTATCAATCAAATAGAACATAAATAAGATTATTGGTAACGACTACCATATGTCGAACTTTATAACAAAAACGCAGCTATATATAGATTTTCATTTTTTTCAGTCAAATAGGCAGCAAATAGAAAAAATGTCCGGTTAATATCCAGATATACAATATGTCTGGTTTTTACAGGCCAAGAAAAATCCCAAAAATTCGGTCAATTACTTTCCCCAGTTTTGAGGCATATCGCGGGCTAACTTTCTGGCTGAGAAAATTTAATAGCCCAATCTGGTTTCATTCTGTTGCTCATGGTCCATATTTAGATTTTCGGTGTCATACATGAAACATTTTCGTTCCTATAAATGGATCATTTTTACATGCCTTTCAATAGGTAGAGCTGTAAAAGTTTGGAAGCTAATTCTAGACTATTCAATAGAAAATAGTTAGGATGTGTAATCAGAGGATATTGTTGAACAATAAAGAAATACTCGTTCTAAAGTTATTGATACCACTTGATCGATCAACAGCTATCCAGTTTTTGAAATCCATCAGTTATGATGATTACGGATCATGGAAAAGGCTGGCGGAGTTGATTAAATTAAAGGGGTGCCCGGGAAAACTCGTCATAAGGAGGTGCTGGTGTGAGCTTGTTTTTTAAGAAAGGCGATCTTTCGAAAGCGTCACTAGAAGGAGATCTTAGCCTTGTTAAACGTCTGCTGGAATATGGTGCTGATGTGAATGAAATAGATGAAGCAGGTATAACACCTCTTATGCTTGCTTCACAAGAGGGTCATTTGAATGTTGTTGAGTATTTAGTAGAACGTGGTGCAGATGTAAATGCAAAAAACAACAAGGGTAATACATCGCTTATACTGGCTTCTGAAAAGGGTCATTTGGATATCGTTGAATTTCTGCTTAATCATGGCGCAGATGTTAATGTATGTGATTTCGACGGTTTGACGCCACTTATATTGGCTTCAGAAGAAGGTCATCTAGATGTCGTTAAGTATCTGGTGGAACGTGGCGCAGACGTGAATTTTAAAGATATGTTTAGTTCGACACCACTTCTGTTGGCTTCAGAAAAGGGTCATCTAGATGTCGTTGGGTATCTGGTGGAACGTGGTGCAGATGTGAATGTAAGTGATTTCGAAGGTTCGACACCTCTTATTCTGGCATCTCAGAATGGCTATGTAGATGTCGTTGCATTTTTACTAGACCACGACGCTAAGATAAATATCAAAGACAACAGCGGTTATACATCACTTATGTTTGCGTCAATGCGAGGTTATCAAGAACTGGTTGGGCTAATGCTAGATCATGACGCGGATGTGAATGAAAAAAACACGGATGGTTCAACATCATTTATGCTGGCTTCACAAGAGGGTCATTTTGGTATTGTTAAGAATTTAGTAGAACGCGGCGCTGATGTAAATGCAAAAAACAACAGAGGTAATACATCGCTTTTACTGGCTTCTGAAAAGGGTCATTTGGATATCGTTGAATTTCTGCTTGATCATGGCGCTGATGTGAACAAGAAAGCTGATATCGGTTTTACATCTCTTATGGTGGCATCCTATAATGATCACCTAGATGTTGTTGAGTATTTGGTGAAACAAGGGGCTGATGTGAGTGTCAAAGCCTACAGCGGTCTAAACGCACTTATGATGGCCTGTGAAAAGGGTCATCTAGATATCATTGAGTTTCTGCTTGACCATGGCGCTGATGTGAACGAAAAAAATGATGAAGGCTTTTCATCGCTCGCGATGGCTTCCTTAATAGGCAATCTAGGTATCGTTGAATATCTGCTGGAACGTGGCGCTGATGTGCACACTGAGACTAATAAAGGTATAACACCTTTAATGATCGCAGCGGGTAAAGGTCATCTCGAAATCGTAAAATATTTGTCGACATTAATCGGTAATAATGTCGATAGAAAGAGTATAAGCGGTCTTACGCCATTTATGTTTGCTTCAATGGGTGGCCATTTGGATGTCGTTAAGTATTTGGTCGACCAAGGAGCTGATGTGAATAGTGAAGATAATGATGGTGGAACTTCTTTTATGTATGCCTCAGGGTATGGCCATGTTGATATTCTTAAGTATTTGCTTTCAAAAATTCGTGATGTGGATGCAAAAAAGAAAAGCGGTATGACATCACTTATGTTTGCATCAATGGGTGGCCATTTGGATGTTGTTAAGTATCTGGTCGACCAAGGTGCTGATGTGAATAGTGAAAATGCTAAAGGTGCTACTTCTCTTTTGTATGCTTCATTGCATGGTCATATTGACGTCGTCAAGTATTTGCTTTCAAAAACTCCAGATGTGGATAGAAAAAACAATGACGGAGTAACATCGCTTATGTTGGCTTCAATGAATGGCCATTTGGATGTTGTTAAGTATCTGGTGGCGCAAGGCGCTGACGTGAATAGTGAAGATAATGATGGTGCTACTTCTTTTATGTATGCCTCAACGTATGGCCATGTTGATATTCTTGAGTATTTGTTTTCAAAAATTCGTGATGTGGATGCAAAAAAGAAAGGCGGCATAACATCACTTATGTTGGCCTCAGGAGGTGGTCACTTTGGTGCCGTTAAGTATCTAGTGGAACATAGTGCTGATGTAAATGTCAAAGACGATGATGATATGCCAGCGCTTATCTATGCATTAATGGGAGGTCATGACTATCTTGCTAAGTATTTAGTGGAACAAGGCGCCGATATGAATGTCAAAGACAAAAACGGTTTTATACCGCTTTTAATAGCTTCATATAATGGTTTTCTAGAGGTCGTTGAATATATGGTTGAGCACGGCGCTGATGTGAATATAAAAGATAAAAAGGGCTTTACGCCACTTATACAAGCAGTACAGAAAAATCATTTAAGTGTAGTCGAGTATCTTGTAGAACACGGCGCAGGTGTGAATATAAAAGACAAAAAAGGTTTTACACCACTTATGCATGCCACCGAGAAAGGTCTTTTGAGTGTTATTAAGTATTTAGCGGAACATGGTGCGGATGTGGATATTGCAAATAAGTGGGGTTTTACGCCTTTAATGAATGCCTCGTGGAGCGGCAATATCGACGTGGTTAAGTATTTGTTAACAAAAACACACGATGTAGATAGAAAAGAAAAAGGAGGAAGCACATCACTTATGCTGGCATCGGAGAGAGGCGATCTGGATATCGTTGAACTTCTGCTCTACCATGGCGCTGATCTAAGTGTAAAAGATAACGATGGCTTGACATCACTTATGCGAGCTTCACTTTATGACGGCCCGGACGTCGTTGGTTTTCTGCTTTACCATGACGCTGATGTAAATGCAAAAGATAACAGTGGTTTGACATCGCTTATGCTGGCTTCATCTAGTGGCTACCTGGATGTTGTTGAGGTTCTGCTTTGCAATGGCGCAGATGTAAATGCAAAAGACGACGGCGGCGTGACATCACTTATGCTGGCATCAGTAGAAGACCATCCGGATGTTGTTGATCTCCTTCTTGACTATGGCGCTGATGTGAATGCAAAGAGCAATAGTGGTTTTACATCACTTATGCTTGCCTCAGAAAAAGGCCACCTGGATGTTGTGGAAATACTGTTAGAACATGATGCATCCGTAAATACAAGAAATAATGATGGCAATTCTGCACTTACATTGGCCTCAGATAAAAAGCACCGTAAAATCGTTAAACTTTTATTGAAATATGGTGCTGAGCCAGGTGATTGACCCAGAGAGATAACGGTGTGTAATGCTCTTTCTGTAAATTACTTTTCTGAGTATGCAGTGTCATTGAAGCTTCCCCGACCATCACCCAGACCGCACACACCGCCCCCCTTCTCCAGCCATGGAGAAGGGGCCGGGGGATGAGGTCCTCACCGCAGATCGAGACGTTATCCGCGTTCATTCGCGATAAAAAAGAGCATTTCATTGATGTTTGATCTTTTTTATTTTTACCGGCCAATAAAAATCCCCAGAATTCGGTCAATAACTTACTCCTATTTGGGGCCATATCTCAGGCTATCTTTTGGACAGGAAAATTTAATAGCTTAATGCGCCTGTCTTCAATTGCTCATGATACACATTTAGTTTTTCGTTATTACACATGGAACATTTTTAGCGCTTATAAATGGATCTTTTTCAGGTTTGCGTTAAGAATCTAGATTGTATAAAGTCGACATCGGTTAAGATGAAAGGGATGTGAAATGGAATACGGGAATAAAATACTCGAAGAAGTTCTCAGAGAAATTCAAGAAATGACCCTGGAGGAGTATGATAAGCTCCATCAAGAAGCATGTGCTCAACCTGATATAGAAGATTTTTCAGGGGTTAATTTTAAAAATGCGATCACGTTCTCTCAAATCGGCTCCACGACTCTTGAGGAGACTGCTTTTACGAATGGAACAGATATTAACTCAATCACGACCTTACGATCTTTATATGTCTCATCGACTGAAATAATATTAGAATCAGCGAATATTGAACTTTTAAAGGCTGCTTGATTATGAAGGAAAGCGAATTTACTTTTCTTGGATACCGAGTATCTCTCTTAAACCTGTCTATCCAAGATTCGTTCAATCCTGTGAATACCAAACTTACCCAGAACATCAATATTCAACACAAGTTTTCAGATAAAGATAATCGTTTTGTAGAAGTCATTATGGACATAACAATTAAATCCGAAGACGATTTGTTATCTCTTCAAATTGTGATACACGGTGGTTTCAAGGGTTGTCAAGACATGCCGGATAAATTGTTCAAGTCCATGTATTCGGTTAATGCACCTGCAATTTTGTATCCTTTTGCTCGAGCTTACATCGCCTCATGCACATCCCAATCGGGAATACCTGCTGTAATCCTTCCATTGATCAATCTAACTGAAAGCAATAAATAAATTAGAACACTCACATTCCCCCATCTGATTTCCTCATAAATTGATGTTTCCCGGGCGAATGGAATCTCTAAAGGAATTATTTAGAGACAAAACATCTTCCAATTCAACTAAACAAAATTGTTCCCTTCACGGTATGTCGCTATTTCGATTGTTCACGACATCCAAATTGAGTAACAATTTTATTGACTGGCGTGCATGGTCATCAACGCCCGATATCTCGTATTGATTAAATGTCAGGCCCGGAGAGGATTTCGTCAATCCTGCTAATTTCACTTTTGTATAAGAATAGCAGGCTTTCTTGACAGAGTTGGCCGCTTATGAGCCAAAAAATCCAATCTTGAATAACCTCGCAAGCCTCATCACTCAATCGAAAATGGGATAAGGATATTGTGTCATGATGTCTGCCTACAGGCTGTAAGTGATCGAGCTTAGCAATAGATTCAATCCGTTTACTCGGCGGCGCTGGAAGGATATCCCAGTAGAATTGAGGGTATATACATTTTTGGACTCGATTTATAAATGCAGGCGGAAATCCTGCTCTCGAAGATTCAAAAACCCCATAAAATGGAATCACCAATAAATGTGGCGCTGTCTGCCATCTCGGATATCCTTGCCGAAGCGCTTGTTCTACCTCATCACCACCTTCACTTACTATCAAAGCTGGCCGAATCTTCGCTCTATATACTGTTCGAACTTCATTTTCAAAATATGGAAGAGCAGCAACCGGGAGTTTGGGCCTGCAAGGACTACGGCGAATTTTCAGTGGTTTTAATGAACACATCGCCGAATTATGATTGGTGGGTTCGTTACGTCCCGTTGTGATGAGCTGATACGGAATCTGGTCAACGTGAGGAAGATATGCATTTATCAACCGGCCGAATTTATAATTCGAAGACTTGTCTTCCACCCACCAATTATTGGTTAATGCTTGAATAGTATCATCAGGATAAGTCGGGATCATATCGAGCTTCTGATTTCCAAATATCGTCAGAGAAGTTCACTATACCTTCCGACGGCTCCAACTGGTCTCCGATGATCTTTTCAAAGGTTTCAAGACCCTGGAAAAAAATATCATCGTAAATGGGTGGATCAAAAGCCTTTGAATACGACCTGGACCGTTTGCTGATATGGTCCTGCATTTTCTGCTTCAAATCAGCCAATAACTGCTTTCTCTTCTTTTGATTCTGCTTTGATAGCTTATTGGGTAGGATATCGCTTTGTGCAATCACTTTTACGTCATCGATGCCTTTCGTTGAATCAAAACTCAATTGTTCATTAGGCCTTGCTTTTAACATGGGCTCCGTGTTGTAGATAAAGTGTAACAAACTCTCTGTGTCATTGGTGAACTTGTGGATATAGTATTTAAGTGAAGAGACAATTTCATGCGGAATATTTCGAGCTAAAGAATAATATAAATCCTGATTTTCTGGTAAGGACCATCTTGTGAAGTCATCCCTCATCCGTGAATTTATAACTCGTTTTTCTGCATCAATTTTTGCGAGCGCAGGCTCAATCCTTTCGAAAGCGATTTCACACCAAGGACCAAAGTGATAGAAGCGCCATGGAATTCCAGTGAAAATATTGCCGTTGTTATTTTTTGCGTATTCCAAGTCCGCTAAATATAAATACTTAACAATATGGATGGCTCCCAACTCACGGTCATATTTGTCATCCTCTTCACCAGCAATTGTGATTATGAGTTGGATTATCCTGTCAATTTTTTCTAATTCCATGTTTTCTATTTTACCAAAAAAGCCCGGTTTCTTCCAGCAACCAAAGATCAGTCATAACATTTCAAAAAGTAATTAGTCAATAATCAATAAATCAAAATCATAGCAGGAAAAGGATTAATTTTGCCTGTTTTCCTTCCATGCTTTCCTGGATGTCAATGGTCAGTTTCCGGGACGGCTTCACCCTCAACAGCCTCTTTTTGCTGGAAAAGATGATTGAACACTCCTTTTTCTCAGTTCGTTACACATTTTGTTTTGGCAAAACCTTGTGGTTAATCGTGGTTAACCTATTGAATTAAATCATGGAATTGAGGTTTTATTTTTTTTATTTATCAAACAACCAGGTTATTATTTAGAATCATTGGTATTCTCATTTGATTGTTTTTCTTTCTCACGAGAATCCGAATAAAGAGCTTTCTCTACACGAAAAAGAAACCATGATTGCCAGATCGCAGCAACAATAAAGACTCGCCATGCTATTAGCGCATTGCTCTCGTGTGTTCGAATCAATGAGCCAAATTCGCAATGAGAGATAAAATACCTGAGTGTAAGAGCAAAGATGAATGTGAAATGAACAACTGCCCATCGATAGTGTAGGTAACCATTTAGCGATTTGTTGAAATTTTCAGCGCGTCGCCACTGTAGAAACTTGGCGTATGGGAAGTGTCTAAGGAACTGTCTCAGGAAACCTTTCAACTTTTGGACCTTTGTACCGGTGAAGTTTTTCAAAATTAATTTTTTACGGTCAAGTGTTGCAGCGGATGAGTATGTCCACCAAGCAACCTCGTCAGCAATGATCCAATAAAGGATCCTGTAAAGAGTGTAAACAGCAAAGCCCAATGCACCCACAAGGAATAAAGCTAGTGCTTGGTGTTCACTTATCAGATCCCAACGTTTTTCAAGGTTTTCTCCACTGAGTGAGAATAAGTAAATCGCAGTAATAGCAACGCCACTAAGTAAATAGCGAATGGCCAATTCTATATCTGAGATTAGATTAAGCAGCTTATTCATTGATGGCCCCCTCCTAAAAAAAATTATTAAATGGTTTTATACAGATCGTCTTATTTCAAACAAGGATTTCAAGTTGTTCGATAACCAAGAAAACTGATGATAACTTACCGCATTTATTATTTCAATATATGAGACATAACCTGTTAAATTTACAAACATAAGTCGGTTCGTGAACCGCTCTGTGTCAATATGAATGAGACACCTAGCTTATGAAAGATTAGTGTAGTAAACTTTGAGGGCGAGCTGGAAATCATAGGAGAAGATAATGGACTTATGTATCAAGTTTAGAGAAATAGTTGACTCTGTTTCATCCACGATCTCAAGACCTGAAGAATGGCAAGATTTTGAGAGATTGTATCAAAAATTTAATTTGCCATATGAAAATTCTTTTTCAATTCAAACGATTAGTGACCATCTGTTTTCACAAGTGGGTGCATGCATACGTGGAACAAAACTATCTTGGAAGAGACTGAGAAAATTGAAGTGTCATTTAGTTTTAAAATTCCTGTTGGACAATGACCCATTATTTCCATATTTAACTGTATTGGAAATAATAATTGATTCCAATCGCAACTCGGGAATGGATTTTTTGCCTATAGAAAATTGTGCTGAGTGGAGAAATGCGGTTGTAAATGCCCTCAATTACATAGAACTCAACCAGACAGAGGAATCCCATGATTTAAAAATGACTTACAAAAAATTGCTCATCATATCTGATTCAACGAAGTATCTTCGATCAAAGGGTTATCAGGCAGAAGTGAGAGAAGGTGAAATCTATATAGAAAAGGATGAGGTTATTCGAATATTCCAAGGAATTGAGCGCTTAATCGGAACTATAGGTGGTCTAGAAGTTGCCAGTCAATGTTTCATTCATTTAGCAGATCCAAAGTGTTATGACGAAATACAAGAACGCTACCATTATGTGAGACAAATAGATTCCATTTCATCTCAAGTTAATGCGATGGTACCATTTCAATACATCCTGAATCTTTGTGTCAAAAATCCCTGTGACTGGCCATTAAGATTTCCCCACTTTTTGGCCAATAAGATTCCCCACTTTGGAGGATGCCAAGGTGTATTCTCTGTGTCAAGGAGCTCCCAGGTGGTAATGGTGGGCGGCATGCCGCCCCGGC
>JBASEY010000002.1:0-21655 GCA_049652745.1 bacterium | reverse complement strand
GATAGCGATTTGTAATCTGTAACTCATTGATTTTACAGTGTTTCATTTTGTAGTGCCAAGAGTTTTTTGTGCCTTGTTATCTAATTGATTCTAAATACTTTTTATAAAATCACTGTAAAAGATGAGTGGAACCTGAAATTCGTGTTCGGAGAACGCGCAACCAAAACAAGACTCCCGCAGATCAAACGAAAAAAAGATTGCATTCAAAACCAAGTTGAGTATAAAGAAGCAGACATCTATTGGACCGGATAAATAAAAGGGTCCAGCGCCTTCTTTGTAAAATAGGGCACGTAGATTTTTTGAGGTTAAAGAATGACTGATACGATAACGACGGATGGGGGCAGCCTGGCGGAGATACTGAAAGCCGATAGAAAAGAGCATCTTGACCCTGTTCGAACGGTTCAACTGTGTTACGGCATCACAGGCATCTCGGTGTTCGCCGGTGTCGAAGATTATACAGAGGGTATTTATAACGGGAACCCGAAAGAAGATTTTTTTGCCGCTCAAAAGCGACAACATCATTACCTGCTGGACGAGCTGAGAGCCGGCCCGGGATTCAGGCTTCTGGAAATCGGCTGTGGTCTGGGAACGCTGCTGGAAACAGCCGCGGAAAGGGATATTGAAGCTGTCGGGATCACCATTTCGAAAGAACAATGCAAAGTCTGCCATGATAAAAACCTGACAGTGTTTCAGAAAGACTATAAAACCCTGCCTGGCAACTGGAAAGGCCGATTTGACGGCATTATCGTCAACGGCGCTCTGGAGCATTTCTGTCAACCTGAAGATGCTATTCAGGGTAAACAGAACGACATCTATGCTGAAATGTTCCAGATTTTCGCCTCCTTGTTGGATCCCCGTTCACCTTCCCGAAAACTAGCAACAACCGCTCTGCACTTTCGCCATAAACACATCGATCCTCATAGATTACTGAAATCACCCCTGTCTCAGATGTTCTCATCAGAAGAATTTCATTTTTCGATTCTACATCGTGGTTACGGCGGCTACTATCCTGTGCCCGGTCAATTGGAAAAATGCGCCGACGGTGTGTTTACACTGATAAAAGAAGTCGATGGAACTCAGGATTATGGCTTTACAGCGGAAGACTGGCTGCGGAAATTCTTACGCGCCATGGTCACCACAACAAAATTTCCAGCGGCGCTGACCCGTTTCTTTTTTCGTAACCCGGCTCACACCTTTTGGTTTGTCATGAGTTTTCTCGGTCCTGCCTCCCAACTGTGGCAGTTCAGAGGTCAAGAGACGCCGGTTCAACATTTTCGACATACCTGGCAGGCGATATAGGCTGGAAGCCGGGTGAGGGTCTTGGCCTTCGGCTTCTATATATTTCTACAACTCTACTTTAACAAAATTATAGCAGCGCAACATGCCGGCGGCAATTCTTTATGAGGACCTCATCCCCCTGCCCCTTCTCCATGGCTGGAGAAGGGGAGAGGTATGTGCAGTCTGGATGATGGTCAGGGAAACGGGAAAATTGTAATTTCCAATAAAATACCGCGTTGATAGAGTCCACTTCAATAGAAAAATCAGTCGTTGGAATTTGATTTAAAACAGCCATGAATGGACGCTTCTTTGTGAGAATTAGTTGTATATTTAGACAGTAAAAGGATGTTGAGCAAAGACGGAAAATCAGAAGTTATTCTGGTTTTAGATTCAACAGCGTTGGTTTAGTCAACATCTGATATCATCATTCAATCCACAATTCTCAATCAGTTGATGATGCCGCTTTAACTGGGGCGTCAAACTGACATAGGCAGAAACTTAAATAAAATTGAAGTAAAAATAGTTTTCCCATATTATAAACTCGCTAGCAGGATGTCAGGTGAGAGCTGTTTTATTTTATAGCAGTGAAACCATTTAAAAAGCTAATCCGGATTGAATTTATCTCTTGAGCCATCAGACGAGTGAAAGAGAGGTTAGACTTTTTGATTTATAAAACACTCTAGGTCAAAAGCAGCTCTTCAATCCTGCCGATCAATAGGAATCATACTTTCTGAGGATTGATCATGAATGGACAAAAATATCGAAAAAGTCTCCTCAAAATTTGCGATGAGGTGCGTCTTCAATTCGGAACAACATCAATCCTTGTCGTTATAGGTGATATAACTGAACAAGCTGTTGATGCTATTGTTAATTCTGCCAATACTCATATGATTATTGGCGGAAGAAAAACTGTATCCGGCGCCATCATACGAAAAACCGGTGGCAAGGTCTTGGAGGCCTTAAGGAATGTTGAAAGGCCTGTTGAGTTAGGTGCTCTTGTTGTTACTAAGGGATTTACTCTTCCAAGCAAATACGTATTTCATGTTGCAACACACGGTGCTGATTTGGAAGAAAAACGTGCTTCCGAAGACCTAATTACGCTAAGACTATCGGTGATTGGAAAAGCCATAGATGAAATCATAAATAAATCGAATGATTTGAAAATCAAAACGTTGGCAATACCTTTATTTGCAACAGGTGCATTGAGATTTCCTGTCGGACTGGTTATAGACGTTATACTCAATTCTCTTCAGGAAAAATTGAAAGAAAAGTGTACCCTAACCCAAATCAGAATCGTCATGTTATCTGACGACCAAATACGTCTCAAGGCATTGATCCAAGCATTCTATTCACGTATGGATATTGCAGCTAATGATGATACATTAGACACCTTTGTCGATACTACTGAAACAAAGCGCTTGGTTGGTGATGAAATCAAAAATAACTTGATGAAATTTAAGAGCCAAATAAAAGGGGTAAAACAAGAAAAATTAATCGCAGAAACAAACCAACGCAGAGATCAAGAGCTATTTGATTTGAAGAGAAAGTTATTAAACTATCAAGAACGAATTCGAGTTCTTATTGAGGAGAATCGAAGATTAAAGTTGCAATTGGATCCAAATGATACCAGTTTGATACCTATGCCGGTTGCTTTTGCGATGAGCATGGTTGATGCCGTACCGACACCTACGATTCAGGTAGAAAATATTCGCAAAGCATTTTCTATCGTCGCGAAATACTTTGCGATCATTGCACTTGCAGAATATCAGGAAGCAGGTGCATTTTCGCAGGAATTGAATAAAAATTTGAGTTATGTTTTTCAAAACAATATCACGGATGGTGCTTGGCTAAAAGTGACAGCCGATATTGCTAGGAGTTTTACAGGTAATAAAAAACCTTGTATCATTAAAGAGTTGCCATCGCTATGGTTTACATCTAAAGGCAAATATGCCCCCTTGCAAGGATCTTTGGATAAACTGAGAAGGCTCAGAAATGAAATTCATGACAATTTCATAACTGATGAGACCTCAGCAAAGAAATGGCTCGAAGATGCGCTTCCTGTATGGAACCGGATTTTAGAATTATCGAAACCTCTTCATGACTATAAACTCGTTTTTATTGAGAAACTCGAAGATTTTTCGGATCAGGACCCAGATAGCCATAGATATCTTGTGCGATGGCTTATGGGGGAATATTTCTACCCAAGAACGGAATTCGTTGATTGGAAGCCTAGACTACGAAAAGGCTGCCTTTATTTAAAAGCACCTAATGAGGAACGATTTCTTCCGCTATCACCTTTCATGTTGTATGAGCATTGTACAATCACAAAATCCAGAGAGTCCTGTTATCTAGATAAATTTAATGGTGAAACAGTTTCGTTTGCAACATTCCGTTTCCCATATAGGTGGCAGGACAATAGTTTTTCCCAAGAGATTCGTGCCCTGATGAATCCGACAAAATAAAGAAGTGGTTCACATTCGCAATTAAGTTGTTTCACCATGAGATGCATAGAATCTTTCACATCATTATACAATGTTCATAGCTGACCAACTATGAATTGTCCCGGTGCGCGTACTGCTACTAAAATCAGTAGCCCAAGTATGGTGTTAAGCGCCCTATGACTTGTTTGAGAATCTTAAAACCAATGAAAAATTAAATTCTATAAAGAGACAGCCCTAGATTTATATCTACAGATTTTAGGTTTGATCCCGATACTCCCGCTTCATACGATAAAATCTTTCAAACAAACCACTATCAAACATCTTTTGGAAAATGTCCCTCACATTAAGCATAGAGGTTTTGTTTATCAACTCGGTGTGTGCAGCTTGGTTTCTTTCCTGCCTCACAATCTTCCACCATCTAAGCAGTAAATCCCAATTTGTTTTATCCCAACCAGTTGGCAGCGTAGTCTTGGACAACTCTTGACATGCAAGTTCAGACTGACCGATACCTGGCGGCAACCATTTGCCACGACGTCCCATGTTGAGGTCTATTTCGCGAGCATCTTTGATTGAGGGAATCACCGTCGCACTTAGCCCCGGCTGTGGCTTGTTGAAATACTCGGGTAGAGATACGCCCAATATTTTTCTTGCCCAATGCACAACAGAAAGGTTCACTTCTTTCTCAAAAACCTTTGCCAAACAAATAACACCTGGAGCGAAATCTAGCGATTCTTCCTCTGTCATAGGAATCAAGCTGTGGAGTTGATTACCCATCAATAAATCATATACTTTATTTGCAGTACGTAAAATTTGGAATGAGTCGCCCTCAAACCACTCGCGATTAAAAGTAATAAAATCATACGGTGTTATGTTGGACAAATTGTTCATCAGCGCGAGAAAAGATACAAGACAAATGCAAAGATGATCCAACTCCTCACTTTCAAATTCTTCTGATTTAGCTTTTAAACGATCGATGTTGGTGTACAACTGATTTATCGTATCACGAGCTTGATTAAAGGCCCTTGAATATAACCATGATTCTCGTCGATTTTCTGAAACAGCTTCTGCGACAATGAAACTAAGGACATCAGATAGAGCTTTGGCAAGGCTATCATTGAGAGATTCCGATCGAGAATCAAAACAGAGATTAACATTACGCCATTCGTTTGATGTCTTGGGTAAGTGTTTTGTGCCACGGGCGGCAAGATAACCAAGTTCAGATAATTGCTTTTCAAGATGATATGGTGATGTCCTGAACTTGCGAAAGTCTTTGCGATGAAATCCCTCTGTGACAACGATACATGGAAGGTCATCGAAAGGAATTCCAAGAGCATTAGCCAATGAGAATGCTGTATTCGACAAATCCTTCGAAACCGGCGCGTTTGCAGGATTCAGCAAATCGCTGGTAAAACTAGCGTAATGATCATTTCCGAATTGAGATGATAATAATTCATAATAATCTCGATTTTGCCCGTGGGCCAGCCATTCTTTCGGCGGATCGACAAGTGCAAAGAACAGCAATCGTTGACCCGTGAGATAATCAAGTCTATCGAATTGGCGTGATAGGAGATTATGAAATTCTCGGTGCTCATTTGGATCGTGAATGATGAATGCGAATAAGTTGAATGGACGGAGCACACGCTGAGCAATTTCCGTCTCGTAAGAATCTTGTCCAAGCGCTAGCGCACTTAACACGGTATAACTAGAGATTGGCATACCCATAGTTTCTTCTCCTATAAAGTTTTTACATCCAATCGTTTTCTCAAGATCTATGATAAACAAACCAGTATATTGAGTAAAGACTTAAGATTAGATGCTTGATTTCCAAGGGCTTGTAACGTGTCGAAATGTATCAAGAACCTTGAGACACCAGCCTTTGAGTTACTAAACTCATTTAATTAAGGGTAGGTGTCTTGCATATATTGATACATTGGGAACCGCCCGTGACCCCATCAACCGGTCCCTCTAGATACCCGCATTGTCACCGTCATAAATTTATGGTAACACAATGAAAGCTTGATCCTGACGACTGTCTGCGGTGAGGACCTCATCCTCCGGCCCCTTCTCCATGGCTGGAGAAGGGGAGTGGTATGTGCAGTCTAGATGATGGTTGGGAAGGCGGGAATATAGTAATTCCCAATCGTAAAAGTAAGCATGCTGTACCTTTGATGCTAGCAATATCGTTCAGTTCGGCAGAATGGCAAACAATGAAGGTAAAAGGATATGTTTCTCAATACTAAAAAAAATGCTTTATTACTTTTAGTGCTTGATAACCAGCACTTTTACACCAGTTTCGTCCTCAAAATCTCTCACAAATTCATCTACATCCCGTATTGCACCTAGATCATAGACGAAGAATATGATTCTTCCATTAAGCCAATTACTCCACCATCGCCTTCAAAAGCGCATCGCGTGCATCTGAGTAGAACAACACATTCACTTTTGTCGCAATATCATCCGACAAATCATAAAGTTGCTTTCGGGTCGATACCGGCATAAGCACCGTCGTCGCTCCTTTTTCTGCTGCTAATTCAATGATGCTTACAGCGTTATATATAGGCTCGATAGAACCGCCAAGGTTGATACCTCCGACTAAAATCAAACCGCCTTTTATATGTTTCGCTAATAATCCACTGCATAAAGCCAGCAGCACACTTACACCAACTTGGTTACCGCTTTTATTGGCATCAAATCCGCGAAGCTGGATCGTAAACTCATGTCCCCTTGGATCTCTGTCTCCAACCAGGTCGCGGCTTCTTGCATACATGTTTTGCTCCGCAATCTTGACGCTCTCTACAAACGGTTTAGGAGGTGTCCGGTTTAGTATTCGAACCCCAGATCCCGGTCCAACATTGATTTCGATTCTGAATAGGCCAGGGTTATCTCCATCGCCACCCGGACTGATCGCCCAGATATGACCAGGAGGCAATGGATCGGAACCAATGCTATTCTCGCTCTGAAGTTCGGGTGTGGATACATATTTCTCGACTCCATCAACTCCCATTGTGTAACTGAAGTGAGTATTACGG
Source organism: bacterium (assembly GCA_049652745.1). Taxonomy (GTDB): domain Bacteria; phylum CSSED10-310; class CSSED10-310; order CSSED10-310; family CSSED10-310; genus JBASEY01. The sequence continues at coordinate 14,907 of JBASEY010000002.1, read as the reverse complement.
AATTCTGCCGCTCCAATCCGTTTCTGCTGCTCTTTAACCCTTCGTCTCACTTCCAATGCAATCCTTACCGCCCATTCTAAATCCTCATCGGCTATGGGTATATCAGGATCCGGATACAACAATTTTAAAAGGCCGCAAATAGTTTTATTCGCAGCATTCACGTCCCGACCACGAAGAGCGCCACCATATTGAACTCGATCCTGAATCACTTTCATTCTGCTTTGCGCTCGCAAGTGAGTCATGCACTCAGAAAGAAAATCACTGACCAGACCAAAATGATCGGTGAACAGTTCCGCTTTCATTGACGGGATATCCCATCCAGGCAAATAAGCATGTATCCTATCCATGAACGCCGTATCATTCCGCATTTCAGGAGGGAGTGGACCGAAAAGATGTCCGATTCGCTGCTGATGCTCTACATCCACCTCAAAATTACCGACCAGAACGATTCCGCCATCCGCACGGATAGATTCTTTCCCTCGGCTGAATTCGCCTGATTCCATGTACCCCTTCATGATATTTACGCCGTCTTTCTGATCGAATGAGACACCTGACACTTCGTCAAAACAAATTACGTCATACTGACAAACCAGCCCTCGTTGACCAGTAGCATTGTTAACAAACATCCGCGCAACTGTGGCTTTCCCACCTGAGATCAGATGCGCATACGGCGAAATCTGCTGAAATAAATGGCTCTTCCCAGTTCCTCGCGGTCCAAGCTCCACCATGTTGTAGTTGCGTTCAACAAACGGCACCATCCGCATCAGGATCACATCCCTGGCACGGGGTGTTAGCGTATCAGGTTCAAATCCTAAGCTACGCAAAAGAAAATCTTTCCATTCTTTCGTTGTAAACCCTTGACGGCCTCTGCTGAAGACATCCAGCACATCCCGCTTTGAGAGTTGTATCTCCCGCAACATAGTAATTCCGAAGGGGCGGCCGTTTTTCTCCTGGGCAATGGCAGCATCATATTCCAATTCTACCTCTGCATAAAATCCACCAGTTAGCATTCGTTCATGTTTCTTTACGACTTCCGGATCAATACGGACATCCCTTAAAAGCAAGCTGGGAAGCGTAGCGATATATGAATCGGTTTTGGCATCCAACCGTGCCGTGATCAGATCGATGATTTTGATCGACCCTTTCTCCCTCGCTCTGGCTTTGAATAGTTCATGTTCCCCTGCCTTTATAGTCCGAGAAGCAAGCTGGCGTTCCACTACTTCTAGCCCTTCGTTGATTTCGGCTTCATTGGTACTGGCACAGTAGCGTCCCAATAGAAATTCAACTACATAAGTAGGAACCGGATACTGGCGACTGTATGCCCTGACCAAATCTTTCCGGACCACATATCCTTCAAATGCTTTTTCTGCAATACGATCCAGTGCATCGAGTTCCATGTCAATCACCTCCACCTACGAATGTCATTTTTTTCGCAATTACCTGCTGCTTTTCGTCCAGAACTACGACAAACGCTGTTGAACCAATGAAGTCTTCTTCTTCAACGAGTAAAGAGACTTTTTCACCCTCGAACGGTTTTTGAGTTAATACGAGACTAGAACCTGCATCACCGAATTTCTTCCTAATATCAGCAACCAATCCTGAAGTGTCTCCTTTTATGGTGATATAGCACCGCAGCCCCCTCCAGTCGACATTCTCGATCTGGGTTACCTGCTGGGATTTTCCTGGTCTGATTTCCAGGTTCGGGATAATGCACTCCTGAAGGCTCAGTCCACCATGATCGTATTCTTTGCCATCGATAAAACAGTTTATACCAGGACCTGTTGCTATCTGCACATTGTCTGACCAGTACCACGGCAACACGACCATCTCAGTATGAGAAGTATCCTTCAGGATTGCACAGCGTGCCCATCGTGCGGATACCAGACACGAATGAAGCTGAGTTTTTGGTAACCCGCCCGGCATCAATAACCATCCATGATCCGTGACGATCCTGATAACTTTCCAACCAGCTTCAAAAAGATCAGTTATTCGGAAGATGATATCCTGAATTTTCTCTTTCATTTGCTTAGCTAGCTTCCATCCCTGATCATGGCCGGTTTTGTCAATATCTCCTATCTCTGTCCACCCAGCTTCATCCGGATTCCCGGTTGATTGGAGCCCAAAAACATCGACCTGTTCCTGATTCATCAGCTTCCGGAATGAGTTTGTGTTCAATTTCGTCTGTGTCTCTTTCACTGAAGGATTGAAATCACCTGTATCGGCTAATCCTTCAAGAAGATACCGGATAGGTGATTGAGCATATTTGGACGTGGCCGTTACGGAAGGGAACGCTGCCCAACTGCTGCTCAGGTCAACCAGACACCCTTTCTCCTCTAAAATTTTCTTCACCCGCCAAGCTGCATCCATCCTTAAACCATCCACAAACAGAAGCACTTCACCTTTCTTCAACTTGACCGGCGCATCGGTCTTTCTATTAACTGGATAACCCTCGTGTTTAACCAGATTCTGGAATTGAAGATTTATCCGTTCCAACCATGGCAAGTAGATCGACCGGATCGCTGTCGTCACCGCTTGGATGTCATCCGGCTTTTTCGGGTGGGTCAAAGCCTGGATAGCCGCATCATCTATCTCCCACAAGGAACGTCGATAACTTTCAATAATTTCATTCAATGAGTTGCCAGGCAGTTGATGCTCAATAGCCTTTGCCATCTGCGCCAGATATTGGATTGTACCTGCTAACGGCGACCGATCTAGTTTGAACCATACCCATGACCGCCTCTTTCCGTGAGTTGATTCTAATGTTAGTATATTTTCTCTTACTTCTTTCTCCGGCATATTGGCCAGCCTGATGAGATATCCCCGGAGATGATCTTCCTGTTGATCGTTGTATTTCGGCCATGTTGATTGATCTGTAAATAAATCTATTGGCAGACTCCCAGGCTGCGCTTTCTCAAGCCAGGATAGAATAGCGGGATATGATCGGGGTGATTCCACATATCGATCCCATACGTCTTTCCAGCTTCCTTTTCGCTGACCCAGGAATTCGGCTGCGGTGAGTGGATCGTCTTTACGTGGGTCAAAGTTAAATCGGGCTTTACATTCCTCGCAAAACGTTTCCCATTGATCGTCTTTCCAAATCTTTTTTATTCCTTCCGGATCGTTCAACCAGTGCAATACATCTCTTACTGGATCAGGCATGATAAGCTGATTGAAGAATCCTGCATCAAGCTGCTTGCTGGTCAATCTGTCCAGGGGCGTATCCATCAGTATGTTTAGAGCTCGCTGCATGGCTTTGATAGTGTCCGTATCTTGTATGACATCCAGATCCAGGCCACCATCCTTCGTGATCATGAACGCATTCAAAGTCCAATCCCTACCACTTCGCTGGGAGAAGATAGCGCCTCTGTATTGTAGTTCTGCAAGTGGTTTCAAATAGTCGGGACAGGCGTCTATTGCACGCAGCATGCTGCGCGATATTCCAGGCAGATAAATGACAGGCACAGCATTCGCAGGCCATTCGTCAGCGGGTGCAACAATTCTTGCCAACAAGCATCGGATCCAGATTGCCGGCCCGGTGCAATTCTGCGGGTTATAATCACCGAAAGTGATAAAATAAGGAATCCTGTCCCTGATCAAGTCAATGACCGGTTCGAACTGCCGAGCCTTATCCGGCCAGAGGATGGCTGCCGGTGGAGTGAACACACTTCGATTGTAATCGTTGAGGGCATTCAACTTTGCCACCAGGGCATCTGTAAATGTGAGACCGCTCATTCTTTTTCATTTCCACGATCAATCTGTGATCTTGTTTGACTCTGGTATTTATGTAAGAATTTGCTGTCTATTCTATATTTTTTTACTCTTACTTCCCTTGTTTTTATCCCAAACTGATGCTTCTCCATTAGGCTGATTAACTTTTTCCCGTCAATCAACTCAACTGGTTTACTGCCCTGTGCAGATGCAATCTTTTGCGCATGTGTAGTGAACTTGCTGGTGGTGAAAAAAATCCCTTTCTCTACCCAGGTTCCCATCGCGCCTTGAAAACTTTGAATTTCCTTTGATCCAACGGGTTTTTTTAGGCGTTTGCATTGAAAAGCAATTCTCATGCTTATTACATCATTCAACGGCAATAATCCTTCTCCATCAATTCCTCTATCACCTGTTCCACCAGTAACCCGTATAGAGTATAGCCCTAGATGACGCAGAAAATCAGCGCATAGTCGTTCGAATGATTGAGGTGAAATTTCTTTGAACATATTCATTAGATCATTATGGCAATTATTTCTGCTTTCATGATCAACCTGTATTTCATCTTCAAGCTCTTCAATTTGTATTTTCGGGGTTTTTTTCAGCCTCTTCTCAGCATTTTCTGCAATATATTTTGCCAATATCTCCTCGGCTTCAATATCTGTTAACGTCGTATTTTTCCCAGATTCTGATAGCGTCCACATCCTGTCGGGTTTCTTATCAGCTATTAGTTTTTCACGACGTAAAAGGACGACAGCATAATAAACCTGAGGTTTGATTCTTAAATTTCCACTTGGCGTTTTCTCAGATAACAAATCTTTTGGTACATTCGCACGTTTTATAACGCGTTCATAAACCTCCATTGGCCTCCCAGACCCACCCATATCTTTCAATGATTCTATAATATGCGGCATCCATGTTGCATAATTTGTGGGTTTCTTAACGCTCATAAATAAGCCCTCCTTTCGATGGATAAGGGATTCAAATTCTTCTAAATATTTCTACTATTCATTCTTTTTTCCCAATGCTACTGAACGAGCCCTAATCTTATCTGCAGGCGGAAGGTGATAATCATTGATTCGGTCTCCTTTGAACAGGTGAAACCACGGTGAGTCTTGCGTGTCTTTACCGCGATCTTTTTTCCAATTGATGTTTGGGTTCTTTCGAAGAATACCTGCAGTCATAAAGGGGCGGATATTCAGACGGACACCATCATTCAAATCCGGATTCCAGCCGATAGGTTGTTCGTGAAGCGGTTTCCAACGGACAAAGATATCGTAAGGCTGCTCACCATGAAGAATGAGTTCCAGTTTTTCCTTCAAAGCCCTGGCAGCAGACAAGCGTTCTGCAGCGCCATCGACACCACGTGTCTGCTCATCCTCCTGCCGCTTGATCCAGTCGCCCAGGTAATTGTAAGTTAAGGCTTCCAGAAGTTTTTTATCGAGCTTATGGTAGTTGACCAGGACGCTGAACCCGTCTTTCAACCCATCCCAGATGTGCCAGATGAAGGGACGGTGATGAAACAGCTTATAGTGCTGCTCGAAGAATTTATTGCGGAGCCAAAAATCAAAGTCTTGGCCTTCACATCCGACAGCCTTCAGAAGTGATTCGCGAATAGATGAAGACCACTGCTCACCGTAGGCTGCGGTAAGCAGGTTGATGAGGCGGATATGGGCAGGTTCTTCACCACGAACTGGAGGAATGGACACAATTCCATCTTCGTCGGCAAAGGAGTGGAGTTCTTCGCATTTTTTAACCCAGAATTTGGATTCATCCGAGAGTTCTACCTCACCCCCCGGCCCCCTCTCCATTGCTGGAGAGGGGGAGTCACCATTCCCAAGCTCTTTATCGTTCATGGAAGTCACAGGCTCTGAAATTCCATCTCTTTCGATAGTGTCTGATCCCCTAAAAAGCCCCTCTCCATTCATGGAGAGGGGTTGGGGTGAGGTCAGTTGGGGTGAGGTCGGCGGGGTTTGTGCAGTCTCCGCAGGCCAACGGTATCCGAGCAATCGGGCGACAGCCACTTGTAAAACTGTATCGTCGGTTCGAAGGGAACCGATAGCGGTCCACTTTTTTTCTTCATCCCAGATAACAGATCCACAGGGATGACCGTGGAAAATCCATTGGGTGGGGTCGTCAGAGTAGGGTTTTGGGAGACCATAGGGAAACTTTTTAAATGCTTCTTTTTGCCAAAACTCAATGTCGAAAGGAACACCTAGAAGGGTTCGATTAGTCAAGCTGATTTTTTGGTCGATTTTGCGAATTTCCCTTTCGAAAATGCCTGAATCACAATACAAATATAGCGCTGCCAAATAGTTAACATCTTGAGGAATAATCACCGCGAGGTTGTTATGAAAATGCTCTCCCATATACAAAGAACTGCGTAGATTCCTCATTCTGTTAATTGCTATCCCTTGCTTACCCCATGCCAGATTTCCACTTTCGTGCATGTCATGCAATTGTTCTCTTGTAGCTGCTGCATATTTATGTAATTCACCTCTACCATCCTGCCATAAAAGAAAATCTCCCATCCCGCCAAAGCGCGTATTTGCACCTATGCTACCTCTTATTGGAACCCAATCCTTCGGAACAGCATTTTGTATCTCCCAGAATTTAATTGTAAATCTCGACAGATCACCTGTAACAAGACCTTGATAAGAGTTACATAGCTTATTAAGAAGTAACAACGAGCGGTCGATATCATCGAGCACAATGCGAGCATCTGGAATTTCATACACAGACAATTGGCCTTTTGTAGTTACTTCTTTTGAAATCAAAGCGGTTGCCTTTAATTCAGGAGTGTTATCCTCGATAGCATCTATTGCATGGATAAAATCATTCTTACACGGTATTGCGTTTGATATAATCAGCATAGCAGTAAAAGCACCTGCTGCTGCTGATGAGTCGAATCCTCCTTCTCCTAGTTTTATTACAATGTTCCAGGTTTGATTTTTTAATAGTTTTCTGCGTAGGTTTCGGTAACTCACAAGAAATAGCCAATTTTGCGGAAGCACAAAGCTGGATGTTCCATTGATACTACATAAGTTGAGGCATCTCTGCAAAAAAACTGTCGCAATATCGCTTTTAGCATCCGGAAAATTATTTTCGCTAAATACCATCAGTTCTCGACATTGCTTACCCCGACCAAGGTATGGAACGTTTGTTGTTACCAGAGTATAATGTTTGATAAGGATATCAAGAGCATCCAAGGCTCCTTTCGCAGTGACTCCCAATTCCTGTTTTTGATAATCCTTTGATGATTTCAGTGCCGATATCATACTCGAGAGCTTCGGTAAGAGCGATACAATACTTGCTGCTTCCACTAATTCTTGTTTGTTTTGATCAAACCCAATGATCTTGATATCGATCAAGCTTCCCAATATCGGCGCTTTTTCAAATAGGTCATAAAGCTGACCCATCGCGTTTTGCATCCTGTAATCATCCCCGATCAACTGCACCCACTCCGACCGTTCCACATTCAGAGACAACCCTGAGCACGCGATCTTCATCGAAGGCAGTGGGCGGTATCCGGATGATCCGGGGAATGTCCATGATGCGAAAGCAAGGGCGAACGCTGCAATCTGTGTGCATCGTTCATCGATCTCCAACCCGTGGATGTTATCCCGCAGAACAGCATCACCCGCTTCGTCAGCGCTCAATCCTTCCTCGACCATCCTGAACCTAACCAGAATATCAAATGCAGCTACCAGGAAGTGACCGGAACCACAGCATGGGTCAAGCACGGTGATTTCTGCTGCACGGGTTGGCCATCCGTCGAAGGTGCCTGCGGCGGGGAGGACCTCATCCCCCCGGCCCCCTTCTCCATTGCTGGAGAAGGGGGAGTTGCATACTGCAGTTTTTACGATGGAATGAAGTAAATCCTTTGTGCATTCGGCATTTGAGATTCGATATGTTTTAATGCCTTTTGAATTGAAAATCTTTTCTCTGATCTGGTCGTAGCTTCTGGACAATTCAGCATCGTGAACTGGACCATCGATCTCAATGACGAAACGATGTTCCGCACAGTAAAAATCCGCAATGAAACCGTCGATGATCTGTTGTCGCCTGAACTTGAGACCTTCCATACGTCGATCGCGTAGCCACTCCCAAACCTCAGCCTCTTTTTCAGTCGGTTCTTTCCTGAAATTTCTTGCCAATTCAAGTTTGACCGGATCAACTCGATTACCTGAAATTACAGGGGGAAGGACTTCGTCCCCTTGATTACCTTCCTCAACATTTAAAGCTCTTTCTCCATTCATGAAACGTGAACCATCCAAAAGCCCCTCTCCATCCATGGAGAGGGGTTGGGGTGAGGTCTGTTGAGGTTGGGGTGAGGTTGGTAAGCTTCTTGCCAATTCAAGTTTGACCGGATCAACTCGATTACCTGAAATTACAGGGGGAAGGACTTCATCCCCTTGACTACCTTCCTCAACATTTAAAGCTCTTTCTCCATTTATGAAACGTGAAGCATCCAAAAGCCTCTCTCCATCCATGGAGAGGGGTTGGGGTGAGGTCAATTGGGATTGGGTTGAGGTTTGTTCAGGCGATATAAACCGTAAATACGGCATCTCCATCGGCAACGAATCCCTTCCATGCCGTCCGACCCACCAGGCTCCCAGGGTGTTCTGAAGAAGAAAATCAACCATATAAGGTTCTGTAAACAACTGTGTCACAGCAGGCAACTCATCTGCTCCGATTTTTACCTCCGATGCATTGATCTCGTCTTTTCGTTTAGCCTGCCAGAATTGGTACACCCAACCCAGCGAGTCCCGTGCTTTGAAGGTATCGACATCCAGATCTTCCAGAAGCTTCTCGAGTCTCTGCTGGTGTTCCAGAGATAACTTCACCCGCAACACAGGCGTATCCGGCCTGAATATCTGTGGTAACATTCTCGAAGCATACCTCGCAGCTAGTTCCCATCCATTCTCGACGTCTTCTTCTTCTTTAGCCAGTTCTTCGCATTCCTTCAGCGTCACCGGCACCCCTTCCGGATGCATCAGCAAATTATTCTCAGCTAAAAACCTAGCGAAAAGCATTCGATGCCAGTGCTCGTAAGCGCATTCCTGAACCAGATGGTCGATACCATGTTTACCGTTTGCGACTGCTTTCTGATCACCTATCTGCCGCGCTCGCGCCCTTAACCGGTTTCGAAGATCCCGATCTTCTGGTGTTAAATGGGAAAACGGCTCTGGTGCATCGACAGCAAGAGCTTGTAATGCAATACGGGAACCTTCCTCAGCTATATCACGGGCAGACTTGACCGTTGATTCCAGTTTGTTCCGAAGGATCTTATCCAATACTCTCATGGTTTTTCCTTATCTACTTTAAACTTTAAATTTATGATTACTCTATCCAATCCTTACTGGTCCTCCGGTCTCATCCAGCTTTTTCATGATCAATGCTTTAACGGTTTGGATCCAGCGATCAATATCATCCTCTGTTTTGAAAATGTGATCAGGTAGATCAATGTACTCTACTGCCATGTCAACTTCCTCTGCAGCAGCTTCTCGAGCCTTGCGGAATCGCTCTGGTAAAGCTGCTATCCGGTCATCCCAGGTACTCAGGTTCATGTTGCGAAGCGATCCCAAGACCTCATCTTCAGTTCCGGTTCTGACTACTGGAATAACAGTCAATTTCTGCGATAACAGCAGTTCATGTTTATTTTCCGGGGTAAGTTTCTGCCAGTTTTCATCTTGTTTAAGCTTCTCGAACTCTGCGTCATAGGTCTTCTGGTACAGGGCATGCAAAGATGTCAATTTAACCCTCAAAATTTGAGTCAGACTGCTGCACAATTCGGGTATGGGATTAGGTTCCATCAACAGGGATCGATTTTCAATGATCGCATCAACCTGTTTTAGAATATCGGGTATTTCCTTCAAATTAGCGGCATACGATAACAACGTCTCCAGGTTCTTCCAACGGATCATTCTTTCGGTTATCTTTTTCGCCAGCCCAGTCCATGTATCGAACTGTTTTTTCAGATGATCCTGTTGAGCGTGAATAGCTGTGAGCATCTCGTTTCCCGATAGTGCTTCCAGTTTATTGAGATTTCCTATATCAGGCCTGACAGGCCGGGGCGGATCACCTCCCGCAGTCTCCGCCAGTTTTTTCATTTTCTCGATGAGGGTTAGCACTGCTTTCTCCTCACTACCAGCCTGGCAAGGTTCGCCCATATGCTGAAGCAGTTTCCTGATCTGTACGCGCTGCGTAGCAGTGAGTGGTTTGTCAACTATCCGGAAGTGCGCCTGGCCTATTTTTGCACGATCCAGATCATCTAGTGAGATCGCCTTCTTGATCACAGGATCCAGTGCGCGAAGATGTCCGCTTACCATCAATGTATAAATCGCCCCATCTACCGAATCCTTTGGCCAGCCATACGGGGCTTCGTCAAAATTCTTCCGGATATCTGCACCTTTTTGCACCACCGACGTGAACTGTAGAATATCCGCTGTTACAGGATGTTTATCGATATCGCCTTGATAGTCAACAGCCTCCAAGGCAGCTTCCGATCCTTTTTTCGCCAGGGTGATAACCTTTCCCCAACCGGTGTGATCAGCGGAATCAAAATTAGGATAAAGCCTGATCATGCTGCTGTCCGCTGCCTGCCGAACAGCGTCCGCGAAGTCCTCGGATATGATTTCATTGCCGCCACCCTGAAACACTCGGACACTCTTGAAGATTTCCGCGATGAGTTGATTGATGCGGTTTTCTGCATCACGCCTTTTGGTTTCCATTGCGTTCTGGGCTTCTTCGCTTGCAGATTTTTTTTCTGTTTCGTGGTTTTTTGATCCGACAGTAGATTTTCGGATATCCAGCGTTGCTGTGGCAGCGTACAGGGCTGCAATCGTGTTTCTCATCTCATCAGAGTTTTTCTTCGGTAGGAAGACAAATATTGCCGGTGAGCCCATCCCAGCCGCACGCGCCTCCGCGATGATGGAACTTTCATTTTCATCCCACCCATCCCTGATCCACACGTAAATTTGTTTATCGATATCAGATGGTTTCTCCAATCCAAAATGCAATTTGATTGATCGCGGCGTTTTTGATTTGCCTTGAACCAATCGGATGCCTTTTAAACGATCACCGCATTCTTTTCGGAGCAAATCCGTTCTTTCCTGAGCGACGCGCTGCGGCATGTCTAGAAAACGATTGATCTGGCTACGGTATTCGTCGTTCCAAGCAGTGAATTCACGGGTCTGTACTTTATACTCGTTGCCGACTAGCATGATCTTGCCATCTGTCTCCATTTCCGACAGTAATTTGGGTAACGTTTTACGCAGCTCGACACTCCCGGCAGACAGGTTCTCTATCATCAGATCGGCAAGGGTATCGGGTGTTGCCTGGATACCCAGATCAAAGCCGGCTTCTTTCGGTAACTTGCCAATAATATAAATGAGAGCACATAGCCGGGCCTTTAAAACGCCATTAGGACCATCCTTCTTCAATTTTTGGATATATTCGTATATTTCACGCGCCAACAACCCGGTCTGTAGCAGGTTGGTAACAATCTGATCGAATATAAAATCACCACCGATAACCGTTCCTAACGGCTGGTCCGCAGTAGCACAAACTGCTTCATGGACTATCCGTAACTGATTACGAAGCTGCCCTGCAGTGCCACCCTGGTCTAATGCCTGAAGAGCCTTTTCCCAGAATCGCCGTCGCACAGGCAGTATCGGATAATCTTCCACGAACACCTCGGTATCCTCATGAATATGCTCGATCTTCGTGCCACTCAGATGCCGGGATATTTCTCCTATATTCTCGTTCATGATCGCCTTGATCTGAGGCTTGTGTACCGGTTTTTTCTGCAAAATCACTTGTCGAATGACCTGGTTGACTTCAGTATCGGACAATTCTATTGAAATGGGAAAGCGGCCTTTTAACCGAGTATGCAAAGATGTTCCCGCCATCGCGGTCTGCCCAGTGCCAACAAACATCAATTTCCCACCAAATGCCTTACTACAAGTCTCAACCATTTCCTGAATAGCCATCGAGCGATCCAGACTCGTCTCGATAAACTGCTGGACTTCATCAAGAACGATGAGGGTGAGAGGAAAACTGCCATATGTCGATTTCAGTGCCCTCTCGATACCGACCTTCATCTGATCGTTGGACACATCCGTCACTTTCGAAAACTGCGCCTTAAGAAGTTCTCGCGCTTTATAAATATTTTCCGCAAAGTCTGGGTAAACATTCAATAGCGCTTTGGCGATCAAAGGTGACGCATAAAGGTTTGCTAACTCATACTGCCAATCCTTGCCCTCGTTTTCGACAGCAGACTTCACCATCTCAAAGAACCCATGTTCTTTGAGCCATATCTCGAAACAAGCCACAGGGTATTGCTCAGCCAAGCCAACAGACTTGAAAATGATCCCCAACAGTGTAAGCCGGACATGATCATTTTCTCCTGAACGTAGTGTGCCTGAAGCGGCATGGAGGCCACCTTCACGTTGCCCAAGGCTGCTGATCTCTTTGAGTAAGTCCTTAATGGTGTCTGGTAGCTTGGCTAACCCGCGCGCCGTAGCTTTGTCCGGAAACGTGTAATCCGTCCACAGCGTTTTGAGCATTTTTACCAAATGGCTTTTTCCTGAGCCATAAAAACCCGAAACCCAAACACCCGGCTGTTCAGAATCGTACACATTGTTCCGAAAAGTTTCCAAAATCCGTTGGAGTCCACGTTCATACTCGCCTTTACATACAAAAGTATCCAACTCATACCGAAGCGTGTCCTGCTCTTCGAGCGATAGATTGTCCTTAACGACAACATATCCCTCGTTTTTGATCTTTTTTGTTTTTGGGTCATTTAGATAAATGTCTCGGTTGATCATAGTGACACTCCTATTCATCATGAGCGGTAATTGGGACAGCCAGGTAGTTCCACCCGTCCCGTGCATCCAATAAACGATAATTCTGATTTTCATATTCACCGGGGAAAAACACCAAGAGTCGTCCTCGGATATCATTTAACAGGTCATTGACCACGTCGGAAACATGCAGAAATCCAAATAGTCCAGCGACACCGGAAACGGCAACGACGGTATCGGTGTCCACATCATCCGCCTTTAAAACCGATATAATCTGATCCACAACGTGCTGTTTGAAATAGGGAAGCAGGTTTTCGAGGTCAGCGGGGCATTCGAAATAGCTCTCTTTATATTCCTGCTGAGCCATCCACTGGCCGAATATATCGATAATATCAATATGCCGCCACCCATGCCCTGCCTGCCGGGTTGCAAGATCGAATTCGTCGATACGCATCCTCAAACGACGCTCTTCGTTTTTATCATAGACAATAAACCAGACCTTCTGAGCGCCGGGGATGGATTTCAGCCAGGGAGTGGAGACAAATTTTGCGTATCTTGTAATCAATTCATTGATTCTGCTCATGTAACCATTCCTTTTCTGCTGGTGACAGCCACTGATCAAAGCGAATTTCTATTATGGTATCGACTCTGAGAAACGACACGAGACCTCTTCGGGCGGCAGCACTAACCATTTCTAGAATCTCATATTCATTCCAATCCAGAATCTTTGCCCACGGACTAGACAGCAGCCGGTTATCCCTAAAACCCTCCAGATAGGCTATAAAAAGAGCATAGACTGTGTTTTCGGGAGTGACAACAGGGTGAGTGCGAACCTTCTTGACCTTGCCCGAAAGATGACCAGATTGGGTCCAAGAGGAACCGATATTCTGTGATACTGAGCGGAGTGTATTAGAGTTGAACCTGTCCAGTAGCTTCATTTGGATGAATTCCTCAATGTTCGAACTGTTGATGGGGGCACCAATCTCCTGACAAAGAATATACTCGGATGAAATTCTGAGAAGTGGATCACGAGCTATCGCACAAAATAACGCTAAAAGTGGCTGGGCATCGGGGTTAATGTGCCAGAGCCGTCTGAGATGGCGAAATATCGGGATATCCGGCGACAATCCGTACCCAGACTTCAGATGTCGAATTGTGAGTTTCCGATTACTTAGGGTGGCCTTTCCCAGCATATTATCATCGATAACGGCACGGCTATAATCCTTCAAACCTGCGTCTTCCGGAAGAAGATCAAAGAGTTGACTTAACTCCCGAAGCATTATTGTTCGACTCGTGTGAACCGTGTGGTTGCCGTCTTTAAATCCAAAATAAGCTCTTGGCGAAACCTCCAAATGCTTTCCTTTTTCCTCCGTACTGAACAAAAGACTCACTGCATATCTCCTGTAATACGCTGATTATTGGATTTGCCGCTCCGAACCCATTCATCAACCTCAGAGATTTTGAATTTCCATAACCTTCCAACTTTATGCGCTGGGATACCGCGTTTCTCGATCCACCTGTAGATCGTATCCAGGCTAACCCCTAGATATTTCGAGATTTCCTCGACTGACAACCACCGATCATTCATAGCCACTCCTCCCCGATATCATGTTTGCGGGTTCATACGGAGTAAATCATACCAGAGTCGGGTTGGAAATGAAATATTAGCGTGAGGACCTCATCCCCCGGCCCCTTCTCCATGGCTGGAGAAGGGGAGAGACGTGTGCTGTCGTAATGTTTCAGAGGCTAATTTAAACTAGTGGTTAATGACGAGTGGATAGAGGGCAGTAGATCTTCTTTATGTATCGGTATGGGCTAAACAGTTTTTCTCAATTAAATTGTAAGGGCAGTTCATAAACTATCTTAAGCTTCTAAATCCAATAGCATATTTCACACGTGTTGACACAAAAACTGCGGTAAGTTATCATCAGTTTTCTTGGTTATCAAACAACTTGAAATACTTATTTGAAACAAGAAGATCTGCATAAAACCATTTAATAACTTTGATAAAGCAACAATTTTTCTGTAAATTGGTTCATAGGGTTTGATCCGCCTCAATTATCAAGTATTTTCGACCTGATTCCCATTCTTCGCTAGCCTCAGCGAGGATAGCTGTTACTAATCTCAAAAGTGCCGCCTCATTGGGAAACAATGTGGCCACACGTGTTCGGCGTTTGATTTCCTTGTGGATCCGTTCCAGCATATTGGTTGTTCGAAGCCTGCGTCTGAATTTCATCGGTAAGTCAAAACACGCGAAACCTTCTGGGAGGTTATCCTCCATCCAACTGGCCAGGCGCGAAGCTTTGGAACGGTATTTCTCTGCGGTTAAGTGAAGAAGACGTTGGGCTTCTTCCCGGTCTGGTGCATTGAAAACAGTCCGAATATCGGCAGCGAC
>JBASEY010000001.1:0-31218 GCA_049652745.1 bacterium | reverse complement strand
TTCAAAGGTTATAAAGATGGGCACGATTAGATTCCGAGAAAGAATAGATTAATCCTGTTAATCCTTTAATCCTGTAATCGTGTTCAGACAATGAAGGATGGTGTCGCTCTACGAGTGCTTCAGTGCTGAGCGGCATTCTGCTGACGCGAAAAGCTGTTCCTGGTTTCTGGTACTGGGTTTCAAACCTCATTCGCGTCCATTCGCGTTCATTCGTGGTTGTTCCCCAAAAACTCCAAATTCTGGATTTCAACTCTTGGAAATTGGACATTGGAAATCGGATGTTGACTTCGTTCCTCGTTATTTGCTTTTTTCTAAACTATTCCATATACTAAAAAAAGAACGGTTTCAAGGAGTTATTTTTCATGTTTGTTGTAAGAAAATTGGGAAATATCTCCACACTAAACGTGAGCTTCATTGACCTTACACTTTGATGAGGAAGATATAGCTATGAGGAAGATATTTATATTGGTATTAGCAACGGTGGTTGCTTTAATCGGCGGATCGGTTTATTCGGCGGGGATGCCGTTGCCGTTCAGCGAAGATTTTACCGGCGTGGAGGAGGGCGGATTGCCGCCAGGTTGGAGCAGTGATGACACCGGTTGGCAAGTCTCTAACACGAACCTTGCCGACGGAGAAACACCGGAAATGGTGCTTTTCAATTATGGTATTGGATATATCGATGAGACTTTGCGGAGTCCACTTATAGACGGAACTACAGCCTCCAAAATCATTTGTCGGTTCAAACACACTGTATTATTCCAAGAAGGTCCGCCTTTTCCAGGTTGTTTTTATATTGAAGTCCTGACATCGATCGATAATGGCGCTACATGGCAAACCCCTTGGCAGTATATAGTGGATCAACGTCCTATTGAGCCAGCAACTGTTGAAGTCGATTTGTCATCTGTTGCCGGTAATGAGTTTTATTTGGCTTTCCGATCATGGTATGAAACGTACAATCTTAAAACGTGGCATATCGATGACATCTTTATTGGTGAGTCCGCAGAGCCTACACCGACCCCGACTCCTGAACCAAAGTCATTGCCTTTTATCGAAGATTTTGCCGGTATGGAAAAAGATGAAATTCCTGAATACTGGACAGCGACTCACCACCATTGGGGTGCCCGTCAAACAGCATACGCAGGCAGTGTTCTCCCTGAAATGATGTTTTTTAACAGATCGAACTTATATAATAATGCTCGTTTGATCACTCCATTGCTCGATGGAGCTTCAGTTGACGCGCTTGTATGTCAGTTCGATCATTCCGTCATGCACTATGACCATTGGTGGGACACCTTCAATCTTGAGGTTCAGACTTCGATCGATAACGGTGATTCCTGGCAGACTCAGCGGGAGTGGGCACCACTATATAGTATTTCACCCGAAACCGTCATGATCGATCTTTCCGCCGTTGCGGGCAAGGAGTTCCAAGTGGCCTTTAACGTTAAGGGTCATACGAATGACTTGTATAGATGGAATATCGACAATGTTTGTATTGGTGAACCCATCAATCTGACCGTCCTGGCTTCCGACGGCAACGGAGTGACCGAGCCGGCCGCCGGTGTTCATACGGTGGTCAAAGATGCTCCTGTCACTTTAAGAGGCATGGGTAATCCGGGATATAAACTTGACTACTGGGAAGTTGATGGGGAAAGATATTCCAGTCAGCTTGTCACGACATTGATGATGGATGTCGAGCATACCGTTCAGGCGTTTTTTACTATCGATCCCAGCCAACTTTGTGAACCTGACGATCTGTTTGCTCAACCTGTACAGACTGTGAAGGATGCAGTTAATTCGGATGCTCACAAAGAATGGGATTTTGCAGCCGATGATTTTACCGGTGTGGTCGAGCCGATTTTCGGCGTCGATTTCTGGGGTATAGAAAATGATAACAAGATGTCGATTCCATGTGAGAAGCCATCCTTGGATTATATTATTAGATTCTACGAATACGGCCCGGTTCCCGGCGCTCTTATCTATGAAGAGACCATTACGGTGACAAAAGCCCCTACTACAAAATTCTTGATCAATTATCCCTATTATTTCGGCGCTATTCATAAGTATTCTGCTCAGCTTTCTGCGCCTGTGACCTTGGAAAGTGGTTGGCTTTCCG
Source organism: bacterium (assembly GCA_049652745.1). Lineage (GTDB taxonomy): Bacteria > CSSED10-310 > CSSED10-310 > CSSED10-310 > CSSED10-310 > JBASEY01. The sequence goes on along the minus strand of JBASEY010000001.1, from coordinate 29,105 downwards.
TGCGGGCTGTCGACAGCGGATCATGCGTGTTCAGGTGGGCTGATGCCGGCCCGATCGGCTCGGATTATTCCTGTGTTCGCTATATTGAAGATGAATGGAAATACGATGATAACGACCATAATCTCGCATTCTGCTTGCTGGGTGAGCCCACACCGGACTATCCGCTGGGTGTGCGGCTGGAGATGCCTCAGACGGCACATCCAGGGGACGAGTTTTACGTTACCGGCTATCTGGACAACCCGGGCGATCCATTGAGTGAGGTGCCGACGTTTTTCATCCTGGAAGTTTACGGCAAATTCTGGTTCTGGCCGTCCTGGGCGTATTTCGACTATCCGGAATATGCTGAGATCGACTTCAATTTGATCGATGTCCCGTTCGGCACAACCGAAATTGTTGTCATTCCGCTGTTTGAATGGCCGGATACGGGCTCCGATATCGTGACAGGACTAGGGTTCTATGGTGCTATGTTGAACCCTGAGATGACCGATATCATGGGTGAAATTGCGTATAAGGAATGGGGATACGGGCCGTCCCGCTAGCGCGCTCTGCGAGCGCTTCAGTGCTGAGTGCTGAGTGGGGGGATTTTCAGTTGATTGTGGTCTGTTAGTTTGCTGTCCAAAACCAGAGGGCAATAGATTCTGAATTCCAAAACTTGGTGATTGGATATTGGAAATTGGATATTGAACCCCCCACTTCTTACCTCTTTTCCATTTTCCATTTCCAGATGTCTGTCCCCGGAATTATCATCCAACGGAATTATCATCCAAACACAAAATTGGAAGTCTGTCCCCTGAAAGTACAGATGTCTGTCCCCTATCCCACTTATATTGAAAGTACAGATGTCTGTCCCCTATCCCACTCTTATATTGATTGTTCTCACCAGAGTCTCTAAGATCGATTTGTTTCGAAAGGGGGAAACGGGTGCGACAATTGCTGATATGTTTTGATGTGGATGGAACACTTGTGGACGATACGGTTTTTATCTGGCAGACCCTGCACAACGCCGTCGGGACGGACCCTGCCGAGCGTCGTCGATGGTCCGAAGCTTTCTGGAACAAAGAAATCAGCTATACGGAATGGGCACAAAAAGATATCGATATGTGGCGGGAGAAAAATGTTACCCGATTCGATCTTCATCGATATATCGACGAACTCAAACCCATGACGGGAGCCAGGGAAACATTACAGACTTTGCATGACGACGGCCATGTGTTGGGAATTGTTTCCGGCTCGTTGGATATTGTATTGGAGCAGGTTTTCCCGAAATGGCAAAGCCTGTTCACACACGTGTTTTTGAATCGACTGGTATTCGATGAACAGCATTTTCTGGCCGGTGTGAAAGCGACGCCTTTCGATATCGATCATAAAGCCGACGGTTTAAGGGAAGTGGCTCGACTCACCGGAATTCCGATGCAGAATACCGTGTTTGTCGGCGATCATTTCAATGATGTTTCCGTAGCTCAAGCTGCAGGCTTCTCAATTGCGTTCAACAGCAAAAGCGATGAACTGCGCAAAGTGGCGTCGATTGTCACTCAGCAAAAAGATTTGCGCGTGATCATTCCGTTGATACGCAAATATGCCGGTCAGACAGCATAAAATTCCGTCACATCATATTCGCCGACCATTTCACCGGTTTCCGGATCCGTGAACAGCGCCCAGAATCGCACGCCGGGGAGCGGTCCGGCATCCGGCCAGGTGAAATTGAACACTTCCCGGCTTTGATTGTAACCGCTGGAAATATACATGGTTGTCCACATGATATCCTGCGTCCAATTGGGTGAGAAGAAGAACATACCTTCCACTTCCAATGCCAGGTAATAATTTATGATTCTTCCTAGCCCGGCGTTGCTGATGTCTTCAAACAAAATGAACGTGTCACCGCTGCGATAGACCAGTTGGCTGGTGTAGAGATCGACAAACGGGGCGTCGTAGGGTGTGCTGGTGGGTGCAGGTGTATTAGTTGGAGCGCCGGGAGTCGCTGTGCCGTTACAGTAAGGCCACGGTGTATGGTTTGGGCAGGGTGTGCGGGTCGGAAGCGGAATGCCTTCGCGTGTGCTCAACCATGCACTGATATTCATGAACAGGTAATTGTTGTTGGAAGTCGGGTAATCCCAACTGTTGTGCAGAGTACAGTCCGGATCACCAGTGCCGTCATCTGCCGGAGCGCTGTCGCCGATCGCAGCGACCTTGCCTTCACCGAAAAGAGCGGAGGCGACGGTTACATCGGCAAGACCATGGCCTGTTGCCCTGTTACGCCAGGCATGAGCTTTTACCGAAGAATTTTTGTCCGGGTGCATGATGATCGATGTGGCGGCATTGAATTTGATCGCTTCAACCCTGCCGTATGGTCCGTAAATAAATGGATCGTTGTGATCGGAGACGAAATTGGTATTGCGTATTTCATTCCAGTTGCAGGCGGCGCATTCAGGAGGAGGTTCCTTGTCCAGGCAGCCGTCATATGTTTCAAACTCGATGCCGAAATGACCGGCAGTATCCATTTCCTTGAAAATTCGGCATGAATCATAACCATTGCTATTTCTATCCGAGCCGCAGTGGTTACCGATCAAAAAGAGGCTGCCGCCGTCATAGACAAAATTCAAAATGGCATCGACTTCTTCCGGTTTATACATGACTTGAGGTTCAGGGATGACCAAGACGTCGTAAAAACTCAAGTCCTGATCATGGTCACAATCCCCGTAGGTTATCCGGCCATGTAGAGGGATGGTTTCAACCCAATGACCCATCCGAACCAGTTCGACGCCCCAACTTGAATAGGCCCCCATCCAGATGGTTTCCCGCGTATCGGCTCCAATCTTACACTGGCTGGGATCCGGGAATCGCACGGCTTCGGAAAAATTTCCCGGATGATCTTTGGCATCGATGACCCAGTCTGCACGCTGACCGGCGTTAGGCATACATTTGGCGCAGAACAACCATCGAGCTGCATACGTTTCGGCAGCGCCAATCAGCATGATCAGAATGAATGAGCTGAAAAATTTTTTTCGCATTTTCCGTCCTCCTGATAAACCAAGCTCAGTTTAACCGGCATCATATTTAGAGTAAAGGCCAATTGGTTTGTCCAAATATAAAACCGAAAAAGACAATTTCAGAAATGTCTCTGCTTTATGATATCCTCCTTGACATTCCAATGAAAATTGAGCTAAAAAAAGCGATGGTTATCCGCGCTGAATAGGTGGTTCGGCGTATGAACATTGACAGAATAACCTTAAACAGGAGTGGCAGGTAAACAGAATGAAAACATTGATAAAAGCATTGCTTGTTGTAATGATGGTCGTTCCTTTTGTCCAAAGTGTCAAAGCGGATGTGCCGACCGTGACGGCCCGTCAGATTCAAACGTATGACGGGGTCAATGAAGGGGACAGGGTCAGATTCGTAGGAATCTGCACGGTAGAAAGCCCACGTCTGGGATATGCTATCACGGTTGCGTGTGATCCCGGTGGCGGGGAATGGGCAGGCATAGATATCTACGATCGCGACAAGCGTTTATTGGCGCAGCGCGGCCAGATCGTCGAAGTCGTCGGTGTTGTCCAGGAGTTTTACGATAAAACGCAGATCAACTGTTCAGACGAAACTGAGTTTCCACCGCTTGCGCTCCAGGAATGGGGAACACTGCCTCCTGTGATTGAAGTGACGACCAATCAATTGCGAAACTCGGAAGCCATCGAATCTTGTATCGTCATGCTTCGAAATCCAAGGGTGCTGTCGAATCCCGATGGTTTCGGAAATATCGCCATCGATGACGGCAGTGGAGAAGCGACTTTGCTGCTTCGTAAGTACGATCCGCCTCCTCGTATCGGTTTTACTTACGATTGCCTGGTCGGTTTTTGTGATTTTCATTTTGGGGAGCGGAAAATACGGCCCCGCGATGAAGGCGATTGGGTGTGCCCGGGTGAACCGACGCCTACGCCGCCGCCTGAAGGGACACCGACACCGACACCTTCTGGAGGTTGTGCACCGGTTCTGGAATTCGAATTTTTTGAACATCCGGCGAGCATTTGTTTTACGGCCGGCCGCCTGTTCAACCCTGTTTGGACAATGAAAAATCCGTGTACCGAAACAAAGCACGTCGATCTCTATATCGCTTTGCAAGTGTTGGATTGGTTCTTTTTCTATCCGAGTTTTGGGGAAGATTTATTTGGGATCTCAGTGAATATTCCTGCCGGTGATACGATTTATGAGGATATCATCCCCGGTTTTTACTGGCCGGAAGGTGCGGGAAGTCTGACGGAAGGTCTGGCATTCTGGGGTGTCATGACATCGCCGGGAACCTTCGATGTCGTCGGCAATGTCGAAATGCTCGAGTTTTGCTATCAATAGACATTACGACTTTAAGTTCAACCTATGGCAGGCGGTATTGTCCCATTTCAACCGGTTTTTAGGTTAGAAATCTTCGGTTTATACCGCTGACAGGCCAAGCGTTTTCAATATGTGATGGAGTATGATCCGGTGTTTTCGATACGCTTGATAAAAGATAGTTACAATCGAAACTCCGGATTTAATTTTAGATGAGCCGATGGGATTAGATAAGCGAATTGAGCGAGTGTTATGCTACCGGAAGCGATGAAAAGAAAAGCCCAAGAGATTTTGACTGAAGCATAAATCCGGCTTATCAATGATGAAAGGCGCTATTACGCGTATTACATGAGGAGGTTTTGAATGAAACAGGTGAGTTTGGCTGCTAGATGGATTGGTTTTCTTGTCATCATGATTGCTGTCATGGCCGGCAGTGACAGCGTCTTTTCACAGACGAAAGGCAGCATAGAAGGCATGGTTCAGGATCAGGACGGCAAGCCGGTCGACGATGCCGAGATCACATTGATCAACAATGAAACGGGGTATCATCAGACCATAACGTCGTATAAAGACGGTCGTTATCGAGCTAGATTATTGCCGTTGGGACCTTATTTGGTCATTGTGTCGAAGGAGGGTTTTTCTGTTTATCAGCAAGACGGAGTATTATTGACGATCGGTAGCATCGTCACGCTGAATATCATGTTGAAACCGATTGTCTATGAGGAGACGATTGTCGTCGAGGCCGATGCGCCTTTGGTTGAGGTCAGCAACGTCAATTCCGGGTCGTCGGTCAATCAGAAAGCGATCGAGAACCTCCCATTGATCAATCGCAATTTTGAAAGTCACCTTTTGTTGACCCCTGGATCGATTTATCATGACTACAAAGTTCAGATCGCCGGTCAACGCGGTAATGCCAACAACTTGATGATGGACGGCGCAGATAACAACTCGGCCTTTTTTGGTGAACAGAGAGGGGGAACTCGGCCGCCGTTCACTTTTTCGCAAGAAGCTGTGAAAGAATTCGTCGTTTTGAACAATGCCTATTCACCGGAATACGGAAAAGCGACCGGTGGAATCATCAATGCCGTGACCAAAAGTGGCACAAACACGTTTTCCGGAAGCGCTTTTTTCTATTTTCAGAACCAGGATTTTTCCGAGAAAAACGCGTTGGGCAACAAATTCGAAGAATATGAGCAAAGTCAGTTCGGTGCCACGCTCGGCGGCCCGATTCTGCAGGATAAGCTGTTCTTTTTTATTGCTTATGATGGCCAATTGAAGGATAGACCCATTTATCCAACATTCGATAAATACTTTACTCGTAACGGAGATCGGGAAGGCAACAGTTATTATCGCGACTTTCCAGAAGCAGCTGATAGCTATGATTTCGAAAAATGGAACTATGATTATATTCAAACTCACGATGCCAATGTTCTGTTGACGAAAATCGATTGGATCATCAATTCAGATCATCAACTGTCCATACGGCACAATTATTCACGATTTATCTCCGAAAACGGTACGGTGACATCCGGTATCGAGGAATACAACGGTTTTGAGCGCACGTATTCCAGCAGCATCGTGGCATCATTGACGTCGTTGCTCACTCACTCGATATACAACGAATTCAAAGTGCAGGTCGCTCAAGAAAAACGACCGCGTGAACCCAATGACACCACCTATCCTGGTACTATCATACGAGGGAGTTATTATATGGCATTCGGCCAGCGTTCTTATCTGCCTTCGATCGTCGACGAAAAGCGCTATCAATTTGCCGATAACCTGACGTGGATGGGGGATAAACATGAAATTAAATCCGGTTTTGATATCAATTATCTAGAAATCAACAACACATTTCTGCGTGACGGTGGCGGCAGTTATGAATTCGAGAGTATCGATGATTTTCCGGATCATCCCAGCACCTATACTCAGGCTTGGGATCGCACCGGCAACGAAGGCCGAGTGCCTTTGAACACCACTGATTACGCTTTTTATATTCAGGATAACTGGCAGCCATTGGAAAGGCTGACGATAAATTACGGTCTTCGGTATGAATATCAGAAAAACCCGACTCCCAATATGCCCAATCCCAATGCGAATATCCTGCCCTGGTGGTCGGACGATGATGCGGATAGATATAATCCGACAACGATTGTTCCCGACGATAAAGACAACTGGGGACCTCGGATCGGTGTTGCCTGGGCTCCCTTCAACGACGATAAAACAGTCGTTCGTGCAGGCTGGGGCGTATTCTATACTCGGATTTCAAGTATACTCTTGGCTCAGGCTCTGGCTAACAACGGCTATCGAATTGTCACCGTTTCGATGGGACCTCAACATCCCAATTTCCCGGATTACCCTAATCGGATACCGGAATTTCCAGGCGAAAGCACGCTTGCTCCGGATATCTACGTTTTTGCGCCGGATTTCCAACATCCAGAAACCAATCGATTCAGCTTGGGTATCGAGAGGGAAATCGTCAAAGATTTTTCTATAGAAGTCGAAGGTATTTATTCTGCAACCAAGCATCTGGAGAGGAAGTTCGATATCAACCTGAAGCAACCGACTTACAACGACTATTCCGGGCGCTATGAATTCAGCCGGGTCAGGCGAAACCTTGAATTCGGCAAGATCATCCAGTTCACCGATGATGCGGAAGCAAAATATTATGCGGTCAACGTCAAATTTACCAAGCGATTCAGCGATAATTACCAATTTTTAGCTTCATACACTTGGTCACAGGCTTTAGATCATGTGTCGACATCCAACAGCACCGAAATGGTCGGGTATGATTTCCCTGAAAACGCGTATGATTTGGATGCCGAATGGGCATACAGCGATTTTGATATTCGCCATAAATTCGTGTTAAGCGGTCTGTATGATTTGAGCGAGTTGATTCAGCTTCCCGACTGGTATCGGCTTAGTATCGGAGGTATCTTTCTGTTTCAAAGCGGTAAACCCTGGAAAGCGATTGTCAACGGAGACAGGAATTTCGATGGATATACATCAAACGATACGCCGCGGTTTCGGGATGAAAAGACGGGTGAATGGGTCAAAATCGGCAGGAACACCGGCCGACATCCGGATTATAAGAAGCTGGATTTACGCGTGAGCAATGCGTTCAGGTTTCAACACTTTGATCTGGAATGTCTTTTGGAGGCATTCAATGTCTTCAATTGGGACAACTGGACGGTCAATTTCGCCAACATGGAATACAATGAAAGCCAACCGCCGGGAAGATACTTCGGCCAGGCCAATTATCCGGGTGTCCCGCGGCAATATCAGGTCGGCGCTAGAATCAAATTCTGAGGATTTTTAACATGATTATATCCAAACCGCTTGCCGTTGTTGTCGCATCGGGCGGATTGGATTCCTGTATCGCTGCAGCGGTAGCTGCTCAAACATACCGAACGGCTATGTTTCATGTGCAGTATGGGCAGAGAACGGCGGAACGTGAACTTGAAGCCTTTCATGCAATAGCGGATGCTATCGGCGCCTCGTTCCGGCTGGTAATTCCGATGACGCATTTTGCGCTTATCGGCGGGTCGGCGTTGACAGACCCAGGCCAACCTGTTCCAGCTAGGCCTGATCCATCGATTCCTGCAACCTATGTTCCTTTTCGGAATGCCAACCTTCTGGCCGCCGCGGTTTCTTGGGCGGAAGTCATCGGAGCTGAAACGATTTATACCGGTATAAACCAGGTGGATTGGAGCGGATATCCCGACTGCACACAGGATTTCCTGGATGCTTTCAATCGTTTGGCAGCGGAAGGAACGCGTCCGGAAACCCATATCCGGGTTGTTGCGCCGTTGATGAATTTGGCGAAACACGAAATCGTGGCGCTGGGCTTGAAAATCGGTGCGCCGCTGCATTTGAGCTGGTCTTGTTATCAGAACTGCGAAAAAGCTTGTGGAGTTTGTGACTCTTGCCGGTTGCGGCTGGAAGGTTTTGCCAAAAATAACGTGCAGGACCCTATCCCATATGTTTAAGTGGTTTAACCCCTTACCTTGAAGGTCTCAAGATATTTCAAGAGTTAAGGGACACTCTGATTTTCACTTTTTCTTTGTTTCGAAAAAAGATATCCCGACACTGTCAATTTATGAAAGCGACAGCCCGTTTTTTTATTCGCGCCGGATGTCCAGAGTTCATCGATCATAAGGGTTGACTCGCAGGACAAATTTTAGGAGCTCACGTGTTCGTTGAGGTCAAAACTCAATGTCTTTAGCTATTTTTCGAACCATGCTATAGTACATTGCAGCGGAATTGCTGTTGGCGGAAACGGTTTGGGAGTATCGAAATATGCAAAATATCAAGTTGCAAATCATTCTGTTGCAGGTAGTCATCCTGATGGTTTCTTGGAATGCCCTGCCCGTGTCGGCATATTACTCCTATGGCGCTAGAGCGGTGGGGATGGGTAATGCATTCACCGGAATGACGAATGACGCTTCGATATTCTATTGGAATCCCGGCGCTCTGGTGGTTTTGCCCGGATGGGTCGTTGAACTGCAATATGGGCGTGACGCGCTTTATGCCGAAGATGTCAAAGCGACGATGGAGTCGATGAAACGGTGGCACGAAGAAGGTGAAGGGTCAGAATCGAAGCTTGCGAGAGGAATGAAGGAGTTGGCATCGAAAGACTGGTTGTTCCGCGGCGGTGAAGCAATGTCGTTCGTCATTGCCAACAACCACATGGCCATGTTTTTCAACCAGCAACAAATCTACTATGCCCAATACGATCGCTCGAATCTAGCGGCGGAACAGTCGTCCGGTGAAACCGATGAGTGGCGCTACAGCCTGCCGGGAGTGGACCTGCAGGAATATGGAGTGAGTTTTACGATGCTGGGCGGCGACAGCGGTTTCTCGATGGGTGTCTCCGGCAAATATATTCGTGCTAAAACCTTTTATTCTTCGCCATTATTTACTGAAATAACCAATGTTGATTTGGACGATATGATTGAATTGGTCGAATCGGGTGACACAACTACGGTATCTCGATGGAGTTGGGATGCCGGGATCGTTATGGTTTTCGGCCCCAATCGTCTGGGTATCAGCGGAAGGAACCTGAACCGATATTCTATTGAGGTCACTGAAGACACATCTATCACAATCAAGCCTGAATATCGGATAGGATATGCGTTTCAGCCGACCGATCGATTTGTGTTCTGTATGGATTACAGTATCGGTAAAGAGCGTGATCTTCTTGGCAACCGTTTGAACGCCAAGGAACTAGCGACAGGATTTGAAGGCTTTTTTGGAGCCAAGCGTCGGCTTGTTCTGCGGGGTGGTGTGTCGATGCCGATGGAAGGTGACGCTCCTATGGTTTTATCCGTGGGTTCCGGCTTGGTTTTTGACACCGCGATATTTGATGTTGGATATGCTTTCGATCGAGATCATGACAGCCGAAAACTCTGGTTTGGGCTTCGATTCATGTTTTAATCGGTTTCTTCGTGATCTGATTGCTGTGGACGAACACCTTTCCGTTTCAACACTTGCAACACTTTACGAAACCGCTTATCTCGAGGATAAAGGCGTAATTGGTCGATGCACAGGTTCAGAGCTTCCCCCAGGCGATTATCAGCGATAAAACCCTCGATCTTTACCAAATTGAAATGAGCATCGTTCTTATAGGATTCCATTGTGGTTAAAATATCCCATGCCGGATCGACGGTTCCGGTTTTGAAAAGACAATACGCCAGGTTCAAGCGGGCGTAATCATTACGAGGTTTTAAACGCAGCAGTGTTTTCAGGTGAGGTATCGCTTCGGCACAGCGCTCCTTCTGCATCAGATACCGTGCAAGCTGCTCATGTAGAACCGGTTCATCTTTGTAATGCTCCATGGAGGCCATTCGTTTCAGGTTTTTTATGGCTTGATCGATCGACATGCCTTCAAAGCGATTCACGAGTGCTCGCATGTCAGCCGTATCCTGCGGTTTATCCTTGCGCCGGATTTTGCCTATCCGTTTTGCTTCCTGGATGCGCCCATCCATTGTCAGAGCATATTCCAGCCGCTCGAGTAGTTGCGGGTGGCCGGCAAATTTTTCCAGGCCATTGTTCAGAATATCGATCGCTTCGGCATAGAGACGCTGGGAAAGGTAAATCGATGCTAGCCTTAGATATGGGTGGGAAGACCTGGGATTGGTGGCTATACTTTCTTTAAACCAGGTCTCGGCTTCCGGATATCGACCGGCTTTCGCTTCGATTTCGCCTAATGTATGAAGCGCCAAACGATTGTGTGGATTGAACTCCAGAGCGCGCTTGGCAGTCGATTCAGCGATCTGGAATTCTTCCAATAGATAATGAAAATGTGCGGAAAGCGCCCATAGACCGGCGGAATGTTGAAAAGAATCCGTGGAATCGAGCAATTCAACCGCTTCACGGGTTTTACCGTCGGCATGAAGAGCTTTAGCTTTGCCGAGAAGGTCTTCGAGCTCCCGTGAATGATCCTCTTGGGTCATGGATCAACCAAAAAAATGAGGAACGCACATAAGGAGCGCTCCGAGAATTGCCGTAAACAAACCTATCGGTGAAAGGATCGACCCGATGATATCCCAGGGTTTTCGAGCTTTGAACGATGCCCAAAAGCCCCAAAACAGAAGAATAAGTCCCAGCAAAACCGTTATACTATGCCAATAATTCATCAATACCTCCTTAAAAATCGATCCGTCTTCAGTGTCGCAAGCCGAGTAGCCTCTGTCAAGATTTGCTCTGCTTGTGCTGTTTCAGTTGTAGCTTTTATAAATCGCGAATGAACGCCAATAACACCTAAATCCTCAAAAGAAATTTAATTGCTCAAACATTAGGAAAAATTTTTATTTATTCACAGATGACACATATATGCGGCAGTCGCAGATGTTTCGGTCTTACAGGTTCAAAAATCAGAAATAATAGCTGGCTCGTTCTGTTTTTCTGGAAGTCTGTCCCCCAGTACCAGTACGGATGTCTGTCCCCGAAATACAGCCCCCCCTTTCCAGCAATGGAGAAGGGGCCGGGGGATGAGGTTTTTTTTTCGGGGTGATGCCCACAATCCTCTGGATTAACTTCCGATGCTCCGACCGGCCCCGCTTTAACTCAATCGTCGGCGATTAAAATTGGAAGTCTGTCCCCAGAATTTATCTAACATCCGAAGCTACGGAATTGGAAGTCTGTCCCTCTAAAAAAAAGCCCGCATTATTTCCTATTGTTTTAAAAGTTATTTCAACTTTTCAACTCACTGACCTCACTCCAATTGCCTAATTGCTTTGATGCGTTCAGGCAGATCAGGATGCGAGTAGTGGTATGCCGAGTAGGCGGGGTGGACGACAGGAGCAGAAAGATTGACAGTGTGCAAGATTTCAAGTGCTTCAACAAGGGCTTCGGGCTTTTGAGTCAAATTCACGGCAAAAGCGTCGGCGGCATACTCAAAGCGTCGTGACAGGCGTGTAAAGATCATTTGAAATGGAAATAACAACTCAGAAAAGATGATACTGAAAATAATCAGAACGGCATAATCCGACATCATTGAAAAACCCAAACTATGGTAAAAAACAGGACATTCTCTCATCAAAGCCATGAAACCAAAAAAGATAAAAATGCCTGTTCCTGCCAACAATAGATTTTTTCGAATATGTTTCAATTTATAATGTCCGATTTCATGTGCCAACACTGCCAGGGTCTGGTCTGTCGTTGTCTTGTTCAAAAGAGTATCGAAAAGCACGATTTTTTTTATTTTACCAAACCCAGTGAAGAAAGCGTCGGCGTGGCCGGAACGGCGCGATGCATCCATCACCATCACTTCTTTAACCGGAAAGCTCGCTGTTGCAGCCAATTGCTTGGCGGCCTCGCCTTTTTCGCCCTCCAAAGGCGACAGTTTATTGAACAGTGGAAATATGACCGTTGGAGCGATCCAGATCACGAAAATTTGGAAGGAGATGATGAAGACAGCGGAGTAAATCCACCAAAATGCCCCGGCGGATCTCATCAACCATAACAGAGCGAAAATAAGCGGACCCCCCAATATGACCAATAAAGCCAAGCCTTTAATTTTGTCACTGATGAATATGGTTAACGTTTTTTTATTGAAGCCATAGCGATCTTCTAAAACGAAATCGTGGTATAAGCTGAACGGTAAATCTATGATCAAGCCTATAAAATAGTACAAGCCGAAGAAAGCGAGACCCGTCCAATAGGGATTCATATTCAATGCGCGCAGTCGGCTGTCCAGAAAATGGAATCCGATAACGATAAAGAGCCAATGAATCAAAATGCGTACAATCCGCGTGATCATGCCGAATCGATAACCTGAAAGGTGATAATCGATGGATTTGACATAGGTCGGCATATCGATTTTTCCAACCAGGTGATCCGGCAGGCGGTCTTTGGCTGCTTGAATATACTTGGCATTCACGATTTCCAATGAAACTTCCACTGTCTGTCTGATCACATATAAAATCAGATAAAAAAGAGTTATGGTGGTAAATGTCAAGCTAGAACTCCTTTCTTCTCAAGTCGTTTTGGTATCGATCAGGATAAATCATCGGAAGGCCCACAGTAAAGACTGATGTTGTTTTAACCAAGCCCTTCTTTCTTTCCAGTCCGGGCACCGTTCGGCTACGGCAGTCCAAAACTGTTTCGAATGGTCGGGATGAAGCGCATGGGTGAGTTCATGAACGGCTATATAGTGAAACACTTCGGGCGGCGCCATAATCAGCCGCCAATTCAGACTGATATGGTTGCGGGACGACCAACTTGCCCATCGTGTCGATTGATCACGTATGGCATATTTTTTTATGGATATATTCATCTCTGAAGCCGTTTCAATGATATGGGGTATTAGGATTTCTTTCGCCTGATCTTTGAGCCATTTTACAATTGAATCTTCAGGGTTGGAATCATTTTTCAAAAAGTCCGGCACAACCAATTGATCGGGATCAAGAACGAAGTCGGACAAGCTGGATCCATTAGGCGATACAACGATAGGCATCGAGCGGCCTCGAAACAGCAGGCGGCCGCCGATGGTCAACGAAGGCATTTGCGGGTGATCGAGCAGGGTTCGATGTTTGGCCTGGCAAGTCGTGATCCATGTATGATGTTCGTTTAATAGTCGTGATGATTCTTCAGGATTGACACGCCACGGAAGAGATATCGTCAATTTGCTTCCAGGCCGCCAGGTCAATCGTATGTTTTTTATTCGACGATCGATAAAAACATTGTATTCGAAGCAGCCTTCAGAGGTCGTCCCGGCGCCTTTTTTGACCAATTGACGGGTAAGGCGCTTTCTGTATTTGGGATCAGATCTTTTCATTGCTGGAATCTGTTATTTGAAAAGAATGCAGCCATTTTCGGATAGTCAATTGAAAGTCGTCCATCAGATCGTAAACCAGAGGTAGAACCAGCAGGGTAAGAATGGTTGAAGTGATCATGCCGCCCATGACGGTGATCGCCAGGGTTGAATAGATTTCAGACGAGAAATTACTGGAAGCGAACGCCATAGGGAACAGGCCCAGGATAGTGGTCGACGCGGTCATGACAATCGGGCGGAAACGGTCTTCTCCCGCCTGCAGCAAAGCATCTCGTCGAGGCATTCCTGCTGCACGGAGTTGATTGATATGGTCGACTAGCACGATGGCATTATTGACGACGATACCGATCAGCATAATCAAACCGACATTGCTGATGATGTTCAATTCGGATCCGGTGATTCGAAGAGCCCAAAAGGCTCCAACCAAGGCAAAAGGAAGGCTGAAAAAAATCGTGAATGGATGCAGTAGAGATTCGAACAAAGCGCCGAGCAGCAGTAGAACGAGAATGGATGCCAGTACGAAAGCTTGCCCAAGGTCCTTCATGTTCATATCAAAATCGAAGAATACTTGCCCAAGTCTCCAGCCGTGGCCCGATGGAAACTTCATAGGCGCAAGAGCTTTTGTAATTGTCTCCCGGGCCGTTTTCATGTCGCTGTCCGCCATCTCGATCTGAATCGTATACTCAACTTTGCCATCGACGCGTACGATGGTATCAGGACCAGGAACAATTTCATAATCCACCAGTGTTTTTAAAGGAACGGCATGGCCTCCTGGTGAAAATACCGGTAGGTTCAACAAATTGAAAAGATGCTCCCGATCCTGTTTGCTCAGTTGGAGACGCACATCGATTTCCTGTTCACCGGTTTGGAACCGGCTGACGGTGCGCCCCATCAGGGCGATACCCACAGTCTGAGCGATCTCCGTGGCTGAAATGCCGTTACTCTGTGCCAGTTCCCTATTGATGCTGAAATGTATTTCCCGTGTCGTGCTGTCATCGGATGTCGTGACATCGACGACATTGGGGGATGCCAACAGGAGCGGTTTCGCTTGTTCCGCCAGTCGGCGAAGCGTTACCGGAGAGTTGCCTGTGAATGTCACATCGACATTGTTTCCGCCGCCGGTATCACCTCCCATCCATCCGAACCACCAGGTGACGCCGGGTAATTTGGGTAAAAGGTCACGCACGCGGTTTTTCGCTTCTTCTTCACGCAACAAATTTTTACCGCTTTCTTTTAAAAATAACTGGATATGACCTTGACTAGCGGAAATGCCGCTTGAAATATTCGCGATATCGAGCTTGTCTTTGTTTTCAAGTATTACCTTTTCAAATGCTATCACGATTTTTTCAACCTGTTCGAGGTTGGCATTTTCAGGTGGTTTAATCCGAATTGAAATCTGGCGCATACCCATATTGCTTTTTGTATTTGATGGAATGCCGCGCAGAGCTATCAAACTGGAAGCCAGAATGGCAAAAATGCCCAGAATCGTGACCAGCTTATGGTCAAGAAACAGCACCATCAACCGTTGATAGATGCCGGTGATTTTGGGTATCCATCGTGATCGATGAACCAAAGGTTTTCGAATGATTTGGGTGATTGCCAGCGGAACAAGCGATAAAGCGATGAACAGGGATGCGATGAGTGAGACGGAAATTGGAAAACCTACTTGTCGCATCCAGGTTCCGACTTCTCCTGTGGCAAAAAACAGCGGTAGAAAGACGATGATCGTGGTAAGCGTCGAAGCATTGATTGCCGTTCCGACTTGCGACGCGCCTAGAACAGCCGCTTTAGCGGGTTCTTGCATCGTTTGGCGATACCGAAAGATATTTTCCGTCGATACAATAGCGTTATCGACCAGCATTCCAACCGCCAGCATCAAGCCCATCATCGTGGCCATATTCAGCGTGAAGCCGCCGAAATATAGGGTGGCGACGGCGGTCAGAATGGAAAGCGGTACGGAGACAATCACTATGAAAGTCGTTGTCAAGTTACGGATGAACAAATACAGGATGATCAAGGCAAAAAATGCGCCCCACAAGCCTGTCGTAAAAAGGCTTTCCAATGAAGAGGTGATCATCAGCGATTGATCGAAAAAAGGCGTCAAGTTCAAACCTTCGAGTTCCGGCTGCGTGGTCAGCGCTTCCAGAGCCGCCCGTGCATTATAGGCGACCTCGACCGTGTTGGCAGTGGATTCCTTGTTCACAGAAATACTGAAACCTGTCTGACCGTTGATTCTGCTGATATAGTCAGTTTCAGGCAAACGTTGCGCGACGGAAGCGATATCCTTCAGCGTCAGAGTTCCGGATGCCACCGGCAATGAGCGATACTCATCCACGGATTTTAATCGAAACAGGGTCCTGACAAGAACCTGGGTGCCACCGTCGTTCAGTGAACCCACGGATGGGTCTTCGTTCGCTAGGGACAAGTCACGGAACAGCTCATAGATATCGATGCCATGACTTTGCAAGCGATCCAAATCCAAATCGATATATAGATTTTCTCCCATCAACCCATGGACCTCGACGGATGCAACACCTGGAACACGCTCAACAGTCGGCTTGATGCGATCGTTGACAAGCCGATACAACTCTTCGGAAGTATGTGTCGGTAGCGCCAGACCCACCCAGAGAACCGGAATATCGTCACTTTTATGGCGAAAAAGTCCGATATGGCCGATATCGTCAGGAAAATCTACACGGGCGCGGTCGATGGCGTCCCTGGCTTCCAGGTAAGCATTGTCCATGTCTGTACCATTTTCGAACTGAATATTGACTCTACAGCCTGAAGTTGAAGAGCGGATGATGATCCGCTTGATCGAGCGCATCAATTTGAGCTGTTCTTCCAGCGGCTTGGCAATGGATTTGTCGACCTCTTCAGGAGTGGAATTGGAATACGGCACATTTAACCACATCCACGGGCTTGCGGAATCAGGCAGAAACTCGATTGGCAGTTGATACAAAGCGAAGAGGCCGATGACAATCATGCTGGCACAGGTCATCAGCGCCGTGATCGGTCGTCTATGAGCCCATCGAGGAAGCGGATGTATAAAGGTGCGTTCGCTGACCATTCAATAAACCTCATCCGATTCCTGAACAGGAATATCAACCTTCTTCCGATAAATCAGCGAATAAATGGTGGGGATCAACAACAGCGTCAGCAGGGTCGAGACCAGCAGGCCAAGGATGACGGTGATAGCGAGCGGGCGCCGAATCTCTTCCCCCGGACCGGTAGCCAGAGACATCGGAACCAAGCCTAAAACCGTGGTCAAGACAGTCATCAAAATGGGACGCAATCTCTGATCGGCGGCATCACGTATGGCTTGAACGGGTTCCATGCCTTTGCGCAGAAGATAGTTCATCGTATCCACCAAAATAATGGCATTGTTGACGACAATACCCGCTAGAACGATAAAGCCTATAAAAACGACGGCCGATAACGATATTTGAAACACGTAAAGACCAAGAAAAACCCCGATAAATCCCAGCGGAATAGAAAAAAGGATGATCAAAGGCTGCAGGAGCGATTCAAATTGAGAAGCCATGACCAGATAAACCAAAAAGATGGCCATCAATAAAGCGACAAGCATGCTTTGTGTCGATTCTCGCATCTCTTCCGTCTGGCCGGTAACGGCATAATAGATGCCGGTGACGGGGGGGAGATGATCGATGATAGAGTGGACTCTGTCGGTTGCCCGCTGTAAATCCAAAAACGGCGTCTCGGCAGTGACGATGGCGACTCGGTGGCGGCCGACACGACGGATTTCACTCGGGCCGATGGAATGCGTGATATCGGCGACGGCGCCCAGATAAATCGGCGAGGCGGCTCGTGGATTGATCACCAACGCACGCAACTCTTCAAGCGTCATCGCAATCGAACGATCCGCTCTGACCCGGATATCGATTTCTTCTCCTATCAAGCCGAAGCGCGTAGGGACATCGCCTTCAATGGCATTCCGCATGATCGTCGCCACCTCACTGGGCGCCAATCCCAATCGGGCGAGTTTGACGCGATCGAAAACAACTTGAATTTCAGGATATCCGGATTCCATCGATGTCACGATGTCTTTGAACGTCGCTTCACGACGAAGTCTATCCGCCAGAGTCTGCGATGATTTCATCAACGCATCGAGGTTGTTGCCGCGGATTTCAACCACTAGCGGACTGCGCAGAGTAAACAGGGTCGGGCGACGAAAATCCAGTTTGTGAATTCCTGTGACTTGTGACAAACGCTGACGTAAAATTTCTATTACACGGTATTCATCCGCTTGGTTACGATAGTCGGGTTTCAGTAAAACCTGGATTGTGGCGATATGCTCGACTTCAGCGCCTGAAGCCACTGATGATGACGTGTCCGTGCCGATGATCGAACTTACGGACTCAACTTCTTCAATCCCCTGAAGGATGGATTCGATACGCATGATAGTGGCGGAAGTGCCTTCTAACGGAGTACCGACCGGAAGCCTGATATCGATAAAAAACTCGCCTTGAGCCATTGTCGGGATCAAGTCCAAACCAAGGCGCGGCACTATCAGTCCCGAAATCAGTATAACCAGGATCAACGCAATGACAGGGGCATGCACCGGGTGGCGCAGCGATGCCGCCAGCAGACGGTTGTAGAACGATTGCAACCAGGTGAAAAAATATTGAAAGATGTTCAGGATCGGGCGGATAACGAAACTGATCAATACCCAGGCGCCTCTGATCAAAGCCAGCGGTATCGCAGCCAAAATCCAGGTGACGTTGACGATGATTGCTGCAATTACGGTCAGAGACAATGACAGGATGGAATATGCCAGGCGGAAAGGAAAAAAGAGAATTGACAGGAAGATGGAGACCGGCGGCCTGGGATGGGGAAAACGTTTGAACGCCGTCCGAATCGTATTCTGAACCAGTTGGGATATGTTTTTTGAAATCGAGGAGGTGACGGCGGCGAGTGTCAATGCGAACCGGACCGGGAGGGGTCGCGACACAAACGAAGGGGATATGTTTCGCCAAAGCTGAACCAGGGCGATGACATCGAGAGGATCGGAAGATTCCTTGAATTTCAACGAAGCGAGCATTGGAATAAAACTCAGGGCGACGACCAGTGAAGCCAGAAGACTGAAAGCGATCGTCCAGGCGAGATCGTTAAACAGTTGTCCGGCGATACCTCCCACGAATAAAATCGGAAAAAACACGGCGATCGTTGTCAATGTCGAGGCTGTCACGGCGGTGGAAACCTGTTCGGTGCCTGCTCGAGCGGCATCGGAAACGGATAACCCTGTTTCCCGCATCCTGAAAATATTTTCCAGCACCACGATGGAATTGTCCACCAGCATGCCGATACCCAAAGCAAGGCCGCCGAGGCTCATCAGGTTCAAACTGATCCCTTTGAAATGCATCAAGATAAAAGTCGCAACAATGGATATGGGTATAGAAAAGCCAATAATGACGGTATTAGGGATATGTCTAAGAAAAACATAGATCACGAGAACAGCCAGAATCGAGCCGAGTATTGCCGTCGACCGTACTTCCTGTAGCGCGGCACGGATAAAAGTGGATTGGTCACTGATAATTTCCAGGTTCATGTCATCCGGCAGCATGGCCGCCAACGGCGATCGGCCCCCCGGCCCACCGGCGCCCGTGAAACGCCTTATAGCATCGGCGACTTTGATGATGTTCGCATCGCCTTCTTTGTATATATCCATCAGGACACTGGGGTGGCCGTTCATTCGAGTGATCGTTTTTCGTTCGACAACGGTGCGATGTATCGAGGCGATATCTTTCAATCGAACATCGATACCCCGCGCCGAACTGATCACGATATCGGAAATGGATTCGACGGTTTGAAACTCGTTCAGAGTGCGCACCAGGAAACGTGAATCACCTTCTTCCAATATACCTCCGGGAAGGTTGATATTTTCCATCCGCAGTTTTCGAGCGATATCCGTCAAGCTCAGCCCAAGAGTCGCCAGGCGCCGCGTGTCGATTTCTATCAGGATTTCTTCTTTGTCGCCGCCAAGGATTCTGACGGCAGCTACGCCCGGCAGCGTTTCGAGTCTGGGTTTCATTTCCTGGTCGGCGAATGAATGAAGGGCGACCAGGTCTTCACCGGTCAGAGCGATCGTCAAAATTGGTTCAGTTTCCGGGTTATATCGTAGAATACGTGGTCGATCGGCGGTATCGGGCAGTATGACGGTATCGATTTTTTCTCGAACATCCATCAGAGCTTTGTCCATAGGGGTTTCCCATTGGAATTCGACGATGACGTCAGAGATGCCGGCGCGTGAAATCGATGTGATCTGCAGAAGTTTTGAAACGGTTCCAAGAGCTTCTTCGATAGGACGGGATACCAGGTCTTCGATTTCTTCCGGGGGCGCTCCTTCGAGTTCAGTTTGGATGGTCAGGGAAGGGTAGGAAATTTCCGGCAGCAATTTGAGTTCCAATTTGTTCAGGGAGAAAAACCCAAGTACGAAGACACCGATAGTGGCCATCAATACCGTCACACGGCGTTTAATGGAAAAAGCTGCGATACTCATGCCGCCGTCTCATCATCGGTAGGTGGAGCCGAAGGTGTAGATAGGGAATCCGGTGAAGGGGAAATTTCCGTCCAGGTTACGGGTTGACCGTCTTCGACGATATGTTGGCCTACCATGATCAGTTTTTCTCCTGCTTCGAGTCCGGATAAGACTTCGTAGAAATGCATGTTCTCCAGTCCCAGGACCAAAGAACGCTGCTCGGCCCGGCCGGCATCGTCGACGACGAACACGCGGTTTTCGTCACGCTGACGTATCAAAGCACGTTTGGGTAGAATCACCGCTGTATCCCGTGAATCAACCTCAATTCTGGCTCTTACGAACATGCCTGCATTGAGACGATCGATATCGCCGTTAAAAACCAAGGTCACCTTGACGGTTCCCGTGCCGGGATCGATCGTAGGATTGATGCGCAGGATCGATGCTTTGAACACTGTTCCCGGAAGTGAATCGGGCATGATGTCGGCCGGCATTTTCTGTTGAAGCCGTGCGGCTTCTTTTTCCGGGAGATAGATATCTATCAACAGAGATTTCGGATCGATAATCTCGAAAATAGGCGTTGACATACTGGCCAGATCGCCGATTCGTATTTTTCTGGACACGACGACACCGTCGATCGGGCTTTGTATGCGTGTGTTGTCCAGGTTCAAACGTGCGAGTTTCCAGGCGACATCCGCATCTTCATGGCGATAGACGGCATCGTTATAGGCTTCGCGGCTGATCATCCGATTTTCATGAAGCTCTTCCGCTCTCTCAAGTTTTTCTTTCGCCTGACGTCTTAAAATATCGAGTTGTTGCGTGCGCAGTTTCAGTTCATCATCTTCCAAATGCGCCAGGACTTGACCGATTTTTACGGTATCACCTTCTTCGACATTGACCTGAACGACTCGTCCGGTGGCTTTTGGAAAGATCGTGACACGTGATTCCGCATAAATATTTCCTGTCGATTCAATATATTCAGCTATACTTCCCATTTCCACCAGTTTGATTTCGACCGGCAGCGGCTCTGCAGAAACCGAATTTTCACCAGGCGTGTTTGAATTCGATTGTGGATTACCAGGGCTGCCGCAGGAAGCGGAACTCAACAAAATAACGAGAGTGATATAAATGGTTGTCGGCGTATTGATTTTCATTGTGATGACTCCTGGTAACCCAATAGACCTAGAACATACTCAAGATTCATCTTGTAATGTTCCATTGAATACGATGCTCGATTCAATGCAATTTTCGCGGCAACACGCTCCGCTCGGGCATCGACGACATCTTTATACTGATTTAACCCTAATTCATAGCGTTTTTGTTGTATGCGTTCATTTTCTTCCATCGCAGCCAGGCCTTTTTGCCGAGCCGATAAAACAGATCGGCTTGCCTGGTACATTTCCCAGGCGGTCAGCGCTTCGGCGCCAACCACGTCTTTCAAATGCGCCAGCTCCATCTGGAGTTTTCGCAACGTGACCAGAATTTCCGCTTCACGGCTTCGTGTTGTGCTGCCGTCGTTCAGCGAAATTCCCAGCGAATTTCGCTGCATGAAATCCGACGAATCGAGCCAGTGTCTCGATGTAGAACCAGTGATATTGGCGTCTCGAAAAGGGGAAAAGCGCAGTGAGAGACCTGCAGACCAGGCGATATCAGCATGTTTCATTGTGTCGAAATCGTCACCCTGCTGGCTGTAAGACGCGAAAAAATTGAGATTGGGGTATCGAGTCGCCTGTAATAGTTTCAGTTGCTGTCGATATGATTCGATTTCCGCATTGTAACGGTGGAACTCCACGCGATTTGCAGCAGCGGTCTCTATCAAGCCGGCATCAGAAATATCGACTATCGCGTCAATATCGATTGGAGCCAGTTCAATCTCAGTGTTGATGTCCTGGTACATCGCCAACAGCAGTGTGCGTCGGGCGTTTTTCAGGGCATTTTCCGTTGAAAGCAGATCTGCCTGAGCTTGGGCAAAATAGGCTTCTTCCAACAGAACTTCATATTCGATACTAGTGCCGAAATGCAGTCGTCCCTTTGCGACATTCAAAGATTCGTATGCCTGAGCGAGTTGTTCGGTGCGCACATCCACTTCGGCTCGGCGTTCCAGAACGGACAGGTAAAGAGAGATGACTTGATAGACAATATCCTGGTGTATCTTGCTGATCGATGTCTCGATCAGGGACAATGATTCCTTTTCCAAACGAATTCCTGATTGTCTGCTGCCGAAGTCATATAGCGGAAAGGTCAAGTCTGCCGAAGCCTGTAGGCCTTCCCCTGGAATGGTTCCTCGTGTAGGTGACGGGTCGCCGGGGGAGAAGCCTTTTGGGTCGGACAAGTTGGAAATATCGGTAATGGCAAGGGCTAGAGACGGCCATAATTTACGTTTTGCGTCGCGAATACGCTCATGTGAAACAGGCAGGCGATCCAGCAGATTTTTGAGGTCGATATTATTTTCCAGGGCTTTGGCGATGCAGTCATCGAGGGTCAGAACGACGCTGGGTTTGGAATCGGTCGATTCGGAAGAAATTTCAGCCGATACCGGCAAGCCGGTGATCAGGATCAATCCTAGGATCGAGGTCATAATATGCACGGGAGCCTCCTTCCATTAGACCAGGCAAGCCTATAACGCAAAATGAGAATAGACAATACTAAGCCAAGATTTTAAATCAAGAAATCGCTTTTTCTTTTTGGATGAGCGTGGTTTTCACGCTTCATCTATCGATTTAATACGGACAAAGTAGATTTTTGTTCAGCATCAGCCAAAGAACATTGCGGTTAGGGCTTACTGTTTAAGCAGAGCAAAAAAAAGCGACGGAGAGACTATCCGTCGCTTTTTTATGGTATTTACAAAAAACTATTTCAACATGAATTGAACGGTCAGGTTCATAATGACATCGATCGGGATATCATTTTGTGTTCCAGGTTCAAATTTCCATTGTTTAGCCGCTTCGACTGCAGCCTCATCACACAGGCTGTTCAGTGATTTGATGACTTTAACATCTCTGACATTGCCGTTTTTATCGATGATAGCTTCCAGGATGACCAGGCCCTGTATTCTAGCTCGTCTGGCGATTTCGGGATATTTGGGTTCGACTCGTTTGAGAATTGTCGGCGCTCGGACGTCGCCGCCCACGCGCAGAGGTTCATCCGGCAGAGCTTGAGGGTCGGCGAATTCGATTGTTTCGAGATCGGCGGGATCGTAGACGAGTTCGAAATCGTCTTCGACAACGACAATATTGTCCAGGTCCACGGCTTCCCGTTGTGGAATCGGTTTTGCAAGGACCTGTTGTTTTTTCTGCACTTGCTGTTCAGCCGGCATTTCTTCAGGGGGAGGCGGCGGCGGACTGTAACGGGCCATTTGCATGGTCTCTTTTTGTTCCTGTTGCCAGACTCTTTGTGTTTCGAATTTGGCGATAGGAGGAATATACAGAATCAGGGTATGAAGGATGATGGCCATCAGAATAGCCCAGTCCAAGCTGATTCGGTCCCTGCGCCTTAGAATCTCTTTTTGTTCATGAATAATATCATAATTCATTGTGTTGGCCCCAGATTCATGGTTACCATGATCGCATTTCCTGTCGTGAAGGCAGAGCGATATTCTGAACGTTCAGTAATTTCAATTGGTCCAGAACATCCATCATGTGACCGTATGCCGAATCCATATCCATTTGAATGATAACGAATTTTTTCGGGTCGACCGCCAGGACGGGACGAATATACGGCGCGATATCACTCAAGTTTTTCGGCATACCGTCGATGACTAATCGGCCGGAAGCCAGGACTTGGATGGTGATGGCTTCCAGTTCTTTTTCTTGAATATCCTCTCGATCTTTCGAGGGTGCCGGAAGGCGGAAATCGATGCCTTGCTGAGCGGCGAAGGCGGTTGTAACCATAAAGAATATCAGAAGAAGAAACGCGATATCCGACATCGAAGCATTCGGGATTTCGGCTTCTACTTTTGAAGAACGTGAAAATCGCATAATTACCTCACTACTCCGTCTTGGGGTTTGTCGGAAGACTCAAGTTTCTAACACGCGCCAGGCGGAGCTGTTCCAGAAGTTCGTCGACAAGTTCCCAGCGCACTCCTTTGTCAATTTTCAACAGGAAAATTCTATCCTGATTTTTAGCTATTTCCATGGAGGCCATAGGCTGAATGTCCGCCATCATCACCCGTTCGCCCCGAAACTGAATGAAACCGTTCGTCTGAACGGAAATGATTTCGTGATCTTTTTCTATTCCCGTTCGAGACGTCGTTCGCGGCAGTTCTACGGTGACTCTGTCAACGGTGAACGTTGTCGTAACCATGAAAAATATCAACAAAAGGAACGCAATATCGGACATCGACGCATTTGGCACTTCTGCCTTCGTCTCTGTGACTCTTGAGCGTTTAAAGTACATTACAACATCCTTTGTTCGCGTTGATAATTATTCTTCAACAGATGCAGACAATTCGTCCATGAACTCCAATAACAGGCCGCTCGATTCTTCCATTTCCAGCACCAATTTACGGACTTTAGACGTAAAATAATTATAGAACGTCATGGCCGGAATACCGATGATCAGTCCGGCAGCCGTTGTAATCAAGGCTTCGGAGATACCGGACGCGACCATCGCCGGGTTGTTCATACCGTGAGCGGCGATGGCGTCGAATGCTCGGATCATACCGGTAACGGTGCCAAGAAATCCCAGCAAAGGCGCAATCGATGACGAGGTTGCAAGACCGGCTAGACCACGCTCCAAACGCGACATTTCAATGCCGCCCGAAGCGGCAATCGCCGTTTCGATCTCTTCACGCGATTTACCTGTTTTCAATAGGCCGGCTTTCATGATCGACGCAATCGGACCCTTGTAATTTTCACACAGTGTGATGGCGTCCTTAATCTTGGCGCCCTCCAACAATTTCCTGATTTTTTGCAAAAACTCAGGCGTGTTGATGGAAACTCGATAGTAATGAATGAAGCGCTCGATAACCATGCCGATAACCCAGATGCTGATTCCGAGCAAAGGCCACATAATCGGACCGCCTTTGTTGAAGTACATTAATAAAGCGAATTGTTCAAACCCTGCGACCATGTTCCGATACCTCCTGAATAAGTCGTCTTTTTATGATTTACAATGGAATTACCCTCTCCGGATAATCACCGGCACCATACTACATCAGTCGACAAAAAAAAACTATTTAAATCGCGAAAAATGACATGCCACTTCGTGACCCGTCTCGCAAAACGTCAAAACAGGCTCGAAATCCCTACAGACAGCCTCGTTTTTCCCGATAAAACAGCGCGTGCGGAAGCGGCACCCGGACGGCGGATTCAAAGGCGTCGGCACGTCTCCTTCCAGCAGAATCCGCGAGTGTTTTGCCGTCGGATCCGGGACGGGAGCCGATGATAGAAGCGCTTGCGTATAAGGGTGAGCAGGACGCGTATAAAGTTTTTCAGGCGTGGCGATTTCCATGATTTTTCCTAAATACATCACCGCAACGCGGGTCGAAAAATGGTGGATCACCGATAAATCATGCGCGATAAAGATGTACGTAAGTCCGTATGTTTCCTGAAGTTCATCCAATAAATTGATGATTTGGGCTCTGACGGAAACATCCAGTGCGCTGACGGCTTCGTCACAGACAACCAGACGCGGGTTCAACGCCAAAGCACGTGCGATCCCGATGCGCTGCCGCTGACCACCGGAAAACTCGTGAGGATATTTATCGCGGCAGGTCTCAGGAAGGCCAACCTGGCGAAGCAATTCACCGACGCGCTCCCGTCGGGATTGCGGCTCACCGATACCGTGAATGATCAATGCCTCCTCGATAATTCCCGACACCGTCATACGCGGATTCAAGCTGGAATAGGGGTCCTGAAAAATGATTTGAATATCGCGTCTGATTGTCCGCATCGCCCGCGGCGTCAATTGCGCCAAATCCTGACCATCGAAAAGGATTCTGCCGGAAGTGGGTTCTTCAAGGCGCAAAATACAGCGACCGATTGTCGTTTTGCCGCAGCCGGATTCGCCGACAATTCCTAGGGTTTCACCGGCTTGAACGTCGAAAGAGACGTCGTCGACGGCTTTGACCCAGGCTGCCGTGCGTGAGAACACGCCTTTCCGAACAGGAAAATATTTTTTTAAATTCTGTATTTGCAGCAGCGGATTCATGAGTCGGAGCTTTCATACAAAAGACATCGAACAAATCGACCGGGCCGGGGTTCATGCATGAACTCCACCGCGGAAGGATGCGAGCATGCTTCTGTTGCATGGCGGCATCGAGGCGCAAAGGCGCATCCGGGTGGCAGAGAGGACAGGGATGGAACCGAACCATCGATGGCAGGCAACTTTTTTCGGCTGGAGCGTTTGGTCTGACTGAATGAAAGGGATGTGTAATCATCGACCGAATCAGATGAACCCATCAGTTTGGCCGATTGGATCAGGCCTTGGGAATATGGATGCAATGGGCTGGCGAACAGGTCGGCGGCAGCGGCGCTTTCTACCAGTCGGCCTGCGTACATCACGGCGACTCTATCGGCTGTTTCCGCCACAATGCCTAAATCGTGCGTTATCAGCAGTATTGCCAGGCCGAACTGTTCCCGCAACTGGAGCAACAGTTCCAGTATTTGAGCTTGAATCGTCACATCGAGCGCCGTCGTGGGTTCATCGGCGATCAGCAGATCGGGGTTGCAGGCCAGCGCCATTGCAATCATCGCCCGCTGTCGCATGCCTCCGGAAAGCTGGTGCGGATATTCACGAAACCGCTGTTCAGGATCGGGTATCGCGACGGTTTTCAAAAGATCTAGAACACGTGCCCGAGCTTCTCTTCGTGGAATTGACTGATGCAGCAGGATTGATTCCATTATTTGGGAGCCGATCGTAAAGACCGGGTTCAGTGATGTCATCGGCTCCTGAAAAATCATCGCAATTTCTTTGCCGCGTATCCGTCGCAGATGTTTATCAGATAGTGAACGCAGGTTGGTACCTTTGAACAGGATGGAACCGGCGGTGATTTTGGCAGGGGGAGACTGAAGCAGGCCCATGATCGACAGGGCGGTGACGCTTTTACCGCAGCCGGATTCTCCGACCAGACAGAGAATTTCGCCGCGATCGATATGCAGATCGACGTTGTCAACGGCAGTGACCGTTTCGGTGGATGATGAAAATGTCGCTGTCAAACCCTTAATTTCAAGTATTGTCTGCATGTCGGTGTCCGTTCACTACATACAGCGCGAACTATACCATGAGCACGAGCGTTCTGCGAACACTGTTTCTGGTCTCTTGGTCTCTGGGCCTTCCGCTGACGCGGCATGCTATTTCCAGATGTCTGTCCCCTGAAACAAACTTCGATTCGAGAACATAAAATTGGAAGTCTGTCCCTCTAAAAGAAGCTCGGATTTTCAGCCTCGCTTATTTCGCTTATTTCTGGAAGTCTGTCCCCCGATTAGTGCTGAGTCCTGAGTCCTGAGTGCTGAGTAGCGCTCGGCGAGCGAGGTTCCTGGTTTCTGGTTATGTCTTTCGGTTGATTTAAATTGCTGAGATTTCTGATTTAAACCAAAAACCTACAATTACTGAATACTAACACTTGATGATTAGTTATTGGATATTGACCTCGCTACTTGCTCCTGGGTGATGGATGGTTGACGAAAAACAAGAGGATTGATATGATATGATTTTGCTTTCTAGGGGAGACGGATTATGAATCAGAATGCTCAGGAAAAGAGTGATTGGCGAGGTAAACTGCGATCTTTCAGTGACAACATGTTCCGGAATTATCAGATCGTTCGGAAGCGGTGGGAGATCTCCGCGTGTGAGAAAAAGCGTTCGGCTGAGATCGCTCGTTTGGGGAATCTGGTATTTCGGTTATATAAAAAGAAAGCGTTGACAGACAAGGAAATTGAACCTCAGATCCAGCGAATCGAGAAAATTGAAGTCGAACTAACAGTTCTCGAGGATGCTTTGCGTGATCTGATCATCAAAGCGGATATGCCTCGGCAGTTGACGGCGGGTGCGCCGGTAGAGGAGAAGCCGGAATTTGAGAGAAAGCCGATTATGTTTAGGAAGGCAGAGGAAAATTCCAGCTCTAAACAACGGGAAACAAAGGAAAAAGAGGTGAAAAAGGATGCTCCTGTGGGGCAGCGTGAAAAAAAAGACGTGACAAAAGCGTCGGTAGAGGGTAAAAAGAGCACTGAGTCCGGTTCTCAGGAAACGACGGTGACCCCGATTCCGCGCAAACCTGGTGAAAAGGAAGCGGAGAAGAAGGCGAAGCCTGACACGAAACCTATTGAGAAGAAGGAGACGTCCCAGGCAAAACCGCCGGAACCGAAGAAAAAAGAGAAACCGGAACTGATGTAGATTGATTTTGGGGCTATGGCGCAGTTGGGAGCGCGTCTGACTGGCAGTCAGAAGGTCGAGGGTTCGAATCCCTCTAGCTCCACCATTACAATTTGTTCACACCGCCGTTTGTGCCTGTCTGGCTGACTCAACGAGATCAGTTCAATAAGAGTTAAGTGTCGGCTATTATTCCAGGAATACTGTCTCAAATATCTTTTTAGTCTGGAACTAGAGTACAATAAAATTTAGATTACGGACTGCTATGGTTTTAATGGGTAATCTCGGCAGGTTGCGATCGTTAGTGACTTACGCCTTTCCGTGCTCGAATTGAGTCATGGAAAATCCGATTGATACCTGTAAGCTGTTGATTCGTTTTTAAGCTGTGGCGGTATGAACAGTCTAGAAGATGCAGGTCAACGGAGTAGTTGATACCTGGCGGAGATAAACCCTTAAATCAGCCTAAGAGCCCTGTCGTTTGGATAGTTATCGAAACAGTCGAAAAATATCGGGGAGGGGCATCGGCTAAGGGCCGTGAGAAAAAATCTTGATTAGATTTTGTTTAAATTATTTTGCTTTTGATATTATATGATGCGTGTGTAAAAAGTCTTGCATCCTACTCACAAATTAAAAATATGGAAAAACTGCAATTAGGTCAAATTTTTTGAAAGTTGCCCCGGATTTCGAAAAAAAATCACTGTTATCTTATTGATA